>JBAXTN010000049.1:0-17644 GCA_037130175.1 bacterium | reverse complement strand
ACAAAAATCGACAACTGGCTTCAGCCCTTCGGGTTACGGCGATAAAAGGTCGGCGACTGCGTAGGCTTCGTGTTTACAGCCCACTGCGGGGATGCTTGCGCGAAGCCGCCTTGTCGGCGACCCCTTCTTGCCGCAACGGTCTCTATGCGATTAAATCAGTGCTTCCTTAACAGGCCCATTTTTCATGCTTAACTGGATTCTCAAAAAAATTGTCGGTTCCAAGAACCAGCGCGAGGTGCGCCGGATGCTTCCAACTGTCGCCAAGATCAACCAGATTGAAGCCACCCTTCAATCACTACCCGACGAGGCACTCCGCGAAAAGACCGCTGCCTGGAAGGCTGAGCTTAAGCAGATCGAGGATCCTGATTTGCTCAAGAAGCGGCTCGACGAAATCCTGCCTGAGGCTTTTGCCGTTGTCAAAAATGCGGCCCGCCGGATGTGCGGCATGGGGTTCATCGTCTGTGATCAGCCCTACACCTGGAACATGGTGCACTTCGATGTGCAACTCATCGGCGGCATGGTACTTCACAAGGGACGCATCGCCGAAATGGCCACCGGTGAGGGAAAGACCCTCGTCGCCACCCTCCCCGTCTATCTCAACGCCCTCACCTGCCGTGGCGTCCATGTGGTGACGGTCAATGATTACCTTGCCCGGCGCGATGCGGAGTGCATGGGGCAGCTTTACGGATTTCTCGGTCTCACGACAGGCATCATCCAGAATGATCAGGCACCGGAGAATCGCCGCGCCCAATACGAATGTGACATCGCCTATGGCACCAACAGCGAGTTTGGATTCGACTACCTCCGTGACAATGGCATGGCTACCAGCCGGGAGCAGCAGGTACAGCGCGGGCATTACTACGCCATCGTCGATGAAGTGGATTCCATCCTGATCGATGAGGCCCGCACGCCGCTCATCATCAGCGGCCCCTCCACCGTTTCGACCCATCAGTTTGACCGCTTCAAGCCGCTTGTAGAGCAGCTGGTTCGCAAACAGACGGCACTCATCAACCGCCTCGTTGTGGAGTCCAAGGAACTCTTGGAAAAAGGGGAGAAAGAGGCCGCCGGCCTTGCCCTCTTCAAGGTCAAGCTTGGCCAGCCGCGCAACAAGGGACTCCTTCGTGCCATGGAAGACCCCGAGCTGCGCCGTCTTACCGACAAGGCCGAACTCTCCTTTTATCAGGATACATCCAAGGATGCTTTGGTGGCGCTCAAGGAGGAGCTCTATTTCACCATCGAGGAGAAACAGCAGGAGGCCGATCTCACCGAGATGGGACGCACCTTCCTCAATCCAGACGATCCGAATGCCTTCGTCCTCCCCGATCTGCTCACGGAATTTGCCGATATCGAATCCGATCCCACTCTAAGTGCCGCCGAAAAAGCGACAAGAAAAGCCGCCGCACAGCAGCATTGCGACACCTCCGCCGAGCGGATGCACAACATCGCCCAACTCCTCAAGGCCTACTGCCTCTACGAGAAGGATGTCGAATATGTCGTCGAGGAGAACAAGGTCATCATCGTTGACACCTTTACCGGGCGTAAAATGTCGGGACGCCGCTGGAGTGATGGACTCCACCAGGCCGTCGAGGCCAAGGAGGGGGTTCAGATTGATCGCGAGACACAGACCATGGCGACGATCACCATTCAGAACTACTTCCGACTCTACGAGAAACTCTCCGGCATGACCGGAACAGCGGAAACCGAGGCCAATGAATTTCACGACATTTACGGACTCGAAGTCGCCGTCATTCCGACCAACCGACCCATCGCCCGTCTCGACGAAAACGACCGCATCTACAAGACGCGTCGCGAAAAACTCAACTCTGCAATCGAGGAAATCAAGGTCGCCTATGGCCGGGGCCAACCCATTCTTGTCGGCACGGCCAGCGTTGAATCTTCCGAACTTCTGAGCCGGATGCTCAAGAGAGAGAAAATTCCGCACACCGTCCTGAACGCCAAGTTCCACATGCAGGAGGCGGAGATTGTCTCCCGTGCCGGACAGCGCGGGGCCATCACCATCTCCACCAATATGGCTGGCCGCGGCACCGACATCAAACTCGGGGAGGGGGTCTCAGAACTCGGCGGACTCTATGTGCTCGGAACCGAACGGCATGAATCCCGCCGCATCGACCGCCAGCTCCGTGGGCGTTGCGCCCGACAGGGAGACCCTGGCCGCTCACGCTTCTACATCAGCTTCGAGGACGACCTCATGCGTAATTTCGGCGCTGCCGACCGCATGACCAAGATCATGGAGACCTTCGGCATGAAGGAGGGAGAGGAGCTTGAGCATCCTTGGCTCAACAAGAGCGTCGAGACCGCACAGAAACGCGTCGAACAGCGCAACTACCTCATGCGCCGCCGCACACTTGAGTTCGACGATGTCATGAACCAGCAGCGGGAAGTCATCTACGGCTACCGCAACGAAGTTATGGATGCGGAGAATCCGCGCAGCCTCATCCACGAAGTCATCACCGAAATAGTGCCCAAAAAAGTGGCCGCATTCCTGATCACCGAGAACGATTCCGAAGCCGATGTCGCGGGACTGGTACAATGGCTCAACACTACCTTCCCGGTGGGACTCACGGCGGAGAAATGCGCCTTTGAGACCCGCTCCATCGAAGAGAACGGCCAGTTCGTGCTACAGACCATCATCGAGGCTTACGACCGCAAGGCCGCCATCGAGGATGCAGCCGCCCGCAGCGGCTTGGAGAAATATGTCATCCTCAATGCCATCGACCGTCTCTGGCAGGAGCACCTCTACGCCATGGACAGCCTTAGAGAGGCCGTCTATCTCCGCGCCTACGGACAGAAAGATCCGCTGACGGAATACAAGACCGAGGCCTATGCCATCTTCGTTGAGTTGATGGACAACATTAAGAACGAAGTGATTAACAACCTCTTCCGCAGCACAACGAATCTTCAGGCCTTTGAACAACTCCTTGCTTCCCTGCCGCAGCATCTCATGCAGAGGGATCTGCTCGAACCCTCCCAAGGTGGAGCTACGCAGGCTCAGCAGAATGTTTCCGCTCCGCAAGCCGCTCCCGTCTCCGCAGCGCAGGCCGAGATGGATCGCGCTTTTGCGGCACCCCAGCCGAAACGGGAAGCACCAAGGGTGGGACGGAATGATCCATGTCCTTGTGGGTCCGGCAAGAAATTCAAATCCTGCTGTGGGCGCACAGCTTAGGCTGCGCTGTCTGGTTATTTTGGCGGATAGCTGCGTTGGCCTGCGCTTGCAGTAGGTATACTACAGCCTTTAAACGGCACTTTGTTCCCACAAAGCGGTGCCGACACTCAGGTTTTGCCTTCGACAAATTCTCCACGCCTCTACCCAGAGGCTTGGTTCAGGGCCGCATTGCTCTCCATCCAATTTCACTGCGCCTACACGAAAAAGATCAGCCAATGCCCGGAGGGTATTGGCTGAAGCGCCTAGTTAGCGCGTTGCGATCAATCCATGAGAGAGGTTTTTGCCGTAAACACTAATTCTGCAGTTTTTAGAGAAGAAACAGAATCAAGGTGAGCGATAATTTCAGGAGTTCCGAGGGTGTTGGTCTTGTTTGCGCTCGATTGAGTAATAACCATCCGAATGTCGACTCTGTTTTCAGTAAGAAGGGTTGCAGTAAGGGAGTATTTTAGCTCTGAGTCTTGGCTACCGATAGTTACGGACGCTTCTTTTCCGTTCTCTACGATTAGTGTGGGCATGCTAAGTATTTGACTGTTACCGGTTGCAATAGTCGTCTCAACCTGAAGTTTCGGCGCAGCAAGAGCAGAATATGTTAAAACTGCGGTTACTATAATGGAGTATAATGTTTTCATTTGATTTTATGGAGGTGAACTGGTTTTAAGTCGTTGTAGAAACGCCTAACTCGTAATTAGACGAAGAATCATTCCTATAGCAATGTTGGCTATAGTGTTGGCCAAATTTGTAAGCGAAACGCTCAATAAAACATAGGGCCCATCATGGGATCACCCATCGGGCCGTATAATCCGCTCCAATCCGCCCACTCTGCCTGTTCCAACTTGATCGCCTTTTCGTTGGCGATGTCCGGATTGATTTCTTTTTTGTAGAGGAGGTGCTGGTAACGCTCAAACTGGGTGTTACCCCCCACCAGCAGGAGGTTCTTGCGGCCATCGGCAAGCATGAAGAGAGTTTTGCTATTCTTGGTGACTTGGGTGATGTGTCCCTGGGGTAGTTTCTGCACCTTGGCGAGCTGTGCTGGGGTTTTGGGAGTCACAGCGCGGAATCCCGCCTGCTCAAGATACTGCTCCTTGCGGTCCAGATGACTCGTGCAGGCCGAGAGGGAGAGTGAAAGGAGCGCAATACTAAGGAAGGAGATCTTGTACATAGGGAATCAACTGGTTCTATGCCAAGAACCGAAAAAGGCCAAGAGAAGAGAGACAGTGTCTCTGCAAGTAATGCGCAAACGGATGGTCAATCCACCAAGTCTTCGATGGGAGAATTCAAAACTTCACCCGGACAAACCGTGGCCAGTAAAGGCGGTCATCGTTCAGGAGTGTTTCCGGGTTTGTTGCATTGGCTGCGTAAGTGACGATCAATTCGTTTGGTGCCGTAGAGAGCATCGGGTGGGCTTTGGCAGCGTAGCAGAAGATGCCGTCACCCCATGTCGCTTCCGGGCAGCGGTAAACGATCGTTGCTTTACTCCACGGCCCCCATGGGTTGGGAGCTGTACGGGCGATGATGTTCCTGGACAAACCGTTGGGCGTGCAGATCAGGACATAACGATGGAGAGCGGGCAACCACGAGACGGAGTACTCGTTGGCGACATCCGGGCAGAGATCGGCAGCATGTAATGACAGCCTGCTCCATTCTTTGCCGGTATAAAACCGCCACCGGTGGAAATCCTCCAGATGACCCTTCGAGACGCGCGCCAGAATCATCGACTTGTCATGACAAGGGCGTTCACGCAAGCCGTAGAGATAAACGAAGCCGTCTGCCTTGAGGATGGCCGCGCCAAAGATTCTGTTTTCGCCGGGGGAGAATTTTGTGAAAGGAATTTTCCGTAAGGAGAACTTCCATACTGTTGGTAGATCAAGCGGATTGGCAACCCTGCAGAGAGTGGTTCCAATCTGTCGGAAACCGAAAGCGGAAGGAGCGCTGGTTCGCTCTATTTCGGAAAGAAATACAGACAGACGGTTACGCTCCATCACTCCGTCTGCAGGCCAAAACCATCGCTGTGCGTTCTTTGGGACGATCAATGACCGCGGTTCGCCGTTGGAAGATGAGCCGCAAAAAAAATGCACTCGGGCGGTCTCAGGATCCAATCGATGTTGTATGCCGATACTGTTATTGATCATGGCGACTGGAACGCGCCGACCATCGCGCACTTTGCCGAGGAAGGTATCCCCAAAGAGCCACAGGACACGGTTTTTACCCAACGACACCGAGTAGTCGGCATCCGCCCCGATCCATCCGGAGGATCGATGGAAGAGCCGGTCATAGGCCGGGATTTTCTCCGATACCATGGATGCCTCTGCTACTTGTGCATAAGATACAAGCAGCAGAAAGAAGAGCAAATTTCTGAGGGAGGGATTCACAAGGTATCACCAACGCAATAGGTTCAGCAAAGCTGGGAATCAAGCCCATGCAACACGAATCTATTAATCTTTAGCCGATGCCCTTCCGCCGATAGGCTTTGTTGATGATCAAGCAATTCAACGATTTTGCTGCGAATGAACGGACTTATCTGGCGTGGCTGCGAACGGCCCTTGCCTTGATCGCCTTCGGATTCATGCTGGAGCGCTTCGATCTGTTTCTGAAGATGTTTGAGAAGACTGTGGGAGAGGGAAGGCTGCCAATCACCGGCTCTGTGGGGCGGGAGGCGGGGATCGGCATGGTCTCCATGGGCCTACTCGTGATCCTGCTTTCAACCGGACGGTTCATGAGCACAACCAAACGGATTCGCAGCGAGTCTGATCAGCCTTACGACACACGTGGAGTGTTGGTTATGGGCGGAGTCTTTTTCATCCTTGCGCTCTTCATCCTGCTCTATGTTTCTAAGATTCTCACAATAGTATGAAGTCCGATCAGGATCTTTATAAGAAGTTACGCGATCTCCCAAAAGAGAAGCTTTGGGAGGATGAGGTTGCCCGATTCAATGCGGCCGCACCGCGGGAGCGCATGGAAAGGGTGGCCGTTATCCGTGCCGTCGGATCGGTCTTTTTCCGTTTCGGAACGGTAGAGGAAAAGGTAGCCGTGCGCGCATGGCTGACGGCATTGCTCGCGGACCCTCAGGAAAAAATCCGCCGCTATGCCATGACGGCCCTTCCGAAGATCGGTGCAAGTGAGGAGGCGGAAAAGCGGATGATTTCCTTGCTGAAGGCATCGGGTCCGGAACGGGAGAAGCACCATCTGGGTCGAGCGCTCGAAAAGGTCGGTGGTGAAGCGACGCTGGCATTGGCAGGCGATGATTTGTCGTGTGTGACGGAGCAGAAAGTGAAAGCAGCCGTGTTGAGGAAAGAGAATCCCGGAAGCATCCAGCTCGAGGCCCTTTTGCCAGCGGATGCCGGGATGAGAATCTTTCTGCGCTGCCGACGGGGATTGGAGGGAATCGTTCGGGAAGAAATCGAGGAGAAGTTGGATGATGGTATTTTCAAGATCGGAGAGGTGCGTCCTGGCTGTGTGACGCTGACACCACGGAGATCGTTTTCCCTCGGAATGCTTTATGAGCTGCGATGCTTCGGGACGGTCGGATTCAGCCTGGGACTGATTCAAAACGGTGAGGGGGAACAGTGGATCGAGGCGTTGGTCCAAGCGATCGCATCCCCTCGGACGAGGAGTATCATGCTTGCAGCCACTGAAGGAACGGCACGGTATCGTTTGGATTTTCCTACCCGAGGTCATCAGCGCGGAGCGATCCGTCAGGTCGTCGAGCGGGCTTATGCGAAGGCGCCAGAGATACTCAATGATGCCCGTCAGGCACTCTGGTCGGTTGATGTGATTCCTGTCGGCGTCCTTGGGAGCATGGCCTCGGTCGAACTCAGGCCCCGCCTCTATCCCGACCCGCGCCTTGGCTATCGTCAGGATGACATTGCCGCCGCCTCGCACCCTCCGCTTGCGGCAGCGATGGCGCGACTTGCAGCAAAGGCTGCCTTTGGCAGAAAGGGTCAGACCATTTGGGATCCCTTCTGCGGGTCAGCTTTGGAGCTTATCGAGCGAGCCCTGCTCGGAGGTGTGGGCACGGCTTACGGCACGGATCTCGATGCAAGGGCTCTGGAGGTGGCCAGGGCCAATTTCTCCGCCGCTACCCTCAGCTCCACCGAAGCCAACTTGATTCAAATCGATTTCCGTGATGTCTTTCGGGATCAGTTGATCAAGGAAGGAAGCATCTCCCTCATCATTTCCAATCCTCCCCTCGGTCGACGCGTCCGCGTGAAGGATCTGCGGGGACTCTTTGGGGATTTCTTTGCGGTCGCCTCTCGTGGATTGAAACCCGACGGCTTGTTGATCTTTACCAATCCGCTCCAAATGGGTCCCAACGATCCCTCTCTCACACTGGAATACAGCCAAACCGTCGATCTCGGTGGCTTCAACTGCCAACTGGAGATGTATCGCAAGGCGGGATAATCCCAAGGGGAGAGCCCTAAGACGAAAGGCGGAACTCCTTGTCTAGTAGTGCTTCCAATTCGATCATGGCACCATCCAGACGATCGTGGAGCGGTGTGCGTTCTTCCCCTTTTTGTAGGGTCAGGGCGTGGGCGACACGGTGGGCGAGGCTGCGGTTGAGATTGGATTCGCCAAGCTGATTGATCTGTTCATTGACTTTGGTAACCCGCTCGCGGGCATCGCGGATTTTCTCCATGGCTGCCGCTTCCGTTGCGACGCCGGAGTCCACGGCAAGGAGCTGCTTGCAGTTAAAAAGCCGACAACGCATCGGGCGTTGGTCATAGATGGCACAGGAGCAGGAACCATCTTTCTCACTGTGCATGGAGCAAGGCTGAAGGAAAAACTCCATGCCCTTCTTCCTGCGAAGCTTCATTCCGAGTGAGGCAAGCTGGCGGGAGGAATCCCCCTTTTGCAGGTTTACGGAGTGAAAAAGCACCCCGTCACAGCACATCCCGCAGGCAGCACAGAGACGGGCGGAGTGGGAGGAAGAGTCGGCAGTCGTGACTTCGTTCATATGAGGAAAGCATGGTCGTCCCCAGCCGATATGGGAAGAAATTCGCTATCCTTGGAATCTATGCGATAATGCGGCACAAGGCGTATGCAAACAGTTCTCACCATTTTGACGACTGCGGGCATCTCATTCTCATTTTGCGCTATAGGCCTTGCCGACCCACCGACTGTGAAATCAGGAAGAACGGTTTATCTCAAGGATGCAGGCGATTATCTTAATAAGGCCCCGATCCTGCCCAAGATCGAGGCCACACCTTCTCCCTCACCGAAAGCGACCGCCAGACCAACCGTCACGCCGAGACCAGCCCTGCGGACAGCAATCGATGAGGATGATGAGGCGAAGCCAGCCAGAGACTATCCACCGGCGATCATCCATCGTTCCTCGATGAATGTGGGTCGACAGATACCGGTTCCGACCCAGTATGCGGCTCCGCAAGTCGTCGGTGCACAGAATGGAGGGTTGACCGTAGTTCCTGCAACACCCACGGGATTTCAAACGATACAGACCGGGGTCACCACGGGTACGGATGCCTCCGGTAACACAACCGTGCGGGATACGGAACTTAGCGGGATGGTGAACTATGGCCAACCGATTCGTGCGGTGGCGCCTGTCTACAATCAGAATGGTCAGCCTGTTGGCACGCAGGTTATCACCGTGTCGCCCAACCCAATCCTAGTGCCTGTGACCCAAACCATCGAGATTCAGCAAAGCACCCGCTGAGGAAGCCCTGATTAAACAAGCAGCCGTTCCACCTCTTCCCGCGAGAGGCCATCTATTTGAATCAGCTTTCTGCGCGAAGTATCACCTTGGGCAAGGCGCACGGAGCGTTTCGGAAGGCCGAGTTTTTTGGCAAGGAATCCGCAGAGTTCCTGATTGGCTTTTCCCTCCAGCGCAGGGGCATGGATTTTTACCTTTAGGGCCTCGCCAAGCCAGCCCACGACTTCGCTTCTGGGAGCATTGGGAACTGCTTTGATCTCGATGCGGCAGCCTTCCACAAGTGGAACAGTTCAGGCCAGTCCACGAAGCAGCTTGTCGTGCAGACCATCGAAGGCACCATTGCTCAGGACGACGAGGACATCACCCTTTTCGAGTTGTGGGCGCAGGAGTTCGACGATTTTATCCGCAGAGACTTCATGAAATGCCGGATGGCCGGCTGTTTTCAAATCATCCACGAGTCGGTTGGCATCAAGGCGATCTTCGGGCTTGAGGTCTGCGGCACGATTCACTTCGCCGATGACCACGCCATGAGCAGCGGCGAAGGCGGCGGGAAGGTCGTGCTGGAAAATGGCACGACGGGTGGTGTTGGATCGTGGCTCGAAAAGTGCCCAAAGACGCGATCCTGAATAACGCTGGGCCAGCCCCTCCAGCGTCTGACGGATAGCTGTGGGATGATGGCCGAAGTCGTCGATGATCGTGATCCCGTTGACCACACCGCGCACTTCCTGACGCCGCTTGATCCCTTGGAACTTCAGGAGGGCTTCGCGGATCACGCCCGTGGGGATGCCATAGAAATGAGCCGCACAAACGGCCATGGCTGCGTTGCGGAGATTGTGCTCGCCCGACATCGGCAGATCGAACTTCTCAGTGAAAAGTTCAAACCCACAGCTTCCATCCCTTTGCCAAGGATGGAGAATTCGGTTGGCGGCGTTTTCTGAGAAACCGACTTCGACAATCGGGGCGGGGCAAGACTGCGCCACTTCAATGCAGTTCTGATCATCGGCATTGATGAGCACCATGCCCTCGCTCGGAACAATATTGAGCAGACGCCTGAAACTCAGCTTGATTGCATCGAGATCGGAAAAAATATCGGCATGGTCAAACTCGATATTGTTTACCACGAGGAGTTCCGGAAGATAATGCAGGAACTTCGAGCGTTTATCGAAGAAGGCGGTGTCGTATTCATCTCCCTCGATGACGAAATGTCGTGAAGTGGACGGATCACGCAGGCAGGCACCTTGACCCAGATTGGCAGGAAGTCCGCCAATCAGGTAGGAGGGATTCTTCCCGGCATATTCCAGAATCCACGCTGTCATGGAAGTGGTGGTCGTCTTGCCGTGTGTGCCGCTGATTACGATATTGTGACGGCCTCTCAGAAAGTGGGCGCGCAGCACTTCGGGTAGCGAGGCATAATTCAGTTTCCGGTTGAGAACCGCCTCGACCTCGGGATTGCCTCGCGAGATCGCATTGCCGACAACAATGAGGGCATCCTCCTTGGGAAGATTTTCGGGACGGAAACCAGAGCAGACAGCGATCCCGCGCGAGGCGAGGAAGTCGCTCATCGGAGGGTAAGCGGCATGATCCGAGCCGGATACGATCCAGCCCTGATCCTTCATGGCTGATGCCACTGCTCCCATCGCGGTGCCGCAGATTCCTAGGAAATGAACGCGAGGGGCGGGAGATCCGGAAAGTGACATGAATATCAGCGGGAAGATGTAGGGGGGTGAAAGCCAGACTTCGGCTTAGTAAACATCCTTTACATAACGCTTGAACTTCTTCATCTCGCTGACGTAGAGAGCGGCCTCTTCGGTGGATTTGCCACCGGAGATTTCCACGATCCGATGAAGAGCTGCGTCGACATCCTTGGCCATGCGTTTGGCATCACCACAGATGTAAAAATAGGCGCCCTCTTCAAGCCATGCATAGAGCTGATCGGCCTTCTCAAGCATCCGGTGCTGCACATAGATTTTTTCCGCCTGATCGCGGGAGAAGGCAAGGGAAAGTTCGTTCAGCACACCTTCGGCCTGAAAGACTTCCAGTTCCTCGCGGTAGAGAAAATCGGTTTCGGCTTTCTGATCGCCGAAGAAGAGCCAGTTCTTACCGGTGGCGCCGGTAACTTTTCTCTCCTGAAGGAACGCCCGGAATGGGGCGATTCCGGTGCCGGGGCCTACCATAATCACAGGCGTGGAAGTGTTTTCGGGTACACGGAAGTGCTTTGCGACATGAACAAATACAGGCACCGTCTCCGTGCGATCTGCAAGGAAAGTGGAGCAGACGCCTTCCCTCTTGCGTCCGTGGCTTTCATAGCGGACGGCCGAAACGGTCAGATGAACGGATGAAGGATGTGCCTTTTGTGAAGAGGCGATAGAATAAAGTCGGGGTTGAAGTTTGCGCAGCACCTTGACGAACTCCTCGGCGGTGAATTTGACTGCGGGATATTCGAGCAGGGCGTCGACCACCTCCCGGCCATAGAGATAATCGTCGAGATCAGCCTTCCCCTCAGGAGTCACCATCGAGAGGAATTTGGCTGCGGCCGGCTCTTTTCCCGCAATGGCGGTTAGGAGCTTCTTGTCCATCTCGGTGATGACATAGAAGTGCAGGAGGGCTTCCCGAAGCGTCACGGGATTGCCATTCGTATCAGGAACGATTTCCTCGCCGGTGAGACCCAGCACTCCGAGAATCTCGGCAACCAGGGCCGGATTGTTTGTCGGGAAGACGCCAAGGGAATCTCCCACTTCATAAGTGATGCCCGAGTCCGTAAGAACGATCTCGAAATGGCGTGTATCCTTGGCTGAGCCCGAGCCGGTTAGCTTGCGATTGACGGAGAGCTTGGCTGGGAAAGGATTCTTGCGGGTATAAAGTGCAGTAGGGTCAGCGGACATCGGTGCAGGATAATAAAAGGTTGGTCGTTTCGTTCAAGCCCACAGGAAGCAAACTTCAAGCCATGACACGATATCAGGAGATAAGTGCAAGCTGCTCCATAAGCAGAATGTTCATCCTGATCCCACCGAGGAAGTTTTCCAGCAGCATATTCTCATCTGGTGAGTGAATACGGGCATCAGGATTTGCCAGGCCAAGCAGGTAAGAATCAACACCCAGGATTTCCTTGAGTGTCGCGAGGATTGGGATGCTGCCGCCGTCTCGCAGTAGCAACGGTTCCGAGCCGAAGGCTGAAACGAGCGCTTTGCGTGCCGCCAGTCCGTCGGGGGAATTGGGGTCGGATTGATACGCTGCCCCCGCGTGGCCGGCGATGATCTCCAGCAACACACCGGGAGGAGTCTGACGGCGAAGATATTCTTCAGCGGCATTCAGAATCACGGCCGGATCTTGATCGGCCACGAGTCGGAAGGTGAGTTTGACAAAGGCTTGGCTGGGCAGGACGGTTTTTGTTCCAGAACCCTGATAGCCGCCCCCGATCCCGTTGACCTCGGCGGTGGGTCGCGCCCCAATGCGCTCTATCGTGGAAAATCCTTTTTCTCCTACCAAATCCCCAACCCCTGCCAGATGTTTGATGGCGTCATCGCCACCCGATGCTGCTTCCAGATCGGCAGCAGCATCGCGTTCCCAGCCTTGAAGCGGCCGCACGGCATCGTAAAATCCCTGAATACGCACACGCCCTTCATCGTCGTGAAGGGAGGCAATCAGCCGGGCAACCACGGTTGCAGGATTGGCTACGGCTCCACCGAACAGGCCGCTATGCAAGTCCCGGGACGGGCCGCGGACGATCACCTCCAACGCGGCGATACCGCGTAGGGCGTAGGTAAGGGCGGGGCGATTTCCCGGTGCCATGGCCGTGTCTGAGATCGCCACAAGATCGCAGGCCAGATCCGGGCGATGCTCGGTCAGAAACTCTGCAAGGTTCGGACTCCCGATTTCTTCTTCTCCCTCGATTAGAAAGATGACATTGACCGGGAGAGAACCTTTTTCCCTCAGTGTCTCGGCCACGCCAAGAATATGCGCAAGGATCTGCCCCTTGTTATCCGCCGCCCCGCGGGCATAGATCCTCCCATCTTCGATACGAGGTTCAAAGGGAGGAGTCGTCCATCCTTCGAGGGGCTCGGGGGGTTGAACATCATAATGGCCATAGATCAACACTGTTCGCTTGGCTGGGTCATGTGGAGAACGCGCCACGACGACCGGAGAACCGTGTGTTGGATAGATGGTTGCTGCCAGCCCAACCTCAGAAAGCAGGGCCTGTAACCATTCAGCACAGACCACGAGATCGGGCGCGTGCTCCGGCTGCGTGGAAATGCTGGGAAAGCGGAGGAACTCAGCTAGGAGATCGAGAGGAGACTTCATGGATGAGAGTGGCTGTCAGCGGTTAGAGTACGGGCTTTTTGGCAGGAGGGCAGAGCAGGGAAAATTTTCCAGCCAGTAATGTGATGAAAAAAGCCGCGGAGATCAGCGGTTTGAACCAGATGCGGGTGAGCCTATAGATAAAACCGTAATTTTCGACAGCGAGCAGGAGCGTGAAAAGGGCAAGCAGTCTGCCGCGTCTGTCATCCCCCGCCACAAGATCCCTAGCCGAGAGGAGTGCAGTAAATCCGCCGAGCATCACGAAGGAATTTTCCTCGGTGCGCGGGTTAAAGAGCATCAGGTAGAGTGCCGCGAGCAGCATCACGGAGAATGCTGCCAGTACACGATCCTCACGGAAACGGCGCATGGCAAAGAGCGCGGCAATCAGCGTGAGTCCGGCGGCGAGCGCGCGCAGGCCGGAGATGATGGCGGGAGGGGGATGGATGCCCCAGTGCCAGAGCATGCCGAAGAAATCACTGAAGTTGTCTTTGATCAGAGGCTGCCCGGCGAGGGCGAATTTTTGCAGGAAATGATGATACTCACCCGTGACATAAGCGGGGCTCGGATGGAGATAGGCAGCGGCGAGCGCAAGAAACAGTCCGGCAGTCAGACGGAGACGGAGAGGAGCGAAACAGGCGGCGGCTAGCAATGCTGGTGCTAGGGCGATTGGTTTGAGCAGGATGGCTATCACCAGCCAGAGTGCGGTGCGGTTGAAACGAGAGATGGCGAGGTCGGCGACCGTGAGCAGCATCAGTCCGGCAATGGGCAGATTGACCTGACCATTGCTCGCGCTCGATAATGCCGACGGGATGACCAGAAGCGTGGCTGCAAGAAAGATGCGTTCTCGCTCGCGCGGATTCAGGAGGCCTGCGATGCGCCATAGTCCCGAAGCCAGCAAGGCAAGCCCTGTCCAGCGCCAGAGGGGTTCTCCAAGCCGCTTCGGCAATACCTGATAGGGTGTGTAGATGATCGCCTCCTGTGGCAGGTAGAGATATCCGACCTGACTCATGTCATAGAGACTTTCGTTGCCAGCCCACCATTTCTCGGAAGCGTGGCGATACTCGGGCGTCACGGTGTGCTTGTCCGGACGCACCGCCACAACAATGCCGACAATCAGCGCAAAGAGCAGCCATGCCCCCACGGCTGCCTTCAATGCCCCACGAGAATCAAGGGTTCGCAGGGTGCTGAGGATCTCCAAGCGTGGCGCGGGCTAGGATTTCAGATCGATGCCATGATCGCCGATCTTGCCGAGATTAAGTCCCGAAAGCGCAGGGATCTTGGCCGCCATCTGCTTGAAAAGATCCTCGATCGAGGAGGCATTTTCCGTTCCGAGTGACTTGAGAAGATCGCTGAGAATTTCCCAATCATCACGGGCTTCACCGGGAGACTTGAGGGCGCGGTTGAGGCGTTGGAGGCGACCATTGACATTGATCATGGAACCGCGTTTCTCGACGGTAGCACTACCCGGGAGGATGATGGTGGCAAACTTGGTAGCGCCATTGGGCAGCATGTCGATCACGACAAAGGAGGCGAGCTTTTCGAGATTGGACTCGGTGATGCCGCAGTGGAGAGGATTTTCCCCAAGGCAGATCAATGAGGTGATGTGTCCGGAAGCTATACCGGCAGCAATCTCAGCAAGCTTCGAACCCGGTGTCGCTGAAGCAACTCCGAGAAGCTGGGCACCACGGGTATTGGGATTCCCATCGGAGGAAACTAGGAAACCATCCCCCTCCTGAAGACGCGGACGGATATCGAGAAGCTCGGTGCCAAGGGTCTGGGCAAGTTTCTTGGTCAGGAAGAGTTCTTCATTGGTCTGACGGCCTGAGGCGATGATCGCAGTCGCTGTACCTGCATGAGTCTTGAGGGCCTCGGCGGTGGCGGCAACTGCTTCCTTCCAACGAAGGGATGCCCCTTTCACCACGGGAGCCTTCAACCGATCCTCACGGTGAATGTAGGTGTAGTTCAGGCGATGTGAATCGGGCATCCAGTAGCTGTTCACCGCCTCGTTCTCACGGGGATTGATCCGGTGAATTTTATTTTCCCGGCTGCTGATGGTAATATTGATGCCGGTGCCGCAACTCGTATCGATGGTCTTGGTTTCCTTAAGGAACCAGACGCGCATCTTGAAGCGGAAGTCTTTGGAAGTCAGTGCCCCGACCGGGCAGATATCGACGGTGTTGAGGGAGTAGTTGCTGTCGAGTCGCTTGCCCGGATGGACAGTCAGGGTCGTGTGGCTCCCGCGATCGACAAACCCAAGGACATCATCCTTGGCCACCTCCTTCATGAAGCGGATGCAGCGGGAGCAGAGAATGCATCGCTCGTCATCAAGCACGATGTGCTTGCCGATATCGACCTGCTTCGGCTTCTTGACTTTGTTATCCTCGAATCGGGAGGAATCATGGCCATATTCCACCGAGAATTCCTGCAAGCGGCATTCGCCCGCCTTGTCGCAGATAGGACAATCAAGCGGATGATTGATCAGGAGGAACTCCATGACCCCTTTGCGGCATTCCTCCACAAGAGGCGACTTGGTGCGGACACCCATCCCCTCGGAAATATCGATAGCACAAGAAATCGCCGGGCGGGGACTCCATGCGATAACGGGGCGACCGTCAGGACCGATTTCCGGTGTGCGATCTGGACCCATCTTTGGCGTCCCCATTTCGATCAGACACATGCGGCAGTTGCCCGGAGAGCTAAGGGCAGGATGGTAGCAGTAGTGCGGAACGAAACTGCCGCTTTGCATACAGGCCTCGATCAGACGCGTTCCCTTCGGAAATAGTTTCCACTCCCCGTCGATCTGAATGTTGATCATCGGGATGGCCGTTTCAGTCTTTGGTTCGGCGGTAGTGGCGGAAGCGCTCATCGGTGGATTATAAAAGTTGGTTTCCCTCTGTTGGAAAAGAAAAAGCATTTATGAACACACAGCTAACAAGGAGCAAGACAGAAGGCGCCTGAAAAGCCCTTGAATCAAAAAAACGCGTTCCGATGGCTTGCCTCCGCTCACATTCGCCTCTACGATCGGAGTTTCAAGCATTCAGGATGGGTGGCAGAGTGGTCGATCGCGCACGCTTGGAAAGCGTGTTTACCTTTATCGGTAACGAGGGTTCGAATCCCTCCCCATCCGCTCTATAAAACCACCCCAAAACCAACCACTTACTCTTTGGTGGCATGTATTAAAAGGCTGTAGAAGCGATTGCACTGAAACACTAGGAACCCCAATTTTATAGGGACATTCTTGTATATTCTTGTATATAGAAATTTATCATGGTTCGCAAGAAGTCTACATTTCCTTACCCCGTAGAAAAAAATGGGAGGCATGGGAGGATCTACAAGCTGGGAAACGGAACCTTCAAGACCCACTTCATCTTCGCCCACAAAACCTACCAGAACACGTTTTCAACCATTGAAAAGGCTCTTGAGCATCTAGAGTCGGAATTCGACAAACTGGATACAGACACCTCCAATTCCCAATCACAATACCCACTCAGCAGGACGAGGAAGGATTATTGGGAGTTGGAACTGCGTCTTAAAAATGAATCAGATGGAGCCTCTTTGTGGACAGCTGTTGATTTTTTTCTGACCTTCCACAAGAAGAAGTCGTTTAAGCGGATGTCCTCAACAGCGATGCTACGGATATCTCCGTGTGGTTTCTCTCCGTGGTTGGCTTCGTATGTGATTTGACTGAACTTGTCCCAATCGGATGAAAACACGCATTCCGCCCCTGCTCTTTCAAAACCATATCGGAAGCCTCCGATTCCACAGAACAGATCAATGAAGCGGAGCTTTTTTGCAGCTTTAGTAGGGCGAGGTGACATGAAACTACGTACTCTACACCCCCAACAATCGGTGACGAGCATCAAGCGGTCTTCGGAGATATATCACCACAAAATGTGGTCAGGTGTGATCAAAAAAAGGTTCTGTCTTTTTCGCCATTTTGGACAGGGGATTTCATCGACCAGATCATCCTCGTGGTGTAATCAGAATATTCTTGCTTTTTATGATTATATCTGAAAGGCTTTTTAGTTACATGAAGGTAACAAAAGTACCCGTGGCAATTCTTGTGAGGATTTCCAGTCAGGCCCAGGAAACTTCAAGACAGATACAGGAGTTAAAATCCTACGCTGATTCCAAGGGGTATGAAGTTGTCGAAGTTCTGAAGGAAACGATTTCTGGCAAGGCAGATGAAAATTTACGGACAGGTCTACATCGTGCCGAAGAACTCGCCAGAACAGGCAAAATCAAAAAGGTGCTGGTTCATGAAGTGAGTCGTATTGCTAGAAAGAACTCTATCGCTCACAAATTCGTCGAAAATCTTGAGTCGTATCAGTGCAGTCTTTATTGGGCCGCACAAAACATTGAGACCCTGCTTCCAAACGGCAAAAGAAACCCTGCTGCTGGAATCATGCTGGCAGTAATGGCTGAAATTGCTCGGAATGAGATCGAAGTTTTGTCCATGCGTGTTCGTAGCGGTCTCGCCTTGGCCCTGAAGAACGGTG
>JBAXTN010000048.1:0-18260 GCA_037130175.1 bacterium | reverse complement strand
TTTAATCCAGATGGAGCACGTTCTGAGCAGACTGTGATCCGCACACCTACGTCAACCAACCATGACCAGAAGGCAACTCATCAAATCTCAAAGTAGCCCAAGGTTTTTGGAGCTTGGATGGGTGGATTTCCAGAGCCTTAGAGCAGAAATTTTGTATATGAATTGTATATACTGGCTTTATCTACCAAGTTTTAGTCTGTAAATGGCGAGCGTTCGAATCCCTCCCCATCCGCGTTTTTGTTTAAAAACAAGTAACTATGTCCGCCGGGAGGGATGAAGAACTTCAGTTCGACTGCCATGCCGCGATCAGCGGAATAAGATCAATACGAAGCCTCAATGCAGAGCATCAGCGATAGCTGATGATGATTCCCTCCCCATCCGCGTCTTTTTATGGAGCCGTTTTCGGCTGCACATTGAAGCCCTCGTTGATCGTTGAAAACATCTGGTAGAATCCGGAGAGGACTACCAGTTCGATGAAGCCCTCCATGCCGTAAGCTGCAATCCCGGCGGTCTGAAACTTATCGGGTATGTTTTTCCAGAAGAGTGTCTCGGCCAGAATCTGCGCAGCAAGTGTATAGGGAGCGGGGAAGGAGCCCTCCAGTACCCCTCGTGTGTGTAGAGTTTCGATCACAGGCTCAGGAACGCCCGCCGCGCGCGCATGCTCGACATGGTCGGCCCATTCGAAGGCTGCGCCGGTCTGGCGTGCCACGGAGAGAACCACAAACTGATAGATATCCCGCGGCAGGTGTCCATCGAACTTGAGGTAGAACCCGAGTTCCTCGATCCGCTTGCAGAGTTGAGGGTGATTCATCAGCGCCGCGTACGGCCCGTCGAAGGGAGCCCCGTGTTCCCTGCGCTTGGCCACTATGCTCTCGTAGAGCGCACGGTCGGAGTCGTTAAGCTCATCGGGATTGAAGGGAAGGCTGGCCACTTGGGAAGAAAAGAAAGGGGTTACTCGTGATACGACCATGCAGCGCAGGCGGCTGAAAAATCGGCCACCGGAGTCCGGCAATGCTTATCGGCTTTCACATCAATAACCGTGGGGCCAGCATTTCCAAGGGCTCTGGTAAAAGCTCCGGCCAGCTCCTCCGGTCGGCGCACGGTCTCTCCACGGCAGCCAAGGCTCACGCCGAAGGCCGCCCAGTCGATGTCGGGCAGGGTTGTCAGTTCATCGGGCACAGGGCCTTCCGTGTGCGCCCGCAGCCAGACATTGCCGAGAGCCGCATTATTGATGACCACGAAAAGGATCGGGAGTTGGTAACGCGCGGCGGTGGCCACCTCAATCCCGTGCATATGCATGCAGCCGTCTCCGGAGATGACGGCGACCCTGCGCCGGGGTTCGGCGCATTGTACACCGATAGCTGCCGGAATAGCCCAGCCCATCGGGCCGAGATTGGTGGCCGAGATGTAGGTGCGTGGCTCGAAGCTGTTCCAGTAGTGCCCGGCAAAAGCACGGTGCGCTCCCGAATCGACCAGTAGGATGCCATCCCGCGGAAGGACACCTCGGAGCTCGTTAATAACGCGGGCGGGGTGAATCGGCACTGCAACGCTTGCGGCCTCTTCCGGGTCCTGCAACCTTGGTGTGGAGAGGATGCCTCCAAGCCACTCCCTCCGCGCGGCACGAGTTGATTCCAGAGAGGGGGCCAAGCGCGAAGACTGATCCATGAGCCACCCCACATAGGCGGCACAGTCTGAGACAATGCCGAAGCCGGAAGTGTGCTCTCCGATGACCGTTGAAGAGAGATTCACAATCAGGGTCTTGGCGGGCTTGATCTCCAGCGACCAATGCATGGTATCGCGCTCATTGAGACCCGAACCCAGAATGATCAGCAGATCTGGCGGCTGTTCGGTCAGCGCCATTCGGGCATGGTGCGTCCCGGCATAGCCGAAAACCCCGAGAGACAGAGGATGATCCTCCGGAAAGAGTCCCTTGGCCCGCAGGGTCGTCGCCACGGGAAGATCCCACGATTCCGCAAAGCTCCGCAGAAGACCGGCCCCCTCGGCATGTTCCATCCCCGCTCCTACTAGGAGGACGATCTTGACGGGAGGAGTTTCCATCGCTTCGCCGGTCAGGTGAGACAGCGAAGCTTCCGCTGCCTCAAGGGAGAGCAATGAAGGATGAGCAATCGAGGGGTCGATCTTTTGGTGCTTCGCCTCAAGAGCGACGACCTGGGCGTCGCGGGGTAGAGAGAGATGCACGGGACGATGCGGTTGCTGCTTCATCTCCAGCAACGCATGAAGGAAGAGATGGCCCAGATTTCGGGGATTGTCCACCGAACTGGAATAGCGCGTCAGGGGCTTCATCACCTCCACATCATCCAGTGTCTGGTTGCTGGCATCCTGGAAGAGCCCCATCCCCTCGGTGGCCGTGGAGACCTCTCCGCTCAGCAGCAGGACAGGAGAACCATCCGTGGCAGCCGCCGCGATGGGCGTAACCGTATTGCCGAGGCCGGGACCCCCGATGCAGAGCGCCGCGCCAAATTTTCCGCTCGCCCGTGCATAACCATCGGCCATGTAAGCCGCCCCGCCCTCCTGGGCCGCAACAATCGGACGCACGAAAGATTGCCGCCCCAGAGCCGGCAGGAAAGGATCAACCAGCCCGCCAGGCACCATAAAGAGATGATCGATTTCCTCCGTGGCCAACGCATCAAGAATATAATCCGTGCCGAGCATTGCTGACTCTATAGGGGGACTTATGGAAGAGGTCAATGATACCGCAGATCATTCTGAAAGAAGCAGAAGATGCGACCTTGCATCCACTCTAGAAAAGCGAGTGGTCCTCTCAGGTGCCGACGCTTTTTTCTCAGAGAGCATACGCTGATCGTTGACGAGGAAAACAGATGTGCTGCCATTTTAGGATCAGTGCTCTAGGATCTCTTCGCGATGAACTCATTTGCCGATTTTAACCTCCTTCCCACCCTTCAAAAGACCCTCCTTGAGAAGGAGCTGACGCAGCCAACCGAGATTCAGGTGAAGGTGATTCCCCTGCTGCTGGAAATGAGGTCGCTGGTTGGTGTCGCGGAGACCGGCAGCGGCAAGACACTGGCTTTTGCCCTGCCTGTCATGCACATGATCAAGAAATTGGAACTGGCGGGGGATCCGATCACCAAGCCTGGAAAGCCTCGGGCAGTCGTTGTTGTGCCGACGCGGGAGCTTGGTGAACAGGTGACAAAAGCCTTCAAGCCCTTCACGCACACGACGCGTCTGCGTGTGCGTTCGGTGCTTGGTGGCACTTCGTTTGAAATGGCACGACGCGGTGTCCAAGGATGTTTTGAAGTCCTTGTCGCCACTCCCGGTCGTCTTGTGAAGCTGCTCGAGATGAAGCTCGTGAACCTCAGTGATGTCCGCATCCTGGTTTTTGACGAGGCCGACCAGATGCTCGATCATGGCTTCCTTCCCGATGCACAGAGGATCGTCAAATCCTGCCCGGCCGACCGCCAACTGGCCCTCTTTTCCGCCACGGTCTCCCCTGCCGTTGAGCAGTTGATCGAGGAACTTTTCAGCGACGCTGAGATGATCCGCAGCGAGGGGAGCCATCGCGTGGTCTCTACGCTCACAACGACCCGGCAGACAGTCGTCGATGGCAAGCGCTTTCCTTTGCTGGAGCGGTTGCTTGGCAAAAAAGTGGAGGGGGGGACGATCCTCTTCGTCAATACCCGAGAGCAGTGCGACAAGCTGGCCGAGGAGCTGGATGAGGCAGGCTGGCCGTGCGTGATCTATCGCGGCGAGATGGACAAGGTGGAGCGAAGGCAGAACCTTAAGGCTTTCCGTGAGGGAGAGATCAGCCTGCTTGTCTCGACCGATCTGGCGTCGCGTGGCCTCGATGTGGAGCATGTGGGCCGTGTGATCAACTACCATATGCCCAAGCAGATGGAGAACTACTTGCACCGTGTCGGGAGAACGGCCCGTGCCGGAAGGCCGGGGCTGGTGGTGAATTTCATCACTGAGCGGGATGAGGAGTTTGCGCTGAAAGTCGAGAAAGTGCAGTCCGCACCTAAGAAAAAAGCGTCTTAGATCAGAAAACTTAATGAGTGTGTTCGACGAGGCCCTAGATTATTCGCTGCATGAACTCGACGCTCTCGGATTGCGCCGCGAGCTGCGTGTGATCGAGGAAATCAACGGGACGCGGATGACAATAGATGGACGCGAGTTGCAGAACTTCTCTTCCAATGACTACCTCGGACTTGCTTCGCATCCGTCATTGGTAGAGGCGATGGCTGAAGCAGCAGGACGCTATGGGGTCGGATCGACAGCCTCTCGTCTGATCTGCGGGACAACCGCGGAGCATGCCATGCTTGAAGAGGAGCTTGCTATGGCAAAGGGAACCGAGGCTGCGCTGGTTTTCTCGACCGGAATGGCAGCTGCGACCGGTACGATCCCTGCGCTGGCGGGGAAAGGCGATGTCATTATTTTGGACAAGCTGGCCCATGCCTGCCTGATCGACGGAGCGCGGGCAAGCGAAGCGGTGATCCGCGTTTTCCCTCACAATGATCTGGAGAAACTGGAGTCTCATTTGCAATGGGCGAGGCAGAAGCATGCTGGAGCAAGGGTGCTGATCATTACAGAATCGGTCTTCAGCATGGATGGCGATCTCGCACCGTTAAGGGAGATCGTCGCGCTGAAAGATCGCTATGGTGCGATCCTCTTTCTGGATGAGGCTCACGCCGTGGGAGTGTGTGGTCATGGAGCACGGGGCTTGGCAGGAGAGTTGGGCCTTGGCAATCGTATCGAGATCCAGATGGGAACACTCGGCAAGGCGCTCGGGGTCTCCGGCGGCACCATCGCTGGCTCGCGTGTGCTGATCGACTTTATGATCAACCGTGCCCGGAGTTTTATCTTCTCCACGGCTCCGTCACCAGCGGTGGCAGCCGCCTGCCGTGCAGCGCTGCGCATTGTTCAGTCAGAGGAGGGTGTGAGACTTAGGGACAAGCTGCATCAAAATCTCGCCCTGCTGGCTACCGGTCTCCACCTCGCCACTGTTCCTCAGAGCGCTATCGTTCCGCTGATTCTCGGCAGTGAGGATCGCGCTCTGGCTGAGGCAGCACGACTTTTGGGAGAAGGCTTCTTTGTCCCCGCGATCCGTTATCCCACTGTCCCGAGGAATACTTCACGCTTACGCGTCACGGTCAGTGCGGCCCATGAGCGGGAGCAGATCCGGGAGTTAAGCTCCACGCTCAAAGGTTAAAAACAACCGAAAGCGAGAACAATCAAAGGGTACTGGAGGAAGCAGGCTCATTCCCTAGCCTAACAGGCTTTCAGGCTAAAACGCTTCAGACTATTTAGACGCCCGTCGCAATCGCCACGGCTTCTTTGGCCAGTTTCGTGATGCCTGCCCAATCCCCTGCTTTGATCAGTGTACGGTCTGCAATCCAGCTTCCACCGACGGCTGCGACACCGGGAGAGGCAAGGAAATCCTTGAGTGTAGCAGCACTCACGCCGCCGAGCGGAACGAACTTAATGCCGAGGTGGCCGTAAGGGCCGGAGAGGGTTTTGAGCATTTTGGTGCCACCGGCGACATCGGCGGGGAAGAATTTCTGGACGGTGCAGCCGAGTTCATAGGCACCCTCGATTTCAGAAGGTGTCATCACCCCGGGAATGAAGCCGATGCCCCGAGCATGGGCGGCTAGAACCACCGCGCGATTGAATCCCGGGGCGAGTCCGAAAGCGGCTCCACAATTGGCGGCGAGGGCTACCTGTTCAGGGGTCAGAAGCGTACCGACGCCGAGATGAACCTTGTCACCGAAAGCGGCATGGATGCGACGGACGGCTTCGGGAGCGGCTGGGGTGCGGAAGGTGACTTCGAGGGCATTGAGTCCACCATCAAGGAGCGCCTGCGTGAGGGGTTCGGCATCCTCAGCGCGGTCGATGGTGATGACGGAGACGATGCGGTTGGCGAGAACGGGAGCAAAATCAAAGAGTGACATTTCTTCATCTTAAAGAGTTGCAGTAGGGTCGCAAGTTTTCCTTGCGGCATCACCTCAAAAGGATGTCCATCTTTCTCTGGGGATGTTTGCCAATAAATGTGAATAACCACTATATCTTGTGGTCTGATAGATTTCTACCACTAGAGCTTGTGTTTTTTTAGCGAATGAGCCACTCTATGGGCCAAGTTCCGATATCCCCATTCTACCACGCGATCCATGTATCTTCAATCTCTCGAATTGATCGGTTTCAAATCCTTTGCCCCCAAGACCACGCTCCGTTTTCACCGCGGCGTGACGGCGATTGTCGGCCCGAATGGCTGCGGCAAGTCGAATGTCCTTGATGCCATCCGCTGGGTACTTGGCGAGCAGTCCGCCAAGGCACTTCGAGGCGGAGAAATGGCCGATGTCATTTTCAACGGCACCGACACTCGCCAACCTCACAATATGGCTGAGGTTTCGATGACCTTCGCAGAGTGTGAGAAGGAGCTCGGAGTCGAGTGGAACGAGGTCTGTATCACCCGTCGAGTCTTTCGCGATGGCAAATCGGAGTATCTGATCAACGGCACGCCAAGCCGCCTGAAAGACATCCACAATCTCTTCATGGATACCGGTATCGGGCGGAGCGCCTACTCGATCATGGAGCAGGGGCGAACGGCACAGCTTCTCAACAGCCGTCCAGAGGATCGTCGCGCCATCTTTGAGGAGGCTGCCGGGATCACCAAATACAAGGCCCAGAAGAAGGAGGCCCTTCGCAAGCTGGAATACACCGAGTCCAATCTTCTGCGTGTCTCCGATATCATCAAGGAAGTGAAGCGCCAGATCGGATCACTCCAGCGTCAGGCTGGTAAGGCCCGCCGCTATCAGTCGCTCATGGAGGATCTTCGTGTGCTCGACACGCATCTTTCCCATCGCACCTATCTCGACTTGGAACGCTCCATCACCGAAGTGGCGGAGAAAGTCGAGCAATCAGCCGAGGCCCGCTCTCTCTACGAGCGGGAAATCGCCGAGCAGGAACTCGAGGTGGCGGGAGCCCGGGAGCAGGTCGCCATACTTGATGCCGAGGTCGAGGGAGCAAGGGATCAGCTTCAAACGCTGCGCAACCGGATTTTCTCGGGCGAGAGCCGCATTGAGATCAACAGAGAGCGCTGCGGGGAATTCCGCGAAATGGGCATTCGAGCGAGTGCCGATATTGATTCCATGCACCTGCGCATTCGCGAGCAGGAGAGTCAGATCGAGCAGACCGACGCCCAGCTCACTTCGTTACTCGATGTCCTTCGCGCCGAGGAGGAATGCCTCCAGGCAGGAACGGCGCGGCTTCAACAGGCGCAGCAGGATCGCCAGACCGCGGAGCGCGAGACGGAACTCCTCACCAACCGTCTCCATCAGCTCGAGAACCGCCTCACCGATGTGAGGGGAGAGCTCTCCACGGCAAGCGCACGCCGTGATGCCGAAAGGGCGCGCGCATTGCAGCTGCAGGAGCAAGTTTCCGTGGCCAGACTCGCCGTGACGACTGCCGCCACGCGTGAGGAGCAGACTGCATCGGCCCAGTCCTCCACGCGTCAGTCTCTCGATGCCGCGGAACAGGAACTCATCGCCGCACAGCAGGCGCACGACACGGCGCAGCAGGAACGGCAAGTTGCCGAAACAGAGTGGAACGCCTCCGTCAAGCAGCTCTCCGAGCGGGAGCACCGGCTGGAAATCCTTCTCCAACTGGAACGCGAAGGTGAGGGGCTCGGTGAGGGGGCACAGGCCATCCTGCGCGGTCTGGATCGCCCAGAGTTCTTTCAGGCTGGCATTATCGGCACACTTGCCTCGCTGATCGAAGTCCCCCCGGCTGAGATTCCCGCCATCGAGGCCGCCCTTGGAGCCGCAAGTCGTGCGATCGTTTTTTCCGATGCCGACATGGCCGAGGCCGCGCTCCAGACACTCCGTGAGGCCACGCAAGGCCGCGCATCCGTGATGGCAAGCGATCTGCTGCCAATGGTTGCGCCGCAGACCGCCTCCCTTCCCGATGGTGCGCTCTGTTGGGCAGTCGATGTGGTGCGGGCAGCAGGGAATGCCCACGGTCTGATTGCCCGATTGCTGGAGGGAGTGGCCGTTGTTCCCGATCTCGCGACTGCATTCCGTCTCAAGAAGCACTATCCCTCCCTCTCCTTTGCCGTGCGCACAGGTGAGTTTGTTGGACGTGATGGCGTGGCCCATGGCGGAGCTACAGGCGAGCCTTCGCACTCCGCACTGCTCCGTCGTTCCCAGATCGCCTCACTGGAACGTGAGGTGGAAATCCTGAGGGAAAATACAAACCGCCTCTCCCTCATCCGCGAGGGATCGATGGGGGCGTTTGAATCCGCCGTGATAAGGCTTCGCGAGGCCCGAGAGCATCTGGGCAATACCCAGGGATTGCTAGCCGCCGCGCAGGCCGATCATCTTCTCGCCACCCGCGAGCTGGAGAATGTCCGCCATCGAAACGAGTCACTCGACGGCGAGATCGCTTCGTTGCAGGATCATATTCAACTGCTGGAAGAACAGATTTTGCAGCTCGAGCAGCAGATGGAGTCGGCATCTGCCGAACTCTCAGCCGCCCGGGAGGAACGCACCGCCGCATCCTCCCGCATCGCGCTCCTGCGCGATGCGGAGACCGAGGCTGCCAGCGAGCTTGCTGAAGCCCGCCTGCGTGTGGCCACTGAACGACAGCGGCAGGATGCATTGAGCCGGCAGCGTGCACCTCTGGAAGCCCGTATCCGTGAACTTGCTGAGGCCATCACGGCCCGTGAGCGCGATGTCATTATTCACGAGGAGAGGATCAACTCCCTGGAAGCAGAATCGGTAACTCTTGCCGAGAGTGTTGAGGGATGGAAGCAGGAGAGCGCAGAGGCAGAGACCCGCGTACTCGAACTTGGCGTCCAGCGCACGGAACTTCAGGCCGGTGTCGAGGCGCTTGAGATCGCCCTGCGCGGTGCACGAAAGAATCTCTCCGAACTGCAGGATAACCGCTCCAAAAACGAAGTCCGTCTTGCCGAGCTGCGCCTGCGCAGCGAATCGATCCGCGACCATGTCTCCCGACGCTATCAGGTGGATCTGGCTGGATTTCAACCGGATCGTTATGGATTGCTCAAAGCTGTGGCCACCCAGAAGGAAAAGGAGCGCCGGGCAGCCATTGCTGAAGCAGCGGAAGGTTCCGAGGAGCCATCCGCCGGGACTTCGGAGGTCTCAGCGGGCCCCATCCCCTCGGAAATCCCTTGGGATCGGATCGAACTGGTGGTGGCGGAGATTACCGAGCGCGTTGATTCCATGGGACCGGTGAATCTCGACGCCATTCAGGAATATGACGAACTGGAAGAACGGTATAACTTCCTCGAACAGCAGAATGCTGACCTCATCAACGGCAAGGCCGAGCTGATGGAGGCCATCTCCCGCATCAACAAGACGACAAAGGAGCTTTTCTCCGAGACCTTTGAGAAGATTCGGGTGAATTTTCAGGAAATGTTTGCCCAGCTCTTCGGCGGCGGCAAGGCGAACTTGCTGCTTATGGACGAGAGCGATCCGCTGGAAAGCGGTATCGAAATCATTGCCCAACCTCCCGGAAAGAAGCTGCAGAGCATCTCGCTCCTCTCCGGTGGCGAGCGCACGATGACCGCGGTGGCTCTTCTCTTCGCCATCTACATGGTGAAACCCTCCCCTTTCTGCGTGCTCGATGAAATGGATGCACCGCTGGATGAGTCCAATATAGGCCGCTTCATCAAGCTGCTCGACCGCTTCATCGGCCAGAGCCAGTTCATGGTCATCACGCACAACAAGCGCACCATGTCTCGCGCCGATTCACTCTATGGCGTGACGATGGAAGAACGAGGCGTCACCAAGCTCATCAGCGTCAAATTCACAGGCCGTGACGAGCAACTCCCGCCCGGAGCCGTGAACGACACCACCCTGAGCGACGAGACAGTGGAAGAGGTCGCAGAAGCACCCGTTGCCTGATCCGTGGCGGATGATTGCAACCATTCAAGCACTTGGGCACGGTAGATGCCCATCATGTCACGCAGTAGATTACGATTCTGGATTCTGGCGGGGCTGGCAGCAGCTTTGATCCTTGGCAGCTGGATATTCTTCCTGCATTACTGGAAGGATGTCTATTGGAGCGATGAGCGCTACAGTCTGGTAGCCCTTGATTCACCCGCCCAAATGAATCTCTCATTTTATGACGAGGGTTATTATTCCGAGCTGGTCGGTCCCACGGTGTACGCAATTGGGGCGAATGAGCAATATCTCGTTCTCAAACAACACCCGTCCAATATGGCCTCAAGTTCAACCAACGGAGGCATCACGAATTTTTATATCATCCTCCGCACGGCCAGCGCAGACTTTGAGGATCGTCAGAAAGGGGTGCGTGGTCCCTTGACACAAGATGAATTTGAGAAACTCTCGACCACACTGTCCCTGCCCAAGTTCAGTAAAACATTCCGGGAACTGGAATAAAGTAGTAAGCTACGCTTTTTCTCCTCCACTTCTCAATGATCCTCTCAGGTTCCCAACAGTGGCAAAACGCTATCTTTGCAGTTGCCACGCTTTTTCTTCTCTATGAACTCTGGCGCGGCTGGCAGCTGGGAGCGGTGCGAGGGATGCTCCGGCTGGCCGCCCTCTTCTGTGCCTGGATCGGTGGATCAATGGCGGCGGGAGCCACGGGCACCTGCGTCGCCTTTTTTTCCAAAGTGCCTCCTCTCTTTGCCCCTGCCATTGCGGCGGTGTCGGTCGGTCTCGCAATCTACATCGGCATCTCTCTCTTCTCCGGCCTCCTTTTCAAAAAAACGGAGCATCATGAGGGCATGGTGCGGATGGGCTTCGGCCTTGGAGGCGCCTTCTTCGGTGTGATCTATGGGATGCTCTTTCTCTTTGGAGGCATCACACTGATTCGAGGGCTGGGTGCGCTTGGAGAGCTCAGGGTCGTGCAGGCCCGGAATGAGGGCCGCTCTCTCGATACGGAGCAGAAGTCGCTCTTTCTAATCAGGCTGAAGGAATCACTGGAGCTTGGTGAGACGGGGCGGGCACTCAAGGGCGCCGATCCACTCCCGACGGCTTTCTATGACAATATCGTGAAAATCTCGATGATCGCCGGGAATCAGCAGTCCATCGAGCGCCTGATCCAGTATCCCGCTGTCCTGGAACTCCTCAAGAATCCCAAGGTCCTGGCATTCATTCAGGATCCCGAGCTGCAGAAAGCTGCTGATCATAAAAATGCCCTCCCTTTGATCCAGAACAAGCATCTTCAGGAGATCGTCCAGGATCCGCAGATTTTGGCCCAGATGAAGAAGATTAACATCACAGAGGCACTCAATTTTGCCCTCACTCCGTCACTGCCGGAGGTCAAGGCGCATGCGGTAAAATTGAAACACCGCGTTGTTCCGCCCTCGCCTAGCGTGCCAGTGCACGCTACAAATGCCCCCTCAACCACACCAGCAGCCCCATGACTGAATCCGCTACGACAGATTACACAGTGACCATTGGCCTTGAAGTTCACGCCCAACTCAAGACCCGCAGCAAGATGTTCTGTGGCTGCAAGGTCGAGTATGGTGCCGAGCCCAACACCCACACCTGCCCTACTTGTCTCGGACTGCCGGGCGCGCTGCCCGTGATGAATGGCGAGGCGCTGCGTCTGACGGCGCGTGCAGGACTGATGCTCGGATGCACGATTCCCGATGTCTGCAAGTTTGACCGCAAGAACTACTACTACCCGGACATGCCCAAGAACTACCAGATTTCGCAGTATGACCAGCCACTCTGTCTCGGGGGAGCCGTCCCTCTCCATGACACGGCCTATCCTAAAGATGTTCAGAAAAGCATCGAAACTCCGGGCAAAGCAATCCGCCTGACGCGCATTCATCTGGAGGAGGATGTGGCCAAGAGTTTCCACCTGGAAAACTCCAGCGGCATTGATTTCAACAGGGCGGGCACCCCGCTCATGGAGATCGTCTCAGAGGCCGATATTGCCTCGCCGGAGGAAGCCTTTGCCTACCTTTCAGCCCTGCGACAGATCCTTGTCTATGGCGAGATCAGCGATGCAGATATGGAGAAGGGGCAGATGCGTTGCGATGTGAATGTCTCCGTCCGCCCCGTCGGTCAGAAGGAATACGGTACCAAGATCGAGCTCAAGAACCTCAACACCATCAGCGGTGTGCGGCGTGCCCTCGCTTTTGAGATCGAACGCCAGACCACCCTTGCAAGACAAGGTGTGAAGCTTGATCAGGAGACGCGCCGCTGGGACGACGATCGCGGCGAAACCACGCTGATGCGTATCAAGGAATCGGCGCACGACTACCGCTACTTCCCCGATCCCGACTTGCTTCCCGTCCGCACAACCAAGATCGTCGCTACCGCCAAACAGGGCATGCCGGAATTGCCCCAGGCCAAGCGGACGCGCTTTGTCACCGACTTCGGCGTGAGTGAATACGATGCTGCCGTGCTGGCGGATGACAAGGCTCTAGCCGATTACTTTGAAGCTGCTGCCAGAAATTCCCCAAAGCCAAAATCAGTGGCCAACTGGATCATCAACGATCTGCTCAGCGCCCTCGGTGCCGCATCGCTGGATCTCTCCGAATGTCCCGTGGCTCCAGCCGCCATCGGTGAACTGACCGCAATTATTGAGAGCGGCACGATCAGCGGACGGCAGGGCAAGGAGGTTTTTGCCGAAATGATGGCAAGCGGCAAGGCCCCCGCCGTGATTGTCGAGGAAAAGGGGCTTAAGCAGGTGAGCGACATGGGAGCGATCGAGACCTTCTGCGACGAGGTGATTGCTGCCAATCCGGCATCTGTTACCGATTACAAATCAGGCAAGGAGGCTGCGCTCAATTTTCTTAAGGGCCAGGTCATGAAACTCTCCAAGGGGAAAGCCAACCCTGCTGTGGCTGGTGAGATTCTAGCCAAGAAGCTGAGCTGATTGAGGATCATCCATCTTATGAACATCATCGAAATGAAGGATGATCTGGAGGCACGTCTCGCGAAGACAGCCACGCCCAGAGCCCGTATCATCGTTGGCATCCTGATACTCGTCTTTTTGGCAGCCCTAAGTTGGATCGAGTTTCACCAGGCGTCGAAGCCTACGGCACAGCAGAAGGCCAAAGCCTCCGAACAATTTGGTGCCGCGCTACAAAAAGCAGGGATCACAACGCAGGCAGTGCCGTCACCTTGAGGGACTTCACCGAAAGGAAGCTGGCCGTTGACCTGCAGGACAAACTGTGTTAGCTTCTATGGCTGAGTTCATGCGGGTATAGCTTAGTGGTAAAGTTCCTGCCTTCCAAGCAGGCCATGAGGGTTCGATTCCCTCTACCCGCTCCATTTTTGGTGATGTATCCAGATGATGGAGGCAACATCCACTTGGGCACCACTGCTGGATAAGTATCTTTCTTAAGCGGGTTCGCTAGTCTAGGTCAGCGGAAACCATCGGCTGACGTGGCTGCTTGGGTGGCATACGGGAGTAAACTTCCTGAAGTGCGGTGGCCAGTTGCTCCCGTCTTAGAGGCTTGATGAGGTAGTCTTTCATTCCTGCGGCCAAGCTGGTAGCCCTATCTTCCTTGGTTGCGTTAGCCGTCAGGGCGACGATCTGGGGGCGCTTTTCCTCGGGATATTGCTGCATAATGACTTCGGTGGCCTCAAGTCCCGTCATCTCTGGCATTTGGATGTCCATAAGAATGAGATCAAAGCGGGTCTGTTCCAGTGATTTCAGCACTTCCAAACCGTTTTCAGCCAGTGTCACATCATCGTATCCAAGGCGGCTCAGCATCAACTGGATAACCTGTTGATTCACTTTGTTGTCCTCGGCGACAAGGATCTTCAGGGGATTGTTCATGCCGAGAAAGAATGACATCTCGGGTTGCGGTGATCCGAGGGTCACATTCCGCGGTAATTTGTCCGTGGTGACAAAGGGGATATTAAAGCTAAAGGAAGATCCAACGCCCGGCTCAGACTCGACACGGATCGTTCCTCCCATCAGGCCGACCAGTTTTTGTGAAATGGCAAGACCAAGGCCCGATCCTCCATAGCGTCTGCTGAAGGAGGCATCTCCCTGAGCAAAGACATGGAAGAGCTGCTGTTGATCCTCAGCGCTGATGCCAATGCCAGAGTCGGTGATGACGAAATTGATAAGGGGGGTGCTCAAGGGCTCATCCGTGCAGGCAACGCTCAGCTTGATGGATCCCTTGGCCGTAAATTTCACGGCATTCATCAGGAGGTTCAATAGAACCTGCCTGAGACGAAATGAATCACCCTGGACGATCTTGGGCAGCGCAGGATCGATACTCAGCTTGAGTTCCAGCCCCTTATCCTCAGCCATAGAGGAAGTAATGCTCAATGATGCCTCAATGCACTCCCGGATATCCATGGGGGCATTTTCCAACTCGATCTGACCGGCCTCGATTTTGGAGAGATCCAATATGTCATTGATGAGGGAAAGAAGGGTGTCGCCGCTTGTGTGAATCGTGCGCAGGCACTCCTTGACATCGGTTCGTTTGGAATCGTACTCCAGCAATTCCGCCATGCCGATGATGGCATTCAGCGGCGTCCTAATCTCATGGCTCATGTTTGCGAGAAAATGGCTCTTCAGCTCATTGGCGCGTTCTGCCTCCGCCTTGGCTAGTTCCAGTTCACGAAGGGCCAGTATCTGTGCCGTGCGATCGATGCATTGACCAAACAGGGACAGGATGACACCGTTCTCATCGCGATCCGCAACGCCATAAATTTCCAAATAGATGATTCGACCTGTGGTATGGACTCCCTCCAAATCAAGCTGATAGGACTCACCCGTTGCCATGCAATGCTGGACGGCAAGCTCCAATCTGGCAAAAGCCTCTGGAGAATAGAGGCGCGCATGCTGCTCCCAATTGGGTGCAGGCTGTGAGGGATCAAGCCCGAAAAGTTCGTAGAGGGCAGGTGTCCAGACAACAGAATCCGAGGCGATCTGCCATGACCAAGATCCTAGGAGTGGATGCGCTTTGATGCTGGAGTTCACAATACCGGGGGAATACTTAGTGACTACACCCAGTCATGCGAAGTCAAGAAGTTTAAGTGTTATAATGCCTGCCTAGACAGCCGACGGCTTTGCCTTGCGGCGGCGCTGGGCTTCAGCCAGAAACTCGGCCTGCGCGTTAAAGAGCTCTCCCGCCAGCGGCCTTGGGAGATAGTTCCCGTCGGCATGCAGCACTCTGGATTTCACATTGTCCCGCCAGAACCAGTCAATGATCTCCTGCACATGCTCCTGGACACGCGCACTGCGCAGAGGGAACGATGTCTCGACACGGCGGAAGAGGTTGCGCGGCATCCAGTCGGCGCTGCCCAGATAAATTTCTGGCTGGCCGCCGTTCTCAAAGCGGACGATGCGGCTGTGCTCGAGAAAGCGTCCAACGAGACTCCGTACCTCGATGTTATCGCTGATACCAGGAACCCCCGGTCGCAGGCAGCAGACACCCCGAATCATAAGCCGGATCTTAATCCCTGCCTGTGAGGCACGGTAGAGGGCCTCGATCATGCTGTCCTCGACAAGCGCGTTCATCTTCACAAAAATTTCAGCTGGCCGCCCGGCCTTGGCGTGTTCGATCTCGCGGTCGATGAGGGCCAGCATGCCCTCGCGCAGATCGTACGGGGCCATGAGAAGTTCCTTGAGTCCGGGAAATTTGGAAACCCCTGTCAGGATGTTGAACATGGCAGCGACATCGGAAGTGATATCTTCCCGAGCCGTCAGCAACCCGAGATCCGTGTAGAGGCGGGCGGTGGAGGGATGATAGTTGCCAGTACCGAGATGCGCGTAACGCCGGATGATTTCCCCCTCCTGACGGACAACCAGCATCGCCTTGGCATGCGTCTTGAGCCCGGCGATGCCATAGATAACATTGACACCGGCTTCCCGCATGAGGCGAGCCCACTTGATGTTGGCGGCTTCGTCGAATCTCGCCTTGAGTTCGATGATGACGGTGACCTGCTTCCCATTCTGTGCCGCCTGGATAAGCGAGGCCACTAGCGGAGAATCGGAGCTGGTGCGATAGAGGGTCTGCTTGATTGCCAGTGTATTGGGGTCTTCTGCAGCCTGACCCAGAAAATCGAGGACTGTCTGAAAGCTATCGTAGGGATGATGCAGAAGGATGTCCCCTTTGCGAATATGCCAGAAGATATCGGCCTCCTCGTTGAGGGAGACAACCGTAGCAGGAGTGAAGCGCTTGTCTCTGAGGTCAGGTCTGTCGATGGAGAGCGCGAGCGGCATGAGCCGCGTGAGATTGATCGGGCCATCGTGGCGATAGAGATCTCCGTGGGTGAGATTAAAGATTTCCAGCAGGCGATTGGCGATGGTGTCGGGGCAGTCCTGCTGAACTTCCAGGCGTACAGCGGCGCCGCGATTCACATGACGCAATTCCTCCTCAATGGCGTGGAGGAGATTCTCCGCCTCCTCCTCATCGACATAGAGGTTGCTGTTGCGGGTGACGCGGAAGAGGTGCGCGCCGATTACCTTCACTCCATGGAAGAGGGACCCCACATAATGCTTGATGATACTGCCCAGAAAAACAAAGTCATGGCCCTGCTCGTCCGTCTGATTTGCAAAGGGGACGACGCGCGGCAAAATGCGCGGAACCTGAACAACCGCCAGATCGGTATTGAGGCCTTCGCCCTCAAGGTGGACGATGACATTGAGACTCTTGTTGAGGAGTTGGGGAAAGGGATGGGAGGGATCGATCGCCAGCGGCGTGAGGACCGGAAAAACCCGTTCATGAAAAAACTTTTCGAAATGCGCCCACTCCGCGTCCGGCACATCTGGGTAGTCATGGAAGCGGATGTTCTGCGCGGCCAGCCAGGGACGGATTTCCTCATTCCAGCAACGGTACTGATCCTCAACCTGGATACGGGCGCGCTTGGCAAGAGCAGCCAGTTCTGACTTGGGAGACATTCCGTCGGGTGCAAGAGCCACATGCTGGGTCTGCACCTGCTGCTTGAGACCGGCGACACGGACTTCAAAAAACTCATCCAGATTGGAACTGACGATGCAAAGAAACTTGAGACGCTCCAACAGGGGATTCTCTTTATTGAGAGCTTCATTGAGGACGCGCTGGTTAAACTCCAGCCAGCTCAGGCCCCGATTAATGAAGAGGGAGGGATCGTCTAATTCCATGAAGTACTTATGCTGCGACGAAATTTTTTCCGGTCAAGGGAGCATTTGTAACAATCTTGTGACAAAGGGTTGCGAGCTCAGACTCATAACCAGAATTTGGCCAGAGAACGGGAGGTTGATTTTTAGACTCTTCCGGAGAGCGTGAGATCTCTTTAATCCTCTTCTATGGATGAATTCTGGAATCACTGGCAGCCTGCGATGCGTGCCTCTCTCTGCTTTGTACGGCGGGAAGGGAAGATCCTCATGATCCGTAAAAAGCGAGGCCTTGGTGCCGGCAAGATCAATGGGCCCGGTGGCAGGTTGGAGGCGGGGGAGACCGCACTCGATGCAGCCATTCGTGAGACAGAGGAAGAGGTGGGGGTGACGCCGCTGAATCTGATTCAACGGGGTGAACTCCATTTTCAATTCACTGACGGACTCGCCCTCCATTGCGCGGTTTTTGTTGCCGAGGGATGTCTGGGGGAGGAGATCGAGACCGATGAGGCGATCCCCTACTGGATGGATCCTTCAGCAATTCCGTATCATGACATGTGGGCGGATGATGCCTATTGGATGCCGGGGATGCTGGAAGGGAAATCCTTCAAGGGCTATTTCCATTTTGATGGGGAGGAGATGATTGCCCACCACCTCATTTGGGATTAGGTGAGGCTTGGGGCTTTTTTTCCCCTAGCTGCGTTGTTGCTCGCTCGCGGTATGCTTGGATACCGCTTTACTCGCACGCCTTGCTCTGAATCAAAAATCCCTGCGCCCCGGCAGAGAGGGTGTATCAGCGGAATTAACAGGCGACTGCGGAGATGTTCTCAAGTACTAAGCAACCCTTTACCCAATCCCATCACCATGACTTAGCTATTCCAATATTCTCACCACCTATCTTTTCACTCACTTGATACTTCTCATAGGGATTAGGGAATAAGCTAGGCATCGTTGTCGGGCTTTCTGCTATATGCGGCAATAATAGTGATGATCGCTCCTATAAAAGGTAAGAGCCAAGACAAGAGAATCCACAGAGGAATGGCTGCCCCTCGAAAACTTTTTAGTGATAAAATCGTAGCCCAGATGGGCAGTATCAGGAATGTAAGAAGTGCAATGATATCCGGTCCGGATGGAAGCCTCCCGAATGCTAGGATGTGAGGTATAATCATATAGCTGAAGTATTTTGTTCCTTAACTACAATTCGGCGAAAGATGTTTCATCTATTT
>JBAXTN010000047.1:0-19502 GCA_037130175.1 bacterium | reverse complement strand
GCCGACTTGGCGAAATGGCAGACGCAAAGGACTTAAAATCCTTTATCCCGAAAGGGGTGTGTGGGTTCGAGTCCCACAGTCGGTAGGAGTTTATCAGGGCCTGAAGCTGAAAAAATACTTGCACGGCGTAAAAGTATAATATACCGAACAGATGTACGGTATATGAACTTAACACAACGACAGAGTCAGATTCTTGCCTTCATCCGTGATTGCGCCCAGGAACGTGGGGGCATCCCTTCGTTGCGAGAGATCATGGAGGAATTCGGTTTCAGTTCCACAGCCACCGTGGCGAGTCATCTGGATCTTCTGGAGAAGAAGGGAGCCATCAGCCGTCAGGCAGGCCGTTCCCGAAATATCATTTTAAAGGATTTCGCACCGCGTCACCATGATCAAGGAAAGCAATTGATGGAGGTTCCTGTGTATGGAATGATCCCAGCGGGAATTCCAGAAGGTCAGGAACAGGAATCGGGGCGCAGCATTTCAGTGGATCCGGGAACAATCAACTTGCCATCAAAGGCCAAGACCTTTGCCCTTGAGGTGAGGGGAGACTCCATGATCGGAGCCGGTATTCTGGATCGCGATCTGGTCATTATGGAAATCATCCAACCACGTCATCGTGATATCGTAGCGGCCCTCATCGATGGCGATGTGACTCTTAAACGGTACCTAATCGAGAAAGGTGTTCCATTTCTTCACGCTGAGAATCCGCTCTATCCCGACTTGATTCCCGCTCAGGAACTCCTGGTTCAAGGAGTCTTTAGGGCTCTGATACGGATCAATCGCTAAAATCCATCCCCTCCAATTATCATGAAAAAAATACATGCATCACCCTTCAATGAAGATCTGTGGCAGTGGGCGGCTGATCAGAAAATTAGGACTTCACTCTCAAGATGCTCTAGGCAGAAAAGCAGACGAGGCATTCCGTCGATCACAGATGCGTTATTGACCCGCATCCGGGCGATCCTGAAGAAACACCTCTGATATCATCATTAGAATTCAGAGCAGCGTTTCCTCAGAGCAGTGCATCCCTAGTATCCGACATGCCCAATCTTGGTCTTGCCACGGAAGATCCAGTAAATACTGGCAGTGTATGCAAGCACAATCGGCACGCCGATCACAGCGATGACAAGCATGTTGGCCAGTGTCTTCTGGGATGAGGCTACATTGTAGATAGTGAGGCTGTTTGCGGGATCTGGATGGGAGATCACCAAGTTTGGGAAATAGGAGATTCCCAAGACAGCCATGAGCAGCACCATGGTAAGGCAAGATGCCAGAAAGGCCCTCATTTCATTACCAGATCGGATGATTCCAGGAATGGATAGGGCGACAACGATATTCAGAATTAGAACCGCAAACCCATACGGGCGACTTCTCATCACTCCAAGAAGATTCGGACATTCAAAGAAGGTGTCCAAATTAAAGAGGATGAAGAGCACGAGGAAGGCCCCAATGAGCCATGGAACCCAACTCCGGATTTCTGCCTGAAGAGTACCCTCTGTTTTCAATACCAAGTAGATGGCTCCATGCATGGCAAACAGGGCCACCACTGTGAGACCGAGAAGGAGTGAATAGGGGTTGAGAAGTCCAAGGAATGTGCCTGCGTAATCTCCTTCGGCATTCAGAGGAATCCCCCTGGTGATATTTCCCATGGCAACCCCGATCAGTAACGCGGCCAGAAAGCTGCCGACGCTAAAGGCTATATCCCAAGCTTGGCGCCATGTCTTGCCAGTTTCCTTACTCCTGAACTCAATGGCAACCGCCCTGAAAATAAGCGCTACAAGAAGCAGCATGAAGGCATTGTAAAATCCCGAAAAAACCGTGGCATAGGCACCGGGAAAAGCAGCAAATAGGGCGCCACCACCTGTGACGAGCCATACTTCGTTACCATCCCATACCGGGCCTATCGAATTGAGCAGAATGCGACGGTCATGGTCGGTTTTAACAAAAAGGTGGAGAATGCCCACGCCAAGGTCAAATCCGTCAAGGATCGCATATCCGGTGAACAGGACTCCAACTAGGATGAACCAGACAGTATTAAGATCGGGTAGTTGCATGATATTGTATAAAGTTAGGCGCGTGCTTGTTTGGAAAACAGATCTTCGGGATCGACGCCAGGAGCCAGTGTATGGCGGCCTTCATCATCATCAGGACCATGCTGGATCTTCTTGTTGAGGAGATAAATAAAGGTGATGAAAAGGAGGATGTAAATCAGGGCAAAAAGGATGATTGAGAAAACCACCTGATTGGCCTGCACAACTCGGGAAAGTCCGTCGGATGTACGTAGGAGGTTATAGACAATCCATGGCTGGCGTCCGATCTCCGCAGTAAACCAACCAGCCTGATTGGCAATTTGCGGTGCCAATACCGAGAAGACCAGAACCCAGAGAAAGGCTCTCACAGCGGGTAGATCCGTACGGAAGAGAAGTCCGTTGCGCAGCAGAAGAAGCGATATGAAAGCGAGGGCGAAGATGATCGATCCAATAATGATCATGACATGATAGAACTGAAAAGTCGCACCAACCATTGGCCAGTATGTGGGGCGAACCTTGGCAAGTTCCCCGGTGCTCATGCCGGGATGTCGTGCGGCCAGGAACGCATCGTCGGGGAGTTCATTGAGTCCGATAACCGGAGTCCGGAAATTGTGGAAACTCAGGAAACTCAGCAGACCAGGAATCTTTGGCCCGATGGTCTCACGTCTGTTCTGATCGACATACCCGAAGAGGGTCATCGGTGTGGACTCAACGGTTTTATAGACGCCCTCCATCGCGGCAAGTTTGATCGGCTGATTGCGCACAACCCCCCGGGCCGTGACATCCGCGCTCACCATTTGTAAGATGCTTGTGACAGAGGCAAAGATCACCGCAACGGTAATTGAGGCTTTCGCAAACTTCTGATGTTTGCCCTTAAGTAGATACCATGCACTGATGCTGATGATGAGGAACGCTCCCGTGAGCCATGCGCCGAGGACGACATGGGTAAGCCGTTCCATGGAAGAGGGGTTTAAGACCATAGCCCAAAAATTATCCACGACAGCGCGGACATGACCCAAATCCTCAGCCTGAACGATGTAGCCCGAGGGAAGGGGTGTGTGTATGCCGTTGGCAATTTTTTCGAGATGAAATCCGGCAGGTGTCTGCATCCAAGAATTTGCGACGACGATCCAGATAGCACTGAAATGCGCGCCGAGAGCCACCATGCAAGTGGCAAAGAAGTGCATCTTCGGACCGACCTTGTCCCATCCGAAAAGTAGCAATGCAAGGAATCCTGACTCCAGGAAAAAGGCAAAAATCCCCTCGGCAGCCAAGGCACTGCCAAAAATATCACCGACAAATCGAGAATAGGCCGCCCAGTTGGTTCCGAATTCAAACTCCATCACGATGCCGGTGGCGACACCGATCGCAAAGACCAGTCCGAAGACCTTTGTCCAGAAATGCGCAAGCTGATGGAAGAGGGGATTTTTGGTCTTGATGTAGATCCCCTCCATGATGACCAGCAGGACACCGAGTCCAATCGTCATGGGTGGATAGATGTAATGAAAGGCTACAGTCAGTGTAAACTGGATGCGGGATAGAATTTCAACGGACATAACACCGCAGATGTAAACACCGCAGAGGGGCGTTTTGCAACAGAAAAAGAATTATCGTTCTTTAATGTTAGTTATTGTAATACAAGATTGGTAATTCCTGAAAGAACACCGGGAAATCGGAGCAACCTAGGGATGACAAAATGAGCCAGCCTGGGATTTTGAGAGAGAAGACGGGTTAGGTGATTCACCCACAGCTTGCCTCGATAGAGTTCTTTATGCGCTGCAATGTATTTCCTTTCCTGTTCACCGAGAGCGGTCTCACGGCGTGATGATAAAATCTTGGCGAGCATTGTACCGGACTGAAGAGCAAAGGCTATTCCTTCCCCGGTAAACGGCTCAACCACCCTTGCGGCATCGCCGCAGAGATAGACACCGTCACGGGCCACACTGCGCGGATTCGATCTGCTGATCGGGGAGATGCTTCGCCAGGCGATTGCCGAACTGACCTGATAGCGGACTTCCGCCTCCTTGCGCAGTTTGCGCATGGTTCCGGCATTGGAGACCAGACAGAGATTTGCAATTCCGTTTCCAAGATCGGCAATCCCACCATAGCCATTGTGATAGAGATGCATTTCCAGTGCCCCTCCATATCCCGCAGGGTGAGGAATATGAGTCTGTAATCCAACCCGGTCATCCCGTCTGGGAGCAGAAAGCATGCGAAGATATCTCGCCACGGTAGAGTTGCGTCCGTCGGCAGCCACAATTTGCGGAGCCCTGCCGATTATCCCATGCGAGGAGGTGACTTCCCAGAGAGTTCGCAAACGTTGGAGGCTGGTAATGGTGGTGCCGTCTTGGAATTCCACCCCTTCTTCTTGGGCGCGCTCTGTCAGTAGGGCGTCGAACTCACGCCGTCTGACCACCACTTCTTGTTGGCCTTGAGAAAGTGGCAACTCAATTGTATGTCCCCCTGCGACCGAAAACCGAATAGCCCGAACCGATGAGTTGGGCAACTCCTGAACACGGGAGGATAAACCTAGCCGCTCGAGCACGGGCCAGGCGGAGGGATTCAGGCAATCTCCGCAGACCTTGTCCCGTGGAAAACGGGAGGAGTCGATCATGAGAACCTTCAATCCTTTTTCCGCGCAATGAATGGCACAGGAACTTCCCGCAGGCCCCGCCCCGACAATGATGAGATCGTACGTTTTCACACGAAGGTCTCCGAGACTGTATCCGCGAGAAGCCTTCCCTTGCGGGTGAGCACCCAGCGATCGGCTGTATTTTTCACGAGTCCTTGAAGTTGCAAGACAAGGAGTTCCTTCTCCCATGCCGCCACTTCATTGGATTTTACTCCCCGGAGAGTTCTCATGCCAAAGGCGGCCCGTTCCCTGTTTCTCAACGAATCGGGGAGGGGTTCCTCAAAATCAACGGCTGTTTTTCCATCAAGTGTGGTTTGGTTATAGATGCCAGTGTCCCGGATATTGCGCCAGCGGCGGAACCCAACCGTGGAAAAGGCGCTTGGCCCCAAGCCAAGGTAATCGCGGCCCTGCCAATAGGCCTCGTTGTGCTGTGCCTCCCTACCAGTACGGGCATAATTGGAGACCTCGTATTGACTGTAGTCCGCCTCGTTCAGTAGGTGTGTTGCAAGCTCGAACTGATCAGCCTCCAAACCCTCGTCGGGATGCATTTCCCCGGTGCCAAGCTTTTTGAAAAAATCCGTATCCTCTTCGTAAGTCAGGCCGTAAGCGGAGATGTGTTCGGGAGCAAGACTAATGCTTTTTTCCAGGGTGCTGCGCCAGGACTCTATCGTCTGGCCAGGCACTCCAAAAATAAGATCGATGGAGAGATTCTTAAACCCGGCTTCACGGAGCAGATGAAAGGACTCCTCGGCTTTCTGCGCGTCATGAGTCCTTCCCAGGGTCGTCAATACCGCATCATCCCATGACTGAACCCCCATGCTGACACGGTTTATTCCCGCATGACGAAGGTAAATGGCCTTGTCCAGCGCGACAGTCGCCGGATTCATTTCAATCGTCCATTCCTCCACCGCTGAGAGATCGAGATATTCATGAAAGCCAGACAGAAGTTTTTCAAACTGGGCAAGCGAAAGAGCGCTGGGAGTTCCACCCCCAAAAAAAACACTCCTCGGACGGAGTTCTCCTTTCCATGCCGATACCTCCTTCAGAAGCGCATCCAGAAATGTCTCCACGCGATCACGCCCCGCCGACTCCTTGTAGAAGGCACAATACGGGCAAATATTAGGGCAAAATGGAATGTGTACGTAGAGATGCTCGATCATTGACGACTTCGGTATTCAAACTGTCTGTTCCATTCTTCTTAAGGGAGTGCTAAAAATCTTCGCGTGGCGGTTTGCAGGATGATAGTTATTTGTTTCATTCAATGAAAAGACTTCCTTCCTTCCTGATTTTAGGAATCGTTTGCCTTTTCCCATGGTCGCTTGGTGCGGAACCATTATCATCCGCTCGCCCCGTTCCACCGTCTCCAGTTTCCTCATCATCGCCCAAATCCAATGTGAACAAAGGGGGAATGAAGTCTGCCGGCGAGCTCATTGCCAAACAACAGCCAGGGAAGATTTACCCTCAGTTTCAGGATCATTCTGCCCCAGAAGCCCTCGCCATTCTTGTCTCTCTTTCCAAGCAAAGAGCTTATCTGCTCGTCAATGGTCAGGTGGCTCTCGACACTCCCATCTCATCGGGCAAAAGGAACGGGTGGACCCACAAGGGGGAGTTTACCATTTTGGAAAAGGATCCCGATCATCATTCCACTCTCTATGGTGATTTCGTCAATGGAGAGGGAAAAGTTGTCCGATCCGGCATCAGCAGCAAACTTGATGCAGCACCGAGTGGCACACGCTTTCATGGGGCATCCATGAAATACTTCATGAGACTGACCCCGGAAGGAATTGGAATGCATGTTGGAATCCTTCCAGGATATCCGGCCTCGCATGGCTGCATCAGGTTGCCTCTCGAGATGGCGCAAGCCATCTACAACAAGGTGTCAGTCAACACACCGGTGACGGTAACGGATTAAAAAAACCCACGGTTACAGGTTGAAATCGTTGGAGGCAAACATCTCCATATGCTGCTCAAATTCGGATTCCGTTGAGCTGAAGCTTCGCGAAGGTGCATTGAAAGAAGTATGTTGCAACAGAAGGATGAAAGCTGCCGCCACACCTGCCAGGGGTAGCGGGAGTATCCAGCGAACCTTATGCAGAGGGGCAGGCAGAAAGGCAAGAACCCCTCTCTCTTGTGGCACCCCAGAAGCTCTGGCTGAGACGCGGGCGGCAAACCATGGGGATTCCTCACAGGGGTGAACTCTGGCATCTTCGGAGAGAAGTCTCCAGAGATCATCCCTCTCCTCTGACAGGGAAGGGGAACCCGTAATTTGTTTTTTATGCTCACTCATGGTGTTGATATCTCTCCAAACACCATAAATGAGAAAAAGTTGCAAAAATTATCCAATCTTGAGACTGATCCGATGCAGAGAGTCACAGTCTGCCGCATCCGTATGATCAGACATCCTTCGGCTCAAGGAATCCCTCCAACTGGCGCAGACGGGTTGGGTGACGCATCTTGCGAAGAGCCTTCGCTTCGATCTGTCTAATGCGTTCACGGGTGACCTTAAACTGCTTGCCAACCTCTTCGAGTGTTCGGGAATAGCCGTCCACCAGGCCGAACCGTTGCTCGAGAACCTGTCGTTCGCGCTCAGTAAGGGATTCCAGGACATCCTTGATCTTGTCTTTCAGGAGGACGATGGCCGCCATGTCAGCAGGATTTTCAGCCGATTTGTCCTCGATGAAATCCCCGAAGCTTGTGTCGTCACTGTCTCCGACGGGTGCCTGCAATGAAATAGGCTGTTGAGCCATCTTCAGCACTGCCTGAACACGCCCTACGGGAAGCTGGATTTCATCAGCGATTTCCTCGGCGGAGGGCTCTCTGCCATATTCCTGAACAAGCTGTTTCTGGACTCGGATCAGCTTGTTGATCGTCTCGATCATATGTACCGGAATACGGATCGTACGAGCCTGATCAGCAATCGATCGGGTGATCGCCTGACGGATCCACCATGTGGCGTAGGTAGAGAATTTATAACCGCGGCGATACTCAAATTTTTCCACCGCCTTCATTAGTCCCATGTTTCCCTCCTGAATAAGATCGAGGAAGGAGAGACCGCGGTTGGTGTATTTCTTGGCGATTGAAATGACAAGCCTCAGGTTGGCCTCGACCATCTCAGTCTTGGCACGCAGGGCATCGCGGAAATGTTTCTTGAGAGTGCGATGACGATCATGGAACTGCTCGATACTCATCCAGTTCTTGCGATGCGCCTCGTCGATCTGTGCCGACAGCGACCCGATGTGCCGCTTCTGCTGGGAATCGGGGTTCTTGGCGGCGGCATGTTTCTGATGTTCAGCGCGAAGCGACTGCAGGCTCCTGATGTGCTCGTCGGCGTGAGTCACAAAATCCTCCACTATCTTCGATTTGAAAAAGAACTTGGGATAGACCTTCACCACTTCCTCAATGAGTTTTTCAAACTGATTGTGATCCTGCTGAGTGGGGGACTTCTTTGTTGGAGCAATCTTGGCCACATAGTGCTCTGAGACATTATCCGCCAGGCGTTGAAGTTGCTGGCTGAGTCGCGGAAGGAGTTTTAAGTAGCGTTCGCGGCTCTCAATTTTCTTGTCCTGAATGACGCGGTCAAAACGCTCACGGGAATCCAGTAGTCGTTGAGCCATGTCAAGATGAGCGTGCGCGATAAACCCGAAGCGATAGAGGACATCCTGCATCTGAAGTTCCGCCTCTTCGATGCGTTTGGAAATCTCTACTTCCTGCTCTCGGGTGAGCAGGGGAACCTGTCCCATCTGCTTGAGATACATGCGAACTGGATCATCTAGGATGTCAAGTCGGCCATCGACCTTCTCCTCTTTTTCGTCCTTCTCCTTCTCATCATCATCATCCTTCTTGACCTCTTTGACGCGATCCACTTCTGATGCGTCGATGATATCGATTTCGACGGCGCGGAGTTGTGCAAGGATGGAATCAATCGTCTCGGGATCATTCATCCCCTCAGGAAGATGCTCGTCGAGATCCTCAAAAGTGATATAACCCTGCTCCTTGGCCAGTTTCAGCAGTTCCCTGATTTTCTCCTGGAGGAGTTTCTGAGCTTCGGCTGCGTTGGCAGGGGCAAGACCGGAGATGGAAAGACTAAGACCTGTTTTTTCCTTTTTAGGAGAAAATTCCTTGGCAGCGGAGAGCGGCGCCTTTTTGACAGGAGCAGCCGCTTTGACTGGTTTGGCATTCTTGGCTGGCTTGACGGCTTTTTTCTTTGCCGGGGCTACAGATTTCGAAGCTGGCTTTGAAACTTTGGATGGAGGAGTCGCCTTTTTGACGGTTTTTGCTGGTGGCACACTCTTGCGCAAAGGCGATTTTGCCACCTTCTTTTTGGGCAACGGCTTGGTTGGTGGCTTTTTAACAGCCTTGGCCGGAGATGCCTTGACAGAAGCCTTCTGGACTCTGGCGGCGGGTTTTACGGTTTTTCCGGAAGATTTCCGGGACGGGGAAGTTTTGTGGTTTTTTTTCAACGGAGAGCAGGTAGAGCCTAGGGAGCCCCTAAGTCGCGGGCGTGGAAATTTCGTCGATCTTTGCCCTAAGGTCAAGTATCTCCTTGTTGATAGTAAGGATTCTCTCCAGGGAAAGCCCTGATTTATTGAGTTCCAGCTTGATGGAAAGTTCGCGTTTTTTGAGATTTTGGAGCTTTAACCGATTGATGGCATCCTGAACGGCCGCGAGAGGATCGGATGGGGTGATGGATGGCAGATGGTTCTTTTCTTTGGAGAATACCGATGCAAAAGCGCTATCTTTTGCACTGTTGGGTGAGTGGAGAATCTCATCCAGGATTCCCAGTTCAGGGTCTAGCTCCGAAGGAGTGGGGGAGGCGAGTGAGGAAAGCCATTCCCTTACTTCTTTCGAGTGAATGGCGAGTCGGCAGATCAGCTGTGTTGATTCCGATAAATTCACGCTGCCCGAAACCGGATCATCACTTTGCTCGTCATGTGGAATGATAGGATTCTTTCGTCCAGCTTCCATGAGGGCCTCGACCGATAGTCCGAGTCTGGAGGCCACATGGGATGCGGTCGTTTCCCTTAAAACCGCTTCCGGCAGGAGGGATAGATACGCTCCGAGCTTGCGGGCAACATTGGCTTTTTCCCGCGCGCCGAAATTTTCTTCGGCACGATTCATCTCCTTCCGGATGGTATGTTCAAAGAAATCCGTGGCTCCGTTAATTTGCTCTTGGAATACCTCGACACCTTTCTCTCGGATCAAGGAATCCGGATCCGAGCCTCCTGGCAGACTGGCCACCCTGACATCGATTCCAGCTGACAAGAGCGCAGGAAGAGACTTCTCGACGGCATTCTGCCCCGCCGTATCAGAATCAAAACAGAGGATCACCCGTTCGACAAATCTGCGAAGAAGCCGGGCTTGTTCATTCGTAAAGGCCGTTCCTTGCGGGGCTACCACATTCGTGATCCCATGCTCAAAAGCCGAAATCAGATCGATCTGACCTTCGAGAACAATTGCAGTCCCTGAATCGACGAGGGATCGCTTGCTCTTATCAAGCCCGAAGAGAACCCGTCCCTTTGAGAAAATCGGGGTTTCCGGCGAGTTGACGTACTTTGCTTCCCTCTCGGACTCACTGAGAATGCGCCCGCTGAAAGCCACCACTTCGCCGTAGTCGTTCCGGATCGGGAACATTAGACGGTCCCTGAAGCGGTCATACCCCCCCGTTTGATCACCCTCCTTGGATGTCAAAAGCCCCCCCTGAATCAACTCCATGCGAGTAAAACCCTTGCTTAATCCCCAAGTCCGGAAAACATCCCATCCTTCAGGAGCAAATCCAAGCTGCCAAGCCACCGCAATCTCCTTGCTCAATCCCCTTTTGCGGAGATAGGCGCGTGCATGTTCCGCATCCTGCGAACGCAGCAGTTTGGAATGATACCACTCAGCGGCCTCCTTGTGCAGTTCGAGTAGGCGGCTGCGCTGATCCCGGCGGGATTGCTCCTCGGGATCATTTTCTTCGCTCAGGACGATTCCGGCCTTCTGGGCAAGCCGGCGCACAGCCGTCGGAAAGTCGACATGCTCATAATCCATGACAAACCGGAAGACACCACCTCCGGCTCCACATCCAAAGCAATGGAATGATTGTCTGGAGGGATTCACATTGAATGAGGGGCTCTTTTCCTTATGAAAAGGGCAGAGGGCGCGGAAATTGGCACCGGCAGGCTTCAAAGGAAAATAACTTCCAATGATCTCCACGATGTTGCTCGCATCGGCGACTCGTTGAATACTCTCTTCGGCAATGCGTGGCATGGGGAGGGGATGATGAAAGATCAAAGAGGAATTTTGAAGGATGAAAAGCGGGTTGGAGAACCGTTGATTCAATCCCATGCTGACCGATGAAGAGAGTTAGGAAGTTTTTCCAGGTGTAAAAATACGGAGATAACTCTGTTCTTTAAATTGCTCCAAAATGAAACCCAGAAGAGAAGATTAACCTAAAACCAATTTCAGCGCAGATGCTGTTGCCATAAGGATGAGGAGCCATTCAAAAGAGGTCTGGGGGATTTTTCCCAGCAGCAGTTTTCCCGCGATCATCCCCAACGCCACGATGGGAAGTAGTACCAGATTCAAAGTGAGGGACGTCTTGGAAATAAGCCCCAGATTATAACTCAGGGGAACCTTGGTCAGATTTGTGATAAAGAAAAACCAGGCGCAGGTGCCGACAAAGGCCATCTTGTCCAATCGTCGGGCCAGAAGATAAAATGTCATCGCAGGTCCTCCAGCGTTGGCCATCATTGTCGTGATTCCTGCCAAAAATCCGGAGAAAATCGCAAGCATCGGATGATGCGTGATGGTTGCCAGAACCCTTGTGTCAAATCTTTGCCAAATCACCAACATCATCATGACAAGGATCATCCATCCCAGAAAGTGTCCGAAGATGGCACCCGGAATCCGATCCATGAGAATCCAGCCTGCCAGAAGGCCAAAAAATGTTGTTGGAAGCAGTTTCCAGAAATCCCTCCAGATGACATGGCGGTGGAAACTTCCAATGGCCATGAGGTCAGCTGCAATCAGCATCGGCAACACTGCACCGGTGGACTGCTTGGCTGGCAGAATCTCCGCCATCAGCAAGACGGCGATGATTCCAAAACCACCGAATCCGGCTTTTGTCAACCCGATGCATAGAGCCGCAATCGCAGCCATCACCCAGCTTGCCAGGGGAAGTTCAGGAAGTGACAGGTCGATCACCTTGCAACTTATTTTCCCTTCGGAATGGATTTGATCACACGCATCATTTCATGCAGCTGGTGATCAAGAAGTTGCGGGTCGGAGATACGCTCTTGTTCTATTTGGTTAGAGAGTGCCTTCACGCTCTGGATTACCTCGCTTCTCGCCATGGACTTAAGGAGTCCGGCAATGCTGCTTCCTGGAATCACAAGGTTGGAATATCGCAAGAGGGAACGCTGCTCCTGATCCGATCCGTTACCAAAAGGCTCGATCCGAAGGTTTCCCGTACTCCCCTTGATGTACGACGCTCTGAGGACATTCCAAGAAATTTCATAGACTCCCGGAATCTCTTCGGAATGAATCTCGTTTCTTGAGACATAAACCTCGTTGGGTAGCATCATGGGCATTTTAAGCGTGTATTCAGCTTCTCGAATCCATGGTTGGGGAGACCCAAGCAAGTGGACGGAGAGACAGTCGGGCACATATTTTGGGTCGAGTTCGCAATCCCAGAAAACCGCCGCAGACTGTGCTGAAGATGCCTTGACCAGCATATACACTGTGTAGCGGGGCCACGCATTACCAGAGACCGATTCCTCTATGACAAGCGGTTTACCCGAGGAAAGCAGCTCCTGTTGCTGAGAGGAAAGCCCCGACCACATGGAGGCGGAACCGGACGCACAACAGAAGGGTGTCGAGGCTAGGAGCGAGCAAAGGAAGAGGATCACACAGCGCATCCTTCCACATTTACTAATCGGGGAATCTCCGGTCAATCTTGTGGAGATGATTATAGGTTCTCAGCAAAAAATCTTTTTGGTAAAAATGCTGAGGAATGTATCATCGCGAAGTCGACAGGGGCTGTAGCTCATCTGGTAGAGCGGTTCGTTCGCAATGAACAGGTAAGGGGTTCGAGTCCCCTCAGCTCCACCAGCTTTGAGTGCATTGTCATTAAACCGGTCTAGCGACGGAATCCTCCACCTCCACGCCCACCTCCCTCAAAGCCTCTTGCGCTGCTACGGTAATCACCAAGATTCCGTGCGTATCGTTGGTTGTTGAGATCACTGAGTGTGGAGGGATTCACTCCGGATATACCGGCATCTTTCCACCCAGAGTTGTCAATCTGCTGCCATTTCCCATTTGGATCGCTGCGATAAGGTTGACCATCCTTTCCTGCAAATAGATTATTGTCACCAAGGTGAGATGCATCGTTTTTAAAATTGGTGCGATTGGGAGTCTGGTTTGAATCACCGGAAGCAGGATGATTGGCCTGATAGTTTGACTTGGCTTGATTGTAATCGTTCTGAGCAGTGCTCCAGGCATTGTTGATCTGACTTTGCGGGTAGCCTCCGTTCCGGACAACATTGCTTCCCCATTGGTTGTAAATATTCTGACGGTTAACGGTAACATTGTTCCAGTTGACGGAGTTTGGACTGCCCCAGCCGCCGCGCCACGGCCCCCATGCGGGAGAGCATCCCCAAGCGTGATCAACGCTCAATCCAAACACAAATCCTGTTGCCAGACCACAGGAAAATCCGGCTCCAAATCCATAGGTCAAGGGTGGAGCAATCCAAACATCCCCATTGATGTAGGGGGAATAGGCATAGCCGGTCCCATAAACAACCACTCCTTCTGGGGTAATGCAGGTGCCGAAGTAAGCGGGTATATAACCGACCGTGACGGTATCGTGGGAGGCATTATAGACATAGACTCCAGTGGCATAATAGATTGGGCAACTTGGCGGTATGGTATAGATCACGGGTGGTACAGTATCTGCCACGCTCCAAGGGCCGGTCGGTGATGAAGATGAGAACCAAATGCCGTTGATGACGGCATAATATTGACTGTTGGCTACCTTCACCACGGGTGTGGATGTATTGGCAGCATAAGAGAGGGAAGTGTTAGCAATTTTCGTAAATTCCGGAACGCCAGCATACACAACATTGGTTGTGGTGGAGCGGGAGATACTAGCTGTCTGGGGAATCGCAGCAGAGATGGATGCTTCCTGCGCCTGAGGAGTCCCTGCTACCGAAGCCAGCACATTGCCGGCGGTGGCATTCTCCGGAATCTTGGAAAAATCGGAGGGAAGTTGGTTGGCTGATGTATAGTTCCACGGGCCGGAAAGGGATGAGGCTGTGAACCAGCGTCCTGAAATGAGAAGGAAATAGTTCTGCGTGGCAATATCCATGAAGAGGGAGCTGGAGGTATTGCTGGCATGGAGAAGTTGAGTGCCGCTGATTGGGTCGAAGGCTGGGGGGCCTTGTGTCATGATGAGTTCCGCAGGTGTCGTGCTGACAAAAATAGCAGGCGTTGTCGGCGAGGTGGGAGAAGAAGCCGGAGGATCGTAGAGCTGCACACTCCCTGATCCCTGAGTCTGCTGAAGGAGAGCGGAGAGGGCCGGAAGTGCGCTTGAGGCGGCGGCAACAGGCGACCATGGCCCCGAGAGTCCGGCAGCCTGCATCCATCCCCCGTTGACTCGCAGATAGTAGAGACCTGAAGATTGATCCATCGCCAGCAGGGCCGGTGTGTTGATCACGCGAAGCAGGGAACTCCCGGGGGTGTTCCTAAGGGCAGGGGCTCCATCCACAAGGACGAGGAGGGCAGGCGACTGACAGAGGTAAATAGTCGGAGGTGAGTTTTTAACCGCAACGCCATGAGCTGTTGCATTTTGTGCCTCAGTTACTGCAAGACTGGCCGTGATGGCTCCAAGTGAAATCTGCTGGCCCCATTGAGTAGCCATTCCGATTATCTGGGAGGCGTATTTGATCGCCTGATCCGGTGCTGAAGGGAACCTGCTCTTGCTGACAGCAAGACTCGTCAGCGTGACCGTCTGCTGCTCCTGATCGACCTTGGTCAAGGCGCAGAGCTTGACGGTTCCAAAGATCGGCTGTGCAGCCCCCTGTGGCAAAATAGAGACCGCCTGACGAAAGGTAAGAATGCCATTTGTCCAGGAAACTGCCTGCGGTTGATAAATCGTGCAGTCAATCCCATTGGTCGTAAAGCTGCGTGGCCATCCTTTGGAGACTAAGCCATAAGATGTACTCTTGGTGTCGCTGGAGGGAATGGCATCCTGAGCGTTGAGTAATGGTGTTCCAGAGCAGGCAAGGAAAAAGCAAATTATGGGAATCAGCGGGGGCCTCATGATTTCTAAGTGCTACCAGAGCTCAGTAAAGAGTCAACAGGCAGAGGCGGGGCGATCCCGACTCATCATGGTCGGATTTGACGAACAGGAGGGGACGAGATCTGCTTACTTTCGAGAAACGGATGCAAGCGATGAAATGCTGATTTCTAGTGTGGTACTTTTCTTTGTTCGGCTAGGGCTTGCTTTCTGGCTTGTTTCTCCCGCGAATAGGCGGCTCGAGTCATGATCACGAGCTTATGACGCATGGTGTCGTAGATGGCGAAGGATTTGTTATCGGAGGAGTTCCACACTGTGTTGATACTGAAGCGCCCTATCTGCTTCCATCCGGTTCCACCCCCCTCGCTCTGGAGCAGGGATGTAAGTAGTTCCTCGTTGAGTTCTTCTGGAAGCCCCATCATTTCATTGGGTGAAAAAATGCTCAGAACATCACAATGTCCCTGATCAAAATGAGCGATTGCACAGACGCCGGCATATCTAAAACAGAGCAGTCCACTCTCTTTCATCGCATCCCTCTCAGGTTTGCCATAACGGGCGATGCACTGTTCTGAAGTTGCTCCCATCTGGGCGTGAGCCAAGGCGCATGAAGTAAGCATCATGAAAAGGAACAAATAATGCACAGAGGTGAAGGGGGTTCTATTTGTTGCCATGCCTTCCATCCTTTTTATCCCTGCGAGTAAAATCTTGCAAATCTCTCCTCAAGCAGAGATGAGCGATGCATGGATTTAAACAATGTTACCGTTCACGCCAAAGCCAATGTCTATTTTGAGGGGCGGGTGATCTCGCACACCGTGATTACTTCTACTGGTGAGCACAAAACCGTCGGCGTCATCCTACCGGGGAGTTATCATTTCGGAACCAAGCAGGCCGAGAGGATGGATCTCATTTTGGGCGAGGCCGATGTGCTTCTCGATGGAGGTGATAAGGCAAACCGACATTCCGCTTCGCAGCAATCTTCCAGCTTTGATGTTCCTGCAAATTCCGGCTTCACCATCACCGTTAGCGGGGAGCCGTGCCATTACATCTGCTCCTTTCTTGCGGAATCATGAGGTATGACAAGGCGTACTTCGACCGTTGGTACCGTGATCCGGCGACACGGGTCAAGTCGGCGGCGGGTATAGCTAGAAAGGCATCACTGGCACTAGCGGTGGCCGAGTATTATCTGGAGCGATCCGTCAAAACCGTTCTGGACATAGGATGCGGCGAGGGAAATTGGCTCTCTCCACTCAAAAAACTTCGCCCCTCCATCCGATATACCGGCATTGATTCGAGTCCCTATGTCGTGGATCGCTATGGCAAAAGCCGGGGAATTTGCCTTGGTTCCTTTGCGTCATTGGATCGGTGCGGACTCCGGGAAGCTTACGACCTGATCATCTGTAGCGACATGCTTTTTTATCTCTCTCCGAGTGAACTCAGGGAAGGACTCTCCTCGATGGCTCCGCTCGTTGGAGGAATCGCTTTTCTGGAACTCTATACGGATCAGGATGAGGTGATCGGTGACTTTCCCAATACGGGTCTTTTCCCCGCCGCTCACTATAAAAAACTGCTCAGAGAAAACGGACTTGTTTCCATTGGCTCCCATTGCTACCTCGGTCCGGAACTTGCCAGCCATGCAATGGAAATGGAGCATGGAGGATAAGGGATCAGAGAGTCCGGAACATTTGATGGTAAATTCCGAGCTATTATCCCGAATGTTGTTCACTAGGATGTCATCATGAAGATTGCGCGAATTCGACTTGAGAGTGGAGAGATTCATTTTGCAAGAGTCATACCGGAGGGAATGGAGCTTCTTCTTGGAGATCCCTTTTCAGGACTGAGTCCGACTGGCAGAATCACAGATACCTACTCCCTGCTTGCACCTGTTGTGCCCGCGGCGATTCTCTGCATCGGTCTTAATTACCGAGCCCATGCAGAGGAAATGAAGGCTCGCCTCCCTGACTACCCCGTTCTTTTCTTCAAGAATCCGTCGGCTCTTCTTGATCCAGAGGCTGTCATCAGGATCCCCCGGACGCCGGCATCGACTCAGGTCGATTACGAGGGCGAACTTGCCATTGTCATTGGACGCACCTGTAAAAATGCCACGCGTGAGAATGCCTTTGATTTTATTCTAGGGTATACCTGTGCCAATGATGTGAGCGCCCGGGATTGGCAGAAGCAATGGGGCGGCTCCCAATGGTGTCGCGGCAAATCCTTCGACACCTTTGCTCCGCTTGGACCATATCTTGTCACTTCTGATGAGATTCCCAATCCCAACAATCTCAGGCTGACAACTCGGGTCAATGGCGAGGTGCTTCAGGATTCCAGTACGGCGGACATGATCTTCGATATTCCTGCACTCGTCGAATTTCTCAGTGGCGAGACCACTCTTGCTCCGGGAACGGTGATACTCACGGGAACACCTTCAGGTGTGGGCTTGGGACGAAACCCTCCTCGCTGGCTCCAACCAGGAGACTTGGTCGAGGTGAAGATTGAAGGAATCGGTACCCTCTCTAACTCCGTGGAATGAGAGCTGGAGCGTTTACAAAAGCGTAAACACCTACTCCCTCTAGAACTTCAGTCCTGCACTCCAGAAGATATTCTGGCTCACGAGATTCGCATTACCTGCGGAGGCATTATAGAAGAAGGCTGTGTTCCACTTCTTTGCGAACTCGACTGTAAAGCCGACTCCCGTGTAGAGGGTGTCCCTGATCGGAGCACTGCTCCAGTTGGAGAAGTTCGGTGAGGCGCCTCCCAGCGTGCCGCTGATAGCGTAAGGGTTCTGCATGAACTCATGCTGCCAGTTGAGCGAGATCTGAGGCACGACGACGACACTCCTGCCTGCCTGCCATGTGTAGGCGGCATGGGCACCCACACTGGAAAGCATGCTGGAGCTGTTCCAGCCGCCGGAGCTGAAGTTCAGACTCTGGGCTCCGGTTTCATTGACCGGATTAACTCCCAGATAGGTGTACTGAAGTGAAGCCGTGGGACCGAAGGTAAAGTTGCCCTTCTTCAGATCATAGCCACCGGCGAGCATCGTATCTAGCTCTCCCGCACCGGGTGAGCTGGTGGCTGTACGGTTAACTCCCGCAAAATCAATGACACGGGTCGCTTGGTAGTTGTTGTAGCCTCCTCCTGCGAGGGCATCGGCGTAGAAGCCTTTGCCGTCAGGTTGCCCATAGGTACCGAAGATTCCGAAACGGACAGAGTTGTCGATGAGTTGGCTGCCAACTCCAAGTCCGCTCCCCGCGGCTCCGAGCTTTGCATAGGTGCCTTCGTAGCCTGCATAGAGTCCTGTTCCAAAGCATTCGGTCCACTTGTAGGTGAGGCCTGTGGTGATACCTCCGCTCTGGGATTTATAGCCGGGGAGCATGTTGGCACTGTTGGCTTGGGCGAAGATGCCGTTACCATCCACGAAGAGTCCCCAGTGATTATCTGCTCCGGGTCTCAGGACATCGTTCTTGCTGTCCAGGACTCCCTTGCTCCCTTGCTCCCATCTCCCTGTCCTTCGATCACAGGGGTGTTGTCGGGCAGACCGCTCATGGAGAAGCCTCCTCCCTCGGCCACTCTCAGACCCCAGAGTCTCTGCACCAGTTCGCTGTTCTGGGCATTGGCTAGGTTAAAGGCGATGGTCCCCAGGCTTTGGTAGTAGGTCGGCATGATGGCATTGAATGCCTGTTGGTATTGGCCTGCAGTGAGGTTGTCCAGAGCTGTGGAAATCACTTGCTGATCGCCGCTTGTGGCAGGGATAAAGCTGTTGAGGGCCGTGGCCACATTGCTCTGGTTGCCGTTTAGTGCAACCTGAGTGTAGCTGGCAGGGGCAATGGTGATGTAGGCCACTGGGTCTCCCACGATGCTGACTCGGGCCCGGTATCCCGCGGGAGCGTTCACCGCACTGAAGCTTCCCTTAATCGGGCCCGTCGAGGTGATGAATCCAAACTTTTGACCATACTGGAGTGTGTAGCCGTTGTAGGGGACGATGTTCAGGGTGCCTCCCAAGAGGACGCTGCCATTGACAATGAGTTGGTCAAAGGAGCCCGCGGAGGCAACTTCGATGTTGAGAACACCGGTGGATCCCTGGGTGTAGTTGCCGTTGATGGTCAGGGTGCCGGGGCTGTTGCCGGGGCTGACCGTTCCGTTGTTGATCAGGTTGCCATTGAGGGTCCCGTTACCGTTGAGGAGCGAGCCGGGGGTAAGGGTCAAGTTGGGCGTGTTGAAAACGCCGTTGAGGATGACCGTGCCGTTGTTGTTCACATTGACATTGGAGGTGATGGTCAGGTTGCCCGTGGGTGTGATGTTAAGGATGCCGTTGGGCTGGAAGGTGAGGCTCGAATACGTCGCTGCCACACTGTCCACGGTCACACTTGGGTAGGCAATCAAGCCGGAAGATGATCCTCCACCATTAAAAACAAGGTTCAGATATCCGGCCAGGGCATTTGCTCCTGCCGTGAAGGAGGTGTTGAAAAAGGAATTGGCAAGAAAGGAACCGCCGCCGCCGCCGCTGCTGCCAAAGTTGGGGGTACCGCCAGAGCCGCCGCTGTAACCGCCGCCGCCGCCACCACCACTATTG
>JBAXTN010000046.1:0-19611 GCA_037130175.1 bacterium | reverse complement strand
GCAGGGAGGCATGGATGCCGCCATCGCCTGACTTGGATGCTCTCTCGGTGCGTTTGATCTCCTCCCACTGGGTCAATACGGCGGCACTGGATTCGGCAGTCGAATCGCCAAAAACATGAGGATGGCGGCGTATGAGTTTCTCGGCGGCCACGGCAGCAAGCGAATCGAACGAAAATTCGTTTTGCTCCGAGGCAATTTCCGCCTGCATGAGAATATTGATCAGCAAGTCGCCGAGTTCCTCTTCGAGATCCGACGCATGATTCCTCTCGATGGCGTCAATCACCTCGTAGGCCTCTTCAATGATTGAGGGACGCATTGACTCCGCAGTCTGTTCACGATCCCAGGGACATCCCCCGGGAGCACGAAGCCGGGCAATGATCTCCCGGAGGTTTTCCACGGAGCTTGCCATCGGGGAAAGACCTCTACCGCCCACCCTCTCGTTGGAGGATTGCCTGACGGGCCTTCTCAAGAGCAGTGCGTTCGTCACGGCTCAGGCTGTCGATTCCCTTGCTGCTGATTTTTTCCAGTAGAAGATCCATCTCCATGAGTGGGTCCATCACTTTGTTTTTTGGGATACTCTTGGTCGAAGCAGAGGAGGAAGCCCCATCTCTCGGAACAACGGAAAAACGGGGCTTCGGTTTTTGGAAACCCGGTAGAGACCATTCAAAACCCCATCCGAAGAGTGGTTCCTCAAAACCGACCCGGCGCATGAGCATGATGGCCATCAGACTCGATGAGATAAGGACAAGAAGGCGGGGTGGTTGATGGGCAGCAAGGTATTGAAGTGAAGAGATCGTCAGCAGAGCCACAAAGACCCATCGCGCGGCCATGCCAAAGAAAAACTGAGCCCCCGGATGCATCGCCACAAAGGCGGCAAAGATGGCAAATCCCACATCCTGCACCCCGACAGCGGTCTGCGGGATACCTGCGTAACCGAACGCCTGCAACAGCAACGGGCCAATCAGGATGAGGCCGGCATAGAGGATGGCAAAGCGCTTCCAACCGAGACCGTTCTCAACCTCCTTGCCGAAGTAGTAGAGCATCAGCATCTGGAAGAGAAACCAGATGTCGGGCTGAGCCACAAAGGCGTATGTAAAAAGTCTCCAAATCTGGCCCTGAGCGACCTCGGAACTGTTATATGCAAAGGCATTGACCCAATCCCCATGCCCAGCGGAGAGCAGTAGGGCACATGCAATCATGGCGATGCTGTGCAATCCCACAAGGAGAGTAATCAGGCGGACGGGAAAATCGCCAAGTGTGAAGAGAGGCTCTTCTTCGCCATGTGTAATAGAAGCAGGCATGATGGGGATGGGAGGGGGATTAATATCTATCGACCTTGCAACGGTTGGACAGCTTTTTATCAACATTCAATACCGAATCAATGTTCCACCTTTTGAGGATAGACCAGGGTCGGAATGATCAGACCGATTCCGATAGCAACGAGGGTGAAGGTGACGATGATCAGATTCTCCATGGTACCGGTCAGCAGTACGGTATCCTCCGGCTTCGCGTGAATCAGCGCAAACAATCCCATGAGTCCTTTGGCAGCCATGCTTCCAGGCACCATAGCGATACATCCCACAACGGCAATGACAGAACCAAGCAGCGTCTGTGACTGATGCCATGCGCGATCTACCGTGGCCAGAGAGAGTGCGGCAATGAAGGAGGAGAGAGGCAGTCCGAGATCGAAAGACTGGCAGAAGGTGCGGATGGCCAATGCGAAGGCACCCGAGGCGAAACAAAGACCCAGAATGCGTGGTGGCGTATTGAAGAGCACGCCGAACCCGGCTGCGGCAACACCTCCGAAAAATGCCTGATGAAGAATGCGAACCCAGAGCTCAAGGTCTGGAGGATTGGGAACCATCACCGCCGGACTCTTCCAGAACACGATCCCCTGGGCCACGGAAAGCCCTAATGCCATAAAGAGCAGTAGGAAGGTGATGCGCAGTGCCCGTGCGGCGGCGAGATTGGGCTTGCCCTCGATGACATCAATCTGGGCATTCAGGACAGGGATGCCCGGCACCAGAAGCAGCACGGCAGCCACCATGGCAAGTGGCAGGTGGACACTGCCAAGGGCCTTGGCTCCAAATCCGGCAAGTGTGGCGGCGACGAAGCTCACGGTGCCGGCTGTCAGAAAGATGTTATATTTTTTGTGAAAGAGAGTATGCCTGACATACTGGCCCACTCCTGCCCCGATAAGGGTCGGAAGAAAGGAAACCCAGTCCGATTTGAACAGACGGCCAAAGGAGCTACAGGCGAGTCCCGTTGCCAGACAGATGAACCAGATCGGGTAGTGTTTCGTTCTGAGTGCGACTTTCTCCACTTCTTCCTGTGCCTGGGCGCAGGTCAGTTCTCCATGACTGACACGCTGGATGATCTGTTGAAGGTTCTGTGTCCGGCGGAGATTGACGATATGCTCGCCAACTTTTCCCATTTGGGTGTGAGATTCGGAACCACGGCGGATCACAGTGATGATGGCGGCGTGCTGACAGAACGCATCCGCCGAGTCACATCCGAGACCTCTGGCGGTGTTGGAAATCGCCTCATGCACGGTCCGGGCATTAGCACCCCACTCCAGCAGCAGGCGTCCGACAGTCAATACCAAATGAGCGATTTCAGGGAGTGGGGTTTCGTTGTTTTTCTCCTGAATGAGTCCTTGATCCACGATTTTTTGCATCTTCCCCAACTTGAAGTTTTAATTTTTCAACTCAAGAATATCTTTTCTCCATCTTGCCATCCCGATCCTTTTTTCTAAGGAAGCACAGCAAGGATACAGCGGAAGCAGAAAAAATATTTTCATGGACGCTTCACCCTGTCGAATTCCTTCAATGCCCTTCTACAGAGAGCAGAGGTGCCTTCCCATCAAGAGAAAAAAAGATCATTCTATCGTCTAATTATAAACTAGAAAAGAAATAAAATTTGGTGGTTTTTGGTGATAATAATCACTCTTGCAGAGTGTAAAAAAAATGGGCACACCAGAACAGTGAGCACATCAACTGACACTACAAAACTAGGCGCCCAAGCGCCGAACATCACCTCAGTGACCAACTGGGTTCGTGAAATCGCAGCCCTGACACAGCCCGATGCCATCTTCTGGTGCGACGGATCCGAGGCTGAAGACAAACTCATGAAAGAGAGCCTCGTGGCATCCGGTGCAGCACGCTGGCTGAATCCCGAAAAACGTCCTAATTCCCTGCTCGTCAACAGCGACCCCCGTGATGTCGCACGCGTCGAGGAACGCACCTTCATCTGCTCGAAATCGAAGAAGGATGCGGGTCCCACCAACAACTGGGAAGCACCTGATGTCATGAAGGCCAAGATTAACGGCCTTTTTTCCGGATGCATGAAAGGACGCACGATGTATGTCGTACCCTTCAGCATGGGCCCCATCGGATCGCCGATCGCCCAATACGGTGTTGAGATCTCCGATAGCCCCTATGTTGTGGCCAACATGCGCGTCATGACCCGCATGGGTTCGAAGGTCTATGATGAAATCGCCAAAACCGGCAATTTCGTCAAATGTCTGCACTCCGTCGGCAAGCCGCTGGCAGCTGGCGAGAAGGATGTTCCGTGGCCCTGCAACCCTGAGAACACCTATATCACCCACTTCCCGGAAGACCGTCTCATCATGAGTTTCGGTTCGGGATATGGCGGAAATGCCCTGCTCGGGAAAAAATGCTTTGCCCTGCGCATCGCTTCCGCCATGGCCCGCGACGAGGGATGGATGGCTGAGCACATGCTCATCCTTGGCGTCAAGGATCCAAGTGGAGCCAAGACTTATGTAACCGCCGCCTTCCCAAGCGCCTGCGGCAAAACCAACTTCGCCATGATCATTCCTCCTAAGGAGCTGAAGGCCGAGGGATGGGAGGTTTCCTGTATCGGCGATGATATCGCATGGATCAAGCCTGGTCCGGACGGATGGTTGCATGCCATCAATCCCGAGGCAGGCTTCTTCGGCGTCGCACCCGGCACCTCCTACGACAGCAATCCGATGGCGATGGACTCCATCAAGTGCAACACCATCTTCACGAATGTCGCCCTCACCGACGATGGTGATGTCTGGTGGGAAGGTATGACCAAGGATGCCCCGAAGCATCTCATCGACTGGAAAGGTAAGGACTGGACACCTGAAACCAAGGATGCCGAAGGCAAGCCCGTTCTCTCCAGTCATCCAAACAGCCGCTTCACGGCACCTGCCAAAAACTGTCCGATTATAGACCCTGATTGGGAAAATCCAGCCGGTGTCAAAATCAGCGCCATCGTCTTCGGCGGACGTCGTGCTACCACGATGCCGCTCATCTTCCAAGCCTTCAACTGGGTGCATGGAGTCTATCTTGGTGCCACCGTCGGTTCGGAGATGACCGCTGCAGCGGCGGGAACCATCGGACAGGTTCGCCGCGATCCGATGGCCATGCTTCCGTTTGCAGGATACAACATGGGAGATTACTTCTCCCACTGGCTGGAAATGCGCCACCTAGTCAAGCACCTCCCCCGTATCTTCCATGTAAACTGGTTCCGCAAGAGCCCGGAGGGCAAGTTCCTCTGGCCCGGATTCGGAGACAACATGCGCGTACTCAAGTGGATCGTGGAGCGTTCCAAGTTCGGAGCGCACGCCATCGAGACATCCATCGGCTGGGTGCCTGAATATCAGGATATCGACATGCGAGGCATGGAGAGCAAGATGACCAAGGAAAAATTCGACGAAGTTCAGAAAATCGACAAAGTCGAATGGCATCGCGAACTCGTCATGCAGGATGAGCTCTTCTTGAAGCTATACAGCCAGCTTCCCAAGGAACTCATCTTCCAGCGCGAACTTCTGATCTCGCGACTGTAAGCAAGGATTTCCCCCTCCTAAAAAAAACGCCGGGTCTGAATTCGGTGTTGTCGGGCTGTCTTTTTGCGGAGCCGGGCACAAGCGAGCGCGAGCGCAGCCATCCCGAGGAGGGCGTAGGTGGAGGGTTCGGGGACGGCGTTGTAGCTGATCGCCAGGCCGTCGTTCTGGACAACGGTTTACAATTCGTATAAATTGATTTAGCATACCAAACACTATGAAAACCAAATCATTCACCCCTGAAGGATTCACCATGTTCCGTTCGCTCGCTTGTTCGGTTGCCCTCGCCGCGGCCGCGCTCCTGTTCACCGTTGCCACCGGCGAAGCCCAGTCGCAGCAGTATGTCTACGGCAACTATGGCACGGTCGCGGCGTCGTTTTTCAGCGCCACGGTCGGCTATGTGACCGGCATTCAAAACAACACGCTTGTCAGCCAGGGCTTCACCACGGGCACCGGGCAGTGGGACATCAAGCAAATCGACGTCGCCCTCGCCTCGGGCACCGGAGTAAGCGACGCTCGGGTCTACCTGTTCGACGACAATGCCGGCGTTCCGGGCAGCATCCTGGCGACATACGCGCTCCTGAATGGCCCACTCACCAACTCCATGCAGACGCACTTCTTCTCGGGCTCCTACGTCGCGAGCCCGGACACCAGCTATTGGCTTGTCACGGGCGACGCGAATAGCATCTCGCAGCAGTCGTCATTTGAGTGGTATCTCGAAGACACCGGTGCGACTCCGCGGCAGCAGAACAGTTCTGGCTTCATCTACCTCGGCACCAAGGTGCAGAACTACACTGGCGCAGAGTGGACCGACACGCTCCCCGGCTTGAGCCTCCGTGTCAATGCCGTGGCCGTGCCCGAGCCGTCGACCTACGCCTTCGCATCCATGGCTGGCATGCTGGCTGCCGGTGCCGCCGCCCGCAAGAAGTTCGCAGCCAAGCGGTAGTCGCGAGTCACACAACTTTCAGTAACGGGGTGGGCCCGGGCGTTCGACGCCCGGGCCCATTGCGTTTTGATCTGGCTTCCATCCAGTCGTCGTAGCACAGGTTTTCAACCTGTGTGTCTACGTAGCCGCAGGTTTGTAACCTGCGGTGTATCACACCCTGGCCTGCTGCCTGTGCAGGGTAAACGTCACGTAGCGGACCGCCTACCGCGCGTTTCGTAGATGTCGTAGCCTTGGGCTATGACATCTACGACAGATACGACACTGGAGATCCTGAAGCAAGATCGGAAGGGGCGGGTTCGGACGCCGAGAGCGAAGCAGGAGGTGATCCTGGATGAGTATGAGAGAGGTGGGATGAGTGGGCCGGAGTTCGCGCCGCCGATTGTGGCCACTCGCTCACGAGTAAGCCGACGAGATTCTTGAATCCTCTTCACTTGGATCGTCGCGCCGGTGTCCATCGGATTACCGGTAGCGGAATACTTCTTCCAGTTGTGAATCTGGCGTTTGCCACTGTTCACCTCATCAATAGTCCTTACGAGGCGATTGTTGGTTCGCAAGCTCTCAGCAGAGTGTTGGGCGTGGCCGTATTCATGGGCCAGTTCCTCAAGTGGGAACTTATTGCGAATCAACTTCCCCTTGGTGATGACGATGCCTCTCACCTTGCCCTCAGCGTTGCCCACGGGGAGCGTGAAATTACTGCTCTTGTGAACATTGTTGTAGGGAGAGCGTCGGATTTTCCCATTCACAAGGTAGGGCTGAACCATCGGGTCACTCTTTACCTCTTTAACGAACTTCTTAGCCACCGAGAGCCGCATTGCGAACTCGCTCAGTGTCATCAGCCTCTCAAGGAAAGTCATATTACTCCCTTCTCTGTCAATTATTGGACTAGCTCACCCCGTCCAGAAAAACGAGTGATGACAGGGAGGAAAGATACTCCCACTCTTTTATGAACAAACTGCACCACTCATTAGGTTTCTACAACGCCGGCGACCCCATCAATAGCACCATCGACCTTGAACGCGCCAAAAAACGCTCAAGAGAGATCGACGATGAGATTGACGATCTGAGGGACGAAATCCGATCCCTGGAACGCACGATGGAGCAGATCGACGCCGATATTGAGAAGTATGAGAACAAGGATCCCGCTGATCCGGAATCACCCATCGGCAAAAATCAAAAGGAAGCACAAGTGATGGCGGCCACCGATGTCGTGCTGAAAATTAAGCCGGCGTTTTTTTGTTGAAGTAAGATGATCACTGCGCTTGAAACTTCACTGCCTCCGCAAAAACCCTCCCGATAAAGACATCCACCTCGGCACGCAGGGGAAGACGCCGATCATCATCAGACATCCAGACACGCCCGGAACGGAACTTCTTGTGCGGAGCAAGTCTGCCCTTGTGCTCTCCGTGAGTCTCGATGGTCTGAATGCGGATCGTAAACCGGATCGCCCTGATTTTTTTACCCATCACGGTAATGCTATCGCGTCCGACCACCGTGAGATCCACGAGATAGGGACTCTGATCGGGAAAAACGGTCAGCCGTAGTTTCTCACCGTCATGCAGGGGTTGGCTGCGCACAAAGAGCATGGCTGAAAACAGGTCGCGTATACCGAGAAGATCGGTACTCTCCCAAGGTTTGTTCTCTCCGATGAACCGGTGACAGGCGATGACATTCCCATTCCTGAAATATGCATCACTGCACAGATCCCCTTTGGGGATACCCTCGTCCATATGGAACCATGAGGGCACCTCGCCATTCTCACCGGATTCACCCAAGTAGTTGGCTTCATAGTTCCAGAGTTTTCGAATCAGGGCATTGGGACCACCTTTGACGGTAATCCGGCGCTCTCCCCCTTCCCTGACGAGAACCCGAACCATTGCCCCTCCGGCCCCCACTCCTTCCCAGCCAAAGCGGTACTCCGCCTCAAAAGGAGGAATCGCTTTGAATGGAATGACGGTTGCCGGCGTCAGTAACCCATCCCATGCACCGTAGGGGTCGGCCGCACCCCATGCACCCGCAAGGCATCCGACACCCAGCAGCAATACGCTTACAGCCTGTCCGAAGAAGGAAGCAGCGGGGTGACAGCGTTTGAAAGTATCCATCCGGTTTTGGCGGGACCGTCGGAAACTTTCCACCAGGCACCGTTGCGCGAGAGGATAGTGAGGAGTGAGCCGGGTGCAAGCGTTCCATCACTCGCCGAGCTATCGGCAGGAGTTGCATGGATCGTCGGTGCATTTTTTGCAGTCACCACCGCCTGATTTGCAATCTGGCGACGGGGATCATTCAGTGTTCCGAAAATGGAAAGACCATGTCCCAGAATGAAGAGGGCAAGTGCCAATCCGATGAGCACAGGACGCCGTGGTCCGGCAAGCAGGAGAAAAACAAAGGCCAATATTCCCACCCATCCCAAAATCGCCCCGCCAAGAACGAGTAAATCGGGATGCACCCTCATGAGGAGTTGGTCATGCCAGTCGAGAGCATGGGGAACTCCCAGCGTGCCCAATACGGCGGCCAGGCGAGTACGAGCGGGAGGCAGTGTCGGATCCAACAGAAGCGCCCGTCGATAGGAAAGTGAGGCAGCAACAAGGTCACCCGTCTTTTCCTCGGCAAGGCCCCGATGATACCAGAGCTCCGGCGAGCTGAACTTCTCAAACTGCGGGGTGGCAAGGAGCAACTTATACGCCTCAAGAGCTTCCGTATAATGCCCCGAAGCTAATGACTGATTGGCGACGGAAGCCTCCTCCGGGATCGATGCCTGGAGATGCACGGACACTCCCAAGCAAATCAACAAGACCGGAAGAAAGAAGCGAATTTTCTTTATCATGCTTTATCGGAAGTCACTTGGACGAGTTGATCGACTAACTTTTCCCTCTCCTTGCCGCTGAGGGCAACGGAACCGCCAACACCATATTTCAGCAGATCCCTGCGGGTTGTGATTTCAAGCAAAGCAGGGTTGGTTTCAGCGGTATGCAGCAAGGTCAGATACTCCACGGCGGCATCATAGGAAGCGGTTGCATCGAGTGCTTCGGTCTTGAGAGAAGCGAGCAGTTCCGCAAGGCGGCGGCGGCGAGCGGTCGCCGAGCCCTTTTGGCGCTGAAGATTTCGAACATGGAAAATCCCGGTCAAGGCAGCCGATGCGACAAGCATGGCAAGGGATGCAATGATAAATTCCGCACGCTGCATAGGAGTCTTCCATGAATGCAGAGTCACGGAGGAAATAAGATCGCCATTACCTGACTTATCCAAGGCTCCTGCTGTCGCGTGCGCAGGGGATGCTCCCTGCTGCGGTGTTGTCTGGGGTTGCGCAACGACGACCGGGCTGGTGCCGCCTGTTGGCACAGGCGAAGCATTCAGCGGCAGAGGTTTTGTATTCAGCGTCACATACTTGGCAGAGACGGGATCAAAATAAGAAAACTCGCTGCCGGGCGAAGACTTCATCGGTTGCTGGGCGATCAGCGTAAAATCAAATGATTTCACGCCTGCATACGAAAGCTGGTCGGAACCTTCAAACTTATCGCTCGGCGGATAGGATCTCCATCCCTCGGTGTCGGTAAGTACGGGGGCCCCCATGGCCCTGAAATTGCCTTTTCCTCCTATCTTGACTGTCAGCACTGCTGGATCTCCAGGCGCAGGCTTGGGATTGGGCACAAAGGCATCCATATCAAACTGCCCCACTGCCCCGGCAAAGGAAGCAGGTCGGCCTTCCTTTGGAAGAAGGAGTACATCCAGATGAAGAGGTGCCGTCTTGACGGTCAAATCACGGGCTTGCGTGAAGGGATTGCGCCCTCCGAGCATCTGCTGAAAAACGGGATCGTCAAACCCGGGCGGCATCGCTCCCGGCATCTGGATCTGACTATCCAGTTTGGCCGGCGCAATATCGATGGAACCGGGCTTTACTGCTGAAAGTAGTGTCTGGAAGGAGAGCACATTATAGGTCACACCATCGCGATCCTCACGACTCTCCTTGGGATCGGGAAAGCGTTCCACCAGGATTCCTTCACTTCCAAAATCCAACTTGCCCTTCACCTGCACTTGATAGCGCGCATCAAAATAGTAACGGATTTCTACGGGCACCATCTCTCCAAGATAGAGTGTTTTTTTGGGAGAACTGATCTCACCAAATGCCAGTCGTCCCGTCTCAGCTCTCTGTGGAGCTGGACGCGCCGGGCGTTGTGAAAATCCTGGCATGATCTGCTGTACGGGTGGAACCGCGGAGGGTACACCGACTCCCTGCCCCGATGCTGACTGCCCCCCTCCGCCATCAACGACCGCGAAGGAAAGCGGTGCTGTCTGCAACACTCCCCCTGTTGTTCTGACGGGTATCGAGGGGATGGTGAATGTTCCGGTCCTCAAAGGCATCACGATATAACTGTAGACAACAGAGGATGATACTTTGAAATTAACCATCTGCACCTGGGTGGACTGACCAGTAAGCCTGATCTGTAACCCCTCTGCTGCGACCTCCCGAGGTACATCGGCCACTTCGGCACCGGTCACCTTGAGCTGGAGTTCGGTCATCTCTCCGGCACTTACTTCCGGGCGTGAAAGCTCGGCCCTGACTGAGACATCTCCTGCGGCGCAAGCTCTCGGAATCCCCCACCCCAGGAAGCAGAACAATGCGATTAATGATAGTGTGAGAGTTCTAGAGCACGGCATGATCGTTGGGATATTTACCAGTTACGGATGGATTGCTCCACAGCTCGTTGCTGCTGATTGAGAACATGCTGCTCCTCATCCTGAACGGAGCGGAGAAGAGTACTCGCCTGATTTGTCGTCATGGCACCATCCTTGCCCTCCTCCGCTGCGGCGGCCTCAGCGGCTTTTTGATCCTCGGGTTTTTGTCCCTGCTGCCCACCTGAAAGAGCCCCCTCTTTCTTATCCGACGGAGTAGGGGCAGGCGTTGGTGTCGGCTGACTTCCCTGCCCATTTCGACCATTCTGTTGATTCTTTTCACCTTCCTTGGGCTGTTTGGAATCTTGCTGATCCTGCTTTCCCTGCTGATCCTCCTTCTGACCATTTGATCCCTTCTCCTGATTGGGGGTGGCACTTGGTGAAGGGGTTGGCGATGCTCCACCCTTCTGATCCTGCTGGCCTTGCTGTGGGGAAGGCTGCCCTTTGGCATCCTGCTGATCCTTTGATTGTTGATCTTTTTGATCCTTGGAATCCTTTCCTCCCTGCGAATCCTTGTTTTGATTTTGCTGGTCTTTTTGATCTTTAGATTCCCCTTTCTGCTGATCCTGATTTTTTTGCTGATCAGATTTACCATCACCCTTCGATTGATCATTCTTCTGCTGATCCTTCTGATCCTTATCCTTGTTCTGATCTTTCTTCTGATCGTTTTTTTTGTCCTGCTGTTTTTTTTGCTCCTGTTGCTTTTTTAAATCCTCGATCAGCTTTTTGACAATATCACGGTTCTCCTTGGCTTGGGTGTTTCCGGGTGTCTCCTTGAGAACGGTTTCGTAGTGTTGGAGCGAATTTTTCCAATCCGAAAGTTTGGCATCATCCTCCTTGGCAGCCTCGCCGGTACGGACCAGGGAATTGGCAAGGTTATAGGTTGCGGCATGCCTGATCTTGGGATCGGAGGAGGTCATCACTTCGGAGAAGTATCCCGCGGCTTTTTTGTAATCCCCCGCCTTGTATGCGGCTGCGCCGGCATCAAAGGTGACTTGCGGTGTGGTGCTGCCTGATTTTAAACGGTCTTCAAAGTACTTGAGTGCGCCCTCATAGTTCCCCTTCTGGTAGTCGCTGATGCCCGAGGCATGGAGCGGCATGGGTAGAAGCACCAGTCCCATGGCGATCGCCATGCGCAATCCCCCTCCTTTACGACGACCTTCGCCAAGCAATGACCAGAGACTCAGCAGAAAGAGCGCAGCGGTCGCGGGCCATGCATAACGCTCGATTGGTTTGCGGGCGGTCAGGGTTCCGTTTTCCCGAGCCTCGATGGGCAGGATTCCCCGATCATAGATCACCTGTGCCGCATCCTGGCCGTAGGGTTGATAGAATCCCCCGGTGGCCTTGGCGATTTCGGTCAAACGGGCCGCATCCAGCTTCGAATTGACAGGATTGCCCTGATCGTCCCTCACAAAATCGTTTTGTCCCGATTCCATTTTGATGGGAATCAGCGATCCGGTTGCCGATCCGAATCCAATGGTGAAGATTTTGATTCCGAGCGTGGCGGCTTCTTTGGCAGCCTCCACCGCACTCGCCTCGAGGTCTTCCCCATCGGTCATCAAGACGAGGATACGACTGCTTCCTTCCCCTTTGCCAAAGGCGGCGATCGCCATCTGGATGGCTGCGGCAATATCAGTCCCTCCTTTGGGAATTGTATTTGTATCAAGATCCTGAATCGAGGTGAGCACCGCACCCTTGTCAAGTGTCAGGGGAGCCTGAAGAAACGCCGTCCCTGCAAATGCTATCAGACCGACGCGATCCCCCTTCAGGAGGTTGAGCAGATCCTGGGAAATGAGCTTGGCTCGTCCAAGCCTTGTCGGCACAGCGTCGGTAGCCAGCATGCTGCGCGAGGTATCGATCCCGATGATCACATCCCGTCCGTGGGATTTGATTTCCCTTTGGGCATATCCAAAACGGGGCTGGGCCAGCGCGATGATAATCAGCGCAAGGGACATCAGCAGAAAGCCCATGCGGAGATTGCGTTTAAGCGGACTCACCCGACCCGCAAGTTGCTGCTGGAGTCGCGGAGCAAGGATTTTTGCCAGAAGTTCCCCGCGCTTGCGGCCTGCCTGAATGAAAAACCACCCGATGGGAACTATGAGCCACAGGGCCCATAGCCATTCGGGAGAACCGAACGAGAGGAAGTCATCAGGCGAGATCAAAGAAAGAGGTTGCATGATAAGGAAACGAAGAATCAGGGCAGGCGTCGCCAAAGGGTCTGTGAGAGGAATGCTTCGGCAGTGAGAAGTAACGCGGCCAGGAGAAGCAGCCAGAAGAAGTAGTCATGATACTCGGCTGTCTTTTCCACCTCGATTTTGGTTTTTTCCAGTCGGTCGATCTCCTTGAAGGTATTGACCATCGTGGCGGTGTCGGCAGCCCTGAAATATTTTCCGTCACCGATTCTGGCAATCTGATCGAGCAGCTTCTCATCAAAATCAAAGCGAACATTCTGATAAACCTTTTTCCCAAACATGTCCTTTCCGACAGGAACAGGAACAAGTCCGTCACCATTCGGCCCATTGCTTCCGGCCCCGATCGTGTAAAGCTTGATGCCCAGCGTCTTGGCCGCCTCGGCAGCGGTCAGGGGCATGACCTTGCCTGCGTTGTTGGCCCCATCGGTCAGCAGAACGATGATTTTGGTCTTTGCATCACGATCCTTGAGACGGGCAGCAGCGGATGCCAGGGCTGAACCGATGGCCGTACCATCTTCCACCATCCCCAGATGGACATCGTCGAGCCTGCTCAGGAGCCAATCATGATCGAGTGTCATCGGACTCACCAGATAGGGACGACCTGCAAAAGCAATGATACCAATCCGGTCATTGGGACGGCCCTCAATAAACTGCCTCGTCACCCGCTTTACCGCATCGACACGACTCAACGGTGAGCCGCCAATGGCATAATCCTCGGTGATCATCGAGCCGGAAACATCGAGCACCAACATGATGTCCACACCGCTTGCCTGCACCCTCTCGAGCGTGCTGCCAAGCTGGGGTCTTGCAAGAGCCACGATCAGCAACGCCATCGTGGCATAGACTAGGGAAGCAAGAATAGCACCCGCATGGGCACGCCGCTTTTTTCCGACGGCCACTACCAGTTGCGTTGAGGAAAAGAGGATGCCGGGAGTTCCTCCAAATTTTCCCTTGAGCAGGGCAAGCAGGGGGATCAGCAGAAGTCCCAGAAGCACCCAGGGATAGGCAAATGCGAACCCCTGTCCCACTCCCAAAAGAAGATGCAATGGATTCATGCACCCTCCTTGGTTGCAACCTTAGGCGAGAGAGACTCTCCCGACTCTTGCTCTCCACTCTGAACGAATGATTCGGCAGCCTCGATGAGTGCAAGGCGTTGCTCCAAAGTCGCCGCACCTTGGGCGTATTTCAGATGGTCTGCATGACGAAGAAAGCCGACCAGTGATTCCTGCTCAGTCGCTACAAAACGGAGCGATTGATGCAAGGATTGAAGAAACTCCTCAGTTGTTTGCCTAGGAGCAGCCAAACCGAAAGCATCGCCAAGAAAACGCCGTAGCACATCCGAAACCCCCACGCCAAAGTCATGATCATTTCCTTCATGCACTTTGTCCCTAAGTGCTGCAAGTGCTGCGAGTGCCGAATCGCGGGGTGTCGGAGGAACAGTTTTTTTTCTGATAAATAACCACCAGACAAGCCCTCCGACGATCGCAACAAACAGGAAGGCGGCCACGATGACCCAAAGAGGCCCTGAGAAAAATGGCAACGGCCCCACGATGTCGTGGATTGGCGCGGGTGTTGGACCTCCCCCTGACGCTCCCGGCGCAAAAGTTATGCCTGGCTGTTGGTTGTTCATGCGGCAAGCCGACGGCCTCGACGGTCAAAAAAATTCCTCAGGACAGGCAGATAATCTGTGTCGGTGCGCAGTTCGATGTAGTCAATACCGCGGGCACCAAAAAGCCTCTTGGTATCCCGTGCCCGCTGCGCCGCAAGATCCGCATATCCTCTGGCGACATCCCTTCTGGATGTATCCACCTCGATCTGTTCTCCCGATTCGGGGTCTTCCAGAAGGATGACTCCCACATCGGGGAGTTTCTCCTCCACCGGATCAACCACCGGGAGAGCCACCATGTCATGTCGTTTTGCAGCAACGGTGAGAGGACGCACAAAGTCATCCGTCAAAAAATCAGAGATCAGAAAGACGACCGCGCGACGGCTCACCACCTTATTCATGTACTCGAGGGCTCCGGAGAGATCGGTGCCCCGTCCCTGAGGTTCAAAATAAAGCATCTCACGAATCAGGCGCAGGATGTGCATTCTTCCCTTTTTTGGCGGGACGAAAAGCTCCACCCGGTCGCTGAAAAGAAGAAGGCCCACCTTGTCGTTGTTATGAATAGCACTGAAGGCGAGAACGGCGGCCACCTCCGCTGCAAGCTCGCGCTTACTCTCGCGGATGCTCCCAAAGTTTCCCGAGGCACTGACATCGAGCACGATCATCACCGTCATTTCGCGCTCTTCCGTGAATTTCTTGATATATGGTTCACCGGTTCGTGCCGTCACATTCCAATCGATGGCCCGTATCTCATCACCCGGTGTGTAGGGACGAACTTCCTCAAAGTTCATTCCCCGTCCCTTGAAAACGCTTTGGTACTGTCCGGCAAAGGAGGACTCGACGAGCCTCCTGGTACGGAGTTCGAGGCGACGGATTTTGCGGAGAATCTCGCGCGTATCGTTCATTGACAGAAGATGGGAGGGTGATGGGCCAGGGAGACGCCCGTACACAACGATCAGGGAACCGGAAGTCCTTCAAAAACCCGTTGGACAATATCCTCCGAGGAAATCGATTCCGCCTCCGCCTCATAGCTCACGGCGATACGGTGGCGCATCACCTCGGTGCCGATGGATTTCACATCATGCGGTGTGACATAGCCACGCCCATGAAGGAAGGCGTGAGCCTTGGCGGCAAGCGTCAGATAGATCGTGGCTCGTGGCGAAGCTCCGTACCGGATCAGGCCGTCCAGCTTGAGCTTGTATTTAAGCGGTTCACGAGTCGCCCAGACAAGATCCACGATGTAGTCCTTGACTCTGTCATCGACATAGATCGCATTGACCACCTTGCGGGCTTCGAGAATTTCATCGGTGGTCACCAGCGCATCCACCGAGAGGTGCGGGGAAGAAGTGGCCATTGCATCCAGAATCTGCCGTTCCTCGTCGCGGGTCGGATACCCCACTACAACCTTGAGCATGAACCGATCGAGTTGCGCCTCGGGCAGCGGATAGGTTCCCTCCTGTTCCAAGGGGTTCTGCGTGGCGAGCACAAGGAATGGATCAGGCAGCTTGAATGTCTCGTCACCGATGGTCACCTGCCGCTCCTGCATTGCTTCAAGCAAGGCGCTCTGCACCTTGGCAGGGGCGCGGTTGATCTCATCAGCCAGGATCAGATTGGCAAATACCGGTCCCTTTCGTGTCGTGAAGACTCCCTCACGCGGATTGTAAATCAGCGTTCCCACAAGATCCGCAGGCAAGAGATCAGGGGTGAACTGGATGCGAGAGAAATGGGCGTGAATGCAGGATGAGAGCGTTCGAACAGTCAGCGTTTTGGCAAGTCCTGGAACACCTTCCAGCAACACATGACCGTTGCCTAGTAGTCCGATGAGCAGGCTGCGAACCAGTCCCTGCTGACCGATCACGACACGGCTCATTTCCTGGGTAAGCGGCTTGACCCAGTTGCTGGTTTCTTGGACGCGACGGTCGAGTTCTTGGACGGATGGATTCATAAATCGGGGTTGATGATTCTTAACAATGCTGAGGATGGTGATCTTCGGGTCTGTTCCGATAATCGGCAACTCTCAATCAGACAAGCAGGAAGCACGACTGTTCAAATTTTTGCCTTTAATTTTTAGGCAGCGTGATGATTCGGCGTTACGGAGCCACGAGCGTTGCCCTAGTGGAAGAGGACTCTCTGGCCCCCCTTGTCCCGAACCGATGGGTTATTTAAAAGCCTTTCACCGAGAAAGCCCTCGGCATCAAACAACCTTGCTGCTGGTCAACGAGTCAGTCCGCTTTACCGATCAACTGCGCCCTCAGTGCCAAAGCACGTTCCCGGGTGTTTCCCCCGGTTTCGAGAAGTGTAAAATGGCCCATTTTACGACCCGGCTTTGCTTTGCTCTTTCCGTAGAGATGCAAAAACAAGCCGGATTCGCTCAGCAGCGGTTCCCAGTCCGGCTCCTCTCGCCTCCAGAGGTCGCCAAGCAGATTGATCATGACTCCGGGAGAGCGCATTTCCACCGGGCCGAGCGGAAGTCCGCAAACCGCGCGGATGTGCTGGGCGAACTGACTTGTGAGCGTCGTCTCGATGGTGTGATGGCCAGAGTTATGGGGTCGCGGTGCCAGTTCGTTCACCATCAGGGAACCATCGGGAAGAACAAAGAATTCGACCGTGATCAGGCCAATGACCCCGAGTTTTTCTGCGATGGAGGAGGCGATCTGCTGTGCGTTTGCCGCAACATCCGCTGCAATGCAGGCTGGGGCTATCGTGATATCAAGGATGCCATCCCGATGAATGTTCTCCTGCACAGGAAAGCATCGGGTCTCACCGTGCGGCGAACGGGAGCAGATCACCGAACACTCGGAATCAAAGGGAATCATTTTCTCCAAAACTCCGCGAGGGGAGGAAAGCTGTCCCCATGCGGAGTTCAAATCATCGCCGGGGGAGATTCTGACCTGCCCCTTGCCATCGTAGCCCAGAGCGGCTGTTTTCAATATCGAAGGGGCGGAGAGATCACTCATCCCCTCCATCAATTCCGAAACCGAAGTAACCACTCGGAATGGAGCCACTGGAAATTTATTATTTTGCAGAAACTCTTTTTCCAGGATGCGATCCTGACAAATGCGGACAACGGAGGCGGAGGGACGCACCGGGACTTTGGTTTCCAAAAATTCAAGAACTGCGATAGGAATGTTCTCGAATTCCAAAGTCACGACATCCGCCTCCTCGGCAAATCGGCCCAATGCCTCCCTGTCAGTAAAAGGAGCGGTGATGGAGAGATCGGCGCATGAACAGGCGGGACCTTCGGGCACGGCATCATACACGACAACCTTGTACCCAAGATTTTTGGCGGCCATCGCGGACATTCGCCCCAACTGTCCGCTCCCCAACATGCCGATTGTTTTACCAGGAAGAAAAACTTTCGCTTCCGGCACCACCGCTGCATCGTTATCGTTGCCGCCTTCTCGTTTACTCATGGATCGTCTGCTTTATCTTTTGGCTCTTGGGCTGGTTTCACTTATCCGGGTGCTCCCCATCACGGTCTGTTTTCTCTTGGGGCAGCTTCTCGGATTATTGGTCTGGGCCATTCTGCCCGGGTACCGCCGTCTCTCCAAACAGAATCTCCACATTGCCTTCGGAGCTGAAATGAACGCTCCCCTCGCCGCCAAAATCACGCGTGAGCATTTTGCAAATCTTGGAGCCAATATTCTCTGTTCGATTAAGATTCCTGCGCTGAGTGAAAAACAGCTTCGTTCACGCCTGAGCTTCGATCATGAACAGGATTGGAAAGACTGGATTGTTGGAAAAAAAGCCGGGGGGCGCGGTACTGTTGCGGCGCTCAGCCACTCGGGCAACTGGGAGATCAATGCGCAGATCGCAGAGTTTGTGAAACCACGTCGTGCGGGGTGCGTCTATCAGGCGCTTAGGAACACCCAGATGGACGATCTCGTAAATAGCGACCGTCGCAGCAGAGGCGTCTCCACTTTTGACCGCAAGAAGGAGATGCAGGGCGCAGCTTCCCTGCTCAAGGAGGGAGGTGTCTGCGGTGTGCTGACCGATCAGCACGCTGGGAACGCCGGCATCTGGATGCCTCTCTTCGGAAAGCTCGCTTCGACCTCCCCCCTGGCCGCAAGTCTAGCCCAACGCACCGGATCCGTGCTGGCTCAGGTCAGCGTGCGAACGGTTGGCCTGGCCCGATGGATCATCCACACCAGCGCACCGGTTCCTACGGAAGGGCGTGAGATTGCCGATATTACAATGGATCTCAATCGCTTGCTGGAGCAGGAAATCCGCCATTCACCAGCCGATTGGTTCTGGGTTCACAACAGATGGAAGCTCCCTTACCCCAATTTCCTTTTGAGTGAAGTCAAACGCGGCATCTATCTTCCACCTGATCTCAAGACGGCTGACCTCCAGCGTTTTAACATTCTTGTCAGGTCACCCAACTGGCTCGGAGATGCCTGCATGTCCGTCCCCGCCATGCGGGCAATCAAGGCAGGGCGTCCCGATCTCAAGCTTACAATTCTTTCTCCCGCCAAGCTTGCAGCCTTCTGGAGGGAGATTGATGAAGTTGATGCCGTCATCGAAATTCCGGCCAAGGCATCACCCTGGCAGGTTGCCGGCGTCATTAAAAAATCTGGGCGGTTTGATGTGGCGATCCTCCTGCCCAATTCGGTGCGCAGCGCACTGGAAGTATGGCTGGCTGGGATTCCCCGCCGCGTAGGCCGGGAGAAACACCGCGGGAAGTTCCTCCTCAATCAAACAATGGAGGTGAAGCATCCCGTTCATCCAACCCTGCATCAGGGAGCCGAACTCCTTGCCATGATCCGTCAACTCGGTGCACCCGAGCCGCAGCCGCTTACTCACAGGTTCGCACCAACAGGCAAACTTCGGATAGCCCTCTGCCCTGGGGCGGAATATGGTCCGGGCAAATGCTGGCCCCTCGATCGTTATCGTGTCGTCATGGAGAAGATCTCAAGCAGGCACGACTGCACCTGGGTCATCGTTGGAACAGCCAAGGAAGCTCCTCTGGGCGAGACGCTCGCCCATGATTTCCCATACAAGGTTGAGAATCTCTGTGGCAAAACCACTCTTCCCGAACTCATCGCCCGCCTCAAAGAATGTCATCTCCTCCTCACCAATGACACCGGCACGATGCACCTTGCCGATCAACTTGGCATTTCTGTGGTGGCCATCTTTGGCTCCACGGAACCCGCGCTGACCGGCCCCATCAATCAGACAACCCCTCCCCATCGCGTCCTTCGGCATAAAGTGGAGTGCAGCCCCTGCTACCTGCGCGAATGTCCAATTGACTTTCGCTGCATGAAGGAACTCTCCCCTGCAGCGGTGGAACAGGCCCTCGTTGAAAGCCTCGAGTGGTACAGGTTCAAGACATGGGTAACGCATTAGGTTCAGGACATAGGTAACACCA
>JBAXTN010000045.1:0-19714 GCA_037130175.1 bacterium | reverse complement strand
TATATATCGAAAGGAATGCATTAGGCGGAGAAGGATAAATGAAAAATTTAAAAAAAGAAGAGAACAGTGACTTGATTCCAACCTCCAAGCCAATCAACACAAGAATTCTCGGCCGTGCCTGAGTGATATTAATTCAGAAATTTTGAACCAGATGATTGGTTTTTCTTCGGATCGGACATTCAGAGTAAGATAGTTCGTCGAGTTTACTCTGCTGCGTCCCTGCCCAAGTGCAGCACTTCTATAATGGCAGGTAACGCACAGTCACTGCTTCATCAACAATTCAGGCGCTCCCTCATGCTTTTCGCCAAAAGTCTTCAAGTCAATGGATACCTTCTGGAACCAGGCCGCCGACCCGCCGGTTTTAAGCCATTCAGCTACTTTGGGATATTTCTCCGATTGGCTCCTCGAAAGCTTGGCAATATTTCGTTTTATCTGACGCGGCACCTCCAGATATCGGCCATCAATGACCTTGGCACTATCGGCCCGGCAGTCATGATCAAATACTTTTTTACCACTCTTCAGATCAAAGATTTTTAAGACTCTGTCAGGACTCGTCCCGCAATCTACGAGCAAGGCATCCTCTGCAAGACCGTAAAAATAATCAGCCTCATCTTGTTTCCTTAAAGAAAAGATTACAGGTAGATCTTTCCACGTCTCTGGAGCATTTATTTTTAAGCTAGGCGCTCGATGGTAGACCATAATGTCGGAACCGACAGCTTCATGATCTACCGTGACCACCAGATACTCTGGATAGAGAAATACGGTTTTCCCCTTTGGCACCCGTGAAACCTCCGGTCTATGGGTGCCAAGGAGAAGGTCATCAGGACCTTGTTGGGCATGAAGAGTCAGGACAGTGAAAAAGAGGCAGAGTACGGTGATATAGAGTTTCATGTTCGGGCTGTTTTGTCTTGCGACACACTTCCACAGAAAGGTCACTCAACGATTTTAAGAAGGAGATTATGCAGACTTGCGCCTTGACCCTTTTACGGACTCAAAAGGGAAAATTCTAAAAGTTTGGAGCGTGTAATCAGTACGAAACTAGCACATGAAGAATTGCCCTTTTCGCACATCAGACTCGCGCAGTATGACATCACCTAATCAAGGAACCTGTTTACTGCCCCTCGATAAAACCCAAAGCTTGTTCAAGAGAATCTCCGGAACAAATCTGATGTCCCATGGTGGGCACATCGAGAAGCTTGGCTCGAAATCCATTTTTAAGGAAACCACCGTTGTAGAGATCAAGGATGTAGTCGTGCCTGAAATCCTTTGGACCGGTGACGAAGACGAACTTGACGCGCCCACGCGCCAATTGCGGTGATGCGACGGGCCAGAGACCGTACGGAATGCCCTTGTCCCGTCCCTCATTTTTTTTTAGATCCTCGGCGGTGACTGCCACATGGGGCACGGGTTCGTAGAAGTCGCAGCCGCAGCTTTGAACTGTTCCCCGGAACACTTGAGGAAAGCTAAATCCGAGTTGTCCGGCCACTCTCGCGCCACCTGATATACCCGCCGAATAAATCCGTGAGGGTTCGATGCTGGGATAATACTTGAGCATCATATCGACGGAAAGGAGGGCCATTCCCTTGCGTCGCTCATCATGTATATGGTTATCGACTCCTTGGGGGGCGATGAAAAAGAGATTCCTCTTGTTGAGAATGTCAATCCACCCACTTGGCACCCCCGTTTCGTCATCGGGCTTCGCCGAAATGAAGACGATCAGACCATATTTTGTGTTCTTATCATCAGGGCGGTATCCTTTAGGCACAAAGATGAAAAACTTCTCTGCTTGCTGATCTACCCTGAAGTTTTTTGCCGGCAAAGGTTCGGGACACTGAACCAGATGACCAGTCCCAGTTGCAATGGCTGGAGGCTTGCCGGGTTGCCAGACCGGTGTGGGGGCAGGCTCCTGTGCAACAGCGGCAACGACACTCAAGATGATGATAAGGAATTTAGTTAACTTCATCGTGGGGGGAGAATCGGAAGCAAGTCTTGAGGTATCTGGATTCGAAACTTGAACATTTCTCAGAGCACAACAGCAACTTTTCGTTGAAAAGAACAACATCAAATCAGGGGAGGAGCATTCAATTCCCCCGTTTGTGAGACTCCATTCCATACAAGATTCTTACTATCAATTAGTTGTAGCGAGCTAAGCAATTCAGAAGCTGCGCCTAGACAAGTGTTTGTGGGGCTCTACGGGCCGTGTTGACTTTTCCTGACACTTTCCTGACAAAATTCGTAACGAGGAAAAAACTGCGTCGCGTTGGCTTTATTTGACTCCCAAAAGTCAGGATACGACGCTACATACTCTTTTTGGCAGCGGTTTTCTTTTGTCCAAATGAATTTCGGTAAGATCTAGGATTGATTTTAAGTTCTGATCGGAAGTCACGGCTCATGCTTGTTGGATCTGTGAAACCGCACTCCCTAGCGATAATTGATAATGATTTTGTTGTGGTTCGAAGCTTTTTGCAGGCGGCATGCAGGCGGACCTTTTTAACATATTTTAGCGGAGAAATGCCGAAGGTACTTCTGAAGAGACGCTCCACCGTACTAGCGGAGATGGCTCCAAGCGAGGCCATTTCCTGAACAGAGATTTTCTGAGAATAGGAATTCCCGATCTGGTCGACGATCTTGTGGACAACCGGGTTTTCCCTATATAACTCGTCAGAATCCTCAGTTTTCCTGATCACACCAGCCAAGCCTATGATTTTTCCAGAGTTCCCGTAGAGCGGGATTTTGGTAGTTGTGAGCCAATCAAGCGAGTTCTGTGCCGGGACCAGTTCCACTTTTTGAATGATGGGTTTGCCGGTGCGCAGGACGTACAGGTCATCTTTGACAAAGGCATCCGCTATGAAGTGGGGTGTGAAGTCATGATCTGTTTTACCAATGAGTGCATTTACATTCGCCGCGCCCATCTGAAGGGCGAATCCCTCGCTTGCCGCAACAAACCGTCCCTTGCTGTCCTTGATAAAAAGATGCGCGTTTGGAACAGCTTCAAACAACGCCTCAAGAAACTGACCAGGCCTCAGATCCTTAAAGAACTGGTCAAAAGATTCGGTTGGAGGGTATGGGGTAGGGGTCAAGTTAAACTATGGAAGCTGTGTCCATCGTGCGTTGTTTCTGGAACTTTCAATCGCAGCCTCGATGAAGGCCATGCCTCGGATGCCATCCTCGATCTTGGGATAGTCTAGAGAAACATCATCGGGTGTTCTCCCCTCGATGACTGCGCGGAGATGGTTGGCGAAGTTACGGTATATGTTGGCGAAAGCTTCTATATATCCCTCGGGATGAGCGGGTGGAGTCCTGGTGTTGGCCGCCGCTGCTGATCCGAGGTAGCTCATGCCAGTGCGCCAGACTTCAGTAGGTTTGTCCGACCATTTAACAAGAAGCGTATTGGGTTCCTTCTGATGCCACTCGAGACCACCAATCTCACCGTAAACTCGGATGTTGAGATTGTTCTCTTCACCGACCGAGATCTGCGATGCATGAAGCACCCCCTTTGCACCGTTTTCAAATCGAAGAAGTATGTTGGCATCGTCGTCCAATGCACGCCCTTTAACGAACGTAGTTAGATCTGCTGCAAGCTCCTTGATTTTGAGACCAGTGACATACTCGACAAGGTTCTCGGCATGGGTACCGATATCTCCGATGCACCCGCCTGCGCCTGATCGCTTGGGATCCGTACGCCAAGCGGCCTGTTTCTGCCCGGTTTCTTCAAGACGGGTGGAAAGCCAGCCCTGAGGGTACTCGACCACTACCTTTCGGATTTTTCCAAGTCGTCCGCTGAGTACAAGCTCGCGAGCCTCTTTGACGAGAGGGTATCCGGTGTAGTTGTGAGTAAGTCCATATAGGAGGCCGGTTCGAGCGATGATGGTAGCAAGTTCCGTGGCCTCTTTCAGATCGAAGGTGGCGGGTTTGTCTGAAATGACCGAAAACCCATGCTCCAATGCACATTTAGCAGCGGGGTAGTGGATATGGTTTGGGGTAACGATGGAGACAAAATCCATTCTTTCGTCTGCAGGGAGCAAAACTTCACCTTTCATCATCTCTTCGAAAGAGCCGTAGCAACGCCCGGGTGGAAGAAAGAGGTCTTTCCCAGAGTCAAGGGAACGCTGGGGATCACTACTAAAAGCGCCACAGACCAGCTCTAACTGTCCGTCTAGGTTGGCAGCCATGCGGTGTACGGCACCGATAAAGGCCCCGTGCCCTCCTCCGACCATACCCATGCGAATCTTTCGCTTTACCAATTCCTTACTCATTTGCTTGATTTGTCAAAAGCCGCGTCGAAGGCGACTGCGCTGGGAGTGAAGTCCAGCTTGCGGACAAAGGATGATGATTCCGTAGCACCATGCACTCTTTCCATGCGACCATCTTCCCACTCGACTGAGAGCGGGCCGTCGTAGCCGATGTCGTTAAGAGCCACGATAACGTCCTCGAAGCGAATGTCTCCGCGACCGGTGGAGCGGAAGTCCCAATAACGACGGGCATCACCGAAGCTTGAATGACCGCCAAAGACTCCAATTGTGCCGTCCCCATGCCCCCACCAAACATCTTTTATGTGGCAATGGAAGATGCGGTTGCCAAAGTTGCGGATGAATTTTACATAATCTACACCCTGATAACCAAGATGAGAGGGGTCGTAGTTAAAACCGAAACGGGGATGATCCTTGAGCGCTGCTAAAGCGCGCTCGGCGGAAGCAATATCAAAGGCGATCTCGCCAGGGTGCACTTCAAGCGCGAAATTTACATTCTCTTTGTTGAAAGCGTCTAAAATGGGAGTCCATCGACAGGAAAAATCATCAAATCCCTTTTGCCAATACTCCTGTGAAGTAGGTGGAAAAGCATAGATTGAATGCCAGATGGAAGAACCAGTGAAGCCGTTGACTGTTACGGGATGAGGGGTCTCGGAAAACCCAGGCTTACGGTCAAAAAAAGCCCTAGCAGCACGAGCTGTCAGGATCATACGTTCTGCAGCTCGCTTCCTTACACCCTCAGGGGTGCCATCACCCCAGATTTCTGATGGTAGGATGGATTGGTGACGTTCGTCGATTAGATCACAGACGGCTTGACCGACAAGATGGCTCGAAATTGCAAAACAGGTAAGACCGCTCTTTGAGAGCAAAGTCCAGAGATCATCGCAGTACTGTGTGGAGGATGCAGCCAATTCGACATCAAAATGATCGCCCCAACATGCCAACTCTAAACCATCATATCCCATTTTTTTTGCAAGAGGTGCAAGTTCGGCCACAGGGAGGTCTGCCCATTGGCCAGTGAAGAGGGTTACGGGACGCGTCATGAGAATGGGGGCAAGGGGTGATAGTTATACGGAGAGTTCTGGATACCAAGAGGGAGAGGCCTCAGGCAATGAAGAAAAGATTTTTTATCATTTTTTATTTTGACAATAAATGACAAGTGCTTCAATGAAACAGATGACTTTTAAAAGCATGCTCAATATAAAAACGTGGAAGCATGTTTCTTAAATTTGCACTCCCCCTATGACAATATTTGACACATATCTTGATGCCTTTCGGATCGGCAGGCATCATCGCTTTCTGACCTGCGGCTTCATTCTTCTCGCAGGCACGGCTCGCATCGTTGGGCAACAAAATGAATCTTTGCCGACTCCAACAACCAATCCACCCTCTACAGCAAAGGAGGTAATGAAAGCGGCTATGGAGCCTGCAGGTAAATGGTTAGTGCACGATGACAAACGTCCGCAACCAAAAGTGGTTACCCCGGGAGCGTCATTCAGCCAGGGTGCTCCCCCCCCCTCCGACGCAGAAGTTCTTTTTGACGGACATGGACTAGCCAAGTGGGAGAACGAAAAGGGTGAAAATGCCGCGTGGCCGACACAGGAGAATACTATTACCTCCGCACATGCGGGAGGCATCCGTACGCATGAAAAATGGGCTGATTTCCAACTCCATGTCGAATGGGCTGCACCTAATCCCCCCGTTGGCAAGGCTCAGGGGCGTGGTAATAGCGGAATCCTGATAAACAACATGTATGAGATTCAAGTGCTTGACTCTTACCAAGAGCCAACCTATCCCGACGGCCAGGCCGCAGCGGTCTACGGCCAATCTCCCCCACTTGTGAATTCTACCAAGCCGCCTGGTGAATGGCAGACCTACGACATTCTCTTCGAGTCACCACGATGGAACGAACGGGGGGAACTCATCAAGAAGGCGGTGGTGACGGTGCTCCACAATGGTGTTGTTGTTCAGAACCATTACGAACTGATGGGCTGTACTGATGGTATTAACCCTGCTGTTCCCTTTCACTCCGCATCCAAATATCCAAAACCGCATGATCCTGAAGTTTTTATCCAACTTCAGGATCACAAAAGCGCTGTACGCTTCCGCAATATATGGATTCGTCCCATGCATCTTGGGGAGAATCTTTAGACCAGCACTCTATCTTTAACCGCACCTATAACCTCCAGCCTCCGCTTTTTCATAATGAATCGACGATCTTTCCTCCGAATGATGGCTCTTGCTTCAGGCTCGGCTGTGTGCCCCTCTTTGCTGCGGGCAAGCGAATCAATAGTATCACGGAAATCTCCTAACGACCGCATCACGCTCGCTCTCATCGGATGCGGTTCGCAGGGTCGTTCAGATATGGGCAACGCACTCAGCTCCGCGGATAACCGGCTTGGACAAGTACTCCGAATCCCTCCACGTCCAGAAACCACTAATCGACCCTGTCACAGGGATGCAGGACCCCGGTGGAGCGATGGTCGACGTGGTTCAAAAGGTCTATGGGTTGAGCAAATATCATCCAGTTCCACAGGCACTCCAGGATAAGTTTGCTCTTGAACCGCTTCTTCCCGCATTCCTTCTGAAGCCTTTCTATGTAATACTCGGCCCATCGCTTATTATTCTCGGCATTACACTGCTTCTGGGCATTGCAACCCGCATCTCCCTTTTTCTTCAGGGTATCCTCTACATCATACTCACCATCGGCTTGATGCTAATCAACCAAAATGACGGAGTCTCTTGGTTGGGCATTGCATCATCAAGATTAACTTCTCTACCGTCATGCGCTGAAGTGAAGCGTTCACCTTTTCCGATGTCACCTATAACTGGCCTTAACTTATTACTTACATTATTATTTGATGTTTTATTTTCATCTATTGCCCTATAAAAAATATCGTCAATTATTTTATAAACTGCATCTAAATCTTTTGTATAATACTCTGTTCCAAAAGCTGATTTATGAGTAAATCCAAATGCCCTTTTAATGAATGTTTTAATTGATTCAATTATTCTTTTGAATAACGGTCTATTCCTATCTGCTAAAAACTTTCTAAAATCAGGATTATTAAATGCATCTCCTATTATATTCCCTGATATTTCTTCTGATGTTTCAGACTTTAAATATCCTTTTCTTTCAAGCCTTTTTTGTTGATTTATCCAGTCATTTATTAGCGGCCTTAATCTTGTTTCTAGCCCAGAATAAAGTTTGGGATTCTCTAGTGAAAGAGTATGAGTCCATTCATGCCCAACAAGTGCAAAGATGGGATCGCTCCCATTTGCATTTAAAAATATAGTCTTGGGATTCTCAGGGTCAACAAATGCTTGATGAATCGGCTTATCGGATTCAACCCATACAATCTTTTTTCCCTGCGCCTTTTCGAACCATTTAGTAAATACTCTGACATCCCTGTTGCCGTGTATTTTATCCGCATCAGATGAGGGTTCAACTCTTCGAAAGTCTGGCTTGGTTCCGAAATCTCGCTCGTAGTTGCTTGATGCGCTGGCAACTTGTCTGTCAATTTCTGCGTCTCTTCCTGTTGCATCTTCAAATGAAAACAGATTTTTAGCAGAATAGGGAGAGTTATTTGTTGCCCTATCTCTGGATGGAATAAGCGCAAGCCTTCTTTCTCTTTCCCTGATACCCCAACCGAACAAAAGTTGAAAGGCTGAGTCCTTGATCGAAAGCCAGTTTTCTAGCCTTCTCGGTAAGGTCGCTTGGGAGTGAGATTGAAACGGGTTTTGCTCTCCGTTTTTCGTTGATGGTTTTTGCCATGCCGAGAAAGAAACAAGATTTCTCAATTCTTCACAAGAATTATTTCACAAAAAAGAAAAGTTGTTAATTTTTGAGAAGGTGAGAAAATCTCTTGACATGAAAAAGAGCGAACACAAAAAGGGCTTCTCGATTAGCCTTCTTCCCTCTGAATATGAGGCTTTGACGGCTTATGCAGAATCTCAAGGAGACTCTTTTTCTGCGTGGGCAAGGAAGGTTTTAAAGCGGGAAATTGAAGATTCTTTTACGGAATCGCAAAAGATTCATGCTGCCCAAAAATCACGCAAACAGACATCTCCTGTCCTTCCCAAGAGGAAAGCGAACGGGTGATCCTACCCTTTCCCTGTCAGGCTCACAACGGTTGCAAACTGGATCGTTGCGAGATATGCGCTGAAGAATCAGGCTAGGAAGTTCTTCTATCAAACCAAGCTGCCAGCATTGCAAAAATAGCAATCGGCAGCATAAGCAAGAAAGTCATTCCTACCCCTTGCCAATCTGCATGGAAGAGCTGAAGCAGTAGAACCACTGGCGTTGCCCCTACTGGCGTTAAGATAAAGCAAAGGATCGCACCCCAATTTCCAAAGAAGTGCATCATATTTACCGCCATCCATCCCCAATACAGCACAAAGAAAATCCCTGCAATTATGGTACATAGGGTTTTCATGGAATCACCTTAATGCTGGTCTTGCTCCCTCTCAATGAAAAACATGAACAGGATAAATAACCGTTCAAGATGCCGTAAGTTTTTGCCGTAACTTTTTATATTCCACCCCTAGAGCTAGTGTTTATCGGAGTGGAGCGGGCGAAGGGATTCGAATCCATAGCCTAATTTCACCTCCGTGCACAACCATGCATCTTGGAGCACTTTAGTACACATCACTTTTTTGGCGAAGTGCATGAAGCTGCACCAATATGAAAATTTTTTGTCACAAATTGTCATAAAATATCCTTTAATGGTACTGTTCTAGCCACTCTGTGGTTTTAAGCTGATCTTCGGTTGAAATCCAACTGGATTTGCCCCAAAGGACAATTTTCCATCTGTGCCCTAAAAGGAAAGCATGGATGCGGCATCAGTAATTACACCATGCGATCAATGTCCTCTCTCAAAAGAGAAGAGCGTCGATGAGCTTTTGACTTTGGAGCAGGCGGCCAAGAAAGTCAAAATTTCCATCCGTAAGATTCAGTTGGATAAGGCAGCAGGCTCAATCGCCTATGTAAAATTTGGGCGCCTGACGCGATTCAGACCCTGTGATATTGAAGAGTACATTCTGTCGAGACTCGTTCCCGCGCGGCGTAATACTCGCTAAATCTCACTTTAGAACACGACTTGCTTACTATTGGCTTGGTATTGGGGACAAAGGCTTCCCTCACCTTCTGAAAAACTAGGGAATAACCTGCAGGTATGAAAAACCTGCTCATAATCGCAGCACTTGAATTGCTTTGTTCCTGCACGACCGTGACTTATCCCAATGGAACCAGGGTGACCACGCCATATGTTGAACCTGTCTATTCGCCTACCTATGCGCCGGTTTATGGTTCACCAGGATGCGCCGTTCCCGTTGCTCCCTACTCTCCTCCCGGCACGCCGGGCGCCTATTATGGATATGTAGGAGGTTACGCCCCAGTCATTGGCGTAGGAGTAGGTTGGGGAAATTGGTGGAGAGGTTGGGGCTGGGGTGGAGGTGGTTGCTATGGAGGAAATGGTAACAATTGGAACGGATGGAATGGCGGTTGCCACAATTATAACAATTGGCATCCATGTAGTTCATATCAGGGTTACTCCGGATATAGGGGGTATCACTATGGACACTGATTTATTCACAGATGACTATCTGCCAGCCCTTTTATCCTGAATTAGAGTCTGGGATCGACGGGTTCGCTCTCCAAGGCAAGGACTCCAAAAACGCATTCGTGCACACGCCGAAGTGGCTCGTGTTTCACAAAGCGCTCCAGTGCTTCGATGCCAAGCGCGAATTCCCGAATCGCAAGAGACCGCTTGGCTCCTAGTCCTCTCGATTTGAGGCGCTCCAAATTGCCAGAAGCTGTGTATTCGGCTCCGTAGATAATGCGCAGGTATTCTCGGCCACGGCATTTCACGGCTGGCTGAGTAATTCCCCTTCTTCCTTTTGCAATAAAGTCCAAAGGCTTTACCACCATGCCTTCCCCTCCACTAGAAGTCATTACTTCCCACCAGGTAATGCCGCTTTGCTGACTCTCTTCATCGGTCACATCAATGATCTTAAAAGGAGTGGCGAGAAGGACATCCTTCGTAGAGTTATGAGTTCTAGAAGCTGCCTGAACAAGTCGTCCGATAAATTCCATATGCCAGAGATGATCCTTGTTGGAGTGAACGGCTCCCTCTGTTGCGAGCAGATGAAACGGTGCGAGTTTGAAATCGTTGATCTCCTCAACAGGCCAACAATAGCGGCGGTAGGAATTTCGATAAAGAGAAGCCATTTCTGCACGGTTCCTTATATGCGCCGCGAGGGCTTCAAAATCAGGGGCTCGACCTGCCACAGCAGATGTCACGGCAACAGCGTGAGATAGACTCGATAGCGAAGCTGCCCCCACGGCGGCATACTGGGTACGGATCAATTCTTGGGCTTTGGCTGACCAAGGCATCAGTTCGCAGTCGAGGCAGATCCAGTCGGTCTTTAACTCACTCCACAACCCCGTCTCATCTATGGCCGACCGCAGTATGCCAAGAAGCTGTGCTTCAACAGCCCGGTCCTCAAAGAAACGTCTCCCAGTTCGCGTATAAATGACGCCGAAGCCCTCTCCTTCATCCGGAGCAATGCCAAACCGTTTAAGGGCCACTGTTTCGTCTCGGCAGAGGACCACAACTGCACGTGATCCCATATGCTTCGCTTCACAGATAACCTTGGGTATTCCTTCTTGCCGATAATAAGCAAAAGCTTCTGAGGGATGTTCCAAGAGGTCGGGTAGCTTGGATGTCTCGCTCGGCGACATCGTCGGAGGGAGATAGATGAGCCATTTCGGATTCACAGCAAATCGGCTCATCACTTCAAGTGCAGCAATACTATTCTCTTCGCGGATGGTGATATTGGGTTGAAGCCGGGTGCTGATGATTCGCTTTCCGGTTACATCCGCAAGATCGAGCACATAGTCGTGCTGCTGCTGGGCTGTTAACGATGGTGCCTGCTCTTCAACGGATATGAATGGACGAGCAGGTTGGGCATAGGTGTGTCGGGCTGGAACAGAAACAAGTTCCAGCTCGGGATAACGCAATGCGGTGAGCTTACCGCCAAAAACGCAACCGGTATCAATGTCGATTGTCCGGTTAAGCCATTCCGCTTCAGGAACGGGAGTGTGCCCGTAAACCACCATTGCCCGCCCACGGTATTCTTGAGCCCAAGGATAGCGTATAGGCAGACCAAACTCGTCAGTCTCTCCGGTGGTTTGTCCGAAAAGGGCAAACTCGCGAACCTTTCCTGATCCACGTCCCTGCATTGCTTCCTTCATTCCTGCATGGGCGACGACCAGCTTGCCATCGTCAAAAACATAGTGACTGACAAGTTTGTCGATAAATTCGGCCGCGCATCTACTGAACCCCCGGTAATGCTCCTCATAGGCTTCAAACTGTTGGAGTGATTCTGCCAACCCATGCGTGGTTTGAACCTTCTTACCCCAGATCGCACGCATGAATTTGACATCATGATTGCCGGGCACTGCCAGCGCCCTTCCTTGCTCCACCATTCCCATTACCAGTCGCATTACCTCCGGACTCTTTGGACCGCGGTCCACGAGATCACCCACGAAAATCAGCTTTCGTCCTTCGGGGGGAAGATAGAGCCCTCCCTCGGTGGCTTTGTAGCCCAGCTGTTCCAGCAACTCGGTGAGTTCGTCAAAACATCCGTGAACATCCCCGATAATATCGAAAGGTCCATGTTCGGACTTTCGATTATTCCAAAGAGGGTCGCGCTTAAATTCAGCAGTCTCAACTTCCTCAAGAGAGTTGAGTATATGAACATGGCGAAACCCTTCCCTATCCAGATTGCGCAGCGACTGGCGAAGTTGAGAACTCTGCTGTCGAACCACGTGGGGACCGAAAGTTCGGTCAGGACGGGTTTGGTTCCGCTCATGGCAAACTTTCTCCGGGATGTTGAGAACGATTGCTACAGGTAAGCAATGATACTCACGAGCTAGAGCAATCAGCGATTTTCGAGCTTCCGGTTGCACATTGGTCGCATCAATGACAGTCAGTTTTCCTGCAGCCAATCGTTTGGCCGCAATAAAGTGCAGGACTTCAAAAGCATCCTTGGTAGCGGCCTGATTATTTTCATCATCACTGACAAGTCCACGGCAATAGTCTGAGGACAAAATCTCCGTGTTTTTGAAATGCCTGCGGGCAAAAGTTGATTTCCCGGAGCCAGAGGGACCGATTAGAACCACAAGAGCGAGATCTGGAATTTTGAAGGTCATTATTCTTTAGGCGGAGGCAAACACTCCCATTTGAGTGGGTGATCCCACAGTTGCATCCTCTGGACCGATAGGGAGGAATTGGACGCTGTATCCGAAGCGTTCAGCAACACCTCCTGCCCATGACTGGAATTGTTCCCGTGTCCATTCGAAGCGGTGATCCTTATGGCGGAACTTGCCTGCGGGGAGGTTTTCAAATTTCACGTTGTATTCCGCATTCGGTGTCGTAATGACAATGGTCTTCGGTTTGGCGAATTCAAAAAGAACCCGTTCGAAGGCATGCAGTCTTGGGGGATCCAAATGTTCAATCACTTCCACCACTGCGGCGGCATCAAATCCTACAAGCCGTGCATCGCGATAACTCAGCGATCCATGGATGAGCTGAAGCCGCTTTCTCTTCATTTCCGGCATACGGTCAAGGTGCAGTCGTTCCGCAGCGATCTCCAAACCTCGGTAAGATACATCCATGCCGACAATTTCGGTAAACGACTTCTCTTCTAGGAGCAGGCGGAGCAATTTCCCCTCTCCGCAGCCAAGATCGAGAATGTGGGTTGCACCACTGGCCTTGATCGCAGCCAGGACCGCACCGAGTCGCTGTTCATTTAAACTGATTTTTTCTTCAACCTTTTCCTCTTCCTGTGCATGAGCCAACTCAGTTTCATCGGGATCAATGGCCGAATCCTCCAGTAATTGAGCCAGGGCTTCACGGGTCAGATGCTTCTGGTATTTGAGATAACGGGTTACGATGGTCTCACGCTCGGGATGCTGAGCTAGCCAGCCGTCTCCCCGGCGCATCAACTTTTCGATTTCATCCTTACCGACCCAGTAATGCTTTTCGTCGTCGAGCACTGGGATCAGCACATAAAGATGGTTGAGCAAATCCTGCAGCCGTGTCGTGCCCTCTAGTTCTACCGTGTAATAAATACTCTCACCCCATTCTGGAAAATTGGGATCGAGAGGCTGGCGCTCAGTAGTGACTTTGTATCCGAGAGGCTCGAAGAGTTTCCGTAAGAGCACCTCGCCACCCCGGCATGGCAAGGCGGCCAGTTTTACAACAAAGGGAAAAGCTACTTCCACAAGATCGGGACGCTCTGCGCTACGACCATTGAGTGCCGAACCCAAGACTTCGGCTATCGCCACACTCAGGAATGAAGAGGCCACGTACGGCCTGTCATTGACATATTGATCCAGCGCACCGGAAGTTGCGCCCGGCCCCTTCTTGCGGACGAGGCCAATGGGATCAACATCCAAAAGAAGAGCTAGTTCGCACCGATCCGATTCATTAACGGGGTAAAAAACATGCACTTTGCCAAAACTGGAGTTGAAGCCCTGGAGCTTTGCGGGATGTTTGTGGAAAAGAAATCCCATCTCGCCTGCCCGAGGGTGCTGTGTGGAGACGGTGAGAATCATGAATATTCGGAATCTATTTCAGAATCTGGATGGCGGAAGGACAGGATCTGGGGACACTCCACTCCCTAACAAAGCACAAGATTAAGGGCTATCATTTTGTCCATGGAATCGACCGCGTGCAATCAGGATGAAGCTCCCCAATCCCTTTGGGAGGTATCGCCAGAAAACATTCAGGCCATCCGGAGATTTCCGAAACCTCATGACGACCTCTTTGAGCTTGCGGAGAGTGTCCCGTACTGGTGGCAACTCGCCAATTCAGCCCCTGTGTTGGCGTTCATGGTGGCCAGGTGTTGGTATTTCGACAAATTGCCGCGGAAGGAATCTGCGCAGCGGGTCAAACAGTATGTTCTGATGAAGCGCAGTGCCATCTGTGCAGCGTTTGGATTCCCTACAAATCAAAGGACGGTTCGTCTCCTCTCAAAGTTTGACCTGAAGGGACAGGTGGCAATGCCTTTTATGATCACGGATCTCATGATCCTGAGATTACTGCTGCGCTGGGAACCCTCGGCTTTGGAGATCCTGGAAGATGTATATTCGATAGGGACATCTGAGATTTGCAACTTGGCCACAGGTCTACGCTTCGACGAAGATCCAAGACATTCCTATGAGATAGGACGAGGCTCCCTCTTTCTCACGCTTCCACAGTGCGAATGGTTCTTCCGTCTTCCAGCCTCAAAGCGCCATTGGCTATCATATCGTTTTATCCAAGCTGAAGTGATGGCCAATGTGGTAGAAATAGTGAAGATTTTCTTGGGCGACGTTATCCCTTTTACCCACTTCCACAACGAGCGTAAAGCCGTCGCATATCTTAAAAAATATTGGCATCACGCGAAAGCTATCCATAGGGCCAGAGCCAGTCTGAATCTCGATCAGTTGGAATGGCCAGAGCCACCATTGGTCTCCCCGGAGGGAATTCTCCCGATACTCTCTTATAACTCTTTTCAGCAAGAGCGTGAAGAGATGAAGCACTGCATCGGCTCCTACCTTAACCAAATCTTACTGGGAATTTATTATGTTTATCGAATGGAGGAGGATTGCCGGTGCACCATTGGCATCCGATTTAGCAGCGGTTCATGGCAGATTGATCAGGTGAGGGGGATCAACAATGAAGAGATCAAGGACTTGGAAGTGATGCACGCCATAGAAAATTGGATTGCCAACTCCCCTTCTTCAAAAGTGCATAATACACCCAGGTTGAATTATTTGAGCATGATCTCTAAAATAAGTGGGCTTCCCCTGAGGAAATTCAGACACGAGCCAGAAAACTGATCAGCCTTTTTCAATCTCATGTCACCGGAACTCGAAGCAAAACTCGTCTCCAGCTATCCGGAGTTTTTTGCCAGCAGGGCAAAAGGTGTATCCGTCAGCGATGGGTCGAAAATGCCAAAAAATGACGGCATTCCCAAAGAACTCGGCATGTCCGATGTCTGTTGGTGCGATGACGGCTGGTACGGGATCATCAATGATTTCTGTTATCTCACAAAAGAGACTCTAGACCACGCAAGATATGTCCTCTCAAAAGACGGCACGCTTTCGGCCCTTGAGGGACCGAAGTTGGAATTCGTTCAGATCAAAGAGAAGCTGGGAACTCTACGCCTCTACTACAAGCTTTGGCAGCCGGACTTCCCTGACGAGGATAAAGATCCCCAAGACTTAGAGAATCGTCTCATGGAGATCACCCACGAGATTTCCGGCTACAATGCCTTCGCCTATCTGCTCTCAAGCAAGACATGCGAGCTGAGCGGATCTGCAGGAAAGCTCCGCATTAGTGGAGGATGTCTTAAGACCCTCTCGCAAGAAAAAGCGATGGAGTTAGGGTTTCAAGATCTCCCCCGGGATCATTACCTCAACGGCTGAGTTTTTCCTTCAGGGGGTGAGTGCTGGCTGCACAGCCGTCATTCCCATCAACCTTTTTGTCCATCGTTGACCGAAATGTTGCTGAAATCCCACTGAAAGGATGATGCAGAGGATCAACACGCTGATGCAAAGGCCTCCGTAAACCTTCCAAGTTACGTCCGGATCCTTCATCAGAAAGCGTATCAGGCCGTATAGAACACCTGATATGATGAGCCCTCCCAGCCACAACTCGAGAGTTGGGATCTGATTGCCTGAAAGATCATTGATCCAAGAAAGAATAGAGATCCCTGGAATGAGCAGCAGCAGGCATATCGCTACAGCAAGCAGGAGGGCAAAGCCGATTATCTGACCCACAGCCTCGGAGATGGTTTTGGTGATGTTTCTTCTGTTGATCATTGCTCAGCCGCCAAAGCCCATACCGGGTCGGGCAACAGAAGACTGTTCTTCTCCAGTAAAAACCTCGGCAAGGGAATAGTCACTTTTTTCTGGTAATGATTTTCCAATATGTGATGCCAGCTTCAAAGCTTGACGGGAATCAAGCCGCTCAAACCTTCTGTGACTAATGAGCCGCCCAGGTCGAAGGAGAGCCTGATCAATGTCAGAAATTGGGCAGTTGATGGTACAAATTATCTGGAGGCTCAAGAAGTCACCCAGCATTCCATCGCTCAAATTCAAAAGTGCACTTACCTCATCCCTATTATCAGAGCCACGGGTCATTAGGACGGCGTCAGCATCCTCTAAAATCACGACTAATTTTTTATCGGTGTATGAGTTTCGTTCCTTGGCCCAAAATCCGATAAACTTGGGATTGGATAGCATTCCCATAGTTGCCGGTGGGATAAAATAGAATCTATGGCTGTCTTTGAGCCTACCCATCAGATGTCTCAAATAAGATGTTTTTCCGGTTCCAGGTTTACCCTCCAGAATTGATAAACCCTTTTTTCGCTCTGTTAGCTTTTCCTCAAATTCTTTGTGCCAAGATTCCATATCTTCTGGGTAGTGAAGAGCAAAAGACTCATCACTCAAAACAGACTCCAACTCTAGCGGAACCGTGTGAGAGGAAATGTCGGAATCATCCAATCTGATTAGTTGGAAAGTTCCAGCTTCAGGTGATTTTGGACGAGCATAGCGCTTTTCAAAATCCCGAACCAGCAGCTCAGCTTCAGCCTCCGTAGAGGCATAGGAAACAATTCTAGGAATTGCCCGATCCCCATATAGGAATGCTCTCTCGCCGAACTTAAAAATTACATCAGCCCATTCATCCTCACCCCTGCTGTCTTGGAGCAGTCTAAACGAACGGACCATCAGACCGGGATTTTCGGCAATAGCCCGAGCGTAGTCATAATTACCCTCCAACCTACAGGCGTGCATTCTTTCCCCTCCAAAGGCGATGAGCACAGGGGCCGGAGGACAATTTCTTTCCGGGTAATATGCTTTTCCATCTGAAAGATTCCAAGTGAGAGTAACTGATGCCGATTCTTGTTTAACCGTTTCGCCTAGGGGGTGCGCTTTGGGCAATATTTGGTCGATGAGTTGAATAGATTCCGTGTTCATGAGGGAAACTCTCTCACTCATCTTCATTTCTAACCACGGAACGGTTTGTCCCCACTTTTCGTCCTAGGAGAGGTTGTCTAATCGACTCGTTGCGTCTATTCATGAGCACATGGCATCCGCTCTTCAGCAAGACCTTGCAAAACTCGCTTCTCACGCTTACCGACGTGATGAATGGCAGACAGACCAAGTCAAAAGATACCATGACCTTCTGAAGAAGAAGGGAAAGAATGCCTTGGCACCGATCGAGAACCTGTACCAATGGGTGCTCACGCCGTTTGCACTATGGCCAATCAACATTCACTCGGTTCTTGTTGTCTGCCTGGATTGCATCGAAAAAGGAAAATCCCTTGATGAGGAGATGCAGTTTCTACTGGATCATCTGACTCCCGCACCCTCCGAAGAAGTCTGCAAGGTTGTTTCCGAGCATGAGCATTTGGTCTGGAAGGGAAAATATGAGTCCCTGGTGAAAACGACCGCCAAATTCAACTCCATCCAGAAGGATGCAGAGCGCAATCCTGAGATTCTCAATGAGTGGAAAAAATTCAAGTCTCACTGGGATGTCTCAAAATTTGCTGATCACAAGGGAGTGATCCGCAGATCTCTGACAGCAGAGAGAAACCTTCGCGAGACCTTCGATGTAGATTGGGAGGATCCGAAAGCACATTTTCAGGCAGCGTTTGACCTGTTTTGCCACCGCTGGAACCTCTACGGCATGGAAAAGGACAAGCCTCTGGTGATGAAGCTCTCTATCAATCTCACTGCTTTTGGAACGATGATTTTTATTCCAGCCTACTGGTCTTTTGATGCGAGGCGTGATGTTAAATGGGATGCCGTCAAAAAACTCCACCGAGAAAGAGCCTTAAAAAAACAGGGAGAATCACTTGCGGAGAGTCATGAGGAACGCCGTGCATGGGCAGCTAAACTCCGGAAACTCGATGCTGAGGCCAAGCAGAAGAAACTCAAAGGAGAAGCACTCCATCTGTTCATCTCCAAGGGCTTGGGGTGGGTTGACCGGACTGATACAGCAAAAAGGGCGGCACGATTGAGGAAAGAGTTTCCTGAAGTAGGATAGTTTTTTATCCGAAAAGCTTATCAAAATCGTTGTGTGATCCGATCCAGACCCAGATGACTGTTTCTCCGTTGCGCTGACCTACAGCTCGATACTGCTCATTGATTCTGACTGACCACACATCTTCGTAGCCAGCTAGCTTCTTGAACCTGAGAGATGGATGAGCAGGGTTTTCTGCAAAAAGCGTGTATGCTCTCTTGGCAGCATCACGAATGCGTGGATCTAGGTCTGCATAAGACCGCCAGAAGCTGGGTCGTACCCTGGAGATCACAACTGCTTGAGATCAAGCGGCTCATCAGCCTCTGCTGCTGAAGCTCTCAGAAACTCATCAAGGCGAGGACGTGGCTTTTCCGCTGCAATCAGGCTCTCCCAGCGAGCATCATCCTGCTGGACGAGCAGGAAGCGGGCAAAGTCGACGACCTCCATCCGTTTCTCATCCGGAAGGGCTTCGCAGACCTCAATGATTTCGGCAGTGGAACCACTCATGATTGAAGCCTAGCACGAGAGAAGCTTGTGCCGCAAGAAATAGGGGATCAGATCCATCGAATGCGCTTTGTTTTCAAATCATAGATGACTCCACGGAATATGCCGTAATCGGCTCCAACATTGAGTGAAGGAATCCCATGGATCAGCTGTTGGTCAACACGGTAGTGGGTATGACCACACATCAGGAATTCGACATGAGTCGAGCGCTTTTCAATCTCCTTTCCAACAAGGGAATTGCCTGAGTAGCCGGCGAAGATGTCTCTGTAGGTTCCTGATTTCGGGTGGCCATTGAGTTGGGGCCAAGGGCAGGTATGTGTGGCCACCAGAATTCGCTTCTTGGCGGCAATGGCCTGATCAAGACGCTTGGCGATACCGACTGCCTGTGCGCGGGCATTCACTTTCAAGAATTCGGCACATCGTGGAATATATCGAAAATCGTTCCAGCGCTCCCCCGCCAAATAGATCTCCTTGGTCACACTTTTTCCTTCAAGTCGAAGTTTTGGCCAGGCAAGTCCTAGATCGAAGTGACCATATCCACCGACAATCTCGATTTCTCCCCACCGTGCATTTTCGTGATCGAGCAGGACCACACCATTATCGCGACAGGGCTTTTCCCAGCACTCAGTGATAGTGTTTTCAAGAAGATGAAAATCTTTTTCAGAGACATTTCCTGTCCAGAAATCGTGATTCCCCAGCGTCACAGCCAACGGACGGCTTCCTACAGCCTTGCGGATGGCAGCCATGTGTGAGGCAGCTCGAGAAGGAGTTGAGAGATCTCCAGCTATGACGATCGCATCGGGATTATCCCGTACTACGGCTTCACCGAACTCCCCTAAAATGTAGAGCCCTCGATCGGAGGTTACCTCAATGTTGATG
>JBAXTN010000044.1:0-20370 GCA_037130175.1 bacterium | reverse complement strand
CTACCGGCTATACCAATGCCAGCGCGACTACGGTTGACCTGAGTGGAACCACCAACCTGACGGTCACTTCAGGAACCCTAGACTTTGGTACGGCAGCACAGACCCTCAGTGGTTCTAGCAACCTCTTCAATATCAACGGAGGCTCCCTGGTGCTGACCAATGCCAGTGGATCGGTCGGAGCCGTCACCAAGAATGGCGCGGGCACATTGACCCTTGGAGGAAGCTTCACGCAGGCCTCTGCTTTGGCTGTCAATGCTGGCACCTTGAATTTCAACAGCGGCACGCTCTCCAATTCGGCCATCACGGTGACTAACGCAACCTTCACCGAGGGTGTTGGTGCGGTCATCGGGGGAACAGGTGGTGTCACAATTCAATCCAATGGCGTTGCCACACTCAATGGTGTCAACACATACACCAACGCCACGATCGTCAATGGTGGCGGTAACCTGACCCTCAATGGATCGATTTCCAATACGGCCATCACAGTGACCAATGCGACCTTCACGGAGGGAGCAGGAGGTGTGATTGCCGGAACCAAGGCCCTGACGATTCAGACCGGATCAGTCGTCACCTTAGGAGGCAGCAACAGCTACACCGGAGCAACGACGGTGGGGACAAACAGCACCTTGAACTACGCCTCCTCCGGAGCGCTCTCCTCCACGAGCAGCATCACGGATAACGGAGGATCGATCTACTTCACCAACAGCGGGACGACCAACACCTTGGTGACCAACACCACCATCACCCTGAATGCGGGCTCCCTGATGACTATCTCTAATGGAGCCCGGCTTAACATTGGATCTGGTGCCAATACCGGTTACATTAGCCTAAATGGTGCCACATTGAATGTGGGAAGTGGTGGAACGCTGGACGCATCCGCAGTTGTGTTAGGACTTACTTATCAGATCAATGCTGGAGGTACTTTGTCGATAGCATCAGGAGGTCAATTCATTGCCGGCATGTATGACAACAAGATTGGTGCTTCGGGAGGAGGTACCAATATGTTGACCAACGCGGGTAATGCCAATATTGGAGGACTATCAAGCGGAGGAGGTATTGGATTGGGTGCCACGGGGCTCAATGCCGTTTACAACACCGGTGTGATGACCAATGGAGTGATTGTCATTGGTGCAATCGCTGCCCCCACGGCAACCAACCTGCTCGTAAATTTCGGATCCGGCACCATTGTTAGCACTGGTGGATACACGTTGGGTACTGCGAATGCTGCACTCAATGCGATAAGCAATGCCGGAACACTTCTCATCACCGGTGGTGGAGCAGCTGTGGGTAACCTTTCCACAGGGTTGAATGAGATCCTCAACACAGGCATTTTGAGTAATGCTTCAAGCATGACCATTGGTAATAATAATGCCGCCACCGCTACCAATCTCGTTCAGAACTTTACAGGCGCATTCATGACAAATGTTGGGCTTCTTACTGTAGGTGGCGCCCAAGCCGCACTGAATGCATTCGTCAACAACGGCACAGCCACTCTTGCTAACTTCAATATCGGCAATAACACCACCACATTCAATGTGATCACGAACACCGGTACCATGAGCTTCTCTGGCAGTTCGGCGGTGGGACATAATGGCACCAATAACCTGCTCTACAACTCGGGAGTGATCAATGGTGCTGCTGCCCTGAATGTTGGTGATAGTGGCAATGCGTCTGGTCAGAATGTCATCAGCAATAGCGGTACAATTACAATGACCTCAATGAATATCGGAAGCGGTGGAGGAGGAACCAACTTAGTCTACAATACCGGCAACATGACTAACACGGGTGCAGGTGCCAACGCACTCGTGATTGGCGGAACAGCTGTTGGATCGACAAACCTCAATGAGCTGATTCTAGCTGGTGGTACCTATACGATGAGCGGTGCCTCACCTTACTTCTATGTTGGTTTTGCTGCAAATACCACTGGAACCAACCTGGTTTCCTTGAGCAATGGAGCAGTCTTGTCGGGCTACCACATGAGAGTCGGTGCCGGTGGCTCCCAATACAACCTAGTCACCAACAATGGAGGCACCATCAATGTGACCTCGGAACTTGGTGTAGGTTCCGGTGCCTCCAATAATGCCAACACACTCTACCTCGGCAATGGAACCATCAATCTGAATGCCACAACATTGTGGATGGGAGGAGCGGCTTCCAACGCAATCTCACTCAACGCCACCAACCTTGTATATATAGGTTCTGGAGGTGTTCTTGTGGGGACTGGCAATGCATCCATCGGTGGACAATCGGTCAGTAACAACAACACCATTGATCTGGAAGGTGGCAGTGCATCACTCGGCACGATGACATTGGGTGCAAACGCGGCAAAATATACCAACGGTGCATCAACCCTGACAGCCGCTGGCAATACCAATACCCTGATTCTCGGCAGTGGCACCCTGACAGTGAACCAGTTGCTCCGTGGGGCAGCTTCGGTAACGGCCGGGGACAGCAACAGCATCATCTTCAATGGAGGTACCCTGCAGGCTGGAGCTTCTGCCAATGCCAACTTCCTGACCAATGGAGTGGCGACAGTGACCCTTAACTCAGGTGGCGGTACTATCGACAGTTCCAATAAGGCGATCACGATCGCCTCGGCAATCGGTGGAAATGGTGGACTGAGCAAGGCCGGCGTGGGAACCCTGACCTTATCGGCAAGCAATGCCTACTCAGGCGGCACGATTGTCAGTAACGGCAAGCTGTCCGTTGGCAACTCGAATGCACTTGGCACAGGAACTCTCACGGATAATGCCACGGTTGACCTGAGCAGCAATTCCATCGCTGTCGCAGGCCTCATCGGAAGCGGTGTGGTGACCAACACAGCCACAGCCAAGACCAATACCCTGACCCTAACCACGGGAGGAAGCTCCACCTTTACGGGCACCATCAAATCTGGAACCGGAGGCATCGCGGTCGCCATGAGTGGCACAGGCACCCAGACCCTATCGGGCAGCAACACCTACACGGGAGCAACGGTGATCAACTCCGGCACACTCCAGGTCGGTAACGGAAGTGATGCAGGATCGATCGCCTCCTCGACGGTCATCACCAACAACGGAGCCCTGACCTACAATGTGGGAGCCGGCAACCGGACGAACTCGGCCACCATGAGCGGCACTGGTTCCCTCACTCAGAATGGCACAGGCACCCTCACCCTCTCTGGTAATAATAGCTACTCCGGTGGCACGACCGTGAGCGCGGGAACGGTCACGCTTGGAGGTGCCAACGCCCTTGGTAATACCAATGGTGCACTTGCCGTCAACGGCACACTCAACTTCAACGGCAACTCAGCCACGCAGGGTGCTCTCTCGGGAACAACCGGTGTGATCACCAACAGTGGTGCGCTGATGACCTTCGCTGTGGGGGCAAACAACAGTAGTAGCACTTTTGGAGGACAGATCATGGGGCCTCTCTCCCTTACCAAGCTTGGCACTGGGACGCTGACAGCAACTGGCAACAACACCTTCACGGGTACTACTACCATCACTGGGGCAGGAAGCGCACTCGATCTCAGCGGCGGTGGTCAACTGAGCGGTACCACCAATGTGCTGGTACAGGCTGGATCCACCCTGCTGCTGGGCAACACGGGAGCCGCGAATTCAGTGAATTCAACCTCAGCGATCACGCTGGCTGGAGGCACGCTCTCCATGGGTGGAGTCAATGCAGGAGGGAGTGTCAAGACTTCGGTGCAGGCCTTTGGAGCCCTGACCCTGACTGCCAGCAGCATCATCGACTTCTCCATGCTCTCAGGCAATTCCACGCTGACCTTTGCCTCGATAACAGGCCTGACAGCCAACACGCTAAGCATCTGGAACTATTCATCCGCTTCAGGCTCAGCGACGACGCTCAACGACTCATCCAGCCTGACGAGCAGCGAACTCGCCAATATCAACTTCTTCTCGGGAGCTGGTACGGGACAGATCGGAGCCGGTGCAGGATTCTCCTCAGGCACGAGCGGCGAGATCGTGCCGGTGCCGGAGCCAGGCGTCATCGTGGCGGCCGTGTTGCTGCTCGGAGTCCTAACCTTTTCGAGTAGACATCAACTAGCTCGTATGATGGGCCGTAAAGCGTCTTTGAATTTAATTCCTTAGAGCGAATTTCGTGACAGGAGGGGTGGTGATATTTTAACCCTGTTTTCTGGTGGCTTTCTCTTCTTTTCTATTCTCTTGTGCATTGGTTGTGGATCGGATTGCATGATGGGACCCTCCTTGATCTCTTCCTCACCTGCGTTCTGTGCTGCCGCGGGTGGATTTCATCAAGTGCGGCAGCGTGTTACTGAAATAAAATCTCCCTCTTTTGAAGCATCGCCTTGTCCATCTTGATTGCCTGCGTGGTATGGCTGCACTCCTGGTCTGCGTGGAGCATCTGAGGGCGTTTCTTTTCGTTCCTTATGCGCGCCTTGAATCCCCGGGCGTTGTGCAGAAGGGATTCTATTTTCTGACCGGGTTGGGACACCAGTCGGTCATGATCTTTTTTGTACTGAGTGGGTTTTTGGTTGGAGGAAGTTTCATCGGGTCACTTCGTAAGGGAAGCTGGTCCTGGAAAGGGTATCTGCTTAGGAGAATGACACGACTCTGGGTTGTGCTAGTACTTTTAAACGGATTATTTTAGCTGGTCGCTATCATCCTCAAATCGATAACAATACTTTATGCAAAAAAAACTCCTCATTACAGGATCATCCGGACTCATAGGATCAGAGGTCTGTGTGTATTTCAGCCGTGAACTAGGCTACATAGTCCATGGTGTGGATAACAACCAGCGGGCAGTTTTCTTTGGTCCGCAGGGCGATACGCGTTGGAATCAGCAGAGAATTTCTTCAGAACTCACCGGTTTTACTCACCACGAGATCGATATCCGCGATCGTCAGGGGGTAATCGACCTCATTGCTGAAGTTCGCCCTGATGTCATTATTCATGCAGCCGCTCAGCCTAGTCATGATCGGGCTGCAGCGATTCCCTTTGATGACTTTGACACCAATGCGGTCGGTACATTGAATCTCTTGGAGGCTACACGCCGCGCCTGCCCCGAGTCTCCTTTCGTCCACATGTCCACGAACAAGGTCTATGGAGACCGCCCTAATACGATTGCCCTCAAGGAACTCGAGACCCGCTGGGACTACGCAGATCCCGCCTACGAACATGGGATAGCTGAGGAGTTCTCCATCGACCAGAGCAAGCATTCCCTCTTTGGAGCTTCCAAGGTTGCGGCCGATGTGATGGTTCAGGAGTATGGGCGTTATTTCGGAATGCCCACTTGCTGCCTGCGCGGAGGATGCCTCACCGGTCCCAACCATTCCGGTGTCGAGCTTCATGGCTTCTTGAGCTATCTGGTAAAGTGCAACCTTGAGGGTAAAGAATACCGAGTGTTTGGCTACAAGGGAAAACAGGTGCGTGACAACATCCATTCCCTCGATGTCGCCCGCTTCATGTCGGCATTTGTGCAGTCACCCCGGATCGCAGAGGTCTATAATCTTGGTGGAGGAAAAGATAACTCCTGCTCCATCCTCGAGGCCTTCCGGATCGCCGAAGGATTCACGGGCAAAGTGCAAAATTATACCTATGTCGACGAGAACCGCATCGGTGACCATATCTGCTACTACAGTGACCTGCGTAAAATGAAGGCTCACTATCCAGGTTGGGACATCACTCAGAGTCTGGAGGAAACGATCAGACAGATCGTCGAAGCGTGGAAGAGCCGTACCGTGTGAAACACGGTAGCGGCGGAGGGATAAGAATTAGCCACAAGACGCACAAGAGGCACAAAAATGACTGATGCTGAGGCTAAAGAGTTGGCTGATATTATTCGTCAGGCCTCATTGCAGCTTCATACCTTTCTAAAATGGGGTCATCTCGAAAAAGTCTATGAGAACGGATTAGCTCATCGGTTATTCAAGAAAGGTATTCGTGTTGAGCAGCAGGTGCGTATTTCAGTAAAAGACGAAGATGGTACGGTCTTGGGGGATTACGTTGCCGATATCGTTGTCGGAGGAAAAATGATTCTCGAAATCAAGGCCTGTGAATCTCTCGAGGATATCCATACGGCCCAAGTTTTGGGCTATCTTAGGGCTACGGGCTTGCGCCATGGAATGTTGATCAACTTCGGGGCGCCGGTTCTTCAAATCAAAAAGCTAGTTCTCTGACCCCTTGTGAATCTTGTGCCTCTTGTGGCTAAAAAATCATGAAAATATTAATCACCGGAATTTGCGGCTTTGCCGGATCCATCATTGCCCGCGGGCTTCTCGAGCATCTTCCCGGTGTCCGGATCACCGGCATCGACAGCCTCATCCGCAGGGGAAGCGAGACAAATCTGGAACCGCTCAGGGCCCTTGGCATCGATGTGAGGGTGGGGGACATCAGAAACCAAGATGACATCGACTCTTTGCCTCCCGCCGACTGGGTCTTGGATTGCGCGGCCAACCCCAGCGTGCTGGCCGGGGTGGATGGTCAGACGAGCGCAAAGGAACTGCTTGATCACAACCTTGGGGGCACCATTCATCTGCTTGAGTATTGCCGCAAAAACAAAGCGGGATTCATCCTGCTGAGCACGAGCCGGGTCTACTCGATTCCTCCGCTGGCCTCCCTCCCTGTCGAAATCGTGAACAACGCCTTCCGCCCCGTATTAGAAATGGGAAATTGGCCACAAAATGCACAAAACGCACAAAATGGATTGCAGTCAGAATCTCTTGTGAATCCTGTGCCTCTTGTGGCTAAAACTTCACTTTCCTCTGCTGGAGTCACCGAATCCTTCTCCACAGAGCCTCCCATCTCTCTCTACGGCTCATCAAAGAAATGCTCCGAACTCCTCGCTCTTGAATATGGACTGACCTTTGATTTTCCCGTGCGGATCAACCGCTGCGGGGTGCTTGCAGGAGCAGGACAGTTTGGTAAGGCAGACCAAGGCATATTCAGTTTCTGGATTCATTCATGGGCTCGGCGTCGCCCTCTCAGATACATCGGTTTTGACGGCATGGGCCATCAGGTCAGGGATTGCCTTCACCCCCGTGACATTGTCCCGCTGCTTATCTCGCAGATGGGGGATGCTGGCCGTAGTGTTGAACCCATCCTCAATGTCAGCGGAGGAGCCAGCAGTGCCATGTCACTTGCCCAGCTCAGCGCTTGGTGCGCTGAGCGCCTAGGTTCGCATCAGGTCGCGTCAGATTCAAATCCACGCCCCTTCGACATTCCGTGGATGGTGTTGGATTCAAGCGAGGTTCAGAAAGCGTGGGGATGGAACCCCGTGACAACTACTGATGACATTTTGGAAGAGATAGCTCAGCATTCAGAGCAGAACTCCAAATGGTTGGAGTTGGTAAGCTAGGCCCGATCCAATAAAGTCCTAATTGTCTATGAACCAACAACAAAGTATTCACCCTCTTGCTGATGTCCAGACTGCAACGATTGGCAAGGATACCCGTATCTGGCAATATTGTGTGGTGTTGCAGGGGGCTCGTATCGGCTCCGAATGCAATATCTGCTCACATGTCTTCATCGAGAACGATGTGGTAATCGGGGATCGGGTGACGATCAAATGCGGTGTGCAGCTCTGGGATGGAATTACAATTGAGGATGAAGTCTTTATCGGCCCCAACGCGACCTTTACCAATGATCTGAACCCAAGAAGCAGAAATACGGACTTCACGAGATCCAAAACATTCCTGAAGCAAGGTTCCCGCATCGGGGCCAATGCGACGATCCTTCCGGTAACGATCGGCAAGTGGGCATTAGTCGCTGCGGGTTCGGTCGTGACAAAGACTGTCCCCGATTTTGCACTAGTCGTTGGGGCCCCCGCCAAGATTGCAGCATGGATGTGCCGTTGCGGGACGAAACTTGAATTTTGCGGATATACTGCCCTCTGCAATTGTCACAGGACTTTTGAGAAGTCTAGCGAAACCTCCATCACAGAAACTACCCCATGACCCCCATCGATAACTGCAAACTCATTGATCTCCCTAAAATCGGGGAACCTCGTGGTAATCTTACTTTCGTTGAGGGGGGGCGTCATGTCCCGTTTGATATCAAGAGGGTCTATTATCTCTACGATGTTCCGGGCGGAGCAGAAAGAGGCGGTCATGCTCACAAAGGACTGCACCAACTCATCGTGGCGATGTCAGGCAGCTTTGACATCGTGCTAGACGATGGACAGAGCAAGAAGCGCTTCCATCTCGCACGATCCTACTACGGACTCTATGTCTGCCCGATGATCTGGCGTGAGATGGATAACTTCTCTTCTGGAGCAGTCTGTCTGGTGCTCGCCTCCAATCTTTACGATGAGTCGGACTATTACCGTGACTATGAGGAATTCAAGAGGGATCTCAAATGATTGAGATGGAGATTCCTTTTCTTGAGCTGAAACCTACCTATCTTGAGTACAAGGAGGAGTTCGATGCGGCCTACCATCGTGTGATGGATTCCGGATGGTATCTCCTCGGCAAGGAGTTGGAGGCTTTTGAAAGCGAGTTTGCCTCCTATTGCGGAGTTGGTCATTGCCTCGGGGTTGGGAATGGGCTTGATGCCATTCATCTCATCCTTCGCGGGTATGACATTGGTGAGGGGGATGAGGTGATCGTACCCTCCCACACCTTCATTGCAACCTGGCTCGGAGTCTCTTTTGCTGGAGCGACGCCTATCCCCGTTGAGCCAGATGCGAGAACCTACAATATTGATCCTGACCGCATCGAGGCAGCCATTACTCCCCGAACCAAAGCGATCATTGCCGTCCATCTCTACGGACAACCGGCGGATATGGATCCTATCTGCGAGATCGCGGCTAGACACGGACTCAAAGTCATCGAGGATGCAGCACAGGCTCACGGGGCTAACTATAAGGGACGTAAAGTCGGGAGCCTTGGCGATGCAGCAGCCTTTAGCTTCTACCCTGGAAAGAATCTCGGTGCCTTCGGCGATGCTGGAGCCGTCACGACCAATGATCCTCAGCTTGCCGGGCGGATTGCCACACTGCGGAACTACGGATCCAAGGTCAAATACCAGCATCAGGAGGTCGGCCTAAATTCCCGTATGGACGAGCTTCAGGCGGCATTTCTCCGAGTGAAGCTGAGCCATCTTGATGAGTGGAACGGGCGGCGTTCAAAGATCGCTCGAGAATATCTCTCCGGATTCAGAGCGATCAGTCCGCAGCTAACTCTTCCGTATGTTCCAGAATGGGCCTCTCCGGCGTGGCACCTCTTCGTGATCAGGCATCCGCAACGGGATCTCCTACAGAAGAAACTGCAGGAGGCAGGCATCAGCACCCTGATCCATTATCCGATTTCATCTCACCAGTCGGGAGCCTATGCGGGCATGAAGTTTCCCAGTGCAGGATTCCCCATTGCCGAAGAATTATCCAAGACGGTTCTAAGCCTTCCGATTGGGCCTCATTTGAGCGACGATCAGGTGAAAGAAATTATTTCGTCGGTCAAAGAGTCCTTGCCGGAGATTTGATCCGCCTTCATGTCCTCCCATCGGCAGATTTTTAAGAGCACCGCGCTTATTGGCGGGACTCAGATCATCAATATGGCGATCGGGATCCTGCGTACCAAGGTGCTTGCGGTACTTCTTGGGCCGGCAGGGATGGGCTTGGCTGGATTGTATATGTCTGCCACGGCTCTTATCGGTTCCGTTGCTGGACTTGGGATCAATGCCAGTGGGGTACGCCAGATAGCCGAGGCTGCCGGGACGAATGATCAAGAGAGGATAGCCCGTACCATCGTGACCCTGCATCGTGTCTCCCTGTTCTCGGGTCTGCTCGGCATGATTCTGGTGCTCGCTCTTGCCCCCATACTCAGTCGCACGACCTTTGGTGATGACAAGCATGTTCTCGGCATTACCCTGATGTCGCTGACTCTGCTCTTCGGTGGGATCTCAGCAGGTCAGAGTGCCCTGCTCCAAGGGCTTCGCAGATTACGCGATCTGGCTGCCTCCCAGATCGTCGGTGCGCTCTTTGGTGCCGTAGTGAGCGTGGCTCTAGTCTGGTGGTTGAGGGAGAGGGGTATCGTTCCCTATCTGATCGCGATCTCCGCTTTTGGGATCTTACTCTCTTGGTGGTATGCGCGGAAGGTCGAGGTGTTGCCCGTTCAGGTCAGCTGGCGTGAGACATTGATGGAATCACGTAGTCTTCTGGCTATGGGGATCGCCTTCACCGTTGCTGCTCTGATTGGAAGCGGGACCTCCTATCTCACGCGTGTCCTAGTGCAGCATCAGCTTGGTATGGGAGCGGTCGGCCTCTACACCGCTACCTGGACGCTCTCCACCTATTATATCGGATTCGTGCTGAGTGCCATGGGAACTGATTTTATGCCCCGTCTCACTGCCTCCGCCCACGATCATCCGATTATGAACCGTCTGGTCAACGAGCAGACCGAGATGGGGGTCCTGATTGCACTGCCAGGGGTGATAGCCACACTAACGCTGGCGCCCTGGGTCATGAATGCCTTTTACTCGGCGGCCTTTGTGGAGGGAGCGGGTGTTGCAAGATGGCAGATTCTGGGAGTCTTTCTCCGGGTGGTCAGTTGGCCTCTCGGCTATGTGCTCGTGGCTAAAGGGAAGAGTCTCCTTTTCACCCTTTCAGAACTGATCTTTGGAATCATCAACGTGGCGCTTATTTTTCTCTGCATGAAGCTCTGGAAGCTCGAAGGGATCGGTATCTCTTTCGCACTCTCCTATCTGGCCTATACGATCATGATGGTAATCGTGGCGTTCCGTTTAACTGGATTTCGTTGGTCCCGGGTTGCCATTAAGATCTTACTCCCATCCGGCCTGATCCTGATGGCGATCCTTTGCTGCATCAGATTCCTCCCAGAGCGATGGAGTGTAGTGATCGGCCTAAGTACCACAGTGCTGGTGGGAGGTGCCTGTCTTATGGCGCTACAGAAACTGCTTGGGATCGACCTAATCGCAAAAGTCAGGGGAAAATTCACTCCTTCGGATTCCCTGTAATCACTACCATTTCCCAATGACATCTCCCCCCGTGACATTCGTCGTGCTTGGTTACAGGCAGGAGCAATATATCCGAGAGGCAATTGAGGGAGCTTTTTCGCAGGCCTACTCTCCCCTTGAAATCATCCTATCGGATGATTGCTCTCCCGATGGAACCTTCCTGATCATGGAAGAAATGGCTGGTTCTTATACGGGGCCGCATCAGGTCATCGCACGGCAAACGGCTGTCAATGTGGGGCTGAGTGCCCATCTCGACGAGGTGGCTGACTTGGCTCAGGGTGAGTGGATTGTGATCGCTGCGGGGGATGATATCTCCCTTCCCGGGCGTGTTGCCCGCCATATGGAATTAGCTGCAACGCATCCGGATGCCTCTTCCACGTTCCTTGCTCCAGTGGTGATCGGAAACTCGCGATCCAATGAGAGTGTTCCGAAGGTGATGAACAAGGTTCTCTCCTATCCTGAGACGCTGAAGTCTCACGGGGGTGGCATACTGGGAGCTACCCATGCGATCAGGAAATCTACTTGGTCCATTTTTGGTCCTCTGGGGAAAGGCCGCATCTGCGAGGACTGGGCACTGGCTTTCCGATCCAGCCTGATCGGGGAGGTGATCTGGGATGAGACGCCTGGGATCTCCTACCGCCTTCACGAGCAGTCGATCACAAGCCAGAATTTCGGATCCGAGCGATACGGAAAACAGCTTATGGTTGAGTGTGACGCGCTGAGACAGTTTTCAAAGGATCTCAAATGTGCAGTCGATGGCGGCCATGTTTCTGCCACTCAGGGAGCCCCTGACCTATTATGGCTGGATAAGGCTCTCCTCTCAAATGAGATGATTGCTTCCTGCATCAATGCTGATTCAATTGGCGCATTACTCCGCACCTCATACCGCCTTCTTACCTGTCGGGAATTTGTCGTCGGTAATTATCGTCGTCGAATCGGTGTCATCAGATCTGCACTGCGTCATCATTTTACCAGGGCTTAACAAGTGACTGATTCCTCTGCATCGAAGCGGCCTCTCCGCATACTGATCACGGAGGAGGCCTTGCAGTCTGGTGCTGGTCATTGGCCAAGCTATATCGGCGATATTGCAAGCGGACTTCGTTCCATGGGAGATGAAGTGGATGTCGCTATCCATCGGGATGCCACCAAAAGTATTGTGGATCGAGTGGGCGGTTCTCCGTGGTTCAGCCGCAACTGCTGGATCGATTCCGCGAGTCAGGGGCCGCTCGGGGGCATCATACATAATCTGACCTTCTGTAAGGAACTCGCGTCTTGGCTGAAGCAACATAATCCCTATGATTGGATCTGCGCCTTCACGATGAGGTTGCAACATCTGTTAGCCTTTGCACTTCTTTCTAGAAGCAGTGCGATTCCCAAGCAGTCACGATTCTTCCTCCTCTTTGTCCAAGGATTTGGCCGCTACGCAGGTCATGGAAAACCGACGGAATTTCCGGATACACTCTCCACGAAACTCGCCCGATTCTGTTTTTGGCTTATGGCACCGGCTGTCCGATCGGGGCGTGTCGTACTTGCCGCCGAGACGAAAGGGATGCAGGACGAGCTTCAGCGCTTTACCGGACTTCCAGTGACTCTGGCACCTCATCCGGTTAACTTTGAATCTGGAATTCCAACCCTCAGCCCTCAGCCCTCAGACTTTCCTCTCACCATCACTTGTCCAGGGTTCGCCCGACATGAGAAGGGGACGGATCTCTTTCAGGATGCGATTCGCATTCTGCTCTCCCGACCGGGTGCAGATCGGTTCCGTTTTGTCCTGCAATGGCCAAAGCCTTTTGCGATGCCCGATGGTTCGATACTTGGGCCTGATCGGGAGTTGTCCTTAGATCAACGCGTGGAGTTTCTGAATCACAATCTGAATGTCTTGGAGTACGAGGAGCTACTGTCCAGAACCGATCTGATCCTCCTGCCCTACCGTCGCAATTCCTACCATCATAGGGTATCCCGGGTGGCGATCGAGGCTGCCGGGCGTGGAATTCCGATCATCTACACCGAGGGCACCTGGTCCGGAGAAGTCGCGGAACTTGCCGGGTGCGGTATTCCTATTCGCGAGGAATCCGCCGAGGATGTTGCTAGGTCACTTGAAGAGGCAGTAAATCAGATTCTGCTACTCTCCCCACAGGCTCTAACTGGTGCTCCTTTAGTGAGAAAATATCATTCTTTGGAGACCCTCAGACGAGTCATCATCAGATCATGTGAATGAAGACTTTTTCTAAAGTTCTCATTTACTCCCCCTCAACTGCCGGAGGCTTGGCGGAGCATACCTATTATCAGGGAAGGGCTTTGGAGAAGGCTGGGGCCAGGGTGATCTGTCTCGTCCCGCCTTCGTTTCTTGCCGGTCGCAAAACGGACTTTGAGACGATCACTTGTCTGCCAGATCCCGTGGAAGGCCCTTCTGGATTGGAAAAAAAACTCCGGATGGCTTGGCGGATCATCTCGAGTCGGTATCTGCTGGCATGGCAGATCATTAAGCAGCGCCCTGATCTCGTACTGCTTGATTCCTATGTGGAGTATCTGGCTCCCCTCTGGATCGATCCCCATATCATTCTCTCTCGGATCTTCGGGGTCTGTTACGCCGCCAATCTTCATGACCCTGTCCGTAGCTATGTGATCGGTCCCAAGTGGTGGCATCGCCTCTCGGTCTGGTTGGCCTATCAGCCGCTGGATTTCGTGCTGGTGCATCATGAGCTTCCCGATCGCTCGATCGTCCCCAAGAGGGTGAGAGTCGTGGTAGCTCCCCATGGACTTTATGAAGTCGATCTCGGGAACCATGATCCGCAGCAAGTGAGGTATGAGTGGGGAGTTCAATCAGGCCAAAAGGTCTTTCTCTCCTTCGGCTATGTTCGAGATGGGAAGAATCTTGATCTCGCGATCAGGGCTCTGAAAGAAGTGCCCGAGGCCTTCCTCGTGATTGCAGGGTCTGTGGCTTCATCCAAGGACAAGTCTTTCGATGATTACAGAAATCTAGCTGCGGAGTCGGGTGTCGCTGAGCGGTGTAGATTCATCGAGGGCTTCGTCAGCGATCAGGAAATTGGAAGATATTTCGCCGGTGCGGATTTCATTCTTCTGAGCTACTCTTCCAACTTCCATTCCCAGAGTGGTGTGCTGAACATTGCTGCCCATGCCAGAAAGCCGATCCTGGCTTCTGCATCGCCCAGCCCTATGATCGAGGCCGTGAAAAAATATCATCTCGGTATGGCTGTGGAGCCCGATTCTGCAGTGGCTATAGCCGATGGTATGAAGAAGCTTCTTCATGAAGAAATCAAATGTGACTGGGAAGCATATGAAGCAGCGGCTTCATGGGATGTGAATGCCAAAAGTGTGCTGGATGCATCGGTATTTCCCCATAAGACTGAATCATGAACTTGCGCATTTTTTCAGGTGGCTTGATTGCATTTCTCTACAACAGATTTCTTGGATGCCTCCCGATCCGTCATTTGCGACGTGCCTATCTGGGCATTTGGTTGGGTAATCTCGGAGCAGGGACCTGTGTACAAATGGAATGCCGCTTTCTGAATGGTCGCAAGGTGCATCTGGGCGAACGTAATGTGATCAACTTCGGATGTCTTTTTGATGGGAGAAAATATCACATTCGCATCGGAAGCGATGTCTCTATAGGCCCCGAGGCTTCCATCCTGACACTCGGTCATGACCCTCAGTCCTCTAGTTTTTCCGACCGGGGAGGGGATGTCATCATCGGTAACCATGCCTGGATTGGCTATCGGGCATTGATTCTACCCGGCGTGACCATTGGAGACGGTGCTGTGATCGGAGCAGGAGCCGTGGTAACCAAGGATGTGGAACCGTATGCGATCATGGTCGGAAATCCGTCCCGCAAGGTCGGTGAGAGAAACCGTAATTTGACCTATAACCTACATTTTGACCCAAGATTTCTATAAAAAGTGAAGTTCCTTCTATCTCAAAAGGGCTCCCGAGAGCATTTTCTCACGGCGAGGGCCCTTCATCGGATGGGCATGCTCTCTCACATGGTAGTGGACTGGTATGCACCTCGCGGCATCCTAGGAAGCATTATAAAACATGTTCCCGTGCGTGCCTTGGATCGGGCTTTTGCCGTTCAGGCCGAAGGGATACCAGATGCACTGATCACTCCTCTGAATCTTGTTGGATTGAAAGACAGGGTAAGATGCAATTTTTGGAGGCGATTCGGACGCAGCTCTCAGGCCACCCTGATGGGTGACATAGCCTTTGCAAAGGCGGTATCGAGAGCAAATGTTCCCCCTCATGACGCATTTTTTGGATATTCTTATGCTTCACTAGAGGCCATGAGGGAGGAGAAGAAACAAGGTAAGTTTATTGTGCTGGATCAGATCGATCCGGGGGAGAGAGAGCACGAAATCATCCATGAAGAGGCACGGCGTTGGCATCAGTATGTTGCCCATCCTAATGCCGTAATTCCGCGCCGGGTATACGATCGGCTCCATGAAGAGTGGATGCTTGCGGATTTAATCATCGTCAACTCGGAGTGGTCGCGGATTTGCAACATAGAAAAGGGCGCGCCGGCCGAGAAGATATTTGTTCTGCCCTTGGCCTATGAGCCAAAAATGAACATAGATAATCTTACTTTCGGCGAAAGTTCTCAAAATCACAGCCCGAAGAGAGACAAAAAGGTAAGGATCCTCTGGGTTGGTAGGGTAACCCTTCAGAAGGGAATTCAGTATCTCGTTGAGGCAGCCAGATTACTCAAAGCTGAGCCTGTTGAATTTCTGATTGCGGGCGAATCAAATATTACCGAATCCTCCATTAGGCATGCTCCTTCAAACATGAGGTGGCTTGGAAAAGTCAGTCATGCTCAGAAAGAGTTACTGTATCGAAGTGCCACGGCATTCGTCCTGCCTACTTTATCGGATGGGTTTGCTATCACTCAACTGGAAGCTCTGGCACACGGACTTCCAATTATTGCCACATCGCGCTGCGGTCGTGTTCTGGAGGAGGGGAAGACGGGATTTGTCATTCCTCCACATGATCCCGTAGCATTGGCTAACGCTGTAATGCGATTTGTATCTGATAGCAGTCTTCATGATAAAATGTCATCCGATTGCAAAACGGAGTGTTGTAAATACTCCATTGATGCCTACGGATCAAAATTAGTTTCAATAATCAACAACCCCAGAGCGCAGGCTGAATACAAGCAACCTTTTTCGTCATGAAAATTATCATCCTCATCCAATGCACCAATCTCGGAGGCATGGAGCACAACATGCTTCTCTTGATCAATGAGATTAGGAAAATGAATGTTGAGGTGGAGGTGGTATCGATCAATCCCATGGGCAAGCTGAGTGACTTGCTAGAAGTGAGGGGAATACCTTATGAAGGGTCTTCCTATTCAGGGCCATGGGGATTTTTTAGCATCTTCAAACTGCATGGAATATTAGCCTCCAAAAATGCTGATGGCCTTCTGATGATCGGTCACAATCTCATGGGAGAATTGGCGCTTGGCAAGCTGTGGAAAAAGTACCGTGTTCTCTCCATCCATTTTCATCACAAGGGCGTCAAGAATCCCTGGATCTGGCGGCTTATTTACTGGGTTGCCGCCTTGAAATTCAGGGCCATCGTCTTTGTCTCGGAGTATATTATGAAGGAGGCGGTTTCCATTGCCCCGTTTTTGGAGAGAGTTTCGACGATGGTCAGCACACCCGTTCATGCATATCCTCCTTTCTCCAAAGAGGAGAGAATCGAAGCTAGAGGAAGTTTTGGCATCTCTGATAATACCATTCTAGTTGGCAACGCAGGCTGGTTGATCCCCAGAAAACGATGGGATGTCTTTCTCGATGTTGCCGCTGAGGTATTCAAAAGTGATCCCAAGATAAAATTTATTATTGCGGGGGATGGTCCCGAACGCTCGGCACTCCAGCAACAGGCTCGGGACCTTGGAATATTTGACAATATATTTTGGATCGGGTGGCAGACAAAGCTGCTCCCGTTCTATAAGGCAATAGACATTCTGCTCTTTAACTCCGACTGGGATGCGCAGGCTCGCACCCCCCTCGAGGCGATGTCCTATGGCGTCCCATTGGTCTCTTCCATTCTAGCAGGAGGTACTCGGGAAGTTATCCTAGATGACAGCATGGGCTACTTGATCGGGCGGCACGAGATTCACAAACTCGCGGACCTCATCCTGAAACTAGCCTCAGATCCGCGACTCCGCGAGGTGGTGGGAGAGAACGAACGCAGGAGAATCGTCAACTATGGTTCACCCAAGACCCATGCTATCAAAGTGCTGGCCTCGATGGGGTTCACTCCCACGGATGAAGAGTGTACAAGTTGGTGCCTGTAAGCGGCGTAGCGCCATTTTATGACACGCCGCATCGCAGGGGTCATCGTCAACACGGTTCCTTACCACCACGCTCGGTGGGAGGCCATGGCAAGAAGCTGCAGCACGGAGGTGCATCTCGTGGAGATGACGAGTCGTGATGAATTTAAGGTGCTCGAATTTTCCGAGTCATCAACTTATCTCCGCCACACCCTCTTGAATGCTCGTGAGGACAAGAAGATGCCTCCCTGTGAGTTGGTTCGACGAATGAGTGCAGAGCTTGACGAGATCAAGCCCAATGTGATTTGCGTGAGTGGATGGGGATTGAGAGTAAGTCTGGCCGCCATGCGATGGGCGTTACTGAACCGCGTACCAATTGTGATGCTCTCCGAGAGCAACGAGTTCGATGAGGTCCGGTCGACGATCAAGGAATGGATGAAAAGTCGATTGGTCGGTCTTTGCTCCGCGGGGTTGGTAGGCGGCACTCCCCAGGCAGATTATCTCGTGAAGCTTGGCCTGCCTCGCACAAGTGTGTTTGTCGGCTATGATGTGGTGGACAACGATTTCTTTGGAGTACGGGTAAATGAGTTAAAGGAGTCAGGTGTCAGAAGTCAGAAGTCAGGAGGGGGCTGCTCCAAGCAATATTTCTTTGCGTGTGCCCGATTCGGAAAGAAGAAGAATATTCCTGGGCTGATCCGCGCCTATGCCCTTTATCGTAAGCTGACAAAGCATTCGTCTGAATCAAGTGCTTCAGCCTTCAGCCTTGGCTTGCCCGGCCGTTGCTCCGCATCCGTTACGGAGCCTTCAGATTTTGATTTAGTGATCGCCGGCGAGGGTGAACAACGAACTGAGATTGAACGGGTGATCAGCGAGTGCGGAGTGAAGGATCATGTCCAACTCGTCGGGGCAAAAGGCTATCAGGAACTGCCAGCCTATTATGCTGGCGCGGCGGTCTTCATCCATGCAAGCACCACGGAGCAATGGGGCCTTGTCGTGAATGAAGCGATGGCATCCGGGTTACCGGTTCTGGTCAGTAACCGCTGCGGTTGCGCCGGGGATCTCGTGCGCGAGGGAGAAAATGGCTTCACCTTTGATCCCTATAATGAGGAGCAGTTGGCCGACCTAATGGTGAGGATAGCTTCTGATGAAGTTGCTCGGTGTCAGATGGGCGCTAGAAGTAGGGAAATCATCGCCGAGTGGGGCCCTGATCGCTTCGCATCCGGAATGAACGCTGCTGTAACGGTTGCGCTTGCCGCAGATAATAAAAAGGCAGGTTTTATTGACCGCAGTGTCCTGAACTTCGTGCTTTCGCGTTAAAGTAAATTGTGACAGGTAAATCGCAACAAAGTCTGGGCAGAGGGAGCCAATCACTAAGTGGTAAACCAGAGCGCATTGTCGAACTCGATGTGCTTAGAGGATTGGCTGCGCTGATGGTTGTTTTTTACCACTACACAGTAGTCTATACCACTGGCGCGGACTCGGCTATTCCCTACGGGGTGCTGGCGGTCAATCTCTTCTTTATCATTAGCGGTTTTGTCATCTTTATGACGCTTTTGAAAACTCGGACGGGGCTAGATTTTATTGTCTCTCGTTTCTCTAGGATATTTCCCGTGTTTTGGGTTGCTGTCCTGCTCACGCAAACTGTGGTTTGGCTCAATCCGCTTCCAATCTATACCGTTTCTTGGCGTGACGCAGTCATCAACCTGACGATGCTCGCAGGTCCCTTGGGTTTTCGTTGGGTCGATAATGTCTATTGGACACTTGTTATTGAGTTGATGTTTTATGTGATCATGCTTCTGCTCTTCCTTGTCGGAATGCTCAGGCACATTGAGAAGATTGTTCTGCCTTGGTTGATCTTAGAAATCAGTGCAGATGTTGCATCAAGATGGATGCATCATCCAATTCCTCAGGCAATAGCGGTACTTTTCCTCCTCAAGTATGCCCACCTCTTTTTAGCTGGAATTCTATTTTATCTCATCCGCTTTGAGGGCGTGACGCTTTCTCGTCAACTGCTCCTCGGAGGCTGTCTTGCAACGCAATTTGTGATTAAGGGACTCTGGGGTGGTCTTTACGGGGTGTTGTTTTTTACACTATTTTATTTACTGGCTCTTAACCGCTTAAGTTGGATCGCCGCGCGTCCGTTAGTCTTTCTTGGAGGAATCTCCTACAGTCTCTATCTTGTGCACCAGAACATCGGATTTGTCATCATGCGAACTCTTTCAGGGGAGCCTAGGATTTTTCAAATTACAGTGGCCTTAGGAGTGGCACTCATGCTGGCAACTTTGTTGACTTATCTTATCGAGCAACCGGCGTTGCGATTGATCCGGTCGATATATAAAAAATACCGCAGGGTTTCACCGCCCAATCAGGCTAAACATTGACTCATGAAGGTCATCTGCTTACTCGAATCTGTCTCCCGTGCCGACGGAGGGATCTTTGGAGCTGAATGCGCCTTGCAGAGGGAATTATCGCAGAATCATGGGATGAGTGTAGATGTCGTTGGGCTAGAGGACCCGTACACCGTTGAGGATCGCTCCAAGTGGCTTCCGATCATTCCAAAGTCTGTGAAAACAAGAGGACCGATGGCCCTCGGATATTCGCCCGATCTGCTCCCTTCACTCGATCCGAACGCGGACCTGCTCTATGCAGCCACTCTCTGGAAGTATCCCTCTTGGGCGGCTCTCCGATGGGCTGAGCAGACAGGCAGGCCGATGATCGCGGCCCCTCATGGATCACTAGATGCCTGGGCGCTTCGCAATGCGGCCTGGAAGAAGGAGATCGCTGCAAGGCTTTTCAAGGATCGTCAGCTTCGTAAGGCGACCTGTCTGCGGGCACTCTGCCGTGAGGAGGCTGATGCCTTCCGGGCTTATGGTTTGAAAAATCCAGTGGCGATCATTCCCAACGGGATTGATCTACCCAATATTTTCGACTCGGGAGACGAGAGGCAAGTGACGAGAGATGGGCAAAAGAAACTTCTGTTTCTCGGACGGATCCATCCGAAGAAGGGACTAGTGAATGCTTTGAGGGCTTTCGCAGAAAGCCGAGGTTCGAGTGTTGAGGGGATAAGGCATGAAAAATGGCAATTTGTCATCGCAGGATGGGATCAGGGAGGACATGAAGCTGATTTAAAGTTACTGTGCGACGAGCTTGGAC
>JBAXTN010000043.1:0-21505 GCA_037130175.1 bacterium | reverse complement strand
GGGGTTCTGCCGGATTCCAGCATATCGATCAGACGCGGATAGACGACGGCAATGCGCTGGTTGCTCTGGTTGGGATCGATGAAATCATGGGGAATCTTCTCCTCCCTGGAAAATTCATAAGTCTTCACTCCTTCTGGCCTGAACATCCTCCAGCGTGAAGCCAGTCGTGCGGTGATGGCGTTGTTGACAGCAAAGTCGGAGGCAGTCGTCACGATCAGGATCGAGGGGCATCCCTGAGGAGTTCGTTTAGAGGCATTGAGAACATCAAGTCCCAGCAGCATCATTTTCCCAATGCCATGCGTGGAATATCGCGGGTAGGTGTATGGTGGACGAATCATGTTTTGCTTCACGCGGGGGTCCCACCAGAGGAAGACATTGGGCAACCTGACAACCAGATTGGCAATCGGAGCAATGGCCCATTCGGGAAGTCCCTTGGGAGCAAAAAACGGGGCTAGAAGCACCGTTCGATCCAAGTCAGTGCGGTGCTGTGCAAACCAGGAGGCAGTCGAGCCGTTGATGGAAAGCCCTACAAGGGTCACATGCCTGCCGAGCCCGTGCGCCAGATTCACAGCCTGATTGGCAGCTTCCAGCATCCCCTGGGCGGTCAACCCGGAAAGCTGATCAGTCATCGTATCGGACTCACCATGTCCAGGACTGCGTACGATCACCACATTATGACCGCGCGCAAAAAGCTGGCGGCCAAGCAGATCAAACTGCTCCGGAGCACTCGTCAGACCATGAAGAAAGACAAACACCTGCTCTGTGGGCTTATCGTGCAAATAAGCCCTGGGATGGCCCTCAGGGGAGAGTGTCGAAGGAACTGAGGAAAACAACTTTTCGAGCAGGGACTTTGTTTCCGCATAATTCGCGGGAGACGGAACGAAAGGAGCGGAAAACTGCTCCTTCATCGGCAAGAGCGCAAGTGCCAGAACCACGGCTACAAAGGGGCCAAGAATGGCCGCCAGTATTTTAAGTGAATTTCCCTTCTTCGTCTGGATAGTCATGATATTTGCGGTTTGGGTGAAATAGTGATACTGGAATTCCCTGCAATGAAAAGCTCTCTGGTCCGATGGACCCTCATCTCCATGTCAGTGATCTCGACGGGATGTGCCGGGCTCTCTCATGGCCCTAAAATTTCACCCGGCCGGGAAGGGGCCGTTTCGCAAGCACGCAAGTGGATGATTGCTACAAGAAGAGATGGCGATCCCTGTCGGGCCACCCGGAAAATCCTTCCTGCGCTACGGCTTGCACTGGCTGATGACTCAACGATGGGGTGCGATATCGCACGATCGGCGTTGAGCCGGTATACGCAAATCAACTTCCGTGAGGGACACCTTAAGAACACGAATATTGTCGGCTGCGATGGCATCAGCTACAGGGTGCGACTCATTGCTGCCCGTAATGACTGGTCTCCGCAGCTGTTTGATCAACTCGAATTCATTCGTCCGGTCACGACCACAGCAAACACGCCGCTTCGATGGAACGGTTGGGGTGTGGCGGTCGTTGGCGTGAGCAACCCTGATCGGAAAAAGGAGCCCTTTGCCCCACGACACGGCTATCGCCTTCCTGTAACCATCGTGGCGGACACACGCCTGCATGGTGAAATCTGTGACATCGAGATCAGGTTCCTGAATCCCGAGAAAATTAAATCCACCCAGATTGGAGGGGTGCAGCGCTCAGTCGCTGGCGATCTTGATGCAGCCAATCGGGCGACATTCCGTACCGGAAACCCTCTCCTGATCGGTCTTAAATGGCTCTTTGTTGTGGATCGGTTTTCTTATCCCACGCGGCTTGTCTTCACCCAACCGTATGATCGCCACAAGATCCCGGTGGTATTTGTTCACGGCCTTCTCTCCACCCAGGCTATCTGGGGCGGGGTCATCCGTGAACTCTCCTCAGATCCATCAATTCTCAGGCATTATCAATTTTGGTTTTTTCATTATCCGACCGGGCAACCGATTCCGGTGTCAGCACTACAGCTTCGCTCCGATCTGCAAATGGCGGAACAGCACTACCGGCCGCAGCATGGCATCGTCCTGATCGGCCACAGCATGGGGGGCATCATTTCACGGGCCCAGGCATCAAGTTCCGGCGGCAATGCCATCCTGAATCAGATTTTTGGAAGACAGGCCCCGGAAGTTATTGCTCGCCTGCCTGGAAGTCCTCTTCTCCGGGATGCCCTGATCTTTGAGAGGGACAAAAATGTGCGACGACTTGTTTTTATCTGCGTTCCCCACCGTGGCAGCAGCATCGCGACAGCCGGACCCATAGGATTCGTCGTGGCCCTGATCAGACTCCCCAGTAATATCTCCGCCCACTTCCTTGAAATGCGTGATCTCTTCAGAGCGATCAACCTTCACCGACCGCCTACAAGTATCTGCGGCCTCTCGCCCCGCTCTCCTTTTCTTGACGCATTGAACCGGCGCCCGATCGAAGCTCCCCACCATAGCATCCTCGGAGATCGCGGACGCGGCGATTCGCCAAACAGTTCGGATGGAGTGGTCCGCTATGAGAGCGCACACCTCGAAACGGCTGAATCGGAGTTGATTGTTCCCGCCGGCCACGGGGCACACGCTCACCCATCAGCCATCCTGGAGATGAAGAGAATTCTGCTCAAACACCTCGATGCATCCGAAAACTAGTTTTCAGCATTTTCTTCCAAGAAGGTATTCCGCAATTTCAATCATCCTAGCACTCTTATTTCCAAGGGGTTTGATTGCTGCATGGGCTTTCCTTGTAAGGCGTGCCGCTTCCTTGTTTGAAGCCTCGATTCCGATCACTGCAGGATAGGTGGCCTTGGCAGCCGTGAGATCCTTGCCGGCGCTCTTGCCAAGCTGGTCACTCGATTGGGTGACATCGAGAATGTCATCGATGATTTGAAAGGCCAGCCCAAGAGCAGAGCCAAACTCGGTGAGGGATTTCAACTGCAATGGCGTGGCATTGGCGCTCATCGCCCCGAGGCGGAGTGGCAGCACGATCATGGCGGCGGTCTTGCGCTCGTGGATGAAGCGGACATCGGAAATCGTCGGGAAATTTCCCTCAGCCTCAAGATCCGCAACCTGTCCGGCGATCAACTGTAGTGAACCGGCAGCACGCGCAGTCTCTTCCAGATATACGGAGAGAGGATACCGTCCGGTTGGACGAATTTTTGAGAGCAGACCAAAAGCCTGAGTCAGCAAGGCATCACCAGCAAGCACGGCAACGCCCTCGCCGAAGACCTTGTGAGAGGTGGGTCGTCCACGACGCAAATCATCATCATCCATGCAGGGAAGATCATCATGAATAAGCGAGTAGGTATGGATCAGTTCCACAGAGCAGGCAGCGGTCAGGGCTTCGGTTACCTTCCCACCACAGCTCTCAGCCGCAGCAAGCACGAGAATCGGACGCAATCTTTTGCCTCCGGCAAGCAGGCTGTAGCGCATCGCCTGATGAATCGTTGAAGGACGGACGGACGCGGACGGGACAGCTCGTTTCAGCGCAGCTTCGACCAGAGCGCGCTGCTTATTAAGATAAAGAGAAAGGCCGTCGGCACTTTTTTTGGTGCTGACGGCCTTCCGGGAACTCATGGTTGACCTATGAAGGAGCTGAAAGACTAGAGACTCTTGCAAAACTCCTCAAAGGCATCGAGTCCGGGCTTGATCACATCGAGTCCGGTGGCGTAGCTGAAGCGAACCACGGAATCATCCCCAAAGGCGATGCCTGGAACGACTGCGACTTTGGCCTTGCTGAGCAGGCGATCGGCGAAATTTGTAGAAGTCATGCCCAACTTGGAAATGTTGGCCAGTATGTAGAAGGCACCCTTTGGCTTCACGGCTGTGACACCGGGAATCGCGGAGAGACGCTCGAAGATGTATTCACGGCGGATATTGAACTCCTCGCGCATGTCGGCCACGCATTGCTGGTCGCTGGTGAGCGCTGCAAGAGCCCCCTTCTGGGCAAAGGAGCAGGGGCCCGAGGTGCTGTGGCTCTGGAGCGAGTCGATGGCTTTGGCGATCTGCTCGGGAGCACCGAGATAGCCGATGCGCCAACCGGTCATGGCGTAGGCTTTGCTGAATCCATTCACCGTAATGGTGAGATCACGGGCCTCAGGGGTGATCGAGGCAACGGAGACATGCTCGGCACCATCGTAGGTGAGGCTTTCGTAGATTTCGTCCGAGAGAATCATGATCTCTTCATCCGCGGCGACTTCAACCAGCGCACGCAACTCTTCCCGAGTGTAAACCGAGCCGGTAGGATTGCCCGGGGAGTTGATGATGATCATCTTGGTGCGGGGGCTCATGGCCTCCTCAAACTGCTCGGGGGTGATCTTCCAATCATTGGCTTGGGTGGTTTGAACGATCACCGGTTCGGCACCGGCAAGACGAACCATCTCAGGGTAACTGAGCCAGTAGGGGGCGGGAATGATGACTTCATCCCCTTCGCCGCAGAGAGCGAGGATCGCGTTGAAACAGCTCTGCTTGGCCCCGTTACTAACAATGATTTCGCTCGGCTTGTAATCCAGCCCGTTGTCGCGCTTGAACTTCTCACTGATCGCTGTGCGCAGTTCCGGCGTTCCGGAGCTGGGAGTGTATTTGGTAAAGCCTGCATTCAGTGCCTCAATGGCGGCTTTCTTGATGTGCTCCGGCGTATCAAAGTCGGGTTCTCCGGCTCCGAATCCGAAGATGTCAACGCCCTCGGCACGCAGGGCCTTGGCCTTGCTGTCGATGGCGAGGGTAAGGGAGGGTGTGATGTCGCTGACGCGGGTTGCAAGATCCATAGGAAGGGTGTTTTTGGTGGTTTGGGTGTGGAGTGGTTTAGGAAATTCCCTAGATAAGTGCGGCGGCGATTTTCGTTTTGAAATCGTTTTCCTCAAGGCGGATAATTCCGGTCTCACGGGCTACATTCTCGACGGAGTCGGAAGCATGTGCCCCATTAATCATGATATTGGTTCCAAATTCCTTGCGGATCGTACCGTGGGGTGCCTGCAAAGGGTTTGTCGGTCCAAGAGCTTCACGGATTTTGGCGACCGCATCCGGCCCCTGATAAATCAGGGCCACGCATGGCTGACTTCCGGGAAGCTGCTTCTCATCCGGCTGACAATCGGAGGGACGCTTGCCAGACATGAATGCGATGATGGACTCCCATTGTTCGCGGCCATCAGGAAGCTTTTTTACCAAGAAATCGAGGACCGGACCATAGAACTCCTCACCCTGTGCCACGGACATGTGAAAGGGCTTGAAACCGACCAATGCAAGACCGGTCCGGGTCAGCAGATCGATCACACCGCCGGGGCGAGTATTCGGGAAGGCGAAGTTGTCCGGTTTGATAAGCACCAAGGTTTTTTCCAGCGCAGTGCCAGCAGGAAAAGTGGCCGTAGCGTCCTGGATGCCACCCTCTGCATCGGATGCAGCAGCGAGGAGTTTGAGACCGGCTTCGGCCTCGCCAACGGAGCTGGGGGAAATCACTCCCGGCTCGAAATAGAGTGTCTTGCCTCCTTCTTCAACGAGGTCACCGAAAGTGTCCCGTAGCGTTTCACCACGCCCATTCATGGTGGTGTCATCGCCGACGAGGGACGCTACCTTGGAAACAGCGTCATCCCCCTGAAACACAAGCACAAGCAGCTGTGTACCAACAGGAAGGGATTTTAAATAGGAAGCTGTTTTGCTCTGTGCCGGGAGAGTGGATGCAAGCTGGTCGAGCAGAACACTTGAGGGGGCAAAAACACGCCCCGTTGTGAGATCGAGACCGCTGCGCGAAATCAGACGGGCAAGGATACCACCCGTGCGACCCTTGCGAAGGGCGGCGGGAGTAACGACTGCGTAGGTAAGTTGAGTGGCCATGAGAATTCTGTCAAAAAGCTGTGGAATTGAGTATAGCCGCCCGACGGACACGGCTTCATTGCACCAAGAGCTGCATTTAGGGTGATCCTAGGCGGAGGGAAAGGGTAGAAGGGCGGTCGGATGGAGTCAAAGTCTTTCTCTGATGCAGGGGGAAATCCGACAGACTGGATTTTATCCTTGCGATCCTTTTTGCTGCCTTGCCGATTCAAACTCCGCTCTCCAGGCTTCGACACGGTCGGCGATGCGCGACTCAGCGCCGGTGCGCAAAGGCGTGTAATAAATGCGCCCTTCGGGAAGGTAGGCCTGGGGCACATAGCCACCTACATAATCATGGGCATATTTGTAGCCGACTCCATGGCCGAGTTTTTTTGCACCAGCATAGCCTGTGGATCGCAGATGCTCAGGCACGGCCAGAGTACGCCCCTTCTCGAGATCCTCCACGGCTTTTCCCAGCGCCGCATAGGCACTGTTGCTCTTTGGGGCGGTCGCCAGATACACCGTCGCGTGTGCTAGGGTGATCCGTGCCTCCGGCAACCCCACAAACTCAACCGCCTGCTGAGCGGCGATTGCCAACGGCAGGGCCAACGGATCGGCAAGCCCGACATCTTCACTTGCAAAAATCACCAGCCGACGCGTGATGAAGCGGAGTTCCTCCCCGGCATGGAGCATCTTGGCCAGCCAATAAAGGGCCGCATCAGGATCGCTGCCGCGCAGACTTTTGATGAAAGCACTGATCGTGTCATAATGCTCGTCACCGGTGCCATCATAGACGACGGCCTTTTTCTGGATGCTTTCGGCAGCCACTTCCTGTGAAATTCGAATCCGTCCCCCGGCATCATAGGGAGTCGTCCGCGCAGCGATCTCCAGTGCATTGAGACACTTGCGGGCATCGCCGTCGCTCACCACGGCAAGGTGAAGTGCAGCCGCCTCATCCAAGGTGATCGGCAACCCGCCAAGCCCACGCTTGGCGTCAGCCACTGCGCGATGCTGAAGCAGCAAAAGATCGTCAACCTTTAATGGTTCGAGTTGAAAAATCTGGGATCGAGAGACCAGCGGGCTATTGATCGAAAAGTAAGGGTTTTGCGTTGTCGCCCCGATCAATCGCACCGTACCTCGTTCGACATCGGGTAACAGGGCATCCTGCTGTGCTTTGTTAAAGCGATGAATCTCATCGATGAAAAGTATTGTCCCGCCTCCATTTCGCATCTCTTCCGTCGCATCAGCGATTGCCTTTCTTATATCCGCAATCCCTCCCTCCACCCCGCTCAATTCGAGAAAGCGACTCTTTGTACGACCGGCTATGACACGCGCCAGACTTGTCTTCCCGGTGCCGGGAGGCCCGTAAAAGATTACCGATGAGAGCCTGTCAGCCTCGATGGCACGACGGAGCAGTTTCCCTTCACCCAAAAGATGCCACTGTCCAACATATTCCTCCAGGGTGACGGGCCTCATCCTTGCAGCCAGAGGAGCGTCTGGCGAGAGCAACAGGTTTCCTCCCTTTTCCGCTTTTGCAAATCCACCGAAAAATTCCTGCATGAATTTGACTATGGAGCGGGTGCATTTCGCTGGCAAGGCAAGCTCCTCCATTCCATGCTTGGTGTCATGAAAACAATCCTTGCAGCGATTGACCTGAGTCCGATCACCCATAAAGTTGTCGAAGGGGCCGGGCGGCTTGCCTCCGACCTTCATGCGAAACTAATTCTTCTTGCTGTTGTGGAACCCGTTGCGGCTTATGTCCCCGTGGGAGCAGCCATGGATGTCATCACGGCTCCCATGCCGATGGAACCACCGGATCAGGAGGGTGTTAGAGAGCGCCTCGAATCCATAGCCGCTCCACTGCGCGCAACGGGACTGAGCGTAGAGACTGCCGTCTCCGTAGCCCTTCCTTCGGAAGAGATTCTGGAGAAGGCCACATCAACCGGGGCAGACATGATCGTGCTTGGCTCCCACGGACACGGGGCGCTCTATCATCTCTTCAGCGGAAGCGTGGTGACATCAGTTCTGGAAAAGTCCTCCCTCCCGGTCACAGTGATTCCCGTCCGCGGAAAATAGGATCCCACACGCCTGCAACGGATGGAGCAGAAGAGAGGGGATCCTTTGGGATCCAAAAGATGACTTCCAAAATCTGGCTTCTTCTTTTCCTCTCCATTCTATCCCTGTGAGTTGTTCTTTCCATGCGCATTCTCTTCACGAAACTCCGCCACATCGGCGACAATCTGCTCATCACGCCGATCATCGTGGCAACGAGGCGGAAATTTCCCGAAGCTGAAATCTGGGTGGCTGTCAGGCGGGGCACCGAGGGGATACTTGCCGGATGTACCGAAGCAGACCGGATCCTTACGACTGCCCGCCCCGAGGAAAGGAAGCGCACATGGGGCGATTTTACAGGCGATATGGGAACCCTGGCGACCGTCATCGGCACAACCTTCGATTATGCCTTTGAACTTGGCGACAATGACCGGGGCAGAATTCTTGTGACCGCCTCGCGGGCACGCGTCCGCGCAACCCATGTGGGTGATGTTGATATACTCAAACCCTCCTGGCGCCGCAGCTTCACTCATGTCGTGGAGACAGATCGCGACCTACTCCATCAGGTTGAGATGGATTACATGACGCCGCGGCAGGTGCTTGGATTGCCCGAGGGAATTCCACCGCTTCGATTCAACCCTTCAGAAGCAATTCCATGGAAGCAGGCATCGGAGCTGCAAGAAGGTTTTGCCGTACTCCACGCCGCGACGCGGTGGCATTGCAAATCGTGGCCGCTCGATCGTTGGCGTGAGACACTGAACCGCATCTTGGAATTTACCCCTCAGGTACTTGTAAGTTGCGGGCCATCATCCCGTGAGATCGCCGGGGCGGAGGAGTTATGTGCGGGCTTTGGAAAACGAGTCATGACAACCGCAGGGCAGGCATCGTGGCGGGAGATGGCCTGGATCTTTTCAAAGGCCCGTTATTATGTTGGCGTCGATACAGCAGCCATGCATCTCGCCGCCGCGATGCAATGTTCTATCGTCAGCCTTTTTGGTCATAGTGTTCCGGGACAATTCGGTCCCTGGAAATGTCCTCACCTCATGGTGGCGCCCGCAGGAAGGAGACGGGGTGAATCAGGCGAAGTGCCTAGTGGTATCCCCGACAATGAACGGATGCTCAAGATCTCCGTCGATGAAGTGGTTGCGGCGTGTCAGAGCGTTTCCATCTCTGATCAGACTGAGCGATCCAAGGCAGCCATGCTCTAAAACCTCAAGTCCTTGGGAATTCTCTCTGCCCTGTCGGGGCGCACAAACACCTCGGTGTTCCCGCGCTGATAAGCGAGTTTGTAATTCATCCTGATGTGGTCATAGGTCTGAGCTGCCCAGATGCTAAATCTGGACTGCTCTGTGTTATTCACTTCCCAATCCGTGATGACGAAAGCCGCGGGGTGATAGCGTGAAATTTTCCCGATTTCTTCGTTATAAAACCGCTCGGGGGAAATCATGACATTATCGATGTAGAAATTATATTCATACGATGGTCGATCCGTCATGAAGTTGATTTCGGGATTGTACGGGTAGCAAATGAGATATTCCCCCGGTGCGGAGACCGCCGTGATAATCCGATAAATTGCCGAGGTGTCCCGAAACTCATCCGGCGTCAATTTTACATCGACACCATTGGCACCATGGAACTCGAGTCGCTTGTTCAGACCCGCTGCAATACCGCCGCTCGATTGAGACTGAAAAGCATTGATGTAGTAGAGTAGGAGCATCGTGGCCGAGAAAAAAAGAACCGCTCCCAATCCCAATCGTCCGTGCTTGCTTGCGTTTCTCCAAGCGGTGAGTGCATAGGTCATCGCAATGATACTGGTCAACGACATCGGCACCATAAATTCACTGAGATGCACCATGTCAGGTCGCCAAAAAAAATACTGGGGAAAGAGGGCAAGCGAACATCCCAGCGCGGTCAATAAAACCAACGCATGATCCCGCAGGATCTCATCACGACGGGCAAGTGCGCTCATCCATACGCCCACCGAAGCAAACCCGAGCATGATGGCGACCATCACCGGAAGGTAGATGTTGATCGCAAGCATGATATCCCTCGCTGATCCGGAAAAAATGGACCGACGGGCAAGCGGTGTGTTCACCGGCTTTGCTTTGATCTCCTCATGGCGAGGCTGATGGGCAAGCTGCGTCTTCGTCACCGCAGTGGCCGGCTCGCTGGATGGAACAGGCTCCACAGAGGTCGTCGGAGTAGTTGCCGGCCTGGGTTGATAACGGACGAAGGCAGTGGATTTCGCGATGCTATCGATGACCTTTCTACCCTGGGAGGCGATCATGAAGGGCCATTGCTGATACTGGCCCACGAACTCTGGAGCAAAGCCGCGCCTTGATGCATCGAGGTAGACCGGGAGATGAACAGCGAGGAAGCAAATCAACGCAAGCAATGCACCGATTCCCGCGATTCTGGCATGACCCAGAAAATCGCTGCGCCCTATTGGAAAGGTGATGACCAAGCCAAGCCAGACACAGGTCAGAAAGAATCCAACATCAACCCGGATCAACCAGGCAAGGGCAAGTGTCCCTCCAGAGCAGGCCATCCAAAGCAGACGGGATGATGGCTTGCGGAGTTTCAGCAAAAATGCAGGCAAGAAGGCGGTCATGTTCAACACAACGATGAAGGCCATGTAATTTCTAAACATCTGCCCGGGAATCATCATCACCAACAGTCCCCCGAGAAATGCTGCAACCGCATTTCCGGTACAGAGCCACACCAATCTGAAGGACATCAGTCCCGTCAGCGTGCAGAGAACGAGAAAGAAAAGACGGAGTGCCGTGTAACTTGGCCCGAACAGTTTGAAAATCGCAACGATGGGATAAAACCAGAACAGGTTGTACCCCAAAAATGTGTCGACGATCGGCCTTTTCCCCTCCAGTAATCGCAAAGCCAGCATCCCCTCAACCCCACCTTCGGCGGCGGGATAGAGACCGGCCCGGTAATACTGACCGTAATAGATGAGCGCGAATCCCAGCAGACACCATGTACCCCAACGGCTGAAAAATCCGCTCATCGTTGTTTTATAAATCCCGACTGCAAAGGAATCGGAGTTTGAGTCCAAGGGCGTAGCCTCCCCTATGTATCCAGCGGGAGAACTCGTTTCCAATCTGATAGGGATAGGTTGTGCGCCAACGCTCCACAGAGGATAGGCGGGGCTGGGAGTTCCCTTGGATATCACTGGTAAATTTTTCCTCCGTCTGTGATATGGGAAATGGAGAGACGGATACCGCTTTCAACCCGAAGGGCCATTCGCGGTCAGCAGCATGATCCCAAGGAAGCCACATCGGCACCAATCCTGTTACGAAAGCCTCAGCTGCCTTGCGATCCAAAATGTAGGCACCGCATCCCTTCAGCCTCCCCATCTGCACATTGAGGGAGTATTCCCGATTGAGCGAAACAACCTTCCATGGGGTGCCTCCTGAGAGCCCTGTCAGCCGGACTATATTCCATGCAAACGAGGTCTTCATGAGGGCTGTCAGCAGGGTTCCCGTGTCCGACTTGGGATGCAGATCATCCTCACAGATCATGGCATGACTCTCGGAAGTTTTCAAAAATGCACGGATCGCCTTGATATGACTCAGGTAGCAGGCGACTTCATAAATATTGACCCCCCGGCCATGGGATCGACGGAAGCGTTCCTGGTCAAACTCGGGGATCGGCAACTTAAGAGACTTTCCTGAAATTGCGGCTACGCGCTCCATCTGAAATGGAGACCCCAAAAATGCCTGCTGCATATGAACCCAACGCTCAGGCGCGCTCTCCAAATTGATCACAAATGCTTTCATCGCCTAGCCGTTCGATCCGCGTAGAACGCCACCCTGCCAGAAAGAAACATCATTACCACTGAATGCCGAACAGGATGATCCCTTTGGGCTTTTCAGGTTTGTCGGGATCCCAGCTGACACTCTCACTGCCATCACCATATCTGGCTGGCGCGAGGGGATTGATCATCTGAAGCGGCCTTCTCATGTTGAAGGCTTGGGCTACAATCCCGGTGATATCGAAGGGGGCGGGTTTTTCCACGGGGGTCGTCTCAACTTTGGGACGGGTAGGGCGAGGAGCCACGAATCCAGCGTCCGGAGCTGCCTGCTGCGCAGTAAGAGCTGGCGCGAGAAGTGCTGCCAATAAACAGAAAAGGGAAATGAGGTTTCGGTGGCTCCGGCCGTTCATAGTCCAAATCCTAGCTATTCCAGCCGTTCTTGGGCAAGCCTCCCTCATGATATTCACCTGTTTCAGGTTGCGGTTGGAAATTCCGTGGAACTTCTATGTTCTCAACGGGGGTGAAGAATCTGTTTCAGCGTGCTCAGCAGCAGATTCGGGCTGAAGGGTTTGGTCATGAAGGTGTGGATCTTTAATCCCTCCGCATCCGTCCGGATATGAGTCTGATCTCGCGCTGTCAACATGACAACCGGGATGGCATCCCCCGAATCAAGTTTGCGGATCAGGCGGAGTGTCTCGACCCCGTCCATGTCCGGCATCGAAAAGTCCAGAACCAACGCGTCGGGAACCCCTATGCTTTCGATATGCTGTATCGCTTCGGAACCTGATTTGACCCAGGAAAGCCTCGCCCCAAGCGGTCGGAGGGTCGCCTGCAGGACGCGGTACATCAACTCCTGATCGTCAACAATAAGGATATGAGGGGTATGTGGTTCGCTCATTGGGTGCGGGAAACTAGGATGATGGTACGATCATCGGAGGGAGGACGGCTACCTGAAAAGCTTGCAGCCTCCTGAAGCAGCTTTTCAACTGTTTTGCGTGCGGAGAGAAGGCGGGATGTGTCTAACGACTGTCGAACGCGCTCTATCTCAAACATGGAGTCATCATCACCAACCGCCTCAATGATTCCGTCGGTATAGAGCAGGAGCCTGTCGCCGGGCTCAAAGGGCGTGGTTTCGAAGGGATAGGTGATGTCAGTGAAAATCCCGACCGGAATTCCCTTCCCCTCAATTTCAACAATACTCCCATTGGCTCGCTGCAACATCAGAGATAAATGTCCCGCGCTGGTGGTGCGCACCTGTCTCCGGTCGGAGGAGATCCAGACGCAGACGATCGTAATGAACATCTCCAGCTTGATGAGATCCTTGCACATCAGCTGATTGATCTTGGTGATGATCTCCTCGGGGTGCGTGACATTCGAGGCAACAACAGCATGAAGATTGGTCCGCAGCATGGTGGCGAGCAGTGCCGCGGGCAATCCTTTGCCCATGACATCGGCTATCACGCAGAGTACGGATTGATCCGGCAGGATGAGAATGTCAAAATAATCACCGCCGGACTGAAGGGCGGGGCGGCAGGTGCCATAGATATCCAGCCCGGATATGGGGGAGAAAGTCTGCGGCATCAGGGATAGCTGAATCTGCGCAGCGATTTCTAAATCACGGAGGGCGAGTTGTTCAGCTGCCCGTTGCTTCTGAAGTTCACCCAAGGCAACAATGATCCCGAGATATTCCGCCACCATGCGGGCCACCTTGAGCTTGCCTGCCACGAAATAAGGCGCCGCATGAGTCCTCCCCATGACGAGTACACCGCGAAATTGATCCTTAAAAACAACCGGGGTGACAAAGCTGCTGAGGAGGATAGAGGAAAGAGGGTCTTTTTCCTTCAAGGCAGAACCTTCGGGAAGTGTGATTTCCTTCCCGGTGCGAAAGACACCCGCCTCGACCTGAGGACCTTTGGCCGGAACGCTCTGTTCGATGGATTGCAGGGGAGTGCCTCTTTCCCTGAACAGTTTTAGTTCCCCCTTCTCCTCGATACGGACATAGGCGACTTCAGCCCCTGTCACTCCACAGAGTTTTTCGAGAGCGCCATCCACGAAGGCAACCATATCCGGGGCCATGGCAAGCCACTCACCAAGAGACACCATGGTGTTGATGAGTTCGTAGCTGGAGACAAGTTCATCAGCAATGTCCGTGACAATCTGATCGGACTGGCCGGGACGATACTGCCATCCTGATGCGGCAAACTGCTTGCGAAGCACGAGAACATGGCATCCGTTCTCCTCTTCGTGAAGCAGTTCATCGGTCAGGCGCTTCATGATAAAATAACCGCGCCCCCCCTCCTCAAAGGGATCTGCCGGGAGATCCGGTTCGCCGGGCAACCCTTTAAAATCAGAGGGGTCGGCAACACGAAGCTCTATATGATCGGGTTTAAGATAGAGTCGGGCGCGAAAAAATTTCTCATCCGAGTTGGCGCAACCATGTTCCGCCGCGTTATTGATCGCCTCCGCTGCGGCAAGTTCAAATTGATTGAGGAAGATCTCATCCGCAACGCCATGATCGCGGAGAAAACCGACCAGCTGTCCGAGCGCCCTGGGAACATCCTCCAGGACGGGATCCAGAACATCTAAACAGCAACTGAGTTCACATTTCATGATTTGACTGGGTTGATAAAAATGATCCTGAGGAGCTTCGACCAATTGCGGGCATTGCTCGATCCGGAGGGATTGCCTGCTTGAAACACCGCATGCATCCATTCATCCGGTTCTTTGGGTGAATGGCAATCATAGAGATCGGAAAGTGCAAAAACACCCACTGAGGCCTGATCGAGAACAGATCTCGCTTCGGGGGAGAGTTTTTTCCAATCCTCCTCAGTCCGAGGCAGCACGCCGAAGATTTTCATTTTCCCCTCCGCCACCATTTGAAGCCAGGGGGCACGGCGGAGACAGAGAGGGCCTTTTGCATAGGTGCTCAGGCAGACAGTTTTGGATCGGGAAAGTTGACAGAGGGCCTCTTCCGGGGGCACGCCCCGGTTCATAAGCCTGGCCAGCCAGGTCAGCGGAGTTGAAAGGACAAAGGCACATATCCTCTCGGCCAGTGATGGATACAGGGAGGCAGATCCCATGGAGGAGAGCACAAACTCATCCAATACTTCGACACCGACACCCCGTTCAAAGTCCATCAGAAGACCACCCTGTGCGGCCATGCGGTTCAGTGTAATGTGGGAACCGACATAGGTCTCGGCACAGACGATTGATTCAACTACCTCTACATCCTCATCCAGAAAGGCTCCGGCACCCAGAAATGCATACGGTCCAAGACGGCATCCGGATTCAATTCTGACATGACTCCCCACCCAGCAGGGAGGGGTAAAGCTGACACCCGCCGCCGCCCTCGCCCCAGGCCCGAACCAGATGCCCGGTTGATATTCGTGATCCAGATGGATCATTCCGCTGGAGCGCCTGCGCAAAGCCTCGACTTGGAGATCATACCATCTTTGGATGAGTTCCTTGGGTGTGGTCACGGGAGGGAGATTTTCCTGACCCGGAAGTCCGTTCAGGAGGAAGCATTCCTTTCCCTCTTCCCCTCCCGGTTGTGCAAGCACCTCGATGGAGCGGGACCAAAGAGCGCTTCCCTCCGTCGATACACCGGCCCCCTCCCCGATCCTGCCGATCAGGCGGAGCGAGATAAAACCTTTGTCGTGCTTGATCAGGGTGCGGCGACCCTGCTCCTTGGCGTCTTACGAGTTCTTATCACCCAACCGAGCGCAGCTCTGCATACTCTTTTTACTGCCATGAGATCGGGCTGGGAGCCGGGCAGGGGGCTCTTCCTCCGTTTGGCGTATTTTGCAGAAGCCTGTTTTCTCTATCACTCGTTTGCCAAGGAAGGAGTCACTCATGTGCATGCCCATTTCGGCACCAATTCCACCGCGGTTGCTCTGCTAGTCCGCCTCTTGGGTGGACCTCGGTATTCCTTTACCTGTCACGGCCCCGAGGAATTTGACCGCACGGAGACGCTTGGTTTGGGAGCCAAAATTCATAACGCTTCATTTGCCATCGCCATTTCGTACTTCGGTCGCTCCCAGCTCTACCGTTGGGCCGCAACCTCGGATTGGGAAAAAATCCATGTTGTTCATTGTGGTGTCGATGACGCGTTTCTTTCCATGCCTCTCACACCCGTCCCCGACTCACAGCAATTGCTCTGTATCGGGCGGCTTTCCGAACAAAAGGGTCAACTGACACTGGTGGAGGCCGCGGCTCGGGTGATCACGCGTTTTCCTGATTTCAAACTCGTGCTCGTGGGTGATGGCGCCATGCGTCCGGAGATCGAAAATGCCATCCGCAGACTTCACTTGGAAAAAATCGTTCATCTTGCTGGATGGAAATCGGGTCGGGAGATTCGAGAGATTCTCCTCTCTTCCCGTGCCATGGTACTTTCCTCGTTTGCAGAGGGCTTGCCTGTGGTCATCATGGAGTCTCTTGCCTTGGGTCGCCCCGTCATTTCGACCTCCGTGATGGGGATTCCGGAGCTTGTCTTGCACGGGAAAACTGGGTGGCTTGTCCCGCCCGCCAATCCCGAACTTCTGGCCGAGGCCATCGAGGAGTGTCTCGACTCCACCCCGGTTCATCTCACGGAAATGGGCCTCACGGGTCGCGCGCTCGTCGCCGAACGGCACACCGCACTCTGCGAGGCCAAAAAAATCCTGCAACTGATCTCTAAAGACGACGCCTGATTAGGCAACGATGGCATTGACCGCGGGTCTCATTTAGCAGCAAAGTGATCATCGTGAGCAAAACACTCTTGGTCATCCCCCACTACAATGATGTCTCCAGGCTGGAACTTTTTTTGCCCGATCTGATTAAGACTTTACCTCCTCGTTTCGCCATCCTGATTTCGGATGACGGATCGTCTCCTGAACAGCAGGAACTGCTCTCCGCACTCATCAGCAGGATGCAATCGGGCGAGGGTTTGCCTGTGTTGCTTGATCCGCTTTTTACAAAAAAAAATACAGGCAAAGGTGGGGCCGTGCATCGTGGATGGACTCACTCCGAGGGATATTCACTCATTGCCTTCACGGATGCCGATGGGGCCGTGAGTGCGAGTGAGATTCTCCGTGCCGAGGAATTTTTCCGTTCTCCGGTATGCCATGCCGATGCCCTGCTTGCGAGCAGGGTCAAGATGCTCGGACGTACCATCCACCGCTCCCTGCGCCGCCATCTTTCGGGCCGTGTTTTTGCGACGCTTGTTTCCGAACTCGCACGGATTCCGGCCTTCGACACCCAATGCGGCCTGAAGATTCTTAAGATCGAGGCTTATCAGAAAATCCAGCCCTACCTGACCACTCAGGGCTTTGCCTTCGATGTCGAGCTACTTCTTCTCCTGCTCAAATCAAAATGTGCCGTCGTGGAGTTTCCGGTCGATTGGGAGGATGTGCCCGGAAGCAAGGTCAGTCTTTTGAGGGATTCGATCCGCATGACTTTTGAAGTGCTGCGAATCCACAAGAGGGTGAATGCACTTGCCGATATTGGATGATTCCAGCAAGCCACAAGGATCGTGATGCTCTTGGTCTTGCGATCCTTCTCATTGCATCCAGCCATCTTCTGCTGGCTCTTCCGGCCACTCAGGGAGAAAAGGTTGTTTTTGATATTTCCCGGCCTGTTGTGGTCGCCGATCCACCCCGTTTTGGGGTAAACATCACCCCTCCCACCATGAGCCATTGGGATACGGAACCGTGGCATAATCAATGGTGGCTTTTCCCCAATCCCAACCCCATCACTGCAAGGGTAAAGGGATTTGCCACGGGGGGATCGCAGAAGACACTAGAGGATGAAAAAGGGGCCAAAATCGGTTACTACGACATCTTTAGAACCGGATATTTTGATGGTGGCACGGCGGCTGTTTACAGGTTCGAGAACAATGCAGTCAATCTCGTGCGCGAAGACAAAATTGCCTCTTACCAGGCATCAGTCCAGGGCCCCAACCTTGTCACCTTTGCCAACTCTGGCCCCGCCGTTAAAGAGGGAGACATCTATGTTCTTACGGCCGTCCGGACCAACATCCCCGCAAGCGTCACCCGCACTTGGGGGGAAAATCCCTGGTGGCTCTGTTCCGGCCTTCGCTTTTATGAAGCGGATGCACGCGAACTTCACAAGGCAGGAGTCCGTGTATCCCTTTCGCCGGATGTGCCTCCCGGCGGAGGAAACGCATCGCTGGCACTCAGCGTTCCGGAAGGTTGGACAACAAATAGTCGCCGTATCGGATTGGGCGATTGGTTGATTTCGGGTGACAGAGCCGATCTGCCGCGCCTGCATGAGGGGAAAACCTATATTCTCCAACTCTGGATGAAACAGAAAGGAATGCCAACCGGAGCGGTGGATGTGAAAATAGGAAATATTGCCAATCCTAGTTTTCAGGTCGGCAACCAGTGGCATCAATACAGTGCTGAATTCCTCGGGGCCCCTCCCACGGGGAATTACACCGAGCGTTTTGAAATCCATACGGCGGAACCGGGCACGCTGCTCATCGATAATGTCAGCATTGTCGAGAAGGACGGGCCCCCTCCCAATAGGTTCTATCCCCAGATCGTTGAAACCCTGAAGCGATTTCAGCCCAGTACACTGAGGATCTGGGTGCTTCAGGCAAACAATGGATTCGGGAGGGCACTTGACGATGCTCTCGGCCCTCCCGAGGTTTCCAACCTGACATATCAGGAAACGGATGGTGCCAAGACCACAACTCCTCTGGGACTTCATCAGATGCTCGAACTCTGCGAGCAGGTCGGTACGGATCCATGGATCATCACCTCCACCATCTTTACCGTTCAGGAACAGAAAAATCTGATCGAATACCTCGCGGGACCTCCTGATTCGCCCTACGGAAAGAAACGAGTGGCATGGGGTCACAGGACTCCCTGGACCGAGACCTTTCATCAGATCAAGCTGGAGATGGGAAACGAAACCTGGAACGGCATGTTCGTCCCACAGGGTTTTCCCGGCAGAGGGGCCATGTATGGAGCGTATAGCGAATTTATGTTCCGTCAGATGAAATCCAGCCATGACTCAGTTGATGCAGGATCGTCGGCGAGGACTCGTACGTCGTGCTCTCGAAATCATCCTCCGTGATTCCGATCTCAATGTCCGAATCCTGACCCGCTCGCCACTAGCCGAGCAGGATTTTGATCTATACCAGCAGTTTGGCACCCGACTGCTCTTTGGCATGAGTATACCCACGCTTGATGACAGCCTGAGCCAGATCTACGAACCGAATGCTCCGGGACCACAGGCCAAACTGAGAACTCTTGAAAGGGCAGTTGCTGCGGGCATTCATGTGTATGTCGCTATGGCACCTACCCTGCCGGATGAAGGCGAAGCAGCTCTACGAAAAACCATGGAGACCCTAGCGGCATTCAACCCCGTCTCGATATTCCATGAACCTATCAACCTCCGAGCGGAAAACGTGGCTCGCATAGAGGCCAAAGCACGGGAACTGGGCAGAACGGTCAACAGCAGTGTTTTCCAGTCACGTGAGTCATGGAGGGGATACGCGTTCACTCAGTTTGCACTAGTAGACAAAATAGCACAGGAGATGAACCTCGCCGATGGAGTCCTCCACCAGTGGCCCGATAAGACCCTTGCCAGCAAACCGGGATTCATGCGCATGAAGGCCATGCAGGCTGAGCGTGACCTTGGATCATCGTTTTCAACCCAGCTCAGGAAAGCAGCCAGCGATGAATGGAGTACTTCAGTGCTCCCCTGGCTCCAGTACTGGCACAACCCGAAAGAAAGAGTCAGTAACTGGCCATCGAGTGATGGCCGGCAGAATCACCAAAATAATCAACCAGCACCAAAACGATAGTATATGAATTCACCAATACTCAATCCCGTCGCCACGACGGCCTCCACCACCACCGTCCTCTCCACTGAGGACACAGCCCTCCTCCATAGTCTGGAGAAACGAGTAGCGACTTCCTCCTTGGATTGCTTCACTGCTCTCGCCGAGATCAATGAGTACAAAGGAGGCCTCCTCTGGAAAGCCACCCACACCTCCTTCGAGGAGTACGTGAGGGAGCGCTTCAACTACAAACCCCAGCATCTTGGTAGACTCCTTGGAGCCGGCAACCTGACACTCCAGCTCAAGTCCAAGATGGAGAAGCCAGAGGATCTGCCTATCAACGAAGCGCAACTCCGGCCGCTGTTAAACAAGTTGCCCGAGAGCCATCAGGTGCAGGCATGGAAGAAGGTAGTCGCGGAACTCAAGCCCGAGGAACGCACTGGAGCCCGGGTAATGGCAAAGGTTCAGGAAATCCGAAAGGCTATCCCCAAGGAGGAGCTAGCGGCATCAAAACCTGCAAGGGCTCCCAAGGTCAGCAAGATCAGCAAGGTCATTCAGGCACCAGCACCACTGGAAACACCTGAGGAATTAATACAGAAGTTATTAACAGCCACTGCATCTCACAGACAGGTATTTAATATCCACTCGCTTCTTCAAGAGATTATTCGCCTGATGAGCGACGACAGCATCCCAGTCACAACATTATCCTCGGTGGATAACAAAACTGGAGCTCCAGCAGCAATCTAACGCAAACTAACATTCAGAATGCAGTTAGGTGGTTTAAATATCACCTAGCTGTATTGCTGATATAACAAATAATACCCTATTTAGTTACAAAGCCCCCCGTTCCGGACCCTTCAAAAACCTTATACATGCTTTAAATATGGCTTTTTTCTTTAATTATAAAACCACATTTGCCCATCGCCTGGGGAGTTTACGCTCATATCTTAAAAAAAGAGAGCGGCGTATATATGCAATGTTGGACCACCTGGAAGATTATTTCAATGACGCTATTTATTATGAGGATGACGAGGACGACCCTAAGCTATTTAGTTGGCCTGCCAAAGACTGGGTATGGCAAAAGTTCACAGCCTTGGCAATCAATGCCGATTCCTACAGGCGAAACTACCGATGGGATCCGGCCATTGACTACGAGTATATCGCCCGACCGGCTGAGTTTGAGTTAGAGACTCCCAAGGAAAAACTTTGGCCCCGCAATAAAATTGATTTATCAACGATTCCACCGGGCTCAGCACAACTCGTTACTCACCAATGGATACACATTGACGCCATCGAAACCCGTGCCATCGACGCTAATGATCGTTGGATGTATCAGGTAAAGCACAAGAAAAAACTAAGGTACGCCCCCGGGGAATGGATGTACTTCAATAGAAAGGAGCTGGGTAGGATTTACCCATCAATGAGTATCGCCACCCATGAAATACGAAATAGGAACGTATTCCTAATGCATGTACTCCGGGACCCCATGGGTATTCCGACAGAGCTGTGGGTCTATTCCAGCAACTATAAACCACTTTTCAAATCAACTATGGTCTTCAAGGACCCCAATTATGTACCGCATCCACCCCGACGTGGATCGTGGTGGCATAATAACAAACACAACTGGACATTCCACGAACTACTCTTAAAGGAGGAAAAAGAGAACCCAACAGAAACAAATGACATACAGAATGCTTTTAAAGGAATTGAAATGGTTGTCCCCCGCAACTAGACTAGGAAGTCACTGTGAATATACTAGGCAGTGTGACACTCATGGGAATGTAACGAGTAGTACAGATGGCTGATACCGATTAGGACGGCGAGTTCCTCAAGCACCTCGGTGAGGCAGGTCATCAGTTCACGCAGATCATGGTCGATCTTGGCGAATCCGTCGGAGAGATAGTTGGTTTCCATGGAAAGTTCGGTGCGAATCATTGCCTCTGTGGTTAAAAAATCCAACTCAACAGAGCAAAAACTTTGCCAAGAGCGGAAGGTGGGGGGAAGTGGAGGCCATTAGACTGAAGGCTGAAGACTAAAGACTGTTAGGGGGAGGGGCACGGGTCAGGACATAGGTAACACCTTGGTTCAAGACATGGGTAACACATG
>JBAXTN010000042.1:0-23860 GCA_037130175.1 bacterium | reverse complement strand
GTGTTACCTATGTCCTGAACCTAATGCGTTACCCATGTCTTGAACCTGTACCAGGTGGATCAGTTAGGAGTGACCACTCCACCGTCGGCGGTGCGTCCAACATTCAGATCACCCACAAAAATACCTCCATTGGCGTTACCAGTGGTCGTGGTAATCGTGGTAGTCAGATCATCTTTGAATGAAGCGACTTTGGGATTTCCCAGTGTGTTGGTGCTGCTGTTGCGGGCATCGGTACGCTCGAGGATTCGGTTGTAGACCCAAGCTGTGTAGGCACCGTTGACGAGGTTGTTGGAGGTGTAAGGCACGCCGTTGTAGCTAAGGAGCGTGGCGCTGCTGTTAGTGGCCACGGTGGTAGTGTAATCACCGGTGGTGATGTAGCCAACAAAGTAAGCAGCCGTGGCACCGGGTATTGCGCCACCAAATGTATTCTTAATAGCGCTGGGTGAGATGCTGCTGATCGTCAGGGCCGAGGCAAGGAGGGCACCGGTGGTGTATCCACTGTTTCCTGCGCTGCCGCTATCGAGTCCGCTGACTGTTTCACGAGGCCAGAGAGCCAGTGAAGTGACCGTTCCTCCATGGACGATTTTGTCTCCGGCATTGGTAGTGGCACCGGTAATCGTGTTAGTCCACTGGTTGACGGCAGTGGCGTTACCATAGCCAATCTCTGCCAATACTGAGTAGCGCTGACCGGCATCCGAGTTGCGGCCGAGGGGGTAGATGATCGTGTTTGTGTCAGCCTGATTGCCTGTGAATTGGAAGGCCGAGAGGTATCCGCTGCCGTAAAGATTCTGGGCTAACTGACTGGTGATATTCGTGACCGGCGAACCCTGACTCGCCAAGAAGACGATTGGCGAGACGCCGACTTGGATTTCACCCAGGGCATCGAAGGTGATTCCCTGATAAGTGCCATTGTAGGGAGTCGTCGCTTGGAAGACCGTTGAGAAGGCGATGTTCGGTGTGTTGGTGGTGTAACCGTTGGTCACATTCCCATTGAGTGTGGCGTTGGTGGCTGCATAAATATCCACGGTGGAGTTGGTGCCTGAACCATCAGCGACCACATAGCGCTCCGGCTGGAGGCCTGCAAGGGAACGGACAGCGCCGGCAGCTCCGATGTAGGAGGTGCGAATGACGACATTGGTTCCGGAGTAGGTACCGTTCCAGGCGCCGTAGTTGGAGTTCAGTGCATTGGCATCCGAGCCGTTTGTAGCAGTTCCCTTATTCCCTTGGAAGTGCCAGCCGCCATTTGCGGCTAGAAGAGTCTCGATACCCTTCTGAGTAGCGGAACGATCGCCGTTGGAAGCGACGACATAGATATTCAACGCAGCCGTTGCATACGATGAGGTGGCCAGGGCAATGGCACCGATGGCAAGTGTTTTATTCAGTTTCATGGTTTGATGAGGTTGAGGTTCAGGTGTTGGTTGGTCGATGTGTTGTTTGTCTTGCTTGTTGAGTTAGGATTTAGAGGGTGGATGAGCTTCGGCGACGCACTGCGAGGACGAATCCCAGAGCGCCAAGTCCGAAGAGGAAGTAGGTTGAGGGTTCCGGAACGGCACTGATCACGCCATTGCTGTTCACGGCGAGTGAGGCCCCGTTTCCTCCACCGAGTACTTGGACGGAGGAGGGAGTGAAGTAGTAGAGATCGAGGTTTTTTGAGAGAGCCCCCTCGATGCTTGATCCGCTGGGCCATGCAGTCGAAGTGAAGTCGGGATTGAGGTTGACGGCGTAGTAGTAAGTTCCGCTGGCTACGCCCTGTTGATAGGCTGCATTAGCTGTATTGGTAGCGGCCGTGGAGGTGATGTAGTTATTCTGAACCGTGTTGATGCCGGTTATCAGGTTACCTGTCTTGGCGGTATTCAGCGCTGCGTAGGGAGATGACTGGGTACCGTTGACTGTTTCTGCCTTGGAGGCCAGGGCATAACTGCCGGTGAGGGCGGAGAAGATACCCCAAGTGACGGTGGAGTCGGTATACCAGCCTGATCCGAATTGTTGCACCAGATCGGCACCGGTGGTTCCAGAGCTACCGAAGGAGAAGTTGGCAAAATTGGCCGAATTGGTGAACTGGCTGACATTGCCGACATTGAAGAGTACGGCATTGTTGGGGCTGGTCGTCGACCGAAACCCGACAAAGACGTCGTAATTACTGAGTGTTTGGTTGGCCTGGGCTCCCGAGCTCAGGAGCGCGAGTCCCGCCAAGGCGAGCAGGGTAGTTGAGAACTTCTTGGTTTTTGTTTTCATAGCGGTGGTTTGTTGAGATGAGAACCGAGTTTTTATAACGACCGTAATAGTCGTTTATTAGAAGAAAGACGATGTATTGGATCGTGTCAATAACTTATTGATACAGAAACAAGGTTTTTTTACTCTGTAATAAAATCTTCATGAGGATAAATGCTACTATGTAGATCGTATATATATTGACGCTCTCGGTGAACGGTATTCAAAGAACAGGCAATGCAGATGGAGAGGAATCATGGATGTCGATTCTCGCCGAATGGGTGTCGCTAATTACCTAACCCAGTCGTTACGGAGCATTTGAAAGCTCGGATCTCCTCAACCAATCCTCACTTCCCAATACAGAAGCTGCTGAAGATTTTTCCGAGGATTTCTTCCGTCCCTGCCTCTCCCACGATCTCTCCGACAGCAGAAAGTGATGCTCTCAACTCAACAGCCACAAGTTCCGGGGCTTCACCCTTGCCAAGCAAATCGATGGCAACTGAGAGTGCCGAAGCTGCCCGCCTGAGACATTCCTGATGGCGTGCATTGATCGCTGCGCCATCAGGTAGGGCTTCCCCTTCGGAGCCACCCGTTGCTCTTGCTAGAATCGCATCCACAAGAGCTTCAATCCCTTCTCCAGTGATGCAGGAAATTCTGAGCCCATCAGGGAGCAGGTCACGATCAGAGACGAGATCGATTTTATTCATCACGAGCAACTCGTCCTCAAAGAGAGGCGCACTCCGTCGCATGTTTCCATCTCCCGGATTAAGGGTCGTAACATCGAGCAGGTGAAGCCGTAGGTCGGCGTTTTTTGCAGTCTGACGCGCCCTCTCCACTCCCTCCCCTTCCACTGGGTCGGTCGTCTCACGTAGTCCCGCCGTATCAATAACGCGGAAGGGATAGCCGCCGAGACTTGCCCGTTCTTCAATCGTGTCCCGGGTGGTACCGGGCGTTGAATTCACGATTGCACGATCGACACCCAGCAGCAGATTAAGCAGGCTCGATTTTCCCGCATTGGGTGCACCGCAGAGTGCAATCGAAAGCCCCTCTCTCAACAATCGTCCTTCATTCGCCGTGGCGAGCAATCGATTGATATGAGATCCCACCGACTCCATCCGCTCCAGTAAGATGGCTCCGCTCTCAGGATCGATCCCCTCCTCGGGAAAATCAATGAAGGCTTCCAGATGAGCCACCGTTTCAAGAAGTTCCCCGCGCAAGGCCATGATCTCATCTCCCAAGCGCCCCTCCAATTGATGGGCAGCGGCTCGTGCTGCACGAGGAGTCTGCGCGGAGATCAGATCCATCACTGCTTCGGCCTGAGTCAGATCCATTTTGCCATTGAGAAAGGCTCGTTCGGTAAATTCCCCAGGTCTTGCCATCCGTGCACCGGCAGCTAGCACAGCAGCAAGCACCCGCGAGGCCACGAGTGATCCGCCATGGCCGCTGATCTCCACAAGATCCTCTCCGGTGTAGCTACGGGGATTACGAAAGACGGTGAGCAGTGCCTCGTCGACCACTTCGGTCTTGGCATCAATGATGCGAGCAAACGAGACCTTTCGCTCTTCCATCTCTGAGGGTTTCCGTGCACCCAGAAAGACTTTATCAGCCACATTTAGTGCCTGAGGCCCGCTGATGCGGATAACGGCCAGAGCCCCCTCGCCGGGTGGCGTGGCAACGGCGGCGATCGTCTCTTCCACAATCAGTTTAGAGCAAGCTCTCCTGACTCTGCCAATATCTTTAACTCCGCCACACAGCGACGGTTCTGCTCCATCGTGCCGACAGAAATTCTTACCCACTCAGGAAGGCCATAGCTTGCCATAGCGCGGAGGATGATTCCCTTGCGAAGCATCGCTTGAAAAACCGCATTGCCGTCCCCCACTTTCACCAGGACGAAGTTGGCGACGCTCGGTACAAACTCCAACCCCGTTGCGGCAAACTCCCGTTCAAAATATTCCCGTCCTTCGTGGGTCAGCTCGCGTGTTCTGGTCATGTGCTCCTCATCAAGGAGTCCGGCTAGCGCTCCGGCTTGGGCGATTCCATTGGCATTGAATGGCTGTCGTGTGCGCTGGAGGACAGAAGCCAGTTCCGGTGTGGTGATCCCGTAGCCGATGCGCAGATTGGCCAAGCCCATGATCTTGGAGAAGGTTCGCATGACGACGACATTCCGACCTGTGCAGACATACGGCAGGACATCGGGAGCAGCCCCGTCATCGAGAAACTCATGATAGGCCTCGTCAAAGATAACAAGCACATGATCGGGCACTTGAGCCATGAAGCGGTCGATTGCCTCCTGTCCCACCATGGTGCCGGTGGGATTATTCGGATTGGCAATGAAAATGGCCCTGGTCTTCGGCGTGATGGCTGCAAGCATGGCGTCGAGATCGGCGGTGAAGGCGGGATCGGGCACCTCGACGGTATCGGCCCCGAAGAGTTGGGCCATCAGCTTGTAGACGGCGAAGGAGTGACGGGCGACCACCACCTCATCACCGGGACGGAGGAAGGCATGGCCGATGAATTCGATGATCTCGTTGGAGCCGTTACCCAGCACGATATTCTCGCGGGCAACACCAAGCCGCTCGGCGATCGCGCCACGCAGCTCATACCCCCCGCCATCGGGATAGAAGTGGGCACGCTCCAGCGTCCTGTGCATGGCTTCCAAAGCCTTCGGAGAGGGGCCGAGCGGATTTTCATTGGAAGCAAGTTTGATGATCTCCTCCTCGCGAAGACCCAAGTCACGGGCAAGCTCCTCGACTGGCTTGCCGGGTTCATAGACAGTCAACTGCAGGATATGCTCATGGGCGCTCTTCCACATCGGGTGATTCTAAGGGAAGTGGTGGCACTCCGTCCAGATTCGACATTGCCAGTGAACACAGAGTCAATCGTTGCTCATGATGGAATGTGATCGGGCGACAGAGGAATGCCTCTCTTGCGTTCGGTTATGTAAGGAATGCAACAAATTGACATCATGAAAAAACCTCAAATAGCACAGCCAAATAATAGCCTGCTCAAGCGTCTATCCCCCTTTTTATTATTTATAACGACAATAAACATCGTATATTCATCAGATATTGGAGAGGGGTCAAAAAATTTCATTTCCAATTGGTGGAATCAAACTAATGGCGTCACGGCTGGTTGGCTGGGTCTCTCAGATCCATTGAAGTCATACGGATTGAAAGTCACCGGCGAGGCCAAGGAGTTATTTTTGGGTCAGGTGAGCGGGGGACTCCCCAATCAACCCAAGGGAAACTGGCTAAACGAAGAGAAGCTGAAATTTGTCTACGACTTCGCCCCTCTATTCGGAATCAAGGGGTTGACCATCGAATCGAACTGGCGCTACCGGGGAGGCGGTAATCCTCAATGGGCGGCAGGTACACCAAGCAACTTCAATCCAACGACCTATGCCAGTGGAACTGGGTTGAGGATCATGACTCAACAAATCGAATACACCACCGCCAACAAGGCTTTCAGCATCAATGCAGGATGGGAGAATCCCTACGAGCAGTTCCTGCAACAGCCTCTGTCCAAGTTTTTTGAAAACAATGCCATTACCTCCAGCAAGGGGATCGGCGGGACGCCTGGACCCGGAATCGCCGTGATCAACCCCTCTTCGGCGTACAATGCCGCGGGCCAGCCGACAAAGGGATCCATCGCGTATTACAAGAGCAGCCCCGTTCCTTGGGGTAGCACCTACGCGGCATGGGGAGCGACTCTCAAGGTCCGCCCTGTCAAGGATGTCTATATTCAGAGCGGTCTCTACGCGGCGATTTCCGGTACAGGAGGTGTCACTCCCACTCAATACGGGGCAACGAGCGTTTATCCCTACACCTCGGTACCGCAAGGCTACCTTGGGCAGTTCAAGCAATCAGGACAGGTTGTACCTGTCGTCGGAGGAAACGGACAGCCTATACCGGGAGCATCCCAGAATGTGGGATGGGTGGCAGGTTCCCAGAATAATCATGGATTTAACTTTCAGGGCTCTCCGGGGTTTAATCCCAACTCTGGGAATATCGGCGTGCGACCTGCAAGTCCAGCAACTGCCCTCAATGGCCAGAAAACCTATGTGAACGCACAGGGGCAGACAGTGGCGGTTCCCGCCTACTATGCGGCAAGCCCCTATGATCAGGGCAATGGCGGCAACTACTCTCAAAACGGCCTCTACAATGTGAACGAAATTGGCTGGGAGCCCAAATTCGGCAAGGACAAGCTGGAGGGGAAATATGCTCTTGGTTCCTATATCTGGGGACAAGCGAACACATCCTTCACGCCGACCCAGTTTACAACATCTACATTCCCAACTTCATACTCTGTGACGCAGGGCTACAATTACAATGCAGCCACGAAGAAATACACCACGGCGCAAAACACCCAGTATCCCGGGAATTACACGACGCCAACTTACACTTCCTATGCAGCGACGAAGCAGGCGGCCTTCCAAGAGAATCAAGTGACATGGGGGCTCTATCTCCAGGCTGATCAGCAGCTCTACCGCGAGCCAAGTTCGGATCCCGCAATTCTGAATAAGCAGGGGCTGTTTACCTTCAATGAGTTCACCTTCACGCCGCCGCAGAACAACCAGCTGCCGTTCTACTTCCAGACCGGCCTTGTTTACAAAGGACTGATCCCAACCCGAGATGAGGACAGCGTTGGCATCGCGCTGGCTGCCGGATTCTACAGTTCATACTACAACAAGTTCATCCAATCGCAGAACCAGCAGCTTCAAAACGCCTACGGTAGCGCCTACAACGCCACCGTTCCGGATGGTCCAAGTGTGCAACAGCCGGTCAATCCTGGCACCGGAACGAGCAACGGAATTACAACAGCCAGTTTGAATTCCGCAAAAACCAAGGTGACTCAGACAACTCCGAGCCAGACTTATCAGAACTATTACGCCTATGCGCCAAACTTCACCTCCACGGAAGTTATTGAGGCATTTTACAACATTCAGCTCAACAAGTGGGCTTCGCTGAAGCCCTCGCTCCAATACATCATTAATCCTGCGGGCAATGGAACTGTGGGCAATGACTTGATCCTCGGAGTGAGTGCAAAAGTAACTTTCTAAGGAAGCTCCATCACAACATCCAAACAACAACCAGCATTATTATAAGCTATGAAAATTAAGTATCTAATGATCGTCACATTCCTGCTCATGGGAGGGGGATCGATTCATGCCGCGACAGAACTTCTCAATATCAGCTACGACCCGACCCGTGAGCTGTACGCAGAGTATAACAGGGTCTTTGCCAAGCATTGGAAAGATCTGACCGGAGAGGAAATCACAATAGCCACATCTCACGGTGGCTCGGGCTCACAATCACGATTGATTCAGGATGGAGCGGAGGCCGATGTCGCCACTTTGGCACTCGCGTATGATATCGACGCGATTCATGACAAAGGGAGCACTGGGGCATTTGACAAACCGCTCATACCACAGGACTGGCAAAGCCGACTCCCTCACAATAGTTCTCCCTATACATCGACCATCGTCTTCCTCGTTAGAAAAGGAAATCCCAAGAACATTAAGGATTGGAATGACCTTGTGCGACCTGATGTCTCCATCATTACTCCAAATCCAAAGACCGGAGGAGGTGCGCGCTGGAATTATCTTGCGGCATGGGCCTATGCCAAAAAGAAATTCGGTGGAGACGAAACACAGATCCGATCCTTCATAGCCAGCATTTACAAGAATGCTCTTAAGAACGGTCTTCCATCAGCCGCCCGTGCTGGAACAATTGCCTTCACGGAGAGAAAGCTCGGCGATGTTTCCATTACCTGGGAAAACGAGGCCTATCTTATTAAGAAGGAAAAGGGGGATGCGTACGAAATCATCACTCCATCTCTAAGCATCTTGGCCGAGCCTCCAGTTACGGTGATCGATGCCAATGTGGATCGGCACAAAACCCGGAAGGAGGCCACTGCTTATCTTGAGTATCTCTATAGCCCTGAAGGGCAGGCGATCATCGGCAAGAACTTTTATCGTCCTATTGATCCCACAGCTAAGGCGAAGTATGCAGGTCAATTCAAACATCTCGATTTGGTTACGATCGCCGATTTCGGCGGTTGGACTAATGCTCAGAAAACCCACTTTGCAGACAGGGGAGTCTTTGATCAGGTGATCAAATCGGTAAGTAAATAGCGCTCTCTCCTTCCTTTTGGCTTCCTGTTGTGGGAGGCGGGGCGCGGTGTCGTCAAGCTCTCAACGGATTATACAAAGTGCACACCAGAATGAGTGAAAATACTCATTCTGGTGTGTAGCTTTAGATCCTGAATTGTGAAATTCGTTCGCGGTTCAAACAAAGATTCCCTAAAAAGGGTTCTCAATGGGAACTTCATCCTTCCCTGATTTCCGTAGGAATTTTCTCAATGCTTTGCTTGAATTCGAAACTCACTTTCCATGGATCTCTATACCTCACTACTTCGTCCGCTGTTTTTCTCAATCGATCCTGAGGAAGTGCATGAAATGGTCATGGGTGCGCTTGAGATCGGCTCCCGATTGCCATCTCTGGTGCGTCTTACGGCTGGTGATGCTGTGCCGAGATTGCCTCGTACGGTGGCCGGAATCGAATTTCCAAATCCGGTTGGTCTGGCTGCCGGAATGGATAAAAACGGCGTCGCTCTGCAAGCTTGGGAAGCGCTTGGGTTCGGTTTCATCGAAGTGGGGACGATCACGGCCAAGGCTCAACCCGGCAATCCGAAACCGCGTCTTTTCCGCTATCCGAGACAACAGGCGCTCATCAATCGCATGGGGTTCAATAACGACGGTGTTGATGCTGTCGCCATGCGCTTGGAGGGACTTCATTCCTCCGGTTGTTGGCCGCGTATTCCTGTGGGGCTCAATATCGGAAAGTCCAAAGTGACACCAGTCGATGAAGCACACCTCGATTACCTGGCCTCTTTTCAAAGGCTTCACGCCCTCGGTGATTACTTTGTCATCAATGTCAGCTCGCCAAATACTCCGGGCTTGCGGGATCTACAATCCACGGAAGCTCTCGGGCGCATCATCCGCACGCTCCGCGACTGGGAGGGGGCCCCAAATCGCCCGCTTTTTGTCAAAATCGCCCCTGATCTTGCCGAGGAAGATCTGATCGCTGTCGTGGAGCTTGCGGAGAGAGAAAAACTTGCCGGACTGATTGCGACCAATACCACGCTTGATCATTCCTCGATCCCATATTCCCGGGATCAGACGGGGGGGCTGAGCGGTGCTCCGCTGCGTCAACGCGCGATGGAAGTTCTCCGGATTATCCGCACGCAGACACAAATTCCCGTGATTGCATCCGGCGGGATCAGCGATGCTGATTCGGCAAGTCAACGCCTTGCCGCGGGAGCGGATCTGCTCCAAGTCTATACGGCCTTCATCTACCAGGGACCTAGTCTTCTGAGGAAGCTTTCAAGAGCAACATCTCTATAAAAATCTGTCAGATTTTCTTCAGCCTTCAGCCTTTAGCCTCTAGCCTTCTCAAATGTCCCACGCTCCTGCCACCACTCTCTTGCTCGGTCATTCACCTGATCCCGATGATGCTTTCATGTTCTATGCGATGGCTGCCGATAAGATCGATCTGATGGGCTACAAATTCGAGCATAGTCTTCAGGACATTCAGACGCTGAATGAACGGGCCATGCGCGGGGAACTTCATCTCTCGGCCGTTTCCATCCATGCATACGCTCACTTACTTGATCAGTATGCGCTTCTGCCCTGCGGTGCGAGCATGGGAGATGGCTACGGACCGATGTTTATATCACTCCCCTCGAACGCTCCTGCTGCGGATGCCTCTCTGGAGGAAAAGAAAGCATGGCTTCGTACCAAGAAAATCGCTGTTCCGGGACTCATGACAAGCGCCTTTCTGAGCGCGCAGCTTTTTCTTGGACGGGAATTCGATTATCTCGTGATTCCCTTCGATGAAATCTTTGATGCCGTGCGATCAGGTGTTGCTGATGTGGGACTCATCATCCATGAGGGGCAGTTGACCTACGCTCAGGAGGGATTTGTGAAAATTGCCGACATGGGGGAATGGTTTAAGAATGAGACAGGGCTGCCGTTGCCACTCGGTGGCAACGTCATTCGCAAGGACTTCACACCCGAACAGCGTACTGAAATCAATACCATCATGAAGGCAAGCATCGCCTACGGACTCGCTCATAGGAAAGCTGCCGTCGATCACAGCATGGCGCATGCACGCGGTATGGAGGTGCCGCTTGCCGATGAATTTATCGGGATGTATGTCAACGACTATACCCTCGATTACGGTGAGAGCGGTCGAGCCGCAATCCGCGAATTTTTAGGCCGCGCGGCTGATGTCGGGCTAGTGCCGAGGCTTGATAGGCTGGAATTCGTGAGCTGATAGCTGGCGCGCCGATTTTCAAGTCTCAATCCTTCCCAACCTCCGCAACCTGAGGCAGGGGCACGGCTGTCTGCTTCTTAAAGTTGACCTGAAGGATGCGGCGTCCATCTGTCTCGGTAACCGTGACGACAAAATCCCCTATGTTGACCCGCTCTCCGCGCACAGGCAGATGCCCCAAGAGTTGGGTGATGTAACCGCCGATCGTGCTGACTTCGGTTTCTTCGAATTTCAAGCCGGTCTCTTCCGCCAGATCGTGGAGGGCAAGAGTCCCCTCGGCATTGAATTCCCCCTCGCGGATTTTCGTGATCTCTTCCTCGTGCGTATCAAATTCGTCATGGATCGAGCCGACCAGTTCTTCGAGTACGTTGTCGAGGGTGACGATGCCGACCGCGCCCCCATATTCATCGACGGCGATGGCGAGATGGGCATGTTTGCTCAGGAAATAGTTGAGAAGTTTTTCCAAGGGCATCATTTCCGAGACGTGATGGATCGGGCGCTGGACTCCCTTGAGGTCTTTGTTTCCCGAGTGGATAATCTGGAGCAGATCCTTGATGTGAACCAGTCCCGCGGATTCATCCAGAGCGCCGTTGCAAAGCGGAAAGCGGGTGTGACGGGAATCGATGGCCTTGTGCAATTCCCCGTCAAAAGGCTCTTCGTAATCCAGAAAAACGACCTCGCTGCGGGGAGTCATGATGTCCCTGACAACCCTGTGGCGAAGATCTAGGGCGTTCACCGCAAGTTGCCGACCCAAGAGAGAGACTTCCTCGGCATCACGGCTTTCCGTCAGGATGACGCGCAGCTCTTCATTGGTGTGAGCTTGTTCTGATTCATCCACGGGTTCCACGCGTAGCACATGACGCAGCAACAGATTTGCCGAGGTGTTTAGAAAACGGATAATCGGTCGGAAGATGATGTAGAAGAGTCCCAACGGCGGACTCAACCAGAGGGCCAACTCCACAGGCTTGCGGATTGCCAGTGATTTGGGGGCGAGTTCGCCAAGTACGATATGAAGGAAGGTGATGAGTGAAAAGGCGATGACAAACGAAATCGTCGTGACGATCACCGGAGCGGAGATGCCCATCAGCGCAAATACCGGTTCGATCATGTGAGCCAGAAACGGCTCTCCAAGCCAACCCAAGCCAAGACTAGCCAGCGTGATACCGAGTTGTGTCGCCGAGATATAGGCTTCCAGATGATCGGTGATGTGCTTGGTCACCTTGGCTCTGGTATTTCCCTGCTCGATGAGGGTATCGAGCTGGCTGCCCCGGACTTTGACAATGGCCAGCTCCGAGGCGACGAAAAATCCGTTCAGCAGAACAAGGGCAAAAAGGGCCAGTAGCCGGAGGAAAATCATTTCCCCGGATTCCCACTGAGCGGCTGGCAGGTACGCTGGATCCCCTGCCGCCACAGCCAAAATGGCAGCGACGAACGGCATGGGAGAACTCAGTTAGCGAGGCAGGAGTTGCAGGCGACGCAGGATGCCGAGACCGAAAGAATGCTTGATGCCAGAATTGGCAGGGCACTTTCTGTGTGGGCGATCATAAATGCTGAGAAGTTTTCAAGAGGCATCCTTATTACCAAGCAAAGGAAGTGCCAACCGAAAATCAGACTCTACCAGCTCGACTTGGTGACACCGGGGATGAGCCCGTTGGTGGCCAGTTCGCGGAATGTGATACGGGAAAGCTTGAAGCGCCGAATAAAAGCGCGACGACGCCCGGAGATCAGGCATCGGTTCGTGAGACGAACCGGGCTTGCGTTACGGGGAAGCTGGCTGAGGCCAATGTAATCTTTCTTTGCCTTGAGCTCGGCACGGAGTTCCGCCCACTTCGCCACGGTGGCGCGTTTGCGTTTGTCTCGTTCAAGCCATGAAGTTTTTGCCATAAGGAGGGGTGATAATAGGTAGGATCGGGGAAAGGGCAAGTTCTTTTTTAGAATAAAGAGGGGGATGGTTTTTCCATGCTTTCTGGTTGTCCGGAGTCAATGGAAGCGTCCACGATTGGGAATGGTCACCCGTTTAATAAAAAAATCACCTGTCCGACTTATCATCTCGGAGAGCGAGCAGGGGGCCGATATGCTTCATGCCACAGGCTTCCGGGCGCCTGATCCCTTTGTCTATCTCGAGAAGCAGGGAAAGCGCTCGATCCTGCTCAACGATCTTGAACTCGACCGTGGTCGCCGAGAGGCACGGGTCGATGAGGTTGTTTCCTCAAGCGAAGTCGAGAGGAGCATCATCGCCAAAACCGGCATCCACCCCTCTCCAACGCAGATCATCGCCGCATTTCTGAAGGCGCGCGGCGGCACTCGCCCGTTGGTGCCCGCCAACTTCCCTCTGGGACTTGCCGGGGAGTTGCACGAACATGGAATCAAGGTAAGGTCGGTTCCCGGAATGTTCCTTCCGGAGCGTGAGATCAAGAGCGTCGAGGAGGTCAGGCTGATGTCTCAGGCCACACGGATCACCGAGGCAGGAATGGAGCGGGCATTTGAGGTGCTGAGAGCTTCCGAGATCGGTTCTCGTGGTTTGCTGAAATGGGTTGGTAAGACGCTGACTTCCGAGCGACTCCGCATTGAAATTGAATCCGCGATCCTGCGAGCTGGCGGGATACCCGCAGGGAACTCCATCGTGGCCTGTGGAGAGCAGGCTTGTGATCCGCATGAGCGGGGTCATGGCCCTCTCAAGGCTAACCAGCTTATCATCCTGGATATTTTCCCTCGTGCTGCTGCGAGCGGCTACTACGGCGATCTCACACGCACGGTCGTGCGCGGCAGGGCAACAGAGGCCCAGACAAGAATCTGGGAGATTTGCCTGTTGGGCCAGAAGTTGGCACTCGGATCACTTCGGGCAGGTGCCGATGGGGGGGGGATCCATGAGGAAGTGAAGCAGTTCTTCACCGATAACGGCTATCCCACCCAGCGGGTGAATGATCGCTGGAGTGGATTCTTTCACGGTACCGGACACGGTCTCGGCCTGGATCTTCATGAATCCCCACGCTTCGGAGCGGGGAAACTTAAGGAAGGGCAGGTCTTTACCATAGAGCCGGGTATTTACATACCCGGACTCGGCGGGGTGCGCCATGAAGATGTGGCGCTGATCACGGCAAAGGGGCATAAGCTTCTGAGTCGCTGCCCGAAGCCAATGGAGATTTGAACTTTTACGCGGCTGAGATGTCTTTTTCTGCATGACATTTGAAATGTATCTCCTTCTTATCGGTCTCCCTCTGGCCTTCGGCCTCTGGGCGCAGTTCAGAGTTTCCGCGGCCTTTTCCCAGTACAAACAGATCCCCGTGGCAAGCGGTGTGACCGGTGCCGAAGCCGCCCAGCGCATCCTAGCTGACGCAGGTATCACGGATGTCGAAGTCGTGCCGATCGACGGGATGCTGGGTGATCACTATGACCCTGGGAGCAAGAGGCTCTGCCTTTCCACCGATGTCTATCAGGGTGACTCCATCGCGGCTGTTGGTATTGCCGCCCATGAGTGTGGCCATGCCCTTCAGCATCAGAAAAACTATGGCCCCCTGAATCTGCGCATGCAGATCGTCCCCGCGACGCAGTTTGCCTCGCAGATACTCCCCTTTGTAATTATCGGCGGATTCTTTTTTCACCTGACAGGACTGATCAATGTCGGTATCGCCTGTTATGCCGTGCTGATGGTCTTTCAGCTAGTCACTCTTCCTGTGGAATTTGATGCTTCGGCCCGTGCCAAAGTCATCCTCCAGCAGATGAGGATCGTCCGTCCCGGTGAAGAGGCTGCTGGAGTCGATGCAGTGCTCAATGCCGCGGCCCTGACTTATGTCGCTGCCTTTGTGGCGGCGCTTGGAAACCTCATCTACCTCCTGATGGCGCGAAGGGATGATCGGTGACTGGGTTTGAAGGTGCGAAGGTAAAAAGTGGGAATGTTTAGAGTGCCTATGTTGGTGGAGAGTAGAATAGATTGAAATTTGGAGCTAATCTACCCGGGGTGCTACTTTCTTACTTTTTCACCTTTTACATTTCACCATGTTTCAAAAACCCATCGTACTCACTATCGCAGGATCTGATTCCTCCTGTGGAGCCGGAGCACAGGCTGATCTCAAGACTATCAGCGCTCTCGGTTGCCACGGTCTCACGGCGATCACCTGCATCGTGGCAGAGGCCCCCGGAGAAGTGCGTGCCATCCAGGCGGCGCGACCTGAGATCGTGCGAGATCAACTGGCGGTACTTTTTACGAACTATCCCATCGCTGCAATCAAAACGGGAATGCTCTTTTCCATGCCGATCATCCGTGCCGTAGCAGAAGTACTGGGAGATCTGAAGAAGCTTCCTCCCTTAGTTGTTGATCCCGTGATGGTAGCTTCCAGCGGTGATCCATTGCTGAAAGCCGGAGCCATTGCAGCCTACAGGAAACATCTCTTTCCTTTGGCAACATTGATCACACCCAATCTCGACGAGCTTGCATTGCTGACGAATTCGCAGCCGAAATCCGTCGCGACAATGCGAGATGCCGGCAAGCAGCTTACCGCAACCACGGGAACTGCCGTCCTGCTCAAAGGTGGGCATCTGATCGGAGAGTCGGCCACCGATATTTTGCTCATGCCGGACTGGGAAGAATGGGAATATGTGGAGCCGTATATCAAAAAGCTACCAAGGGGCGCCACCCACGGTACAGGCTGTACCTACTCCGCCGCCATTGCCTCGGGTCTGGCCAAAGGATTGCCTCTGCACGGGGCGGTAGCCGAGGCAAAGAAGTTCATCACACGGGCCATTGCAAGGTCATTGAGGTGGCATGCAGGGAAAAAAAGTATCGCGGCACTCGATCAGGTGCAGCATGGTTTTTAAGAAAGAGACTTGCCGATCACTCTGGAATAAGAGAGCATTCTCCTCCCGCTTACGGAGCGTTCATGGCTAGATAGCTCAGTCGGTAGAGCAGAGGACTGAAAATCCTCGTGTCGGGGGTTCGATTCCCTCTCTAGCCACATCTCTCAATCACTGTAAATAGGCTTAAATACTAGAGTTAGGTGTAATCAGTGGTTTGGTTTGATTTTGTTTCGCACAGTATGGCACAAGTGAGAAGCGGTCTGAAAGTATCCGCCAATTGTCCGCCGGAGTTACTCTGTAAGGTTCTTTTCTCCATGAGGCAGACTCTAACCTCGTCAGGGAACTGTTCGAACGGTAGAATCTTCCACTAAAATGGCCCTCCATCCCGAGTTTCCCTCTTCTCCCTACGCCCCGCTGATTCCTGCACAGCGATGGTTTCCGGCTGATGAGGCGATGAGGAGCACCGCCTATGAGAAGCTCCTCCCTCCTCTCGTTGCGAGCATAAGGAAGGAAGTCTTTGCATGGCGCGAAAGTAACTACAAAGGGGCTTCTTCGACCTCTATTGCACTTCTGAGACATTGGTTTGAAACCGACCATCTCCTAGAGAACGCCAACGGAACACTCTCCACCTTCCGCTACTACTTCGCTCAGAGAGAAGCCGTTGAGACTGTGATTTGGCTTCATGAAGTCCGAAAGGCTAGGGACAAATACGACCTGATTCGTTTTGACGCATCTGGAGCGGTCTCTCCCGGAATGTTTCCCGAGGATTGGCCCCGTTATGTCTCGAAGCTCGCGACTGGCGCGGGAAAGACGAAGGTGCTCTCCCTCTTGATTGCTTGGAGTTTTTTCCACAAGCTCTATGAGCCCGACTCCGCCCTTGCCCGGAACTTCCTTGTCATTGCACCCAACATCATCGTCCTTGACCGTCTCCGCACAGATTTCGATGGGCTAAAGATTTTCTTCAACGACCCGATTCTTCCCCCGAATGGACTTGATGGGAAAAACTGGCGGGATGACTTTCAAATCACTCTCCACATTCAGGATGATGTTCGCATTGTCAGACCAACAGGTAATTTCTTCCTGACCAATATCCACCGCGTTTTCCTCGGGGATGTTCAGGAACCTACGCTCGATGATGATGACCTTCGGAATTACTTTTTCGATGATGCTTTCGGCCCCAAGCCAGTCGGTAAAACGACTGACTCTAATACCGACCTTGGCGAAATCATCCGCGAAATCGAGGAGCTGGCCGTCTTCAATGACGAGGCCCACCACATCCATGACCCCCGTATGGCATGGTTTAAATCCATCCAGAACATCCACCACAGGATGCTTCAGAAAGAGAGCCGTCTTTCTCTTCAAGTTGATGTCACGGCTACGCCGCGCCATGACAATGGCGCAATTTTTGTTCAGACCGTATCAGACTATCCGCTGGTCGAAGCCATTCATCAGAATGTCGTCAAACATCCTGTCCTTCCTGATGCCGTCAGCAGGGCCAAGCTCCACGATAAGAAGAGCTCTATCTTCACGGAAAAATACGACGACTATTTGAAGCTGGGAGTCGAAGAGTGGCGCAAGAGCTATGCCGAGCACCAGCAGCTAGGCAAAAAGGCCGTCCTCTTCGTCATGGTGGACGACACCAAGAATTGCGACGAGGTAGGGGAGTATCTCCAAAAGATTTGCCCAGAGCTTGAGGGTGGCGTCTTGGTGATTCACACCAAGAACAACGGAGAAATTTCCGAGGCTTCAAGTGGCAAGAACAAGGAGGAACTCGAAAAGCTCCGTAAGGAATCCAATGAGATTGATTCTCCAAAATCCCCCTACAAGGCAATCGTCTCAGTCTTGATGCTCAAAGAGGGCTGGGATGTTCGCAATGTCACCGTCATTTGCGGACTTCGTGCCTACGCCGGAAAGTCGAATATCCTGCCAGAGCAGACACTGGGCCGTGGACTTCGCCGCATGTATTTTGGCAATGACGCCGTGAGCGAGACGGTTTCCGTTCTCGGCACTCCGGCCTTCATGGAGTTTGTAGAATCCATCCAGAGTGAGGGCGTCACCTTCGAGCGTGTTCCGATGGGAGCAGGAGCCCAGAGACAAGAGTCCATCGTCGTTGAGGTTGATTCCGAAAACGAGGAGAAGAACCTTGATGCCCTCGACATTTCGCTGCCGAAACTCACTCGCCGTTATCAGCGTGAGTTTAAGAACCTAGCGGGCATCAACCCCGCCGCCTTTGGAAATCCCCGCATCCCAGTAAAGCCATTCACCCCAGAGCAGACCCGCGACATCGTTTTCAAGACGATGCTCGATGCCGAGGTTCACCACACCATTCGTATGGATGGTTCCGGCCCTGCTGATTTTCGCTCTGTTGTTGCGTTCTTCGCTCGCCAGCTTCTCAACGACCTTCGCCTCGTTGGTGGCTACGACATTCTTTACGGGAAGGTAAAAACCTTCATGTCGGATTATCTGTTTGAAGGCTCCCCCGTTAATCTCGAAGACGCGGTGATTCTTCGGAATCTCTCCGAACCTGAAGCCGGAAAGATTCTTTATGACTCTTTCAAGAAGGCCATCAATGCGCTGACGATTCAGGAGACAGGGACAACACGCATTGAGGACAGAATCCGTCTCAAAGAAACCCGCCCCTTCCGTACGGACTATCGAGCGCATATCAATGCGACCAAGAGTATCTTTAACAAGGTTGTTGGAGAACCTCACTCGGGAGGCTTCGAGCTTCGTTTTGCATCCTTCTTGGAAAACGCTCCCGATGTCCAAGCGTTCGCCAAAAACTACATGGCCGTCGGCTTCAAACTCGATTATGTCCGGGCGAACGGCGACCTCTCCAACTACATCCCCGACTTCATTGTTCGCACGACGGATGGCACGACTTGGATTATAGAGACGAAAGGCAGGGCCGAACTCGACCTTCCGCAGAAGATGGCCCGCCTGAAACAATGGTGCGAGGATGCCACCAACGCCGAGAAAGAGGAAGGAGCCACACAGCGTTATGATTTCGTGTTTGTGGACCAGAGCGGATTTGAGACCCACCAGCCAAAGAGCTTTGCATCGCTTGCAGCGGGCTTTACAGAATACAAAGCCAAGGAGGCTCTAAAGTGAAGGAAGCAGAACTCAAAGAATTGCTGACTGAGTTAAACCAGTTGGATGAACACCCCCAGCTTGAGGCAAAAAGCGGATTGGGCACATCTGTATTTGAAACAATATGCGCTTTTGCCAATGAACCGGATCTTGGAGGGGGCACCATTTTGCTTGGGATAGGAAAAAGCGGAGACGATTTCTTTGGTGGTTATGAAGTTGTTGGAATTAATGATCCTGACCAGGTGTCAGCCGATATTGCGACTGGTTGCGCTTCGACGTTCAACATTCCGATTCGGCCACGCATCTCGACCCTTGAATTCCAACATCATGTTGTGATCGCGATTGAAGTGGATGAACTCCCAGCTCCTCAAAAACCTCTTTATTTTCAAAAGCAGCAACTGCCTCGCGGGGCATGGCGTCGCGTTGGTTCCACGGATCAGCGCTGCACGGAGGAAGATATTGAGCTCTTTTACTCAGACAAGAATCACGAGACCTACGATACCCACCTCTTTCCCAATGCCACAATCGACGATCTCGATGCTGATGCAATCCAGCATTACCGGAGACTTCGAGCCAATGTGAATCCAGAAGCGGAAGAACTGAAATATTCTGATGAAGAACTTCTGCAGGCTTTAAATGCTATCAGGCGCAACGGTTCGTCATGGTGTCCAACGCTGACCGGACTCTTGCTCTTTGGGAAGCGACAGGCACTTCGGCGTGAGCTGCCTTCCATGCGGGTGGATTATATCCGTGTGCTTGGTAAAGAATGGGTCCCTGATCCTGATCGCCGCTACGAGAGCACTATCGATATGCGCGGTCCGCTGCTCCAGTTGGTAGATCGTGCTCAGGCTGCTGTCTTGGATGATTTGCCAAAGGGATTTGAATTGCCGGAAGGGAAAACACAGGCCAACACCCCGAGTCTTCCGTCAAAGGCTTTGCGTGAAGCCATTGTAAATGCCTTGATGCACCGCTCCTACCGCATCCATCAGCCCACGCAAATCATCCGGTATTCCAACCGAATAGAAATTATCAATGCCGGATTCTCACTTAAGAATGAGGATCAGCTTGGCACCCCAGGTTCCAAACTTCGCAATCCAAATCTTGCCGCCGTTTTTCACGAGACCAACACCGCAGAAACCAAAGGGAGTGGCATTCGTGTCATGAGGGAACAAATGCGGGCGCATGGTTTCTCTCCACCCACCTTTGAGTCGGATCGCACCAACCAACGCTTTGTGGCAAGACTCCTCTTGCATCATTTTCTCACAGAATCCGATCTGGTCTGGTTCCAACTCTTTGATGGGGCTGAACTGACCAATGCCCAGCGATATGCGCTCATTTTTGCCCGTGAAAGCGGAGCTATTGACAACCATACATTGCGCCAACTCACAGGAGAAGAGGTGCTCAGTACGAGTGCGGAACTCAGGGGATTGCGTGATCTCGGCTATCTGGAGAAGAAGGGAGGTGGAGCTGCCACCTACTATGTCCCAGGACCAAAATTTCCTTCTGGTTCTTCTGAAGATCCCGCAGTTAAAGACACAACCCCCCCGGGTAAAGACACAACCCCCCCGGGTAAAGACACAACCCCCCCGGGTAACCTGATGGAACAAATCGCTTCTCTGGGAAACAGGCCCGGTGAACACATCCGCCCGGTCATTGCCTTGCTCTGCAAATGGAAACCACTGAAAGCAAATGAACTGGCAATTCATCTAGGAAATAGGGATGAAGCGGCTCTTCGGCGTCATCATCTTAAACCCATGGTGGACGCAGGGGAACTGGAACTGACCCATCCTGAAATGATCAACCACCCCGACCAGGCTTACCGCACCCCGTAACCCATCGATGGCCAGAGAAGCACATTACGACCTAACCGAGCCTGAGAAGCGCGACCTCATCAAGCTCATCGAGCAGGGTCGGCCCCTTCCTGAAAAATACCGATTCCTTCTCTTTGAGGATAAGCGGGAGGTGGAGCTTGTCTGGAATGGAAAAAGTCGGGATGTCTGCACGGCTGTACTTCCTTTTCAGACGCTTGAGCATATTGACGAGCCACGGCGAGAAAAGGCTCAGGATGAAGAGCTTGGTTTTGATATGGGGGGGAGACAGGTGAAGGGGTGGACGAATAAACTCATCTGGGGTGATAACAAGCTCATTCTTGCCTCACTGAAGAGCGGAGCGCTGCGTCGCCAGATTGAAGATGCCGGGGGTTTGAAGCTCATCTATATCGACCCTCCCTTTGATGTCGGAGCCGACTTCTCCATGGACATTGAAATCGGCGGTGAGACCTTCCACAAGGAGCCGAATCTCCTGGAGCAAATCGCCTACAGAGACACTTGGGGCCGTGGTGCTGATTCCTTCATCTCGATGATTTATGAACGGCTTATCCTGATGAGAGATTTGATGCATCCAGAGGGGAGTATCTATGTTCATTGTGATTGGCGCGTGAACTCATTCATCAAATTGGCAATGGACGAAGTTTTCGGAACAAACTGTTTCGTCAACGAAATCATCTGGAAGAGAAAAGGTGGAAGTGCCAATCCACAAAACCGTTTGGGTGTCGTCACCGATTCACTGATTCACTACGGCAAAACAGACACATATCTCTTTCATCCCCAGTTCACTCGCGATTCGAATGATGTTAAAGAATACATTGCTGAAAGGTTCACAAATGCCGACCCCGATGGCCGGAAGTATCGCAAGTCGCCAATTATCAGTCCGAATCCACGACCGAATCTGACTTATGAATACAAAGGCATTAAGCCGCCGAAGAATGGTTGGTCAATCTCACGGGAGATGATGGAACAATGGGACAAAGAAGGTAAACTATGTTTCCCGAAAGAGAAGGACGGACGGATTGAGAGGAAGATTTATGAGGACGAATACCAAGGGCAACCAGTTCCAAACCTTTGGACAGATATCTTCGTCATAAATCCGGTTGCGGCTGAACGCCTCGACTACCCAACGCAGAAGCCAGAATCGCTTTTAGAACGAATTTTAGTAACCAGTAGCAACGAAGGCGATTTGGTAGCCGATTTCTTCTGTGGCAGCGGAACGACAGCAGCCGTCGCAGAAAAGTTGGGGCGCAAGTGGATTGCAACGGACCTCGGGAAGTTTGGCATTCATACAACCCGCAAGCGTCTTATCGGAGTCCAGCGTGAGTTGAAAGCCACTGGCAAATCCTTCCGCGCCTTCGAGGTTCTCAATCTTGGTCGATACGAACGCCAAGCCTATCTGAATGTCTCAGGACGCCTCACCGGAAAGAAGCGTGAGCAGGCCCTCGCCAAGAAGGAAAATGATTTTAGGGAACTGATTCTCAAAGCCTACAAAGCAGAACCGCTTTCTGAATCCGGCTTCTTCCATGGGAAGCAGGGAGGACGACTCGTCGTCATCGGCCCTATCAATCTCCCAGTCGGACGACTGTTCGTAGAGGAAATCGTTATGGAGAGTCGGAAGCGGGGAGCAACACGGGTCGATATTCTCGCCTTCGAGTTTGAGATGGGTCTTTTTCCTGCTGTTCTTGAGGAAGCCAAATCCAAGGGAATCGACCTTGCGCCAAAAACAATTCCTCCAGAGGTCTTTGACCGTCGTGCTGTTGAGAGAGGCCAAGTCCGATTCCACGATGTTGCCTACATTGAGGTGACCCCTCGCGTGGACAAACAGAATCCGCTCTTGCTGACAGTCGAGCTCTCCGATTTCTCCGTCTATTACTCCCAAGGCATTGCCGAGTCGATTGCTGCCGAATTGAAGGAAGGCAAGAGCGAGGTGGTTTGTGAGCAGGGCCAGCTCATCAAGTTGAACAAGGACAAGGAGGGTGTTGTCACCCGTGATGTCTTGACCAAGAAATGGACCGACTGGGTCGATTACTGGGCTATCGATTTCGATTACGAGAGTAGGAAGGAAATCATCAAGGTAGCCAAGAACATGGGCGTCGAGGGCGCTCTCCCCGGCGCAGCCGACACAGCGGAGTTTCTCGACTTCGAGGAGCGTTGGACTGGGGCCTACATCTTCGAGAATGAGTGGCAGAGCTTCCGCACCCGCAAAGACCGCGACCTTGAACTCGTTTCAGCCACCCACACCTATGAGAAGCCAAGCCGCTACACAGTCGCCGTCAAGGTCATCGACATCTTCGGCAACGACACCATGACTCTCATACCCGTGACGGTGGGGTAAATAATATGAGTGAAGGAATTATTCAGTATGTGGTTCCGTCAGTCCTTGGTCTCGGTGGTGGATTGATTAGTACCTTCTTAGGCCCCTGGGTTTACTGGTGGGTAGAGGCCAAGAAGGGAAAACAAGAAAACAGGAAGAAGTTGCTATTAGATTTGAGAAACCGACTGAGCAACCCACCATCCAAGGCTGAGTTCCGTAAACTTCCTCAATACTTTCAAATTATACACTACCTCTCGCCAGCCACAGTCAAAACCATCGAGGGCGAATTTGATGAGAACGGTAGGGAAATCATCGTGGTCGTGATGGGAGGGCCAGATGGAGGAGCAAATCCCTATGTTCGCGAGCTTTTAACAGACCTCTCTCGAATCGAAAGAGAATGGGGACTTATCTAAAACCAGCATCTTCATTTTATGTCTCTTGAAGTCTATATCCTAGGTGCTGGTTGTAGTGTAGAGGCTGGATACCCTATTGCGGCTGGAATGAGGGACAAGCTAGAAGAGTTCGGGAGGACGATAACAATAGACTCTCCTGTAGTTTCTGAATGGTGCACTTCCACCGCCGGATTAATGCGTGAGTGTAATGCACAAACTCTCGACGAACTTACAGAAGGATTAATTAATCGAACTATACAAAGACCTAACTCTAATGGGGTGCAGGGACATAGTGAGTTTGTCTTCCCTGTAATCAGAAAAGCAAAAGCTGCCATCTCAGCCTATTTCTTTTCCCTCGAGCCGAAAGCAAAAATCCAAGGGCTACAGCCATATAAGGATTTTATTGATGAAATATTGCCAATAACAGAAGGCAATACCGTGCTCAGTAAGTCAAACAAGAGAGTTCTATCTTTCAACTATGATCGTCTCTTTGAAATGTCATTTGCTAATAGATTTCTTAGATACGATGAACAGGATATGTTTACTCTATGTGGCCCGAATTATTTAAATTCAGGATTTACCGTTCAGAATGGGAGAATGCAGATACAACCCGATAGGTTTACTTTCCTCAAAATGCATGGATCGGTAGGACACATTGCCAGGCCACTACTTGGAAATGGTGGGGCTGAAGTAGAATTCTGTCTCAATGCGCTTGATATTAGTTCGCAAGGAAAATCCTGGGATCAGAGAGTAGGAATACAAGCTGGAGATAATAGCATAAAACCAATTGATTCATTGATTCATTTTCCTATAGAAAAATCAGTATTTCTTGAGCAAGTTACCGGAAAAGAACTGACATCTTATGATCGCAGAACTTACATTTCAGACATATGGAAT
>JBAXTN010000041.1:0-24376 GCA_037130175.1 bacterium | reverse complement strand
CAATCTGATCTATAGTGAAGGAAAACCATGAATAAACACATCCACTCACTCCTAATCTGCGCGCTGACGTTCGCCGCGGCATTGTACGCCGATGTCACGCCCCACGCGCTGTTTTGCAATCACGCCGTCCTCCAGCGCGACAAGCCCATCCCGGTCTGGGGCCAGGCCGCGCCGGGCGAAAAAGTCACGGTGCGCCTGGCAGATAAAATCGCCGAAACCACTGTCGCTGGGGCGGATGGCCGTTGGTCGGTGCGCCTGCCCGCCCAGGACGAGGTGCTCGGCAGGGAGTTGGCCGCGAAACTTGGGGCGAAGGCCGCCGAGGTCGAACCCAAGGTGGACAACATCCAAAAGCGGCGCGGACTGGAGAAGGAGAACCACTGGGCGCTCCGCGGCACGCTGGACGGCGAAAACAGCCCGGACGCGGAGGCGACTAACCTCATGCAGTTCATCGACTACGACTACCTCTATCGATGGCTGAACGAAGGGCAGCGCGCCCAGATACGGCGTATCATCGCCAAGATGACCGCCGGAAAATCCTCCAACTTCATGGAGGTGCCCGACCACTTCATGATCAACAACCATCTCAGCTTCGGCATGGGCTATTTCGACTCCAACTCACCATCCTGAGATTCGGGAGATTCTTTGTTCCCGGCCTTGGCTTTTTTCTTCTCTTCCTTTTTACGCTTTTTCTCCATTTCTTTCCTGCGCTTTTCGAATCCGTAGTTGATTTTGACCATAGTTAATAATGCGTTGGGTTAGACATCGCCATTGAGCCATCCTGTGAATTGCTCGTCGAGCCGTGAGAGCATTGCCGCCACATTCCGATCCAGATTGGTGAATTGAGCCCATTTCAGAATGTCCTTGGACTTTCCCGATCCTTCGATTTCCGCAATGAAGTCCTCAACCAGATCCAGTTGGGGAGCGTACTTGCTGCGCAAGTGTTCCTTGCAAAGCTCAGCAGTCTGATTCTGGCGGTTTTTTGTGCCTAGGCCCATTTCTAGAATAGTAGCACTGGATTCTCGCCAGTGCTGGAAAACTTTTGGGATGATAGGGGAGGTGCAGACAATCTCTGATCAGTGTATTGGGATTAAGACGCTGGCGCGAATCAATTCAGAGAGCAATGACACTCTTCGTTGGAACGGGACGGTTTTATCCGCTTTTTCTCATCAGGGAGATGATGCGATCTTCGCTTTGAAGGATGAGATGTGGTGACGGATATTGGCTGTTGGTGCCGTCAGCGCGGCGGATTGCCAAGATAATAGAGAGGCCCTTCACTCCCTCGATGAATGTCGCCAGCGGTTGTCCGATGAGATGACTCCCTTTCTCGACAATGGTCTCTTCGATTCCGACACCAAGTTCGGCCAGATCGTTCTTAAGGAAGGTGGTGTCATCATCGAGCACACCCAGTAGAGATGGCCGGATGATGCGGTGGGCAATCTGTAATCCCCCCGCCATGGCTGGCAGGATGATTTCATTGGCGCCAGCCTGTTTTAGTTTTTTCTCCGTGGCGGGGTTTTCGGCCCTCGCAATGATGCGAAGTGCCGGGTTCATGTTGCGCGCGGTGAGGGTGATGAAGACATTGACCATGTCATTGGGCAGAACGGCCGCCAGTGTCCGGGCGCTTGAGATGCGCGCCTTGTTCAGTGTCTCCTCGTCCCCTGCATCGCCCTCCATGGTCAGGTAGTCAAGATGTTCTGATAGTTCGATGCGGGCTGCGTCGCGATCCAGGATGAGAAACGGCAGGTCCGCCTTTTTCAGCTCTCTTGCGATGGTTTGTCCGATGCGACCGAAGCCGCAGATGATCGTGTGATTTTTGATTTCGTCCATGTTCTTGATTTTTTTGTGATCGGCAAAAGCTTTTTGAAATCCCTTTTCGGTGATGATACGAAGGATGGAGCCAATGACATACAATGTGGTGACCTGTCCCGCAACGATGGTCAGTCCTGTGATGACGCGCAATGCGGTGGTGTGGCATGGCTGCACCTCCTCATAGCCAACGGTGAAAATCGTGATGATCACCATGTATAGGGAATCGCTGAAACACCATCCCTGGGACCAGTAAGCGAGCGTGGCGATGGCTACGACACCCGAGAAGAGGCCGGTGCAGATAAGCATCTGCACGCCGAGTTTGCGTATATTCGATGGAGAGCCGCTTCCAGACACGGCGACAAGCTATGTCAGAGTCCCCTTCTCTTGCCAAGCGCACTACCCCAGAATCAACGATTCTCCGAGGTGCTCATTGTCCGGTGTTTTTTTGAAAATGGTTCAGGACGGCCCTAAGTTCGTTCGTGCGGAGCGGTTTGGCAAGAATCTCATCCATGCCCGCATCGTTACACGCCGTCCGACTCTTGGTCATGACATTGGCGGTGAGGGCGCAGATATAGGTGCGGGAGAGTGTGGGATTTTCCATTTCCCTCCGGCGGATTTCGCGCGTGGCCGAAAGGCCGTCAATTTCCGGCATGTGCAGATCCATGAAGATCAGATCGTAGGCTTGTGTCTGCAGTAGATCGAGGCACTCGCGTCCGTTGTTGATTTTGTCGGCCCGATAGCCCATCTCCGCAAGCATGCGCAAGGTGAGCACTTGATTCATCGGAACATCCTCCACGACCAGAATGCGAAGGTTGGGGAGTGCTTCCGAGCGTTGTTGTATCAGAAGCTCCTCCAGACTTTGGGAGGCATTCGGCGAGGGAGGAGTTGCCGAGCGGACGGAGATGGTGAAGGTAAAAGTGGAGCCTTTTCCAGGAACGCTCTTGGCAGATATTTCCCCACCCATGAGGGTGACAAGACTCTTGCAGATCGAGAGACCAAGCCCTGTTCCTCCATATTGACGGGTTGAGGATGTGTCTGCCTGACTGAATGGAAGGAAGAGGGAGGCTATCCTGTCGGGTTGAATGCCAATGCCCGTATCCGTGATGCTGAATCGGAGCACGCACTCATCCGGTTTGACATCGATGGGAGGCTCTCCCTTGCTGACAACGAGATCCACCGAGCCTTCTTTCGTGAACTTCACCGCATTGCCAAGGATGTTGATGAGAATCTGGCGGATGCGAATCTCATCCCCAGCGATCCATTCTGGCACATCAGGCTCGAGATGCACGCTCATCCGAAGTGACTTGCCTCCGTGCGGGGAGCAGAGAACAACCGCTTCATTGATGCAGCCCTGCAGAAGGAATGGACGGGGATTGAGACTGAACAATCCCGACTCAATCTTGGAGAAGTCGAGAATGTCATTGATGATGACCAGAAGGGATTCACCGCTGTTGCAGATGGTCTCCACAAACTCCCTCTGATCTGCTGTGAGGTCGGTGGTTTTCAGCAGATCGGCAAATCCAAGCACTCCGTTCATCGGTGTGCGTATTTCATGGCTCATGATGGCTAGGAATTCGCTCTTGGCCCTGTCTGCTGCTTCCGCAGCTTCCTTGGCTTGGCGAAGCTGTATCTCTACTCTCTCTCTTTCCAGTAGGGATTCGGCCAGTTCCTGGACGCGCTGTTCGAGATTCTGGTGGGATTCGACGATTTCCTGCCGCGCCTGAAGCAATCCTTCCCTCGCTCCGCCAAGACCCACTGCTGCCTTGGCGACCTCGTCCTGCAGTAGGTTGAAACTCTGCGCCATTTCCCCGAGTTCGTCGTTGGAGTTGGGCACCACCGGCTGAATATCAACATGGGCATGGGCAGCTGCGAGATCCCCCCTGCCAAGGGCCTGCATCGCCCGTGAAAAATCAGAGAGGGTTCCCGAGGCGAGTTTCTTGGCTGCCTCCGAAACCTGAACCGCCGAATGTGCGATCATTCCCGGAAGCACTAGCCCTACTGTAATGGTAAGAATGGCCACCGAGACAAATATATCAGCCAGCAGGGCCAGCAGTTCCACCTGCGTTGAGGGAACGCTCTTGACCGCCAAGAGATAGCCGCATCCATCGAGAACCAGCACGATCAGCATGGCCCCGGTGAGCTTTACATGGAGCGATGGAGTCACTCCCGGCAGCCCCGCCTTGCGGTGATCCGTGAATTTACGCCACGCGTAAAGGATGGAACCGGAGTAGGCGAAGAGAAGGCCTATCAGCACCGTGGTTAAACCGAACTGCTCGAACCCAAGTACGGTCGAGATACCCCAGATTGAAGCGGCCACCACGCCGAGCATGATGGTTCCCTTCGGCGCACGGTAGGGACGCTCCATCTCGGGCTGGTCTCGCCTGAGCAGCCAGACAGCCACGCTCGGAAGTCCTATCGCGATCAGGTAGGTGAAGTTGGCCGATGCAATCAGCCAGATCGGATCCCCGATGAGCAGGAACCAGATCGCGAATGATGCTGTCAGCAGGGTCGACACCCAGGGTGCGTCACCCATCCCCACCAGTAACAGACGCCTGTGAGATTGGCCAAGATGGGGGAGTAAGGTTTGAATGCCTCCGCACAGGTGGCTGCGATGCCGCCGACGCGCTTCGGATACATGAGAACCAGTTCGAGCCAACCCGGAGCTGCGGCCCAGCTTAGAAGGAGTCCTAGTATCAGCAGGGGAACCGCAGCGCTTCCCTGACCAGGAATCGGATCCTGCCCGATGAAGAGCGCAGTGATGATAAAGAGCATCTGATTGCTCCCTCCCATCGCCAGAGCCGTGGTGCCCAGCCAGCCAATCGTTCTCGGGTGAGGTTTTAACCCGATCAAAGGTGGGGCTTCCGTTTCAGATAGTATGGCCGTGTTCATGGAGATGAGCTGGATTTCCAGTTAGGAGGATATTTCAATCTGGACTGAATATATCAACTCATCAGATATCCTGATGCCTTAGGAAAGCAATGAAATTATGCAGGGAGGTTTCGTTTAAATTCAATGCGTTTTCATCAGCTGTTCCTTGGCGAGAGAAACCGTGTGCCAACGAAAAAAAGAGCCGCACCCCTTGCGGCGGTGCGGCTCTTAAAAATGGATTGTGGATCAGCGGACTACTTACCCTGCTTCTCCTCGATGTACTTCACGACATCTCCAACTTTCTGGAGCTTCTCTGCATCCTCGTCGGGCACTTCAACGCCAAACTCTTCCTCAAAAGCCATCACAAGCTCGACTGTGTCGAGTGAATCGGCTCCAAGATCCTCAATAAACGAGGCGTTAATGGTGACTTGTTCGGCGGTGACGCCGAGCTGTTCTACGATGATGTCGCGGACTTTATCTTCGATGGTTTTTTCAGACATGGTGGTTGTGGTTAATTGATATCACAGCACGAGTAAAGAGCATAAAATCGGTTGGCAATAAATTTCTATGCGCCACGGATACTTTCTTTTGCTCCCCGGATGTGTTTGATCTACGGGAATCATGGCTATTTATGAACGAAGTGTCCTGCTTAAGGCTCCCTGCGCAGAAGTCTATTCCTTCCACGAAGATCCGAGAAATATTTCCAAGATATCTCCTCCTTCGCTTCATCTGGAGGAGGTTGAATGCAGGGTGCCGGCTAGTGCCGGGGAGGAGTTTCGGCTGAGTGTAAGGCAATTTGGCGTGCAATTGGAGTGGGTGGGTGTTTGGGAAGAAACCGTGCCTGATGAACGGCTTGTCGATGGTGCAAGGAAGTCTCCGTTCCGTCACTGGAGGCATCAGCATCTTTTTCGTCCTGCAGGTGAATGGTGCCTGATGACCGACCGTGTCTCGTATGCCCTCCCCTGCGGGATGCTTGGGCGTTTGTTGGATGAGACGCTGATGAAACTGATCTTCGCGATCATGTTCTCGGCCCGTCACAAGGCTACAGCTGCCTACTTTGAGTGCCCGGGTGGCAGATGAAGTACCACGCTTCTACCGGATATCGAATTTAAGAGACTGTTTCTACGGTGAGGGAGTGACCGTCGTGCTCGTGGTGTAACCATCCTGACCGGCCAGCGAGGCCTCGATCGTGTAGGTTTCACCAGCCTTCATGGCCGTGGTCGGTATCTTCTCGGAATAGACGATGAACTCCGAAGGGTTGATCTCCGCAAAACCCTCCATGGCATCGAAGGCTCGATCCTGCGACCAGCGGTTGATGACATTGCCCGTGGAGTCTTTGGTGGTGATTTCCAACCGTTGATCGCTCGGGTAGAGAAACTCGATTTCCTGGCGCTGGGAATTGGAGATTTTGAGGGAGATGGTGAGATCGGGATGGTTGGCGATGGAAAATTGAGATGGCTCGACGGTGAGCAGCAGCGGAAGAACTCCTCCGTTCTTGCGTAACTTCACAGAAGCAAACATCCCATTGAAGAATTTCTTGATCTGCTGCTTCACGGGGGGGCGCGGAGGCTTGGGAACATACATGCCGTATCCGGCACGACCGGCATTGGCAAGGGCCGCCTGAGCCTCCTGCCGCTCGATGAAGAAAGGGCTGTCGCTCTGCGGCCCCGTGATCGAAAGATCTTTTACTTCCGCTTTGCTGATCTCCTGGGTGCTCTGGGCACGAAGCGAAGTGTGGAACCCGACGAAAAGGGTTGCCGCAAGCAGAAAGCGGGTGAAAAGTTGCATCGACATCCCAAGAGGCGTAACCCGATGAGGCCCCCTGTTGCAATAAGTTATCAGTCCCACCATGGAGCCACCTTCAACAAATGCCTCCATATTTTACGATCAGCACGCTACGATCACCCGATGCGACGCCCTATCTATCTCTTATCGGTGCTTTGTCTTCTGGTGATCTTGGAGCCCTGCGTCCAGGCGGGTGCTTCGAACAAGAAAAAAGAGACCTTTTCGATCAGGATTCATGGCGAGGGAAGTGCTGAGGATGGGGAGAAGTTTTCCGTCCCCCTGGTGCTGCTTGACGGACGGAAGGCCTATCTTTCGATCATGCCGCTGCTCAATGAGCACGATATCAAGGCGGTCTATCCTTTCCGGGCTGAGGATGGGACTGGGGGTGCGTACCTCAAGCTGGACGGACATGGAGCCAATCTCCTAGCCGAATATTCCATCGAGCATATGGGCAGGGGCACCGTGCTTGCTGTCATGATCAATGGCCGTCAGGTCGTCGATCTCCTCGTGGACAAGCCTGTGCGGGACGGGGTGTTTGTGATCCCGTTCGGACTCTCAATGGCTGAGGAGGCCCATCTCGTGAATGGGTATCCGATCATCGGGCATGAGAACGATCCAAAGCAGAAAAAGAAAAAACAACCGTTCTCCCCAACCAACATCATGCTTCCACCCAAGGCTTCGGATCTCAAGAAGGCTTCGGCTACTCCACAATAATGAGGGGTGAAGGTAACAAGAGAGGGGGGCTTGCCTCGGGATGGATTCTGGTCACAGGGGTTCTCTTGCTTTGTATCACGGGGACTGGACTCACCTGGTGGAACTATAGCAGGCAGGTCTTTTCCACAGCTTGCGGTGTGATTCAGAGCGAGAGTGGGGGGCGTATTGTCCTTGTGAGTGATTATCCTGCAGATGCAACCAAGGTCATCGAGCCCGGGCATCAGGCCCGGATTACCATTGGAAAAGGGGACAATATCGCGGTGCTCAAAGGAGTCGTGGTTGCTGTGAATGCCGCGATTTCTACCGTGGGTATCCGCCTGCTCGATGATCCCGCCAGGTGTTCCAAATATGCAGATGGCACCCGCTGTGCCGTCACCATCGACACCACGGTGCCACCGATAATGACCAAATGAAGATCCGGGAAAGTGCATTCCGCGGAAATCTTCTCGCGATTTCTCTCCCGTGGCTGCTGGCGATGCTTTCGGGACTCATGATTGGAGCCTGCTTTCCTCCGCTGGAGCATCGCTGGTTTGCCTGTCTGCCCTGGATTGCTCTTGCTCCGCTTTGCTGGGCTCTCTGGATGCTGCCTAGGCCTGATTCTCTCAAAAAATGGGCTCTCGGAGCCTTTCTACTGGGCTGGGTCTCGGGCACGCTATCCTTTCTTATCACATTTTTCTGGATCACCACGGTGACGGGCTTGGGGTGGGTGCTTCTCTGCTTCGTGATAGGGATCTATCCCGGACTCTGGGCGCTCTTTGCCGGCTTGGTGCTGAGGTCGATCGGAGAGTCGGGGTATCCCGACAAAAAGTGGCTCTCCTCATGGCGTAATCTCGCGGTGGCACTGCTTGCTGCGGCAGCCTGGACTGCGATGGAATGGCTGCGTGAAACTCTCTTTAGCGGATTCGGATGGAATCCCCTCGGCGTTGCACTCCGCGAGTCCATCCCCCTCATTCAGATCGCTGCAATCACGGGAACTTCCGGGCTGACTTTTCTCTGCGTGCTCGGCTCAGCGACAGCGGCAATCACGGTGGAGCGGCTGAGACGCGAGATCGTGGCGGGACGAACCAGGCCTCATTTCGACTTCTTCATCGCGGTGCTGATCGTCGTTCTGGTCTTCGGGTATGGGGTAAAAAAAATCACAGCTCCTCCCGCGCCCACCATCCCGCTGCGCATCGCGGGAGTGCAGGGCAATGTGCCCGTGTATGACTACTGGAACACGAAGTGCGAGGGGCGGATCATGGAGGGGTATCTGCGTCAGAGCAGGATTGCGCTGGGCATGGAGCCCGATCTTGTGATCTGGCCCGAGGCGGCCACGCCAAGGCCCCTGCTGCTCGATGAGATTATCTATGGACAGGTCAAGGAATTGGCCGTGCACACACCCGCTGATTTTCTGATCGGCAGCGTCCACTACGCGGCCGAGCCGAAGGGGGATTACAACTCGGCAATCCTGCTGACCCACCATGCTGAGAACTGGGAGATCTACAACAAGGTGCACCTCGTTCCCTTTGGGGAATATGTCCCCTTTCGCAAAACCTTCCCGCTCTTCAGCTGGATCGTTGGAGGGAAGGTTCCCTATGACTTTGATTCAGGCAAAGGCCCCGCCGTACTGAGTCTCTCCGCAAGGCCCCCCAACCCCTCGATCAAGATAGGCACACTCATCTGCTTTGAGGATACCCTCGGTGATCTCACGAGGAGATTTGCTGGACTCGGAGCACAACTGCTCATCACCCTCACCAATGATGGCTGGTTTGAGCATTCCGTGGCCACCCGCCAGCATCTTGCCAATGCCCAGTTGAGAACGGTGGAGACAGGGCTTCCTCTACTGCGTGTTGCCGATACTGGGATCACCTGTTGGATCGACGGTTCTGGACGGGTGAAGCAGATCCTGCATGGCGAGGGTGGCAATACCTTTATTGAGGGAATCCTGAGTGCAACCATCCCCGTGCCGATGCACCCCGAAGCGACTTTTTACACACTCCATGGGAATCTCTTTGCCCATGCCTGTCTTGGGATCACGCTGGCCTTCTTGGTGCTGGCGATCAGGAGATCGCTGATTTGATCATGCTCCCTAAGCGATGCTTGCCGTAGCTGGTTCGATGCGATCTAATCGCGGTTTTCCGTTTTTCGTGAACCTTCCATGAAGCACCTCCTTTCCATCGAGTCCCTTTCGGCAGCCGAGATCCTTGAGATTCTCACGCTCGCCCGGGAGCTTAAAGTCAACCGTGGTCGCGAGTCTTGCAGACCGCTTGCGGGTGAATGCTGGGGGCTGCTTTTTTCCAAATCCTCCACCCGGACGCGCGTCAGTTTTGAGGTCGGCATCCGTGAACTCGGAGGCGATTCGCTATTTCTCTCCTCCAGTGAGATTCAGCTTGGGCGGGGCGAACCGATCGAGGATACAGCCCGTGTATTGGGAAGGATGATCCATGGAGCCGTCATCCGCACCTTCAAGCAGTCGGATGTGGAAACCTTTGCCAGACTCTCCGGCATCCCCACGATCAATGCGCTGACCGATGAGGAGCATCCGTGTCAGATTCTCGCCGATCTTCTGACGATCGAGGAACTTCGTGGCTCCCTAGACGGGGTAGAGGTCGCTTTCATCGGTGATGCCGACTGCAACATGGGTCGATCCTGGATCTGGGCCTCGGCTCGGCTCGGCTTCGGGTTGCGTCTCGCCTGCCCCGATCTCTACCGCCCGCCCGCCGAGCTGATGGAGCGGGCCAAGGCACCCGTCTCGATCACCAATGACCCCGAAGAAGCTGCCCGCGGAGCTGACATACTCTACACGGATGTTTGGGTCAGTATGGGGAAGGAGCAAGAGGCAGAGCATCGCGCCGCCCAGTTCGCCCGATATCAAATCAATGATCGCGTGGTGGCAGCAGCCTCACCCAAGGCTCAGGTCCTGCATTGTCTCCCTGCCTACCGTGGCAAAGAGATCACGGCAGAGGTATTTGAAGCTCATGCCAACGCCATTTTCCAACAGGCTGAAAACCGCCTCCATGTGCAAAAGGCGATCATGACGCTGTTGAAGAGCTGAGAGGATTCAGGCCGCTGAATATCCAAAAAATCATTCAAAAGCCGAAAGAAAAAAGCTCAGAGCCGACGGATTTTTCAAAATAGGATTACTGGACATTCCCACAAAATTTTTCTTAGCATCAAAGATTGCACTGCAAAGTGCCGTTTCTGACTGAAATTGACGGACAAATGTCCGCGGCAGTTACGAAACACCCCCCATCAGCAAAACATTCATGGAACACCTTATTTATCTTCTTCCCGTACTAGGACTCGTGGGACTGGCATACAGAACAATTCTTGCAAGCTGGGTCAGCAAGCAGGACGCGGGCGATTCAAAAATGACGGGTATTGCCGATCATATCGCCGAGGGAGCCATGGCGTTTCTAAAAGCGGAATACCGGATTCTTGCCATCTATGTCGTGCTCGCGGGAGCCGGACTTGGAATCCTCTCCCAAGTCCCCAAAGTGGCTGCTCACTCGAGCATCCTGATCGTCGGTGCGTTTGTTGTGGGATGTGTGTTCTCAGCGCTTGCAGGATTTTTGGGAATGCGTATCGCCACTAAGGCGAATGTCCGCACCACGCAGGCAGCCAAAACATCTCTTGCAAAGGCGCTCAAGGTCTCCTTTGGCGGTGGTGCTGTGATGGGATTGGGTGTGGCTGGACTCGCGGTGCTTGGACTCAGCACGCTCTTTATTGTTTTCTTCTATCACTTCATGGGCGGAAATTTTGCCTCCGGTGGTGGTTACGATGGCATGACGCGAGTGCTGGAAGTACTTGCCGGCTTCTCCCTGGGTGCTGAATCGATTGCGCTCTTTGCCCGTGTGGGTGGCGGCATTTATACCAAGGCTGCCGATGTGGGGGCTGATCTGGTTGGCAAAGTGGAGGCGGGTATTCCTGAGGATGACCCTCGCAACCCGGCCACCATTGCCGACAATGTGGGCGACAATGTGGGCGATGTCGCCGGGATGGGGGCTGATCTCTTCGGCTCCTATGTGGCCACCGTTCTTGCTTCGATGGTGCTGGGCAACTACATCATCCGCGATAACGGAGGCAGCATCACTGATGCATTCGGAGGAATCGGGCCGATTCTGCTGCCGATGGCTATTGCAGGATTCGGCATCTTGGCTTCGATTATCGGGACATTTTTTGTCGGTATCTCCGAGAAGGCCCCGGCAAACACCAACTCCGTTCAAAGTTCGCTCAACATGGGAAACAACATCGCCATGCTGATTGCCATTGCCTGTTCCTTTGGTCTCATCAAGGTGATGCTGCCGGATACAATCAAAATGAGCGTCTTTAGGGCCGGTGCTTTCACCGAGTTGACCACCTCATCGCTCAATGTCTTCTGGGCTGTATGCATCGGCATGGTGGTCGGTTATTTGATCTCCTACATCACCGAATACTTCACCGGACTTGATGGTAAACCGGTCGCCGGGATCGTCCAAAAATCGGCCACGGGTGCCGCCACCAATATCATCGCGGGGTTGGGAACCGGAATGCTCTCGACAGCCTTCCCTGTCATTATTTTTGCAGGCGCGATCTGGGGCACCTATTCCCTCGCCGGATTTTACGGTGTGGGCATCGCCGCTTCCGCGATGATGGCCACCACGGCGATGCAACTCGCCATTGACGCCTTCGGTCCCATTGCCGACAACGCCGGGGGCATCGCTGAGATGAGCGAACTGCCGAAGGAAGTCCGTGAGAAAACGGACATTCTGGATTGCGTCGGCAACACCACCGCCGCCGTGGGCAAGGGATTTGCGATTGCCTCTGCCGCCCTCACCGCGCTGGCACTCTTTGCCGCGTATGTGACGCTGACCGGCATTCATGGCATCAATATTTTCGATGCCAAGGTGCTCGCCGCCCTATTTATCGGCGGCATGATACCTGTCGTCTTTTCCGCGCTCGCCATGAATAGTGTCGGGAAGGCTGCCATGGACATGGTGAATGAGGTGCGCAGGCAGTTCCGCGAGATTCCCGGAATTATGGAGGGTGTGGGCAAGCCCGAATACGGGAAGTGCGTCGAGATTTCCACTCAGGCTGCCCTCCGCGAGATGCTTGCTCCCGGAGTGATCACGATCTGCACCCCCGTCCTCATCGGCGTCGTGATGGGTGCCGAGGCCCTCGGTGCCTACATGGCCGGCGTCACCGTGAGCGGTGTGCTCTGGGCCATCTTCCAGAACAATGCGGGCGGGGCCTGGGACAACGCCAAGAAATCCTTCGAGCAGGGAGTGGAGATCGAGGTGAATGGAAAAAAGGAAATGTTCTACAAGAAATCCGAACCACATAAGGCCGCAGTGGTCGGCGATACAGTCGGCGACCCATTCAAGGACACCTCCGGGCCTTCCATGAACATCCTGATCAAGCTCTCCTCGCTGGTCGGTCTCGCCATTGCTCCGCTCATCGCAGTGGGAAGCACTGAATCGACGACGACTTTCCTCCAGTGGATCCGAGGATTCTTTGCTTAAAATCCTAGTTTAACAATAAATGCCGTCTCTAACATGGAGGCGGCATTTTTTGTGCAGTGAAATGCAGGGAACGGAAAGTATTTTGCCACAAAAAGCACAAGATGCATGAAATCGAATCCCCAGTCTTTTACTTGCGTCTTTTGTGACTCTTGTGGCCAAACTGTCTTCAATCCCTTCTTCTCGACCGCATGCCCGCTCTTACTCCCCAGGCCATCGCCCCGCTTCCCACAGGGGAACTCGCCATCTCTTGGGGTGATGGTGTGGAGCAATACCTGCCGCTGGAGTTATTGCGCAAGGCCTGTCCCTGTGCCGTGTGCTGCGGAGAGCCCGATGTCATCGGGCGCGGTGAGGCACCGGCGAGAAACTACAAGGCGAACAGCTTTGAGCTCAAATCGTATGAGTTTGTCGGGGGGTATGCATTGCTGTTCAGGTGGGCGGATGGACACTCGTCGGGGATATACTCCTACAATCTCCTTCGTAGCCTTTAAGGGGTCTGGCTTTTTTGCTCGGTATGGCGTGATGACTGTGGGCAACCCGAGATTTTGAAAGTCAGTGGCTGATTCCACACAATGTCCCCGTCGCCCTTCAACTCACCCGGTTTTCCGTTGAGGGTCTTGAGATTCCATCCCACAGACCAGAGTGAAAATGTGCCGTCTGGTTGGAGTGAGTAGTTCATCGGCTTTCCGTTGATTGGGGATTTGGGGAGCTTGGAGAGGTACTCCGGAACCAGCGCGTCAAGCGAGGCCGGATAGGAACCGTGAGCAAGGCGATACCGTTCCAAGGCACAGGCTATGAGGGCCTGAATGACCTGGGTCTGGATCTCCGCAGCTTTTTTAATGGAGATTGAGACCGCAGGGATGCTCGTCAAATTCAAAGTATAGATCACTCGCTTGACGGGATTGTTCGCAAGTTCCTTGAACTCTAGGTCGAGAGGTTGAACGGTAGCCACATTCCACCCCTCCGGGAAATCGGAGTTGAGGGCCTCCACATTCCGCTGAATCCAAAGGTTATGGTAGGCCATGTCCTTAAGGAAGATCCCGTCCAAAAGCAGCGGGTAAACTTTGATCTGCACCTTTTCTAAAAAGGTCGAGGGTGTTGCGCAGCCGCTGATTGCATCCTTCATCACGGCGGGATCGAATTGGTTGAAGAAGGCCCGTTCGCCCTTGAGTGCAAAAAGGAAATCCTCCCTAAGATGCATGCGTTCCAATTTGTCTTGGAAAACGATCAGGTTGGATTCAGTCCATGCATGACGGACGATGCCTTCGTTCACAGCCTGAAGAGCGAGTGTGACAGAAGAAGCTCTTACCAAGAATGAAATCAGAAACGGGTCGTCTTTCTGGATGAAGCCGAGACTCAGGAGTGTCATGGTGTCGGCTGCTGCTTCACTGTTTTTGCCAAGAATGAGTTCGGAAAAGATCTTTTCGTTGAGGGTTTGCGAAAGTTTTAGAATCGCTGTGATCTGGGGAAGTGGTGCGCCAGCACCCAAGTCATACCTGATTGGAAATTGCGCTCTGGGTCTTTCGGAGAGTTTGGCAATCCGGGTTAGAATCGGCTGCGCGGGAGAGAGAATATCAAGAAGCAGTAAGGCCTCTTCCTTTTGTTTTTGAGGATCCTTTTCCTTTCTGAGTTGCATCCTGATCGAACCAAAAGCATTGATCCTGTCTTCTGGTAATTTTTCCGTTGGCATCAACGCGTGGAAGCGATCCATTTCCACCGGATCAAGGGGGGCAAATTGCCATTGTTCCATCTGGCGTTTCTCACTCGGCAGTCTTAGCTCCCAAGATTCCATTCCATGCTCATTCTTCTTGCAGACAAGATCGGCATATTCGGCCCAGAGCGGATCGGCAAAAAAGTTATCACCGTCGGGTGGCGGGGGCGGTACAAGCTCTGCATAGGTCAGTTTCTCCCCCTTGGCGCGGAGTTCTGCCTGAGCTTGCTTCCACTCCTGCTCCCCTGACCACTTCAGCCAAGCGATGAGTGTGGCAACAAAGAGAAAGATCAGCACAATCAGCACGCCGACAATGAGGGAGATCCATTTGAGAAGTCGTTTCATGGGGGGTATTTTGTTTCTTTTAGAGCCTCCGTATCTTTTGCGCAAGACCCTCCGGGAATGATAGGGGTGGATCAGCCCGGGGCTTGATTTCAGTGAACGGTGTTTTTCCTTAAAGTTTAACGCTTCGCAATCTTAGGGAATTGGCTATCACGGAGACGGAGCTGAGGCTCATGGCGGCTGCCGCAAGCATGGGACTCAGCAGGATGCCGAACCAAGGATAGAGGAGGCCTGCCGCAATCGGGATGCCAACGATATTGTAGGCGAAGGCAAAGAAGAGATTCTGGCGGATCATCCGCAGGACGGCACGACTGAGACGAAGTGAGGTAATTATTCCTTCCAGTGAAGGCTTGAGCAGGATGATGCCCGCCGTTTCCTTGGCGATGTCCGATCCGGCTCCCATGGCGATGGAGGCATCGGCTGCGGCCAGCGCAGGAGCATCATTGATGCCGTCACCCGCCATCGCGGTCTGATAGCCCTCTTTCTTCCATTGGACGAGTTGCTCCCCCTTCTCGGCAGGGGAGAGTTCGGATCGCCAATTGGTGATCCCGAGTTCCGCGGCGACGCTTCGTGCGGTGCTTTCACGGTCCCCGGTCAACATGGCGACCTGCACGCCGATCTCTTTGAATTCATTAAGCAGCTTTTTTGCCGAAGGGCGAATGGTATCCTGAACCAGGAAGACTCCCGCAGATTTTCCATCGAGCGCAATCGCAATGAGTCCGACGGCAGATGATGAGAGGGGGAGATTTTTGATATCATCCACAGAAATACCCTGCTCCTGAAGGAAACGTGTACTGCCGATCAGTAGGGCACCTCCATCAACTGTCGCCGAAATGCCACCTCCCGGGTGGGCACGGAATTCAGAAGCCTTGGATAAATCGAGTTTACGCTCTTTGGCCTGCTCGATCACAGCCCTTGCCAGAGGATGCTCGCTTCCTATCTCTGCCGACGCAGCTAGCACCAGAAGTCGTTCCTCGGGAATGTCTCCCAGAGAAACGATGGAAGTGATGCGTGGGGTTCCCTCTGTGAGCGTGCCGGTCTTATCGAGTGCCAGCAGTGTCGTGGAGGCGAGATTCTGCAAAGCCACGGCGGAGCGAACGAGAATACCGTACCTTGCGGCTCGACCGATACCAACGGCAAGTGCCATCGGCGTGGCAAGACCGAGGGCACAGGGACAAGCGATCATCAGGACGGAAACGGCTGCGCTCAGCGCATGATTCCAGCTTCCAGAGATTACCATCCAGAGCAGCAGCGTCACGAAACTGATGCCAAGTACAATGGGGACAAAAATGGCAGCAACCCGGTCTGCGAGTTGCTGAATCGGAGCCTGACTGCGTTGTGCCTGGGCGACAAGATGGATAATCTGCGCAAGGGCCGTCTCGGATCCGATCCGGGTGAGCTGCATAACAAAGCTCCCCTCCCTGTTTAGGGTCCCTGCGGAAACTGACGATCCAGGCGTTTTCTCCATTGGCAGCAATTCTCCGGTGAGCATCGATTCATCCACGGAACTCCATCCTTCGACGAGTGTGCCGTCGGCTGGAATCTTGTCACCGGGAAGAATGCGGACGAGATCTCCGGGATTCAGTTCAGGGACTGGAATTTCCCGGTCGTCTTGCCCTTCCTGCACGAGGCGGGCGGTGGGCGGGGTGAGATCAAGCAGTTCGCGAAGGGCGGAACCTGTGCGTGCACGCCCGCGTGCTTCCAGCCATTGTCCCAGTAGTACTAGCACCATGATGGCTGTGGCCGCTTCGAAGTAGAGCCCCTGGGAATGCATCTCCTGATTCCCTTCGCTCCAAATCAGGACGACCATACTGTCCAGAAAGGCTGCCGCCGTTCCGAGAGAGATCAGAGAGAACATGTTGAGATTCCGATCCGCAAACGAACGAATCCCCCTCTGCCAGATCGGTGCTCCGCACCAGAAGAGCACGGGAAGCGAGAGCAGGCACTCCGCCCAACCTGACCAGTGCGGGGGTAGGAGGATGAGGCCGATCATCGGTGCCATGGCAAGGAGGAGAACAGGTAATCCAAAACCCACCGAGAGCCAGAATTTCCTGGCAAGGAGGTGTGCCTCCGCATCTTCACTTCCTGTCGGAATCAGCGGTTCCAAGGCCATGCCACACTTGGGGCAATCTCCCGGGCCTTCGTGCAGGATTTCGGGATGCATCGGGCAGGTATAGAGCGAGCCTTCATCTGCAGGAATGAATGATTCCTTTTTCGGATGATGATGGCAGCAGCATTCACTCATGATCGTTTTCTTCGAAGCTGGCAGAGCTCACGGCCTACACGTCCTTCAAAGGAATGCTCTGGAATCCATTCTTCGAGGAGGTCGAAATTGGGATCAAAGAAACGGGCGATCTCTTCCCTGCTTACTCGAAAGGGTGGACCTTCCTCGGTATCGGGATTCAGATAAAAGATACCGAAGTAATGACCGTTCGGTTTAAGGACTTCGTTGACAGCCCTGAGGTAATCGGTTCGGCGACAGGGTGAAATCGCACAGAAGCAGGTGTGCTCGACCACCCAGTCAAAGCGTCCATACCATGAGGCCGGAAGGGCGAAGAGATCGCCTTGTTCATAGCTCTCACCGCCCGCCCGCTGGAAGCTCCGTGCTGATATGATGGCCGATTCAGCAATATCAAGTCCGAGGACAGAAGCCCCTTGTGAGGCCATTGCCCGCACATCATGTCCCGACCCACAGCCGGGCACCAGAACGGTGCCACGGATCGCATGGCGTGTGAGCAAATCAGTGAGAGGAGGAGCTGCAAATCCCTTCTCCCACGGCGTGTCGCCCGTCCGGTATCTCTCCTCCCAATCCATGGCATCAACGCCTGATCCAGGAGGTGCCGAGGGCAATGCCGAGTTGGAATTTGCGTTCATGTTCCCTGATCAGAAATGGCAGATCACGGCGATGATGCAATCGGAAGTTCTCTTGCAGTCTCCGAGTGAGTTCCTGTTCACTGCGCTGATCCGAAGAGAGACCTCCGATCCAACGCTCTCTGGGGGTATATTCTTCGAGCCAGGTGAAAGGGGTGGTGAGCAGGAGCTGTCCCCCCGGCTTTAGCAGCGTGGAAGCCCGCGTGAGAAAGGTGTCTGGATCAGGAAGTCGGCAGAGTAGATTGGCGGCGAGAACGACATCAAAAGAGCCGAGATCCTCCGGCAACTTTGTTGCATCAGCCACGGAAAAGCTGACTCGGTTTCGATCAATCTCTGCTGAAACCTGAGCAATCAGGGGCAGCATAATGTCACCCTCCACGGTGCGGGTAGCTGCAAGTGATCCTTCGCGTTGCAATGTCTGCGCCGCCGAGATGAAGGAGTGTGAATAATCGCTTGCTTCGACATGGCTGCAAAAGCGTGCAAGTTCAAAGGAGGCAGCTCCCACAGCGCAGCCGACTTCCAGAGCATGAGCATTTCTGGGTAGTAGTCCCGTATCGAGCAACTCCTTCACGCATCGGACGGGAAAGGGGGTAGCCGTTACTGCCGGATCGACGGGAAGAGCTTCGTGGCGGAGTTCCGATGCTCCTCCGTAGTGGAGGAGGAGGTATTCGCCTAGAAGCTTGGGTGATTCATAGCCACTCAGGCTTGGCAAATTGTCACGCGTGTCCGAGACCATGAGAATCGGACGGGGGCTGAGCAGGAAGAGGTGCTGGCTCTATGTGAGCTTGGACGGGACTCTCAAGGGCCTCTTCGCCGATGACTTCCTCTGTGACGATCTCTGCTGAAACTTCCTCTTCGGCGATAACCTCAGGAGCATCTGGCGCTTCGACCCTGGCAACCTCTGTGGTTTCCGTTTTTGAGGATGGATGTTTGACGGCAGGCTGCGTTGGTTTCTGCTGAGGAATCGGGCGGATGGCCGCCTGAAGATTTCCCATCGCAAAATCGAGCACATGGCCCTGATGGAGGAGCCAGAGTAGATCGGTGCCGAGCGCCTGTTCGCGTTGTTTGAGAGCTTCGACATCTTCTCCCGCAGGCTCGGTGCGAAGGGCAAGCATACCCGCCCATTGCTTGTCCCGAGGCTGGTTTGGATGGGCTTCCAGATAATCCAGAATGCCACGGAATCCCTCGGAGGTGGGTGTTGTTGCGCGGTCGAGATAGCGGGGGCGCGCCACCGAGACATGGATAATTTTTTTGTGAGCCTTGAAGATTTGAAGTCCACTGCCGGAGAGTTCCTTCCCGATGACCTGAGCCAGGGGAAGGGGAAAGCGATCCAGCTCCTGTAATGTTTTGATCAGCAGTTCGTGCAGAAGAGGATCTGATTCGTGCAAGGCGATGCGACCGGGGAGTGTGATTTCAGAACCGGCCTCTTCGACTTCATTTTCGGCATAGTTTTTCTGAAAATGCTCCGCCGCCTCCTCAAGGGTGAGTTGAGGGCCATCTGAAACGGGGATTTCGACGGACAGCCCTGGGTCGGTAGTAGGTTCCTCGGTGGATGATTCGGAGCTCGCAGATGGTTCCTCAGCAACAAGGGGAGTGTCTAAAACAGGGGTTACTTCGGCACTCTCGGCAGATATCGAAATTTCCCCGGTGGAAGATTCAGATGCAACCCCGGTGGATTCAACAACAGGAGTTTCTTTGGCGACTTCATCGATGGCTGGCGCGGCCTCGGTAGAGGATTCAATCGGTGTGAAGACCGTGCGGGTGCTCTGTTCCGTCTTCCATTGTTCCATCAGGGCTTCATCACGCATCATCTTGATGCGCGTCTTGTAAACTTCAAAGGGCAAATTCTTGAACCGAGAAGAGTGGAGTGTGAGAAGACGGGACTGGTATTCGTGATGATTCGGTGGGCCAAGCAGGACGCCGCTCATCCCACATTGGGCCACCACGGAGTAGTTGCCTTTTGGGGCTTCTGTCGTGATGGAGGAGCGCTGGTAGAATTTTTCAAGATGCTTGGAGAGAAGATGGGAGACTGCTTCCCTGCGGGAAGTCCAGAGCGATCCGTCCGCTTTGACCCTGAACAGCTTAGGGCTCTCCTCGGATTCGGCTTTGAGCGTAACGCTGTAGCGGTCGGAGAGGTTCACGACGAGTCGCGCGAGCTCAAAGAGAGGATAGGCTTTGGCCCGTGAGCGGATCTGTTTGGCGATGGCTTCAAGCGCTGAATGCTCGGGGATGAGCAAAAGCTTCCACCCTTCGAGCATCGGCTTGGGTGGAGGTTCAGGACGACGATCGTCGCGTCGATGATCCCGAGCAGAGCTCCGGTCTCGATCGTTGCGTTGGCCTCCGTCACGCGATCCACGTTGACCAACTTGAGATCCCTGGCTGCCGGATTGAGGACGAGGCCCCCTGTCGCGATTGGAAGCGTCTCGATCCCGACTGGGGCGTGGACCACGGTGTTGAGATTCCCTGTTGCGTTGGCCACCCTGCCGCTCGGAGCGTTCACCTCGATCCCCATCATCAAACTTCGCTGCCAGTCGGGCCGTACTGTCGGACGACTCCACGGTCCAGGAAGGACGAAAGATCTGGGAGAGATCAATGCCAATATTGGAGAGATCTGCGGGGGCGTTGGAAGCGTCGCTCATTGTCGGGTGAAGCTAGGGAAGAGCCGGATAAATCGCAAGGTGACTGTTGATGCAAAAAATCAAAGCATAATATATGGCTTCAATGTCTGGCGGAACCGTTCCGGGACGCTTGCATGGATCCGGATGAATTCCTCCTCGTAATCGGTGTGAAGCACCGTTCCCTCCCTATGCAGGCGTGCCATAAGATCGCTGCGATCCAGAGGAAGATGAATCAAAACCTCCCGAGCACCTGAGTCAACAAGGCCGCCCAGTTGCGCCACGAGTTGTTCCAGTCCCTCGCCTGTGTGAACGGAAATAAAGAGTGCCTCGGGATGCTCATTTCGGAGGATGGCCCGGGTTACGGGATCGTCCACCCGGTCGATTTTATTAAAAACAACAAGAGTTTTTTTTGCATCTGCGCCCAACTCGGAAAGCACCTTCATTGTTGTGTCATAAAATTCGAGCACTCGTGGATGAGAGGCATCAAGCAGATGGACGAGAAAGTCCGCCATGACTGCTTCCTCCAGGGTGGCGTTGAATGATTCGACAAGCTGATGCGGCAATTTGCGGATAAATCCGACAGTATCGGTCAGGAGCAAAGGTTGTTTATTGGGCAGATCGATTTTGCGTGTCGTTGTGTCGAGCGTTGCGAACAGGGCATCCTCCACGAGGACATCCGCTCCAGTCAGCCTGCGAAGGAGCGATGACTTCCCAGCATTGGTATATCCGACGATGGCGGCATTAGGGACAGGGGCGCGTTTGCGATCCTTGCGCTGATTGGCACGATTGCGGCGCACTTCCTTAAGATCGCGCTTGAGACCATCAATCTGGCTGCGAATTTTACGTTTATCCTGTTCAAGCTGGCTTTCACCTTCACCCTTGGATCCGATGCCACCACCCTGCTTTCCAAGATGACTCCAGGCGCGTGTGAGTCGGGGCAATGAATAGGCCATTCGAGCGAGATCGACCTGAATCTTTGCTTCCCGAGTCTGGGCGCGGGAGCCGAAAATATCGAGAATGATCTCCTGACGGTCGATCACCGTGATGCCAGAAAGGGTCTCCCAATTACGCTGCTGGGCGGGAGAGAGTTCGTTATCGAAAATAATGACATCACATTCGAGTTCTTTGGCCCGATCACAGACTTCCTCGGCCTTTCCTGATCCGACGAAGTAGCGCGCATGTGGCTCCCGATTATAGACCAGCAGCTTTTCAATAATGGGAATGCGAAGCGTGCGAACCAGTTCGCCGAGCTCGTTCAGAAGATCCTCTGCATCATTCTTTGCATCCACCGCCGTGTACGCACCCACAAGCAGGGCACGCTCGACCATCTTTTCGCGGCGTTTGATTTCGAACATTCGGGGAGAGCAACTCTATGCGAAGGAATCGAATGGTTCCAGTGTCATTAGCTGATCGTGATCAAGATGTTCTGTGCAAAGGGAAAAGAAATCGGCTTTGTTGGAGACCCGCCGCACGGCGTTCAGGAACTCGGGACTAACCCCCTCGCCGATGAAGTTCGCATATTTTTTGATCTTCTGAACTCCCTTGGGATCGGGAATATGTGGATCGCAAACCGCTTCATAGAGATCGTGAATATAGGCCAGCACCTCACGGCCAGTCGGATAGGTAACGGCTTCTCCTGCCAGATGCTGGCGGATCTGGCTGAAGATCCATGGATTACGCACAGCTCCGCGTCCAATCATCACTCCCCGCGCCCCGGTCTCATTGAGCACCACTTGTGCATCCCAAGCTGTGGAGACATTCCCATTGGCTAGCACTGGGCAGGAAAGGGAGCCTGCTGCCATTCGGATCAGATCATGCCGGATGCCGCCGCGATACATCTGGAGCACGGTGCGACCGTGGACTGTCACAAGATCGAGGGAGTGCTTTGCAAATATCGGGAGCAGAGCCTCAATGGTTCTCTCATCATCGAAGCCCAAGCGCGTCTTCACGGTGAACTTTCCGGCGATGGCATCGCGTAATGCTCCAAGAATGGAATCGATTCTCGGGATGTCCCGCAGGAGTCCTCCCCCGGCACACTTGCGATAGACGACGGGTGCCGGACATCCGAGATTCAGATCAATGGCCGCGACAGGGTGCTCCTGAAGGGTCTTGGCCGTGCGAACGAGTGACGGTATATCATTGCCGATCATCTGAGCGATGACCGGACGGCCCGTGGGATTCTGCGTGATCGAGGCAAGGATCGGCTTGTCGAGACCGGAGCTGGCAGTGACACGGAAATACTCAGTGTAGTAAAGATCGGCTCCGCCGTAGCGCGTCATCAGCTTCCAGAACGGCAGATCGGTCACATCCTGCATCGGTGCAAGCGCGAGGAGCGGCAGGGTTGATGCCATCAGAAGATCAAATTGTTGTCCGGCAGGCCATGTCCTCATGCAGTTGCTCGACAGGTTCCTCTGGAAATCGCTCTAATGGAAGAATTCCTCCATGGCATCGGGTGGAATGAAGTATTTCAACAGCAGTCGGCAGGTCTATGATTTACACGAACTCCACACCAAATAGGTTCCGAAATGGAAGATGGGTCAGTGAAACGGGGTCCGTTCATGCGTATTGACATTTCTAGTTCCTCGACAAGACCTTTCATGTTCTCCCCATGCTCAAACACCCGCCCTCCAATTCTCTCCCTTGCCTCCAGAAAGGGGGACGCACGGTGTGAATTATTGAAAGGCATCAAGGCAACAGCCCCACCACAGACTTGACGAATCTGCGTCTTCCTGACACTTCATCGCAAAAGCTAAATAAGATGGGTATATAGAATCAGGCAAGTTGCAATCGTATCACCTTTAGTGGTTTCGATCTTTTATTCCTGTGATGACTCTCCCCCAATATCGATTCCCTGGGCTTTTAAAAGAATAGCCAGCGTTCAGGGAATCCAACTGTTTGTAGGTGACTAATATCTGGCCATCGCAGTCCAACTGCGTGTTGAGAAGCAACCCCTTGGAATGATAACCGGTGACTAGGACAAAGTGATCCAGTTCCCAGTCTGGGTGGTCTGTTGGATAGATTTTGCATCCGCAGATCACCGGGTATCCCGAGTGGAGTTGCGTTTGTATCCAAGTCAGGAAAGATTGGGGATCGTTAGAATTTTCAGCATACCGACGAAACAATAAGCCAGAGTTCCTGAGGGCACGGTCCATGTCATTATCCTGTAGGTCGGAGGTGCTCGGGTAACCTGCCCTGTGAATGACATCCTGAGGGACTTGCTTGCCATAATAGGCCAGCGCCATCTGGATACAGGCTTCACCGCACCATCCCGCTTCCAAGTCAGCTTTTTTTGGATCCCACGCCACATCAGGAATGTGGAGATTCACTCCGCAGTGGGAAGTATCGATTTGGTAGACGGATTTTGGAACAGTGCATCCCGTCATCAGAAGACCTGAAACAAGTAACACAAGAATCTTGCTCACAGACAAATTATACGAGGTCAGATCACCCTTGAAGAGAAATTTTTTCGTTCTTTGAAAAAGCCGGCTATTCCGCGACTTCTACAGAACCTCTGAGGGGACAGCCACCCCGAAATATTGAGAAATCGGGCTGGCGGGATTCAGACAAAAGAAAACCCCATCCCCGCCTTTTGATTGGGAGAGGATGGGGATTCTTGGGAAAAGCTAGGAGTGCTTAAGCAATCTTCCTCCGCATCACCATCAGCATTCCGATGGCTCCGAGTCCGAAGAGGGCGTAGGTGGAGGGTTCGGGGACGGCGTTTGCCACCGTGAGTTGTCCCGTCGAATCGCTGAACTGGTAGTTGAGAAAGCCGTCTGTGGCACTCCAGATGCCGCTAGCATCACTGAAGATCAGTGCGCCTGCTGTCACACTGGTGAAGTCACCACTCTGTACTGCACCACCCGTCATGTTGAAGAGCGTGAAGGCGTCCCCCGCAGCTGGTGTGTAGCTGGTGATGTTGAAGACGAGATCGCCACCGTAGGAGAGTGTGGAGCCGATGAGGTTGATTGAGGTGAAGTTGTTGGTGGCATTGACAAGGAAGGAGGTCGTGGCACCGGTCTGAAGCGTCAGCCCATTGGTGAAGGTCAGCGACCCCACGCCGCCAGAGCCGGGAGTGAGGGTGCCTCCAGTTGCGATGGTCGTGGCTCCCCCGATCGAGCCGTTGCCCCCGAGTGTGCCATTGCCGGAGACGGTCACAACCGAGGTTCCCACGGCCGATCCCG
>JBAXTN010000040.1:0-25768 GCA_037130175.1 bacterium | reverse complement strand
GGGATGGTAGCGCGTACGGGACTCGAACCCGTGCACCAGCCTTGAGAGGGCTGTGTCCTAACCGACTAGACGAACGCGCCACAAGAGCCGAGCAGTTTGAGGGATTCAAGGGAAACTGGCAAGGAGAGAGATTCCAGACTATATGTGATCCGTATGGTCCTATATATCAAAAGAGGATGCCCTTGGTGTGATGACGCAGAGGCATGGCTCTCCGCACACGGCATTGCCTACACGGCTTTGGATGTCCTCTCGAATTCCAAGGATTATGACGCCATGAGAAAGATTTCGGGTCAGAGCAAAGCCCCTGTTCTTGTCACAGAAAAGGGTCGGATTCTGGCCGACTTTGGCTCGGAGGAACTACCGAGTTTTTTGAACGGTTAGTTATTTGAAACGGAAGCCAGTCGCAGTGCTTGAAGGCTCGCCAAAGCCTTTCCCGAATCGATACTGGCGCAAGCCTTTCTAATCCCCTCTTCAAGTGTATCGCCCACTCCGGCCAGATACAAAGCGGCTCCGGCATTCAGGATGATCATCTCACGCGCAACGCCCTGTTCTTGATTGGAGAGGATGGCAAAGATTCGTTCGGCGTTTTCGGAAGCATCCCCTCCCTTGAGTCCGGCATAAGAAGAGGCAAGAGGGAGCCCCAGCTTCTCAGGATGGAGCTCAAAGGAACCCAACACTCCGCCACAAAGTGAGAATACATGCGAGAGGCCAGTTACCGTAAGTTCATCAATCCCCACTCCCTCCATATCTGCGTCAGCCGAATCCACCGGTGGATCGCCACAAACCGCCCACGCCTTGTTTCTGCCCATCAACCCCATTGCGGCGATATACCGAGGAAGCATCGAACGGCGGTACACTCCGGTGAGTTGACATTCCGGCATCGCTGGATTCAGGAGGGGGCCGAGCAGGTTAAAAATCGTCGTCTGTCCGCGCATCGCCAGTGAGCGGCGCACCGGGGCCAACAACGCAACGACTGGATGAAAGTCCGAGGCGAGAAAGAAGACACAACCTGACCGATCTAGGATTTCGGGGACACTCCGAGTCTCGAAATGCAGGGTGACCCCAAGGGCCTCCAGCACATCAGCACTGCCACAACGGGAGCTTACTGCTCGATTACCATGCTTGACGACTCTCCCCCCAGCTCCAGCCACAACGAACATGGCCGCGGTCGAGATATTCAGTAACCCTGCCTTATCTCCTCCTGTCCCGCAAAGTTCCACAAGAGGACGGTTCTCATCACGATCAATCTCGGGACGCACCGCCCGCTTCAAAAGTTCCAAGGAAAATCCGGCCAACTCTTCGGCAGACTCTTCCCGCTGATTGAGCTGCGTGAGGAACTCTTCCTTCAACTTCGTAGGAACGCCTTGATCGCAGAGCAACTCGATGGCAAGGGCTATCTCTTCGTTCGAAAGGGGAATGCTGACAGATGGATTTGGGAAGAGCGTATCCATGAGGTTTAACGAAGCACGAGGGCCATGGCAGTGAAGAGTAGTAGTGCCCCGGCAAAACGCCAGCCCATCACGCGGGAATGATGGGCCAAGGGAGAGGCTCCGGCCAAGGAACCAAAGATCCAGACTAATAAAACACTCCAAAGGCATCGCGAGCCGTAGAGTATATTGGTCATCGTCGCACTCCCGTAGAGCCCGATTGACGAATACATTCCCAGAGCCTGAAGCCCCAACAACAGGGCTCCCGCAAGGAGCCATCGCATTCCAGCTATGGAAAAGCGTGCTTCCCCGAAGCTCTCTTTTGCATGGCGCATCTGTTTGAGCAGAGATGGAAGATAGAACATGGAGCAAAGTCCCGTGACTCCGAACATGACCGGGGCAAATCGGGTGTAACCGATGAGAGGGACCCATCGCTGTACCAGCACATCGGTCATGGCAAAGAGTGAAGCCGCGCCAAGCGACCACCCGACCGTCACTGCCAGTCTCCCATGATGCCCAGCGGGAGCATAGGAAATCATGCCAATGCCGATACTCGCCAGTAGGGATGCAATCCACCAGGATGCTGGCAGGGCTCGACCGATCAGGACTACCGAGAACAGGGCTACCAGAATCACCTTGGTTCCAAGCAGTGGTGTGGCCACGGAAACATCCCCGGCGGCAATGGCCCGGAAAGTGGCGATCTGCCCCAGAAAAAAGAGAATCCCGCATGCAACGGGAGCAAAATATGAAAAGATCCCCATCTGACCACCGGGAAAAAACCAGAATATCTGGAACAAGAGTGCCAATACGACATTGCAGACAAAATTAACCAAGCCGCCGGATAGACCGGCACCGAGGGAACGCTTCACGGCAATAGCCCCGCAAGCATAGCCAAATGCGGCACTCAGTGGAAGCAATAGGACACCCGAACTCACGACGGGAGCATCCCGGCGAGCAAACCGGCGAGTTCCAACGCCGGCCATTGACCCGGTACCTGTGGCTTACCCAGCCATCCGTAGCAGAGAGGGGCTCCAAATCCACAGAGCACAAGTCTGGAAAAGCGCCCGGCAGGCCCCATTCCCATAGTGGTTACGGGAATTGGAAGCTCTGCCATTTGAAGTTCTATGAGTCTTCGAAGGTCGTCCCGATCCTCAAGCCAGGTCGCCACTTTGAAAATATCGGCACCTTGATCAGCGGCACGGGTTGTGAGTTTTTTGAGAACAGCCAGGTTCGGCGTGGCATTAAAATCATGGTGAGAGAGGATCACAGTTTTCCCTTGCTGGTGCGTGGCGGCAATAACTTGGTTCAATTCTTTTGCTGATCGAAGCTCGATATCCAATGCCGAGGCCCACGGGAGAGCAGCTTCCAGAAGTTGCCGACGTCGGGATAAGGAGAGCCCCCATTTTCCTCCCTCATCGGGATGTCTTGCCGTAGCGATGACAGGAAGCGGCCATATTGAGGGGAGCACCCTCAGCGAGAGAGAGTCAAGCCGTACCTCAAGCAGATCGAGAGGGAGCTTGCCCTTTGAGTCACCATTTAGGATCTTGATTCCACTTGCATGATGAAGCGTCCCGACGACAAGTGGACGATCGAGGGAAAGAAGAGGCTGGAGGCTCAATGTTTGACGAGGTGGAATAGTCACTCTAGGAAATAGCTCTGTTTTTTCTACCACCATTATGAACCTCAAGCAGGAAATATCCAAGGATCTCTCATTGATCCTCGATGGTCTGGCCCTTGGGGTATGCCTCTGGGTTTGTTATTTTCTAAGAAGCGCTGGCTTGGTTCAACTGGACGGAGTTGGAGTGATACCCCCTTTTTCTCAATCCTATTGGATGTTGGCGGTCATCATTCCGGTGACACCCTTGCTCCTTGATCTGCAAGGATTCTATGATGCGCCCCTAACCCAGCGCTACGAGAGCCTGTTCCTGAAAATGGCCAATGCTGGATTCTGGCTGATTCTCATCATCAGCGTGATTTCCATCTTTGGAAGACTTGAGATTCCGAGCCGCTCCGTCTTGTTGTTGTTCCTACTTCTTGCCCCGCTGGTGCTGATCCTCCGCCTATGGGGAACCAAGCGGTTTCTTGTCCGAAGTTATCAAAGTGAGAAGCTTGGGGAGTTGAGCATGCTTGTCGGTAATGCAGACGATATCACAGAATTTCTTAAGGGCCTCAACACAGCGGAAAAAATGACGCTTCAGATTTCCCGCTGGTTTGACCTGCATCAAATGAATGCCGCCACAATTAAAAAAAGCATCCGTTCCCATTCGGCAGACAGGGTCATCTTTGTCTCTCCAGATTCCCCCAAAAATGAGGATCTCCCATTCGAGTTGGAAGCTGAAGGACTAGAAATATGGATCATAGCCCGAAATATCAATGGCCTTCTCGGAACTCCCTCTATTCAGTCGGCAGGTCAGAACAGGGTGCTCGTCTTCCGAACCACCACAGGTGATTTTTTGTATCGTTTCATAAAAAGGGCCATCGACATTGTCGGATCCCTGCTGGGCATCATCATCTTCTCTCCGGTTTGCCTGGTGATTGCTGCGACCATCAAGATGACCTCTCCTGGCCCCGTGATTTTCCGGCAGGTTCGCAACGGCAGGCGGGGCAAGCGATTCACCATTCTCAAATTCCGTTCCATGGTTGCCGATGCCTCCACACTGCATGCAAAACTGCTCGATCAAAACGAGTTGCAGGGGCCGGCTTTTAAGGTCAGCAGAGATCCCAGAGTAACGAGGGTGGGGGAGTTCCTCCGCAAGACCAGTCTCGATGAACTGCCCCAGTTCATCAATGTGCTTCGCGGGGACATGAGTTTGGTGGGGCCGAGACCGCTCCCGGTTTATGAAACGGCAAAGATTGAGAAGAGCACGCATCGGCGGCGCCTCAGCGTGAAGCCTGGTTTGACATGCCTCTGGCAAATCAGGGGCAGGAATTCCATCACCAGTTTTGAGGAATGGGTTCAGCTCGATATCGAATACATCGATACAGCAACCCTTTTACTGGATCTCTGGATTATCGTTCAAACCATCCCTGCTGTCTTATTTGGCAAAGGGGCTCAGTAGACGAATATCTGTCTGGATTTTTTAGGATGATCCGTTCAGAATTCAACGATTGGTTCCATTTCAAAAATCACCACCTCCCCGTGACTAACCGTAAGCCCCCGCTTCCAGCACCCCTTTTTTATGGTGTGCTTGCCTTCACCCTGTTCCTGTTCGGCGGCATTCTGTCGCTGCACGCCCAGATCAACACGGCGTTTCAGATCACGAAAATTGATCTTTCCATGCCTAATACCCCTGCGATCACCTCCGATATGCCGGCAAAGTCAACAGGGATGCCAAAAAAATGGCTTGAAGTTGATGTTTCATTCAACTGGAAATCAACCCTCAACACTGAGAAATACGCAGACGATGTCGTTGTGAATTATTACATTCTTCTGGCGAATAAGAGCATTGCATTTCCACAGGGGACCCTCCTCACCGGACAGGTGACGCACACAGCCATCCCTGCCAACAGCCAGACCGAGCTGCGATCGGTCATGTTTGTTGCGCCTAGAACTCTTGAAAGGTTTTTTGACGGAAGGGTGCCCTCATCCAAGGAAACCGCCATTGTCGATATCGGTGTCACGATCTCCCGTCAGGGGCAGGTGGTAGCTTCCAAGAGTCTCAAGGGCACTGGTGACTGGTGGCCACAATACCCACAAACACCCGGTTATCTTCTCAACAAGAATGAGACTCCCTTTGCCCCTCTATGCTGGGATTACTACGAGCCAATCAAGAAGCAGCCTTAATGAAGCGCGAAGACAACGCTATTGTGGCTTTCATTCTCTAAATCTTTCATGCCAGCAGCGAAAAAAATACTCGTCCTGGATCTGGGGATGCAATCCCTACGGATTGCAGAATTTTCAAAGGAAGTCGATGGCGGACTAAAACTCCAACGAGGGGCAAAGCGAGAGTTAATTCTCGACCCCTCATTGGAGACCACCCGTCCCGATCAGATCAGGCAGGCCCTCGGGGAGATTGTCAAGGAATGGAAGCCTAAGCATCACCAGGTAGCCTTGGTTCTGCCTGCGCATACTGTCTTCACCAAAGTGGCACCTCTTGAGGTGCCAGGCGGTGACGCATCCCAAGTCGCGGCGTTAATTGGTTTTGAGGCACAACATAACATCCCCTTTCCCTTGGAAGAGGTCGTCTGGGATTATCTAGTGATGGGCCAAACCCCATCGGGAGCTGTCAATGTCGTCTATATAGCAGTCAAAGCCGATCTCCTTGAGGATATTTGCAAATCCATCTCATTGACCGGATTGCAGATTACTTCAATATCAGCTTCCCCTCTGGCCCTGTATGACGCCTTCCGTCATGCCTATCCTGCGGAAACTCTCTCCTCGACCTCTCTCTTGCTCGATATCGGTTCGCGTACTTCCAATATGGTGGTCACTTCGCCCGGGTCGTTCTTTTCCAGAAGCATTCCCTCGGGGGGGCTCTCCGTCACGACCGCCATCGCCAAGGACATTCATGTGGAATTGGAAGAGGCTGAACTCCTCAAAATTTCTCGTGGCATGGTCGCTCTCGGTGCGGGTGTTGCGCCTCCGGAGGATCCGGTCGAGGCGAATCTAGCCCGCATCACCCGTCAGACGCTTCTTAAGACTCAGGCTGATATCAGCCGCTCTCTCAGTTATTACCGTTCAACGCTGAGTGGCTCCGCCCCGGATCTTGTTCTTGTGACTGGAGGAATGGCCTCGATGCCTTATCTGGCCGAATTTTTGACAGAAAAACTACTCAAAGAAACCTCCTTTTTTGAACCACTGCGGGGCATCAGCGTATCGGAGGAGGCCCTTCCCTTTGTGGAATCCAATTCGAATAATTTAGGTGAACTGGTTGGCGGAGCACTCTCGATCACAGATATACCCCATACAAAGGTCAGTCTTCTCCCGGCCTCGTTAAGCAGCAAACGGGAACTTGAAAAGCGGCTTCCCTGGCTGATCGCAGCAGCAATGGTTTTTCTGTTTGCACTGGCTGCATGGTATGCGTTTGCCCTTCATGCCACCACAGCCACACAGGATGAAACCGCCAAAATCAATGCGGCCATCCAGGAAGAGAAAAGTTTTGCGTCGAAAATTGATTCGGGCCGCACGCAACTGGATTCTCTCAATCAGGTTGCCCTGCAACTTCTTTCGATTATTCAATTGCGCGATGCTTACCCGGCCATCCTATCAGAACTGAGTGCCAAGGTTCCGGAGCGATACCTTTGGATTACAGAAATACAACCGATTGCCCCGCCACCCGTCAAGGGGAGTTCAAAGTCGAACGACCCTGCGAACAAGGCAATCTCGGCCATTTCAGTAAAGGGACTCTATTTGGACAACCACCGTCAGGCGGCTGTCATTGATGATTTTGTGACGGCACTCCAGTCTTCCGGAATTTTTGTCGTAGAAGAGAAGGAAAAATCCAAAGTAATCACTCAAAGAAGCAGTCCCAGCGGACAATATTGGGCCTACCCATTTGCCCTTACAATTCCTCTGCGCAATCCCATTCCCCCGCTCCCCTAATCAGGATGAATATAAAATCGTGGATTTTAGAAAACAAGACTGCATCGACTCTCCTGATTGTCTTTATCCTCTTCACTGCGGGACTCGGGTACCTTGCGTGGACTGCATGGGATGATTATGCCGTTGCAACCGGAGAATACACCACCAAAGCAAAGGAACTCGATGCTCTTTCCCATAACGCTATTTTTCCGAGTGCCTCCAATCTGAAAAAACTCCTTCAGACCCTGGGTCAGGATCAGGCCAACCTTGACAACCTCAAAACAGCCCTCCAAGCCTACAGGATTCCTTCCTTCGGTGAGATCGAAAAAATAAAGCCCCAGGATCAACCTCAGTATTTTCAGGATGCGCTAAGAGCCCAGGTCACCGCCACCAAGTCGCTTGCATCAAGTTTGGGCTCGACTCTTCCTCCCACTTTTTATCTGGGAATGGATGAATACGAAAACCGACTCCCTCAGCCCGATCAATTGCCAATCCTCTCCAGACAACTCACTGCCCTCTCCTGGATCGCAAAGACTCTGGTCAGCCAGAAAGGTATCATCGTGGCCGACTTTGCACGACTAGCAGGTGACTCACCCAAATCGTCCGGAGCCCAGAAAAAACCAGCCACCTCCGTCGCTGATTCCACTGTTTTTGATTCAATCGGCAGCACACGCGTTGCACTGCGCTGTGGTCAGGGGGCATTTCGAGAACTTATCAATACCCTCTCCTCGGCACCCTACTTTCTCGTGATTGAGGATATAAAGGTTCAAAACAGCGTGGGAGAACCTCCCCGCAGGGATGCGACTCCGGCAGTGAGCGAACAAACCTCCGACGGATCCTCCCCCATCCAACGACTGCCAATCGTGGTTGGACGGGAGTCTCTCAATATTCTCCTTAAAATCCGCACCCTTGATTTCCCCGCCATGAAGGGCCAAACGGAGATGTCAAAATAACCGGCTTATGAAAACTTTTTTGTCTCGCCATTACCAGTGGGTGGTTCTCGGCACAGCCTTGCTCTCAGCACTCGGAACGGCAGGATTCCTGATTCCTCAGTTCGTCGGATTACAAGATTCCTTTACTGCCTTGTCCTCGGCCACCAAAGCGACCAAAGCTCCTGCGCCACAACCTTCGAGCTATGCGGTTGACGCCCTCAATTTGCTTAAAAAACCAACCATCTGGAAATCCCGAGAGGATGGCTCTTCTGCCTTTGTCTCTCGTCCCTACCTACTTAAAAATGGCGCTCTTATTGATCCGATGGAAGGCAAGGAGCCACTTTACCCCCCTGTGCCCAACAAATGGCTGATTGACCATCAACTCGATTACACCGATGTGAACATCCTGGATCGTGACCCCAAGCACAAGGGATTTACCGTAAAGGAAGAGTTCGAGGCAGGAACCGACCCCAATGATCCGCATCAATTTCCCTCCCTTGCAACGAAACTAAGTTATTCAGGTGGGGATATTAGAAAAAATACTTTCACCTTTGATTTTGTGGATTTTGAAGATATTGACGGCCGCACAGAGTATGAACTCCGTCCATTACAGCCCCTCCCCAACCCTGCAAAGGGTAATAGGCCCGATACTTCGGTACGCGTGGCGGTGAAGGGGGATACTATTCCAGGTGCTCCATTCCTTAAGGTCATCGACTATCAGGCCAAGAAAAAATCCATCAATGATACCGAATATGATGTCAGCGAGTTGACCTTGGAGAATACGCTCACCGGAGAGCGACATATTCTTGTGAAAAAATATGGATCGAGGGAATACAGACCCCACCCCATTGAATTGATCGAGAGCGTCACATTCCATTATCAGTTGGCAGGAGCGCCAGAAGAGACCATTGTCGTGCAGAGAGGCAAGGAGTTTACACTGAGCAGTCTTGACAAGAAGTTCACCGAAACTTACAAACTAAACGATTTTTCCAGCGAGGGTATCCTTATTGGAAAAGATGGGAAAACCTACACCATCAAGGCTTCAAGCCCTACATCGACCCCCGCACCATCGACGACACCTTAGTCTTCTTTTTTTTAAAATCCCCCTCGTTCCTTTTTCTTCCCGTGACCCATCATTTCGATCTTAAACTCCCAAAGCGGAACGCAGTTGTCATTTCTCTCAAACCTCGACTCTTGATCTCCCGAGCCCTCCTGATAGCCCTGCTCGGGATTCTGGCCGGCACCTCGATCGTCCATGCCCAGCAGAGCGGTGTTGTCGGTCAATCGGAGCGACAGATCAGAATTCTTCAGGAGCGTAGCACTTGGGCCGAGTCGCAGACAGCCAAAGCGGCGTCAGCACTTTCCAACAATGACTTTGAGTCTGCCTTTGCCCTTTCCAAGAGCGCTGTTGATGCACTCCCTGCTAGAGGCGAAGCCTCGCAAGGACTCAGGAATCTCTCGATGGAGACCTTCTCCAAAGCGACCCTTGCCCTTGCTAAACAGCGTATTTCGGAAGGTCGTTATGAGGATGCCGAGTTGGTGGTGGCCACGGCCACGGAGAAACCATATAACTCGACTTACAGCCCTTTATTAGGACTACAGGCACAACTGCGGGATCCCAATCAGTTTAACCGCACCATGACCCCGGGCTTCATCGCGAAGGTGGAAGAGGTCAAACAACTCCTCAGCGAGGCTCAAGGGCTTTACGCTTCCGGTCGGTTCAATGCCGCCTTTACCGACTACGAAAAAGTACTCAACCTAGATCCTCACAACACCGCCGCGCGGCTTGGGATGGAACAGGTGAACAAGCAACGCTCGGACTATGCGTCCGTGGCTTACAACGAGCGCCGCGCGCAAATGCTGGGGGATGTCGCCCACGCTTGGGAGCTACCCGTTCCAAAATTTAACTCAGGAGCATCCACAATCGTAGAGCAAAGCCCTATCGACATGAAGGGTAACGCCAGTATTACCCGCAAACTCCAGGAAATCAGGATCCCCCAACTCTCCTTGGCCGATGAAACAGTCCGTGAAGCCATCGAAAAATTACAAAAGAGATCACGCCAACTTGACACAAGTGAAACCGATCCCTCCAAAAAAGGAATCAATATCGTCCTGAAGCTCGACCCAACTAAGGAAGCATCATCCGATGGTGGAACTAAAATTAATCTAGCGCTGACCGATATTCCTCTGGGGGAAGCCCTAAAATACATCGCATCCGCAGCCAACCTTAAGGTCAAGATCGAGCCTTATGCCGTAGCGATTGTTCCCCTCTCGGAACCCACGGAAACACTGATTACTAAAGAATATAATGTACCGCCTGGCTTCATCTCCAGCGCACCTGCATCTTCAGCACCTGCAGCCGCGGCACCCGCAGCAGGTCTACCTTCTGCAAGCGGAACTGTCGGCTCTTCCGGAGCAAAGCAGGTACTGGAATCGCAGGGCGTGACATTTCCACCAGGGGCCACGGCCACCTATCTGGCCTCCAGCAGCAAGCTGATTGTCAGAAATACGCAAGCCAATCTGGATGTGGTCGACATACTGATTGAACAGTCTCAGGATAGTCGACCAAGTCAGATTGAGGTCACCTCCCGTTTCCTTGAAGTCAAGCAGAACAACCTCCAGGAGCTCGGATTTGACTGGCTCATGGGAGCCGTTAATCTTCCTGCCGGAAGCGGTGTTTATGGGGGAGGCGGCAATGTGGGCAACCAGACCGCCAATTCCGGAACTTACCCGTTCAATTCAGGAGGAGCTCCTGTAGGTTCGATTACTGGCTCAGGCACCGGCAACCTGTCAGCTGGCAACAGAACTGGTTCGGCCGCCATTTCAGCCAATGCACTCGATGCGCTTCTCTTCCCGACAGTGGGGGGGCCGGCTTCCGGGGTGCTCGCTCTGGCCGGCATCTTCACAAATCCCCAGTTTCAGGTTGTTCTTCGTGCGATCAATCAGCAGAAAGGCATCGATCTCGTTTCGGCTCCAAAAGTGACGGTAACCAGCGGTCACGCAGCGACGATTAATATCTCTAGAAAGTTCCCCTATCCGAAAACCTATTCCCCTCCTCAGATTCCTGCGACACAAGCCGCGGGAACCGTCAATCCTGTAACCCCTGCTACCCCCACGGACTTTGAAACTCGTAAAGTTGGTGTTCAGCTGGAAGTCACTCCTACCTATGATATGGCTCAAAATACAATTGATCTACGCCTGTCACCGCAGATTATAGAATTTGAGGGATTCGTCAACTATGGCACACCGATTAACACGATAGCTCCGGTCACAGTCGTTCTTCCTGTGGTTGGAACAACTGTGATTGGCACTAGAACTGTACTCCTGACCGAAAATGTGATTGACCAGCCAGTATTCAGCCTTCGTCAGGTTGATACCCAGGTAACCATCTACGATGGACAGACTGTTGTTCTTGGCGGTTTGATGAGGGAGGATGTGCAGAAGGTTCAGGATAAAACCCCCATCATGGGCGATCTTCCTCTGGTAGGGTCGCTCTTCAGAAGTTCTGCGAACCAGCGAATCAAGCGAAACCTTCTCATTTTTGTTACGGCTGGACTTCTCGATTCCAGTGGCCAACCCTTGTTCAAGGAGATCGAAAATAATCAGGAGGTTTTGGTGCCTAATGCCAAAGCAGTGAACTCAGAGGCCGTCCCGGGAGATGCCTCGACCGCATCAACCCGATGACAAATCATCTCCCCATAAATTCCCGACCTCCCGTGTCCACCCTATTCCATTCTTCTGTTTTGGTTAATTTTCTTTGCAATAAGGGTATTCCAACTTGCCTGCTATTATTAGCATGGCTGCACTCCGACCTGCTACAGGCGCAAAACGTATCCTCACAGATCTCCCCCTCCCTCGCTGCAGCAAATGAAAGGGCTGTTGTGAGAAGTCAGGCAAGCATGCTCCAGGCACAAACCCTGATGCAACATGCTGAAGAGAAGCTCTCTCAGCATAATCTTGAAGGTGCCTATACTGATGCAGCCAATGCTCTTGCTTTAACCCCCTCAGGATTAGCAGTGTCTAAAGAGCGCCAAGCCATCGTCTCCAGGTACGCTCTCGTCGCCTTAAGTTATGCGAGGGAAATGATCCGAAAAGGGCGCTATCAGGATGCTGAAAGCGCTGCCAAATCCGTTCTTGAGGTTGGGGTGAATCCGGGAAACAAAGGAGCTGTTAAGCTTCTCTCCGATTTGGAGCAGCCGGAGATTTTTAACAAAACGGTTACCCCTAAATTTGCGGTTCAACGCGACGAGGTGGTGAGACTACTTCGAGAAGCCAACGGACTGACTCAGAGCGGTCGTTACGATCTGGCCATGAGGCAGTATGAGGCTGCCCTTGTGATCGATCCGTACAACACGGCTGCTCGCAAGGGGATGGAAGAGATCCATCACGCCACCATCCAATACGCCGACGAGGCTTACAATGAAACACGCAGTCGGATGCTTTGGCAGGTGGAAAAAGCTTGGGAACGCCCACCTCGCAAGAGTAAGCAGGGTCGCTCCACCGAATCAGTAGGTCGCCAGCAGGACCTTCGGGGAACAGACCAAATCGTGGCAAAACTCAACTCGATCAATATTCCAAAAATCGATCTCACTGACACTCCCATCAGTGAAGCAGTTGAGTACCTTAAGCAAAAGAGCATGGAGCAGGATCCTTCCAAGAAGGGAGTGAATATTTTTCTAAAACTAAGTGATCAAAGCTCCGCAACCAACTCTACTGCCGGAGCCTCGACTAATCCTGCGGCGCCAGCCGCGCAAAATGCTGAACCAAAAATCACATTGGCTCTTTCCCATGTGCCATTGTATGTCGCTCTTGATTACCTGAGCAAGATGGCCAATCTGAAACTCAAGGTTGATCCCTATGCAGTCTCAATTGTTCCGCTTACAGAACCCACGGATATCCTTGTGACAAGGGAATATCAGGTTCCGCCCGATTTCATTCCTGCCAAACCGCTTGATTCCGGCGCAGGACTTCCGCAAGCCGGTGCGGCAGCCAGCACCGCGAATCAACCGCGTGTGGCAGCGCGGATGAATGCGCAGGATTATTTTACTTCGTTGGGAATTGATTTTCCTACTGGTGCCAGTGCCAATTATCTTTCGCAGGGAAGTAAGCTGGTTGTTCGCAATACCCGTGACAATATTGATCAGATAGATGCTTTGGTTGATGCAGCGATGGGAAAAGCCCCTTCTCAGATCGAAATCACCACAAAATTTCTTGAAATCAATCAGAATAACATTCAGGAACTTGGTTTCGATTGGCTCCTAGGCCCTTTTAGCACGGGAGGTGGTGTGTACGGAAGTGGTGGCGGTGCCGTGGGAACAAGCGCAAATTATCCATTCGGCAACCCTATGGGTGGAGGAGCAGACATGAATACCGTTGGAGCAGTTCGATCTGGAAGCACCGCAATTTCAGGAAACTCAATTGACGCACTGATTGCAGGAGCCGGTGCGGCAACCGGTCCGGCACCGGGCATTTTTAGCATTGCAGGAATTTTCAACGACCCCCAATTTCAGCTCGTCATCCGTGCACTCAACCAGAAGAAGGGGATTGACCTGATGGCAGCTCCCAAAGTCACCACAAAAAGCGGTGCTCCAGCAACGGTCAAAGTCATTCAGGAATTTATTTATCCAAATACGTTTACACCACCACAGATTCCAGCGGCAACCGCTGCGGCAAGTAATTCAACGATTAATATTCCCCCTACAATTACCCCCTCATTTCCATCCACATTCAAGATGGAACCTATCGGGGTGATTCTGGATGTAAAACCAACCATTGCATCCGATGGGTACACGATCGATATGGAGCTTCACCCTCAGGTAACCGACTTTGATGGATTCATCAATTATGGATCTCCCATACGATCGGTTTCGTACACCAATCAGGCATTACCTGTACCTGGCCAATATCCGTATTCAAGTATTCTCACAACGAATCCGATTAATCAGCCCGTCTTCTCTATTCGAGATGTAACTACTGCAGTTACCGTGCAGGATGGTTCTACAGTAGCTCTCGGTGGACTGATCCGTGAGGATGTTCAGAAGGTGCAGGATAAGATCCCCTTCTTGGGCGACATACCAATGGCGGGACGCCTTTTTCGATCCGATGCCGACCAGAAAATCAAGAGAAACCTTGTAATTTTTGTGACGCCAAGAATTCTGGATGCCGAAGGGAAGCCACGCCGTGACGAGACAGAGGAACCGGAAATCGTGACCCCGATCGGACTTCCTCAGGATTTACCCCAACCAGCAGTAAGCTCACCAACTCTCAGAACCAAGTAAATTACCCGTACTCCGGGTGCATACAAGGGTAAGCAGGTTATGCCGGCCATCGCCATCACGGGATCAATAGGGAGTGGAAAATCGCTCGTGCTCAAAACCCTCGCTCATCTGCTTCACGCAGAAACCTTCTCAGCCGACGAAGAAAACAAAGTCCTCTTGGATTCAGATGATGAGGTAAAAAAACTGATCCAAACTCAATTTGGTGAAAAATTTTATCAACAAGATGGAAGTGCTGATCGGAAAGCCCTCTTTTCTCTCATCAGCCAGGACTCAAAAGCTCGCACCATCTTGGAATCCATTCTCCATCCCCGTCTTCAAGCTCGCTGGAAACCAGAAGCGGAGAAGTTTTTCCACGACCAAAAATCATTTTTTATTGCTGAAATACCTCTTCTTTATGAGAAAGGTCTGGATGTCTTTTTTGATAAGACGATCGTTGTGGAATGCTCTGACGCAGTCCGAAGGGTAAGACTTCAACAGTTTCGTTCCATCTCAGCAGCCGAAACAGACGCTTGGTTAAACATTCAGTCATCACAGATTTTAAAAGCCATTAAAGCCGATTACCTACTCTGGAACGATGGATCGCTGGATACCCTCGATCGTCAAATCAAACTGTTGGTGTCCCATTTTCGTCAATCATGAACCAGCCGACCATGCCGGAATCACCGATTCCAGATCACGCTCTGGACGAGCGTGCACCTCAATCTGATCCGCCTGCCACATCTGTTTCATTCGAAATACCTCCTCCACTTGAGCTAGCTTCACTGCAGCGACTCAGTCAGGCAGAGCTCTTCACTCTGGCCAAGGAGAAACAATTGCCCGTTTACCATGACTCCTCACGGCATTACCTGATCCTGGATCTGGCCCGGGATCATCTGAAGCGAAATGGGGTTCTCTCTGCTGGGGGCATTCTTGAGTTTGCAACAGATGCACCAACTTTGAGATCGCCGATCGTCAATTTTCAACCGACTCCCTGCGATCTCATTCTGCCGGTTCCTCTCCTGAGACAGTATGAACTCCGACCGGGGCTTCACTTGGAGGGAACCGTACGACTTCTGGGAAATCGCAAACTTGGCATTGAGAATCTCACAAGCATTGAGGGTATCCCCGTGGAGGAATGGAAGAGTCCTTTGGAATTTGACAAACTGACCGCCATGTTCCCGAATCGCAGGATTTATCTAGAGCAAACAGGTGCCGCAAATCTCACGGCACGCGCCGTCGATCTGATTGCCCCTCTGGGTATGGGACAACGCGGTCTTATCGTCGCACCTCCCCGTGTCGGCAAGACCATGATGCTCAAGAGTCTTGCTCTTGCCATCCGATCCAACCATCCCAAGATCGACCTAATGCTTCTTCTTGTCGATGAGCGCCCCGAAGAAGTGACCGATCTCCGTCGTGCGCTTGATTGCGATATCTTCAGTTCCACCTTCGATGAGCCGACTTCAAGACATGTGCAGGTCTCGGAGATGGTCTCTGAAAGGGCAAAGCGACTGGTGGAACTGGGTCGTGATGTCGTGATTCTCGTGGACAGCATCACACGACTCTCCAGAGGGTATAACAACAATATGCCGGGAAAGGGACGCACCATGAGTGGGGGTGTTGATTCAGGGGCTCTTGCCCGGCCCAAGAAGTTTTTTGGTTCCGCCCGCAATGTGGAAGAAGGGGGTAGTCTCACGATTCTCGCCACAGCTCTTGTGGAAACTCACAGTCGCATGGACGATCTCATCTTTGAGGAATACAAGGGGACGGGGAACATGGAGATTCATCTGGACCGTTCCATCATGGAACAGCGGATCTTTCCGGCCATCCACATCACCAAATCGGGGACAAGAAGGGAGGAACTCCTGCTTCATCCCGATGAATACGATCGTGTCACCCTGCTCCGCCGGCAGCTTGCAGAACTTCCAGCAGCCGAAGCGATGGAAATACTCGTGCTTAATTTGGAAAATACCAAGACGAATGCCGAGTTGCTCCTGCAGGGACTCAAGGGACTCTAACTTTGCTCTCAGCTGGCTTGGGGTGCTGAATGAATCCATTCCATCGGCCTTACCAAACCGCACGCCTGATAGATCCGACAGATCACAAATCCAGCCACGCCTCCTCCCAGATGGGCGAGGTGTCCTATTCCCCGCTCAATCCCAAAGAGCCAGAAGAGAAATGAGCCGACAATCACCAACCACCCCAAGGTTGAAGCTTTCATTCTCACAGGAATGATGAAGAAAATGAGCGCGGTGATCTCCAACCGCGGCAGTAAAGTTGCAAATCCCACAAGCAGTGCACACACGGCTCCCGAAGCCCCGATGAGCACGCCTTCATGCGAGACAAGCGTTTGAAGCAACCCACCCACCAGAGCCCCGCCAAAAAAAAGGCCCAGGTAGCAGATGCCCCCCAGCATCTCTTCCAGCAACGGCCCCGTGAACCACAGCCCCACGATATTGACGAGGAGATGAAAAGGGCTGCCATGAAGGAATGCGTAGGTGATCAACTGCCACCATGCTCCACCCATCAGCCCGTCACTGCTTAGAGCCAGAATCGGCACGAGCGATGCAGGCGGAAAGAAATTCTTATAAATTTCTTCTGTGAGGAAGAAGGCGACATTGATTCCAATCAAAATCAGCGTCACCGGAGATCGGCGGAAGCGTTCCATGCTTATGATACGCGTGGTGCTGACGGAGCTAAAACCGGGAGAATACCCCGCTCGAGAGTGACCTGGAGTGGGAGATAGCCCACCATCTCGCCATCCAATTCATAGGGCACGGGATCGTGAGAGGTAAGGGAAAGCGACTCGGACTGAAAATATTCGACATCATCGAGATTGGAATGCTGACCCATGAGGATGGCCTGCATGTAACGGAAGAGATCCCATGGACTCTGGTTTTTAAAAATCAACACATCAAGCAGACCATCGGTCTGGGATCCTTGACGAAACATCTTGAATGGTCCTCCGTAGAATCGGCCGTTTCCCAGTAGAACAAATGACCCCGTGCGCACGACTCCGTTCTCACATTCTATCGAAATCGGTGGCGGTTTTACACCCGCGACTTGGGCCAGTGAGACAAGATAACTGATGGGGCCGAGTGCTTTTTTTGATTCCCGGGTCGTCCGCCTTACCACTTCGGCATCGAGACCCACCCCCGCGAGCTGGACAAAACATCTTGATCCGGCACGGGGAAGGTCGAGTTGCCGGATGTTTCCCTCCTGGATGATCGCCCATGCTTTCTCGAGTGAATTGAGGGGGATACCCAGCTCCACGGCAAAGACATTCATCGTTCCGACCGGTAGGATTCCGAGTGTTGCCTCGGGCTTCTTCTCTGCATTATTTCCAGCCATCCCATTCACCACTTCGTTGATTGTTCCATCACCGCCAGCTGCAATGATCGTAGTATAGCCCTCCTGAACGGCAGTCCTGGCGAGTTGCTCACTATCTCCAGGCATCGCACTGAGGCGTATTTCAGCACCATTGGTCAGCACCTTGAGCCGATCGATAAGACGGGCCGCCTTATCGCTCTGTGCTGCGGGGTTTAAAATAATAAGGGGATTTTTCACGGTTGCAGATACTAAAAAACAAAGGGAGGGCATGTATGTGGAGCAACTTGAAGCTGCACGCAACGCAGAAATAGCAGAATTTCTCATCCTGGGATAAAAGCTAAGAGGTCCCTTGCGATTTGGTTGCTGCTTCCGTAGCTTATCCGGGTGAGTCCGAGCCCCAAGCCCCTCATTCCGATCGTCATCATTCTGCTACTTGTTCCCATCCTGCTGCTGCTCGGCCTAAACCTGCTTCTGCAAACTCCCCCGATAAAGGAAGGCATCAGGACGACCCTCTCATCCACGCTGGGAATGCCCATATCCTTCGGCTGGCTCTCGGCCACCCTCAGCGGCGGAATTAAAGTTGCGGATATTTCAGGGGAGCATAAGGAGAGCAATACTCGGTTTGCGAGTAAGTCGATCCTGATGGCACCCGACTATCTTCGACTTATCCACGGGGAAATCGTTATTCACGACCTTCGTATCAATCATCCGGTCGTCCACTCCACACTCGTTCAAGCGGTAACTTCCCCAGCACCCTCTTCGGAACCACCCACAGGGAGCTCTCAGACGAACCTAACCCTTTCCAACTCCCTCCAGCAAACAGTCCAACCCCCTTCTCACACGACGCCACCATCGCCCATGCCGCTTCAGGCGCAGGCACTCCTGAGTCAGATTCCCCGCCTCACCATCACGGATGCAGAACTAACCCTGCTCAATGCCCAGAATCTTCCACTCGTCACCATCGAAGAAATGTCATTGCAGGGAAATACCACGAGTAAGAATTCGTGGCAGGGAACACTCAAAGTGCATCGGATGACAATCGGAAGGGGCCTTATCCTGCATGAACTGACCTCTCCCATCATACTCTCTCCCGGCATTTCCACACTCAGTCTCGACGCTCTCAGTGCCAAAATGGGGGGAGGAATGCTCGCCGGACAATTCGCTCTAGCACTTCTTCCAACAGCTCCGCAATACAAGGCTCACCTCACCCTGACAGGAGCCTCACTAAACCAATTCCTTCTGGATGCCTCTCTTGGCAATATTGCCAGCGAAGGAGCCATCACTGGAGAATTACAGCTCTCAGGGATCGCCGGCGATGCATCCAGCATGAATGGTGACGGCAATCTGCTCTGCACCGATGCGGTCATCCAGCCCGCCGATTTTCTCAGGCAGATCGGCCAGATCCTTTCGATTCAGGAACTTCAGATGCTCCACCTTGCAGAAGGCAAAGCGGTCTTCACGATTCATGGGGGAACAACCCAAATCACGCAACTTTTTCTACGCTCTCAGAATCTTATTCTTGCCGCGCAAGGCCCCGTCAAACCGAATGGAGATCTCGATCTGCAAGCCCGTCTCCTCTTCAACGAAAATCTCACGGGCCGCCTGCGCGGGATACTCGGACCACAACTCTCACAGGCTCCCGAGGCGGGATACAGTCAGGTCTCATTCCGCGTCTATGGGCAGCCCCAAAGTCCTAAAACTGATCTCCTGGAACGCCTCACCGGTATTCACTTCGGTGGCAATCTCGGTGGCTTGCTCCAGGGCCTGTTTGGCCACCCCCGGTAACTGATCACGATGAAATCTGAAATATCCCACACTATCTTCCCTTTCCTCTTCATTCCCCCAACAGACTACAGTCTCAACCGATAATAGCTTCCTATCCATGCGTGTCATTGCAGGTTCTGCCGGAGGACTAACCCTTCAGCCTCCCGGAAAGCAAACACGCCCCACGATGGATCGTGTGAAGGGTGCCATCTTCTCCTCCCTTGGCGATCTGGTTCCTGAGGCACGGGTGCTTGATCTGTTCGCCGGAAGCGGTGCCTTGGGCATTGAAGCGATGAGTCGTGGTGGTGCTTCGGCCATTTTTGTCGAGCAGCACGGGCCGACCACGGGCGTGATTCGTAAAAACCTCCAGATTACCAAACTCGGCGGAAGCGTGCAGCAAATGGATGCGTTTCGTTTTCTCGATCTCTATGCCCAGGAAAAAAGCTTTGACCTCATCTTTGCCGACCCTCCTTATCTCAAGCGACTGCAATCCGGGGGTGAGGAATCGAATTTCGCCGATCAACTTCTCTCCCACCCCAAACTCTCTCTCTCCCTCACCCCCTCGGGACTTTTCATTCTGGAATGCGAACGCCGCCAATCCCTTACTGCACTCACGATGTGGGAGATTCGCTCCGACCGTAGCTATGGCGACTCCCGCATCCTCATCCTTGCTCCCAAGGAAGAATTTTAACGAAAGTTCTCGCTCAACAGAGAGATTGGCATGGGAGCCAGAAAAAAATGCGTGGTGGCTATCCATCTCTTTTCTAAAGATTTTTCTATCGCTTACTATTCTCTCCGGATCGCATGAATAGGATTTCTCTCTACTGTTACAACCTTCTCTTTTTTCCGCTCCTGCTGATACTGCTCCCAGGGTATCTGCTTCGCATGGTACGCCGTGGTGGCTATCGCAAAAAAGCCGGCCAACGATTCGGTCTCTTCAATCATCAAACCCTGCATAGAATCGGCACAGGACGAATCTGGATTCATGCTGCGAGTGTCGGTGAAGTCGGCGTCGCACTAAAATTTATTTCTGAATACGGAATTCAGAATCCATCCGCACGATTTCTCCTAAGCGTCACCACTTCCACCGGATTAGCTATCGCGGAAAAAAATTCTTCCGAGCGGCTGGAAGTGGTTGCAAATCCTGTTGATTTTCCATTTTTAACCCGCCGTCTTATACGGAGATTTCATCCTGCAGCTCTTCTCTTTGTCGAGGCAGACCTTTGGCCAAATCGTGTGGAGGCAGCCCGCTCGCTAGGCATTCCTATCATTCTGATCAACGCCCGTCTCTCGGTGCGTTCAGAGAGACGTTTCCGCAAGGCCAAGGTGATCGCCGCCCCGTTCTTTAACAGTCTGAGCATGATCATTCTCACTGAACCAGAGGATCGTGATCGCTGGCTTTCGCTCGGAGTGCGCCCTGACATCATCCATCTTGCAGGCAATATCAAATACGACAGCACCCTCTCCGCAGGATCACAGCCCCCCAACCTTCAAAAAAAATTAGGCTGGAATCTTGAGGATCCCATCTTCCTCGCTGCGAGCACGCATGAGGGTGAGGAACTCGAGGTCGCTCGATCTTACATGACTCTCCGCAACTTACATCCCACACTCCGCCTGGTAATCACCCCCCGTCATGTCGAACGACGCACGGAAATTGCCGAAACTCTTCGTTCCCTTGGACTGTCAGTGGCACTTCGCTCTGAACATCAGGCCCAACCCGCCGAGATTCTCCTCCTCGATACCACGGGAGAACTCTCTTCCTGGTATCCACTAGCCAGCGTTGTCTTTATCGGCAAAAGCCTGTCCTGCTCCGTCAATCAAGGCGGTCAGAATATGATTGAGCCTCTTCAAGTATCGAATTCCAGCCCAAGGCACCAGAGAACGGGTTGCGCTGTTCTTGTCGGCCCGCACACCGGCAACTTTGAACCCTTGGCCACACGCCTCTGTGAGGCTGGAGCGGTTCTGCGCGTGACCGATGCGGAGCAACTTGCCTCAGCCCTGTCTCAACTCCTCACCGATCCTGTGCGGCGCAACAAAATGGTTCATGCCGCCAATGCGATCCTGGCTCCTCATCAGGGGGCTACTCAAAGAGCCTGCAATCTGGTTACTGAATGTATCAGGCATTCCGTGCTAAGAGAGCAAAATGCGCTTAATTTTTAGGTGCTTCAATAAGCTTAGAGACCGCAATCTCATTGAGCGTGACGGGATTCTGTTTCAGGAGCTGGGCTAGATAGGCTTTGCTGATGGCCTGAGCGCGTTGGCTGCGGAGTTCATTGGTGAGTGGTGCCTTCACCTCATCCAAAGTGGCAATGTAAGGATCTTTGACATCGATCAGCCTGATAAGATGCCATCCATCGTTCAGACGGATTGGATCGGAGATGGCTCCCTTGGCCAACTGGGCCACCTGGGATTTAATTTCAGGCTGAATCTGATTTTCCGCCAACCATCCGAGATCACCGCCACGAACAGCACTCGCTGCCTCTTCACTCTGAGCCTTGGCTACTGCGGCAAAATCCCCGCTTTTAAGTGCTTTCTGCACGGCATCCAATTTGGCCTGAGCTTTATCCTCGGCGGCTTTATCGATCCCCTTCGGAGCAGCGATATAGATCTGGGCGAGGTGAAGTTGCTTGGGAACTTGAAGGGCATCTTTTTTCTTCAGGATCTCATAAGCTGTCTGGAGATCAGTATCTGAGGGAAAGTCGGCGGGAGGTGTGGCGAGTGCCTGAAGATAAGTCTGGGTCACAGCCTGCTGGCGCAGACGCTCAAGCTGTGCAGCTACCTGAGGCTGCTGTTCCCATTTCTTGGCAACAGCTTCCTTGTAAACGAGTTGCTGGACAATGAATGAGCGGACGAGTTCGTTCAGCGCCGATGGATCATGAGCCAGGGCGAGCTGATCCTTTAAGGGGAGTTTATCGAGCAGAGGCTTAATATCCTCGGCCCTCACCTCGCTCTCACCTACCTGTGCGATAACTGTGGGATCAGCGGCGGTCAGGGCGCTTGAGAAGCCGAAGATGGAAAGGGTCAGGAATGGGATGAGTTTCAGTGACATGGTATTGTGGGTTGGAATGACTGGTTACTTGCTAAGCTTTGACCGCTATTCTTTTTGTTTTATCTTACTTGGAAGAGGGTGATCAATCTGGCTTTTTGTTTCCTGCAGAATCCTCTTTTTTAGTGCCTGTGTCATCGTGTCGGATGGTCTGGTCGGAAAGTTTGTTCTGATAATCCTGCACAAGATTCTGGAATTTCACTTTTGTGATGCCCACGAATGGCTCGCGTGCGGCAATCGCGGTTCCAAGTCCGAATTGGGCGTAACGGTCGAGCACCTCGTTGGCGAGGCGGTACATTTCGGCATTCTTGACCTGCTGATCAGCAATGCGACGATCCAGAAGGATGATCTTGGAAGCCAGTTCGGCCCGCTTGCCCTCGGTCTGCTTGGCGTAGTCGGCAAGCTTGGCATAACCGAATTTCCACTTGCCTAAAGATTCGCCAAGATGGGCGACCTGCAGATCATCGGCGGCAAGCTTCGTCTTGAGATCATCGATCAACTGGTCGGCATTGCGTTTCTCTGTGGTGGACTTCTTGGTAAGCTCTTCAAGCTGTCCCTGCAGTTCCTTGATCTTTTCTTCGTCATCGGCCTGGGCAGACTGGGCGACGGCTAGCTTAGCATTGGCGTCACGAAGCTGAATCATGGTGTTCCGAAGTGCCTCTCGCATTTTCTGGAGTGCGGGATCGGCTTTCTCGGCACCCTTCACCGTTACGGAGACGAGCAGAAGCGCAACCAGGGTTAGAATGAAAGGAAAGGTATAAAATGAAGTTTTCATCGTCATGATCGGTGATTTAGAAGCGGGCATTGATATCAACCTGGATGATGTCCTCTTTATACTGAGGACCGGCTATACCCGTGGCACTGAGCCATCGGGCGCCAATGAAAACATTACGGGAGAGGGCAAGATTCCCACCAATGGCATATCCCTTCAGATTGGTTCCACCACCTCCGAAATCAGAATCGCAAAACCCGTCGATCACGGCATCAGACTCCACATAGCGGTAGCTGACACCGAAGTCCCAATCCCAGCGTTTTTGAAGTGCTCCGGAACCGACCTTCATCTGGACAAGCCAGGCAGTATTCCCTCCTCCATATCCGGTGCCATTGGCTCCGGGGTTGTTGATCGGCCCTTGAAGCTGCGGAGGGCCATTGTTGAGAATATTGCTGCTGTTCCAAGCCAGATTTTGATCCCACTCCCCGGAGATGGAGACGACAAAGGGCTCCCAATGGCGGTATTCCAGACGCCCATTGGCCGAAAGTACATGGAAGGGGGTCGCGAGACCAAAATACTGATACTGGTTCTGTGTGCCGTAGCCGTTGTCCACAGTCGCCGGAATGTCACGGAGCGCAATGTAGGTGTTGCCCTTCTGGGCGAATGATGGACGACTGGCATCCGTACTGAATGTATCGGCGGCACTATAGGCAACCTGCGGACTGGAAACCTGACCCTGGACATTCTGAAAATAGTAGTAACCGACAGCACCCTTGAAGGCGATGTCCTTGGTGATTTTCCAATCGAGTCCTCCCTGCGCAGCATAGAGATATTTGTCATAGCTCGCATATTTTGGCTGCGAGGTGGAGGAGTAGTTCAAATCGGTGTTGTAAACCGGGAAAAGTCCTCCGCTGACGAACGGAGTAAATCCTTTGAAGAGTTTGTACCGGGCTTGTCCCGCAATGCCGTCGAATCCTATGTCATTGGCCCACATGATCGTTGTCGGAGTGAAGAAGGGGTTGTCAAATCGTCCGAAAGTCACCGCGGCAAGCCTGTCGGGATCCGAGCCAATTTCATACTTCAGGAAGGCACGGTCGAGCCAGATGGCATACTCGCTGAAATTCCCCCCCTGAGTCGTTCCGGCCAGCGTAGAAGCTCCCAGTGTCTGATTTGCTGAGACTGGTGATCCATTCTGGCCCGTGCCGATACGGAAACCGGAGGTGAAGTTTTCTCCGAGATTCATGTCCGCCCCGAAGCGGAAGCGCATCCTCAGGCGTTGACGATCCTGCGTGGTATTGTAGGTAGGAATGCCAATCGGCGGGGTCTGGTTTCCGTTGTATTGAGAAATATTGAATGGAGCGCCAGTGTTGATGGCGTTGAAATTGATCGTATCAAGATCATTGAACGAATTGGTGGAGATGGTGTTTGTGGCAGGATAGATGTCCCCCTCGTAACGGAATCTGAAATCGGAAAATGGCCTGAACTTGGCAAGCCACTCCGGATAATGAGGGGATGCCCAACCCTCGCTCTGGGCGGCAGCCAGCACATCCTGCTTGATCTCATTCCTCATCTCGGTTTTCACGATCTCCGGGACATACGAGACGCTCACAGATTCATCAGAGGAAGGAGGGGCTGCCGCTTCCATCGCCGCTTGCTGGGCCACGGCTGCCTGCTGGGCAGCTTGCTGTGTGAGCGCCGCCTGTTGAGCTGCCATCTTGGCATCATCCTTGGCCTGCTTGATTAGATCACCTGCATCCTCCTTGGTCAGAATTCCCCGTTGAACGAGACGATTGATTAGATTTAAGGTTACATTTTCAGAAGGAGGTACGGGCGGAGGGGCCGATGCAGCCATCTTGTCTGGGGATTGTTGCAGATTGGGAGGTTCGTCCACAGGAATGGTTGCGGACGTTTTGGTACTGACCACTTTGGTGTCGCTCGAGGATGGAGCCGGGGATGCTGTTTGAGTCTGTTGAGGCAAGGCTGATGAGGCCGTATTCGTTGTCACAGGATTTGATGCCGGCGGTGGGGCGGGTACCGCAGTAGGAACAGGTGTTGCAGATGTGATAGGGGGGTTGGTTGACAGGACTGAATTGGTGGGATTGGCAGCCTGCGCAAGTGACGCAACCTGCTGCGGGGTTAGCGCGATCGGAGCAACGGAGGAAATAGCGGCAACAGCATCCGAAAGATCGGAAGAAATAGCGCTTTGCTGATTTTGCGCGACGACAGGACGCGCCGGTTCAGCTTTCGTTTCGGGCGCAAAGAGTGAGTCTGCAGCCACCATCCGCAGCGAAGAGAACGCCATCAGGAGAAGTACTCCCGTCAGGGATCGCTCCTTTGTTGGTCTTAAAATTGCTTTCATTGTCAGTCGGGTATAATGGTGCCGTTAGCCTGGGTCAGTTGGGGCGGCGAGCGTTGAATTTCATCACAATGGGCATCGGCATGCCCTGCGGTGGCTCCTGAAGATTGATGTCGGAAAAAACCTCGTTCTTAATGGCTGCATCAAGTGCCGGATCACCGCTGGATTGCCCAAGGGAAACCTTTGTGATTTTTCCGGTTGCATCGGCCCAGATCCGAACCTGCACATTCATAACTGCACTCCGGGTTTTCTTATGCGTGCGTAACACCTCGGCGACGCGGGCCTGCACCTGTCCGGCGTAATATCCGTATTTAGTACCGCCTCCCCCACCTTTTCCCCCAAAGCCGGTACCACCTCCACCACCGTTTCCAGCGGCAAGGCCGGAGGCATCATCTCCCTTAATGCTGGTGGAGAGAGGTGCTGGGG
>JBAXTN010000004.1:0-111550 GCA_037130175.1 bacterium | reverse complement strand
AAATCACTAGACTCTAACCAACTGTCTCTGTGGGACTTATAACCGGACACCCGTGATGTTGTATAGGAATGCATTCTAGCTAAGGCATGCTTAACATTTAGTTTTTTCCGATCATGGATTCTGTCGTGACATTACCAATCCCGTATTATCTCTGCGTGGTCGCTGTTATTTACCTTTTGTGGAAAGGATGGAAGTCACGATGGGAGGCGTGGGGTATTCCAATGCTGGCAGTGGCGGGAACAACGGGAATCTGGTATCTGCTGGATCCGATTTACAACGACTATGACCGCTATATTAGGGAAGTCGGGGCAGAGAATCTCACCAATGGTTGCTGGGAAATTTTGCTATTTCTTGCAGTTTTGGGTGTCTTCATTCCCAAGATCAGCAATAGGATCAATGCTGATCTTGAGGGGAGAAAAAGTCAGATCTTCCAAATGATCCGGGACAGGGAAATCGACACGCCTCAGTTTCAGGATCGAATTGCCGCTTTAACTGTGGTGATCCTTGTGGCCTGGGGGATGCTAATGGTGATAGCCCTCTTCCGTGTGAACTTCGACATCGTCGGACTTTTCTTTCCATACTTGGGTGAAAAAGCTCAACCTTGGGCGCGTGATCGGATCGGAACTGGTATAGACGCACTCTATGCTCTTGCCGGGTATTTACAAATTCTTCTGATTGCGTTGCTGGGAGCCTGCTTTGCTCTATCCACACGAATTTCCTCAATGCTGATGGCAGGAATAGGCTATTTTTTGGCCTCCCCTACAATTCTCTTTGACCGAACTAGAAGCTCCATGTTGGCAATTTTAATGCCTGGCTTGATGGCACTGGTGACGCTCCGAATCCGAGGTGGAATTGTCATAAGGCTTGCTGTCATCATCGCGAGTTTTTTAGCGTTGGAGAGTTGGTTCAAATTTGTGATCGATAACCGCGATCTGGCGAATATTGCAGTTGCATTTAAGCAAGGAGGAACAACAGATGCCGAAGTCAAAGCTAGAAAGCACCTTGGTTTTAATATGTTTGAGGAGCTAGGCTTTGTGAACTATTTCATTGAGCAGGGAACCTATCGGGTGAACTGGGGTACTCGCTATTTTGCCGAGTTAGTAAATCCTATTCCCAGGGTTCTCTGGCCCGGGAAACCCTTGATTGGGGTAGATTACGCGATCGCCCGAGGCATGGGCTATGGGGAGCAGGGCGCCAAATCAGCGGGTATTGCAGCTACTATATCTACTGGAATGATTGGTCAGGGTATCGTAAACTTCGGGCGGATTCTCGGTCCTGTAGCCGCTGCTCTGCTCATGGCGGTTTGGGCAGCCATTCTTGCTAGGCAGGATTTGTTGGGGAATGATATCGGTCATCTCTTGCTCTACGCCGTAGGCTTAGTGCTGACCTACAATCTGGGACGGGATATCACGCTCCTTAACGTTTATCCTTTCCTTTTTGGGTGGATGCTCTTGGGATTGATAAATCGAAATAGGGTTCAGGATGCACCACTTTCAATAGGATAGGCATAACATTATAAAGCATATTTTCCATGCTGAGAAATGATTATGCTATAGATCTGCTAAGATGGATGGCAATCGTTGCAGTCGTGATCATTCATTCGGGATTTGTCAGCAGATATTCCGAAAATGCAATTCACATTATACTCCGATTACAAATGATATTGGGATGGTGCGTGCTTTGTTTCTTTTCGATATCTGGATTTTTGCAGGCCAAGAAAGAGCTAACCCCGAAGGCATTTCTAAACAATCGGTTCCAAAGATTGATAATTCCGTATTTCTGTGTCTCACTAATCGTTTGGCTGATTCTGTACGCCATAAATGGTGCTGGCATCTATCATCCCAAAAATGCGAACGATCTTAATGTTATAAACTTTGCAAAACGTATGCTGTGCTTTCAGGGCATGGGCCCGCAGTTTTACTTCCTGCCATATTTGTTTATCATTTCGTTTGCGGTATTCCTCCTGAAAAAAGGCATAGCAATAAATTATATTTTTTACATCGCTCTTGCATGCGTGATCCTACAGTTTGTGATGGTCGGGCATTTGGAAGTGCACGGTGGCAACCCTGAGTGCCTCGGGCTCTATTTTACCTCATACACCCTCGGAATGATGCTCGCTGGGGAGGAAAAGGGGATGCGCTCCACGCACGCAATTCTGCTTCTTGGAACCTGCGCTGGTCTATTGATTGTTTTCTATTTTCATGAGGTGTTCTTGATGTTTATTTTTTTGCCGGTATGGCTCTATCAAGGCATCAAGGCTTGCAAGTCTTTGACAATTGCTGGGAAATTCATGAGTTCGTTCAGTGCCGGTGCAGTGTATCTTTGGCACACGCCAATCCTGCTCCCTGTTTGTTCCATTCTTTTACAAAAGTCCGGAATACATGATCTGGCGAATTTTCTTCTATCGTGTATTGCGGCAATTGTCGCATCGTTAATTCTACACGAAGGGTTTAAAGCCTTGAATATTGATAAATACTTATCTTTGTAATCCAATCCATTTTTGATGAACGGCTTCAGAAAAAGTAATATAAATCCCTTTGCGTAGACTGAATTTGGAGCCGTTTAGTTCATGCTAATGATAGGAGCCATTCCAACCCGTGAGACTAGATTCTTTTAACAATTCCAATTTTATTCGGGGCGCATCGCCAGCGCTGGAAATCCTCTGGTGGTTTGTCAGGTCACTTCTCTTTGCCCCGTGGTTTCCTATTCCCTCTGGTCTGAAAGTGGCAGCTTTGCGTCTCTTTGGGGCCAAGATAGGTGAGGGGGTTGTCATCCGTTCGCGAGTGAACATCTCTTTTCCCTGGAGGCTTTCTCTCGGCGATCATATCTGGATAGGTGATGAGGTGATGATTCTAAGTCTCGCGCCCGTGACCATTGGATCCCATGTCTGTATTTCTCAGCGGGCATTTCTCTGCACGGGATCCCATCGTTTTCACTCCGAATCATTTGACCTGGTGACCAAGCCCATCGTGATCGAAGAGGGATGTTGGGTGGCGGCCAATGTCTTCGTCGGTCCCGGGGTCACCCTACGGTCGGGCTCCATGTGCTGCGCGGGTGCCGTGGTGCTGGCAAGCTCGGGTCCGGGTCAGGTACTGATCGGCAACCCTGCGGTGCCAAGGAGTGGTTCCTCAAAGCCGTGTTGAAGAGAATTCCTCTCTTGCTGGTGCTAGGCTTCATAGCCTGTGCATTTTTTGTGATTGAGGGTAATGCCTTCTCTCGGTTCTGGCATCACCTTCTTGTGGTTTCGGTTCCTCTAGAAAAGGCCGATGCCATCATCGTGCTTGGAGGGGAGCCGCAGGCGAGACCTCTGGAAGCAGCCCGTCTTTTCAAGGTCGGCGTGGCGCCGATCATCTTTGTGACGGGCGTAGGGGATTCGGAAGCCAACAGGCGCTCGCTTCTGGAGGCGGGGGTTCCGCCATCAGCGATCATCGTGGAGCGTAACGCGACGACAACCTATCAGAATGCCAGCTTATTGAAGCCCCTGCTAGATCGTGCCCAGATTAAGAATGCTCTCATCGTTACCTCGCCGTTTCACACAAGGCGAGCCTTGGCCACTTTCCAAAAGGTGATCCCCGAGGTCAAATTCGGGATCGTCGGCGCCTCCATCACTTGGTGGGGCGCCAAGGAAGGTCAGGGAGATGTGAATCGGTTTGCCATGATCGAGTTCTTGAAGACGATTGAATATTGGCTCATCTATGGAGTCTCGCCGATGCTCCGCATCCCGTAAGGAAGGCTTCCAGTTTTATCCTTCCGTTCATTTTCACCCCAGATGCCTTCGATTCTCTTTATCAATAGGGTTTATCCTCCAGACGAGGGGGCGACTGGTCGAGTGCTGGAGTATCTCTGCCGGGGATTGGTCGCCAAGGGGTGGACGGTTTCCGTGCTTGTCACTGCCGGAGGCCGGTCCTCAGCCGGATTAAGCTTCAAGGATGGGGTGGCCATTCACAGGATTGGCGGGGCTTTCTCTAAAAAAAACCTACTCCTGCGGGCTTTTGGATATGCGCTGATGATCCCGTCGTTTTTTTTCAAATCGCTGTTCCTGCCCCGTGCCGATGTGGTGGTGACGATGACCGACCCACCGATGCTGCTCGTGATTGGGCCGCTGATCAGATTATTCAAAGGGTCGAGGCTCGTTCACTGGGCGCAGGATCTCTATCCCGAGGTGGCGGAGGAGTTGGGAGTTTTCCCCAAAGGTGGATTGGCGGCCAGAGTGCTGACTTTTCTCTCTTCGAGCACCATGCGTGCCCACGATCGTACGGTCGCGTTGGGTCGTTGTATGAGGAAGCGACTGCTGAAAAGGGGGTTAAGGGATGATCAGATCCGGGTCATTCCCAATACGGGAGTGGAGCAGGAGATTGCCGTCGTCCCAAGAGAGGATCGAGGCTTCCGTGATCGCAACGGACTTGGTGACGATTTTATCATCGAATACTCTGGCAATATGGGAAGGGCGCACGAATTTGAGACTGTATTGGATGCGGCCGTTAAGCTTCAGGACCTGGGTGTGACTGGAATCACATTCCTTTTTGTTGGTAACGGGCCAAGAGAGGCTTGGCTCAAGGAGGAGGTGGCGCAGAGGAACCTCCAGAATGTGAAATTCCTGCCAGGTCAGTCATCTGCAGTGCTGGGAGAGAGTCTTGCTGCTGCAGATCTTCATCTTGTCACGATGCGTCCACGGATGGAGGGCTTGGTCGTGCCGAGTAAGTTCTATGGAGTGATGGCATCCGCGAGACCATGTCTGTTTGTGGGGTCGCTGGAGTCAGAAATAGCGCAGGTCATTTTAGAACTAGGTATAGGGGAGGTAACACTTCCAGGGGAGAGTCAAAGGATGGTTTCTGTAATTCAGGCTTATAGAGGTTCTTGCGAAAGGGGACGGGATGAAGGATTGCGAGCGCGGGACTCGGTACGTTCTCAGAACGCAACGGAACTTTTTCTAAAAACAGTTTCAGAAATGCTTGCGTAATTATTTATCTGTGGGCACAGTAGCTTCGATTATTCAAATAAACATGAAGATTCACCCCTCCACCCCAGATCATGAATATCGATAGCTACGCTGTAAGCAGCACTGTAGCGCGTACCTCTAAAAGGACTGCGCCGCGTCCCGAAAGTAGTTCCGCAGCGCGTGCGGAGCTTGTTGCTAGATCTAAGTCTGTAACCGCAAAGCGGTTTCGCTCCCGGGGAAGGGGGGCGGCAACACTCTTTGCCTTATCATCGTTGGTCCTCGATTTACTCCTTTGGCTTGGACTCTATTTTGGAATATCTACTCTCACGGGTTCCTACAATGCCATCACAGTTGGTTCAGTAATCATTCCAATAGGGATACTGATGTTTTCGATCGCCCTGATTGGTGGTTATAAAATACACACCGATTTTGCGTGTTTACGCTACTCCAGCGAGCACTTGATAGCCTGTATGGTGGCCTACCCTTTAGCCGCTTTTTTCCAGTATGCAGTAGCTTCGTTTGGCAGTGAGGTGGGATCCAGTCGTGCTATTTTTTCAGTATCGATCCTACTATTTGCGATTATATCACTTATTGGCAGGAGAGTCTTCTGGTTTAAAAACTGTCGATATCGTTCGCGGGGGAAAATCCTAGCAATTGTGGATGAGCTGTACGGGCCGCAGTTTTATGCCGAATACGTTCGCAGCGGGCAGCATCAGATTCTGCGATGCTTTGCCGCAGGATCCTCCATGCTCGGCAAGCCCATTGCTGGTGAAGGATCGCCGATTGTGCGTTATCCGCTCAGCAAGATGCTCTCTTTGCTTAATCGAAGCTACACGGCCAACTACGAGGGTATTGTCATTGCATCACGGTTTTCCAAGATCGATCCAGCCATCATGATGCAGCTCGGAGTGATTCATTTTGAGGAAACGCCTGTCTACTCCATGGACTCGTTTTACGAAACCTTCTGGTCCAGGCTTTCTCTCGAAATCGTCGGCTCGGGGTGGCCGTTTGAAGCAAATTTCGTTTTGGTTAAAAACTCGATTTATTCTGCCCTTAAGCGCATCGTGGATGTGGTCGTTTCGCTGATCGCGTTGATTCTCCTATCGCCCGTGATGCTCCTCGTTGCATTGCTTATCTGGATCAAGGATGGATCTCCAATTATTTACTCACAGAAGAGAGTGGGGATTAATCAAAAGCCATTTTCCATGTATAAGTTTCGTTCCATGAAATTAGGGAGCGATCAGGGTGACTCGTATACGCGGGAGGGTGACGCCCGGGTGACCCCTCTTGGGGTTTTTCTGCGCAAGGTCCGCCTTGATGAGCTACCCCAACTCTGGAATGTGCTTAAGGGAGACATGAGCCTTATCGGACCGAGGGCCGAATGGACTAAGCTTGTGGAGGAATATGAAGCTCAAATCCCCAACTACCATTTCCGTCATCTCGTAAGACCGGGAATCACGGGATGGGCGCAGGTGAATTACCCCTATGGAGCATCACTCGACGACACGCTACAGAAACTCTCGTATGATCTCTTCTACATCAGGAACTTCTCGCTCCGACTTGATGCCGAGGTGCTGCTTAAAACCCTCCATGTGATGACCTTTGGCAAAGGACGGTGAGGGGCTGAACGAGCGGTTAACTGACATGTGAGGGAGTAGGGGGAGCAATGACTGAAGAACGGGTTATTCATCCGATTCAACCGATCCACAAATTTTTCACCATTGATGCCCTTCGTGATAAGTTGTTTCTGATCCCATGCCGATTGACCGATTATTTCTCCCAAAGTGGTTGTTGCCACTGCTTGTCCTAGGGCTGACTTGGTGTGCGACACTGAGGATACTCTGGACCGACTGGAGATTAGACCCTCAATACAGTTACGGTGTCCTTGTGCCGCTGCTGGTGATCGGGCTTTTGTTGAAACGCTGGGAAGAGAAGCCGGTGCGTTCCACTCTGCATCCAGGGGAAAAACGTATTGCGGCGGTGCTGTTCTGCCTCGCTGGACTCTTGTTGGCGTTGACCATTCCGATGTCCGTGGCAAACCCCGATTGGCGACCCTTGGGGCTTATCGCCTCCTGTGCTGCCGTGACGATCACGCTTGCGGTCGTGGCATGGGACGGAGGCGTTGCTTGGATGAGGTATTTTGCATTTCCAATCTGCTTCTTTCTGATCGCTGTCCCGTGGACACGGAATCTCGAGCAGTTCGTCATGTTCCGTCTCATGAGATGGAATGCATCGACGACATTGGAGATCCTCCACTGGGCAGGCTATGATGCCATGCGTCAGGGAAACCTGATCGTGCTACCCTCGGGCGTACTTGATATCGAGGAGGCTTGCAGTGGCATCAGATCGTTACAAAGCGGTCTGATGGCGGCGCTCTTCATGGGAGAGATGTTTCGCCTTATCCCGAGTCGCAGGGTTCTCCTGGTGATTGTCGCGATCCTCGCTGCGGTGGCGGGCAATGTCGCTCGCAATGCACTCCTTGCCCTTATTGCCTCATCGCAAGGACTTGGAGCGGTGTCCGCATGGCATGACCGTGCCGGGATCTTGGTTTTTCTGATCACCTTCGGAACAATTTTTGGATGTGCCTACTTCTGGAGAAGAAAGGTGCGAAATCCGTTAGCGCAGGAGCAATCTGCCCCTCGAAAACCAGCGACTAAGGCAGAAGATAAGGGGTCGGGATGGTGTCTCGCGGCGGTCGCTCTTATTCTCTCAAGCTCGCTGGTCCTCACGGAGATCTGGTTTGTATCGCATGAACAGGGCGATCGAGGACGATGGGACTGGAGTCTTAGACGTCGTGAGGGGGTGCAGGGTGTGACAGGTGTTCCACTCTCGCCAAGCACCCTTCGGCTGCTGTTTTACCCCACGGGATTTTCGGAAAAATGGATCACTCCAGAGGGGAAAAGAGGGCAGATGTTTTTCTTTGAATGGCCTGCCGGCCGCACGGCGGTTCAAGCAGTAGCCATGCACAATCCGGAGGCTTGTCTGTCGAGTGTCGGGATGCATTTACTATCCAGCCTCGCTCCCCTGACATGTGATCTTGGTTCCGGAAAGATCCCCTTTAAGTCATGGGTCTTTGAGGAACACGGTCGGTCGGTTTATGTCTTTCAAGCACTAATTGAAAATGGCGCTGAGGCAGGAAAAAACCCTGATGCCCCTGAGGACTCTCCAAGTGGCAGGCTGAGATCCCTGCTGACCGCCCGTCGGAATCAGGGGCAGCGAATGGTGGAGGTTGCCCTGTGGGATTGTCCCGATGAAATCTCGGCAAAAAAGGAGCTTCTACGGACTCTTCGGGAAGCCTCGGGTGGATATGGTATGATCCCTGCCAAGCCATGAGTACCGAGGAACCTAATAAAAACTCCAACGGGGCCGGACTCTCTGGAGATCATGGCGTGCGGCAAGTCAGCGGCAGTGAAGGAATGGAGCTTCCCGATTATGTGGATGAGGATGCCGTTCCGCCAAGTGCAGGTGGTAAATGGTATGCCGATCCCCTAAGATGGAAGTCTATTGGCGTCGTTCTTGCGATGCTTGTGGTGCTGATTTCAATCCCCTCACTGTATCGAATGCTGAAGGGTTGGCGTGCCGGAATGATCATGAACGCGTCTGCATCCGCTTTTGCCGTCGGTGATGACGAGCGGGCAGTGTCTCTAATGAAACAGGCCCTCGCGCTCTCTCCAGGAAGCGACTCGGTGCAGCATGCTGTTGAGTTATACAATGCCAGGGTGGGGGATAAAACTTCCCTTCAAAAGCTTCTGGAACGGATGAATGCCGGGTTGTCGGATCGAGAAGAGCTTCTTGGGATCGCAGAGCTGGGGGCACGACAGGGGCAATGGGATGTGACCCGCGAAGCCGTCGCAAAGCTCCCGTCCGTGCTTGGCCCGTCTCAGCGAATGAGGAAGACCCTGATCCAGGCTCTGATCAAAAAAAGGGACGAGGGGCCCGAGTCGGCTGCTGCATTTTGCCTTGAGAAAGCCCAGTCTGTAAGAGGAGAAGACTCGGCGCGACTTAGGAATCAGGCGGCTCTCTATTTACTCTCCGTAAATCATGCTGCGTCTGCACGACGAGGGGGCGATATTCTGTTGGGTGTCATGAGGGAAAAATCGAGTACTTCCCTCGCTGCCGCAAGAATGCTCGCGAGGCTCTCTCTGCAAAACCATCTGATCGAGGGGGGGGGATTGGACGCTGCCAAACTGATGGAGGTCTCCCGCTTGCTACCAGTCCTTCCGGGACATCAAACAGGTGATGTGCTCCTTGCTGCCGATCTGGAGATCAAGGCCGATCCCTCTAGTAAAGAAGCGGTTGTGCAACGGATAAAGGGGGCTTTTCACAATGCTCCGCGTCAAGAGTTGCTTGAGCTGGCCCGGTGGCTGAATGCAAATGGATTGTATGATCAGGTTATCTCACTGGCAGGGAAGGATAATCCCTATGATGACACGGATTGGATGCTGATCGTGCTCGATGCACAAAGTGCGCAAGAGAACTGGCCGGTCGTGGAACGAATGCTCTCCTCACCCGCAGGTGCAGGTATTCCCGAAGCAGTAAGACATCTCTATCTGGCAAGGGTCGCCACCATGAGGGGAAACACCGCGGGTGCCGAAGAGGAATGGAGGAGTGTCAGTGGATCGCTTCAACGGGAAAAACCTGATACCCTCAACTACATTGCCGGATATGAAGAGAGGATCGGGGCCTTCGACCGTGCCGCCAGGACTTACCGGACGATGGCCGACCGTGCTGAAACTAGGGTTCCTGGGTTGGTGGGGCTAATCCGATCTCAGCCCGTCAATGCATCAGCATCGGTCATGATTCCCCTTTATGAGGAGTTGAACGCCGCCGCTCCTCAGTTCAGTGAGGCAACGGGCGATCTGGCCTATCTCAAGCTTCTGAAGAAAGAGGATGTTCAGGGTGCCTTTGACACTTCCGTAACGCTACTGTCCAATCAGCCTGACTCCCTTGCTCGTCTCAGCGCCGTGGCTCTGGGCTATTTACGAAAGGACGATCCCGGTGCGGCGGCTCAAATTTATAGGGGGAAGCAAATCGACTGGGCTGCTGCCCCTGAGCCATGGAAGGCTGTCCGAGTTGCCGTCCTGCGTGCTTCCGGAGATCCGCTCGCTGCAGATGCTCTCTTGGAGTCTGTGGATTCTCAAAGGCTGAGGCCGGAGGAGAGGGAACTCTTGATGGAGAAGCTCCCTGTAAAGGCAGCTACGAAGCCCAAGAAGTGATAAGCTAAAAGAAGAATGATACCGGAGGGCGGAATTATCTCTCGCTGAGTCTCAGAGGCAGCTTGCCCGACCTCGGGCATTTAGAAGGCCTGCATTACGACCGCACGAGAATCTTCCCCTCAGTCCTAACAGTTAACAGCCTGCGGCCCAATCCACTAATCAGCTTCCATAGACTCCCTTGCTGCCATAGGTGCCGTAATACTTTCCTGAATAATAGTAGGAATAGGAACTAGCTGCCGGGAGGCAGTTGAATACGATGCCTGTCGGCTTGATATGGATTTCATTGAGGGTTTTCAACGCACGACTGACCATCTTACGGGGAGTCAGGAAGGATCTGATCACAAGACAGATCACATCAACTCTTGGAGCAATAAGCTGAGTATCACTCACCGCAAGAAGGGGTGCGGAATCAATCACTACCCTGTCGTAATTTTTTAGGGCTTCTTCAAGTAGTTCCTTGAAAGGCTGACCAGAGAGAAGTTCGGATGGATTGGGCGATCGTCCTCCTGCGGTGAGAACTGAAAGCCCCTCAATCTGGCTGGCTTGAACCGCCTCTTTCAATGGAGTCAAACCCAGTAGGCACTCGCTGAGTCCCGGCTTGCGGTGCATCCCGAAAAAGAGACGGGAAATCGTTGGTTTGCGAAGGTCCGCATCGATGATCAGCGTACTGAGTCCCTGTTGTGCCAGGGTGATTGCAAAATTTGCAGAACAGAATGTTTTTCCCTCGGAGGGAGCCGCACTCGTGAGTAGGAATGTGCGCTGGTTTTCAACATGGGCATTCATCGCGACGGACGCTCTGAGGCATCGGAACGCCTCAGCAACGACTCCGCTCCGGTCGTCCTTGACCACGAATTCGCTTCCCTGAGAGAGCGGGGCGGTCACATTGGGATTGCCCAGCATGGATATCACTGGTCGGAATGCTTCCTTCATCTCAGAAAGTCGTTTTGGAAAATCAATACTCTTGTCTAAAAGCGCATGAATGCCCCCTCTCCATGCATTGTGAATCAGCACGAACTGCTCTTTGGAGAAAAGGCCGAGTATGATTTTTGAGGGATCTCCTATCTGTGGAATTGCCGCTACCACAGGTATTCCGGCGAGTTGCTCGACTTGATCAACGGTCTTAAGGCTGGAATCCAGTTTGTGAAGTCCGATGACCAAGGCAACTCCGAGTGCAAATCCTGTGAGCAGTGACTTGATCAGGACCACGAAGGGAGAGGCTCCGAATGGAGAAGCTCCTGTAGCCGCCTCCTGAAGTTGAACTTGGGAGGAGTCAAGTTCCTTGGTCACATCGACCTCCTTGATACGCCCCACCACCGAGGCATAGAGCGCACCGTCACTTTCCAGTTCTCGCTTGAGATCGTTGTATTCGATTGATTTGCTGGTCACGGCGAGCAGATGTTTCTCCGCCTCTTCGCGCTCGGATTTGTCTGCCGCCTGCTGGCTGAGCAAGCTGCTCTTCATTGAATCAAGCAGCTCAACGATATTGGTGAGTTGTGCATTGAGGTCTTCATGAGTCAGCTCTATCTGGGTTTTGTAGGAGATATAGAGTGGGTGCTTGGACCGATACCGCTGCTTGATGAGGGTAAATTCCTTTTCGAGATCGGCAAGGTGGGCGACTTGGGCGGAAATCTTGGCATCGGCGACCACGCTGGGGAGTCGCAGCAGTTGCTGGGGGTTGCCTTGATTGGCGCGCGCTACCTCCAGATCACTCGTGATCTGGGTAATTTTGGCCTGGAGTTGGTTCTGTCGTGACGAGAGTTCCGTGATGTGGGATTGGGACTCTTGGAGCATGGACTCGAAGGAGGCTGCGCGTTCCCGTTCGCGGAAATTTTGCATAGCCTCCTCGGAGGCCCTCATTTTCTTTCTCAGGCGGTCAGCTTCATCCATCAGGAACGAACTCGCTGAACGGGATGACTCAACCCTCTTGTCGTTGAGGTAGCGGAAGTACTCTGTTGGATAGGCATTGGCCAATCGGATGGAGAGCGCGGGATTGCGGGTGGTGACAAAAATATCAATCAAACGGGTGTTAAGCCTGTAGCTCGTTTTGACCATTTTTGTCAGGGACTGTGCCGAGGCTTCGGGTGATGCCTTGCTGATCGGGATGCCTGCGGCGGCCAAAAACTGGGGATCCTGCGCAAGCTTCTCGCTATTCACCACGCGCAGGGCGAAGGGATAACTTTGAAGCAGGTCAACCAAGGTGTTGATCATGTCCAGGGACTTAATCTGCTCGTCACTGACCTCCTCGATCTTGACACTGAGGACATTGCTCTTGACCTGCTGAATGAAGAGGACAGAGCGTGCGATGTATTTTTCCTTGAGGGAGGCCGCCGAATAAATCCCCCAAAAAACAGAGAGGATGGTAGTGAAGAGGATGATCCAAGATCGGGCCTTGATCGCGTAGTAATACTCCCTCCAGTCGAATTCATTTTGACGGGGAGTTCTCACTGCGGGAGCAACGGATGCAGTTGACGAGGTGGATTGCATGGAATGAAATGTTAGTACCAACTCTCGGCGACATTGATGACATCTCCGGCTTGGATCTCAAATCGATCCACTGCAGTATCGGCAAGTTTTTTGGCGTTCACTTTGAGGGTCCTCACGCCGTTGCCCTCGCGACGCTTCACCACGATATGACCTCGATCGGCGATTCTGGTGAATCCGCCAGACATGCCGATGGCTTCAAGTAAACCGAGGGAATCGCTGCCTGAGAACTCGTAGGTTCCGGGTCTTCCCACCTGTCCGATGATGGTGAACTTGCGGGTGTTATACGCGGATACATTCAGATAGATCTGCGGTTCGACAAGGTAGTCGGCATTGTATTTCTGCCGGATCAGCGCGGTGGCGTTCCTCACGCTGAGACCGGCGACTTTCACTTCTCCAAGAAGAGGCATCTGCACGAATCCATCATTGCCAATTTTAGATCGGATGCTCAGATCCGGTTCCCTGTAGATCACCATGTCGATGGAATCACCACTCTTGAGGATGTAATCCCCGTTCACGGCTCCTGTGGAGGATGCGGATGGGGAGGTGGCTTGGACTGAGGAGAGCTGGGTGCCTGGCTGCTGACCGGACGATAGGACATCACCGGTCGGCTTGGAAACGGTGACTTGGGGTTCGGCTGGGCGCGTGGATTGAGGGGCTGAGGGATCGCTCTGCGCCGAAATAATCCGAGGGGAGGCGCTCAGAAGCATCACGACAGCGGCACAGAGACGCCAGGCTGCGAATGATTGATGGGGGAAGATGACCATGCTGGTTTATAATCGGGCGTTCGGAAAATTACAGAGCGAAATTCAAACTAATGGAATACCAGGTTTGGGGAATCGACGAACCGTTGGCACCCTGAACTGTCTGACCGCCGTTGTAATTCACCGAATTATTGAGGGTTAGCCAATCACGAATATTCCAAATGACGGAGGCGTTGGCCGTGTAGTAATTCGAAGGTAGTTGACTGATCGTTAGGATGGAGGGGCCTGAATTTAGGTTGATGTAGCGCTGTGTCGCGTATCCAGCCGAGAGTTGAAGGACAACGGATGTGAAAAGGTTCTGGGTGACTGTGCCGATAAGGCTCCTGCTGACTTGATACTGCGAAGCAACGGAATTTGCAAAGTTCTGTGACTGCGAGGCAGCCAGAGAGAAAGTCGTTTTATCACGAGGCTTCCAGTTAAGCAGAAAGTTGAGTGAGGGCACGATATCGGAGCCTTGTTCACCAACACTCAGCGTCATGGAAGTCTTGGTGGTGGGCGTGTAGGCAATGCCCAGAACCCAGGCAGGTTTTAGTCCGAGGTAGCGAGAGTCACCGGAGTAGGTGGAGGTAATGTACCTTGCTCCCAATCCGGCATCCAGGGTGATCTTTCCGGTGATGTCGTAGGTGACTTCGTTCACGAGTTGTGCGTAATTTCGCGCGGCAGAGAGATTGTTGGCCAGAATGCTATTTGTACCTGCGTTGGTAGTGCCCGAATAGCTTCCCTGTTGAAGTGACTGGGAAGTGCTGCCTACTCCAAATAGAGCGCTCAGGTGGGTTTTATCCGAGAGGTAATAAATGGGAGCGAGGTTGGCATAGAGATTGGCTGTATTATTGTTGGGGGTCACCGTGGAGCCCGAGTAGTTCTGAAAGTTGTAACCCGCGTTGGCCAGAAATCCCGCGTAATTGCCAAGCAGATACTTTGCACCGACGGTTCCACCCAGGGCGGTTTGGCGGTTGTTAGATCCTGAACTGGCATCGTAGCCATTGCCAGATGAGGCATTGAACAGGGAGGTGATCATGTAGCGGCTCATGGTGAGGATCGCCTGAAACATGGCGGTCTGTGAAAAGGAGTTGCGGAGGGAACCCGATCCATTGGCGACATAATTCGGATCGGTATAATACTTGTATCCGGCTCCGTACCCTGCGGAGACCGACCACGGGCCGTGATCCCGATCATAGAGAAGGGCGAGGCTGGGGGCAACAAAGGGACTGCTGCCCGCCGAGTAGGTGGTGCCCGCTGCTGTCTGGTTGGTGACACCCTGATTGGATGCTTCCCATCCAAACCCCACGGCGGGCTTGATCGAGAAGGGCGATTTTGACTTCACTCCCGCGAGCGAGGCATCCACCTCGCGTTTCACTTCATCCTGGGTCTGCAAATTTCCAACGAGTCCTCCGATTCCACTGAGGGGGGACACCCCGCCACCGAGTGGAATCTGATCAACCTGCTCCCCAACCCACTGCGAACGGAAGGTGCTTTGTTGCACGGTGGGAATGCCCTGGGCATAGGCATGCGGCAGGAAGGCAAGCAACTTGAGGGAAAACAGTGCGGCAATCAGGCGTGGTTTCAACGCGGAATGTCGGCGGGATGGTGGCATCACGGAATGTAAGGGCTCAGTGGGAAAATGTCCTAAACATCACAGCTGACCGCTCACATGTAAATAGTCCAACAAATCGGATAGGGCCGATTTCCAGTCCCCTGCACGCATTGCCATCACCGCGCGGAGTCGAAGGGTCTCGGCAACGGTGCCCGTGCGCGGTCCCGTGCTCATGGCTTCTGCTAGCAGACGGCGCGCGGTAACTTCATTGCCATGATCTAGGTAATACTTTGCTGCTGCAAGGGAGTCGGAGGGCACATCGCCATTAGCACCACGGATCGCTGCATCTCTACCAACTTTCATTTCCGATACTGGAATATGGAAAGTATCGATCAGATTCATACAGGCCTCCCTGTGCTGCCCGTCCTGAGCGAAAATGGCAGCCCATGTCGCTGCAGCAATGCGCCCATATGCCGGATGGACATCGAGAAATGTATGCACTGCAGACTTGTCTCCCCGTTCATACCAAGAATGGATTAACCGGCCCTGTTCTATGGGGGAATGCTTCTCCATGAATGCAGAGTCCTGAACCGCAGCAGCAATCAGTGATGAGTCGCACGACGGATTCATAAGCCAAAGGAGTTGGAACTTTGGATCAAGCCGCGCCAAGCCGGGCATCCGGGCAAGAAGAAGCGGCGACTGCGCAGCATAAGCAAGGATCTGTTGAAACAATTCGCGAGATCGGGCTATCTGAGAATTCGGCAAATGGTCCAAAAAAAGCTGCCGTCGAAGAGCTTCCTCCCAAAGAATCACCGCAGGTTCTGGTTCCACCGGAAGCAGCAACTTTCCCTGCTCGAAAGGCGCCATCGGATCATGCGGAGAAAGGGAGTTTTCCACACCAAAGAAAGTTATGCTTTGTTTGGGATCCCCACCCAGATCCAGAATGAGCGCACCAAGCTGAAAATAAAGTGCGTGAGCCAGAGGATACTGCGCAATGGCTTTGCGACATTCAGCAACAGCCAGTTCCAGACTTGGTTTTTCTCCATCACCAAAAAGTTCGCTCACTTTTTTCTCTTCAGCGGCAGGTGCATAGGGAGGAAGCGCCGAACCGCTCAACCATTGAGCCCAGATGCAAACTCCACCAAAAACAATCATACCGATCCCTCCTGCAACGAAAAACGCCCTCTGAATCCCGAGCGAAACCCCCTTCACCTGTTCTTCCCCGCATGCCGTGGCAAAACCCATGCCACCCAACAACAGGATCCACCAACCAAGCTCCGGCTTGTGCAGGGGCACATCCACTAACCCGTGCAATAACTCCGCAAAGAATGCGGAAAGGAAAGCCCATCGCACAGGCCAGCTTGCTCCAGAATCTCGCTCCAACCGGGGGATGCGAGATATGAGGATAGCCAGTCCACCGAGCACCAGCACGAGTGCAGGCAGTCCGGATTCGGCACCAAGCGTGAGCCAGTCGCTCTCAGCATGGCGGGCGGTTGTCTTATCCCTCAAACTTTTCTTCGCATAGAACGGGTAATTCAGCTGGTATGTGCCCAGTCCTGTTCCGCTTACCGGAAAATCGGCAATCATGGATAAAGTATCCCTCCAGATAGAAACGCGGGCATCGGCAAACGGATTGAAATCGCCCGCAGAGAGATCCTGTTCAACTGAGCCGGTTCCGTCAGTGGCCGCAGCATGGGGGGAATCTCCCCGCAAGCGGACGAGCAACTCGCTTTCGGAAGTCAGAAAGAGGGTTGCGATCACAAGTCCGAGTACAGTCGCACCAACTACCAGCCATCGGGAACGATGCCTTCCCAGCCCCGCGATCCACAGGAGAACACCCACAATCAGAAAGACAACCCCGCCACGGGACTTGGAAAAGAGCAGCAACATCGAAACAAGAAACGCAAAGGAGGCTGCTGCAATCAATGCGGGCAGCAGGCGACCTCCCGTGATTCCACGATAAATAAGCCCGAGAGAGAGGATCGCACCTGTCAGCAGAAAACCGGCGGTCTGATTGCGATTCGGAAAGAAACCGTATGCAGGCTGCATCCACCACTCCTGATGAAAAAAGGGATAACGCCACTCCGTCTGCCACGACATCCAAGCGACTACCGCGTAGACCGAACACCCGAGAACCGCAAGTAGAGCAACGCGTTCCATGCCCTCCGCAGATAGTGGCGATCCCAGAAGAAAGAGGGCGATCAGAATACTGGATGAGAGAAGCAAAATCCAAAAGAGCGTCGCCCTGGGATCCAGCGTGACTTGGTGCGGTAGAACAAGAGCCGGCAGCTTCTGCAAGTTTTCTCTCCATGATGGTGATCCAAACCCGTCTGCGGGAATCATCGCGGAAGTAGCGGCAAGCAGAATCAGAGCGCTCAAGCCCCAAAATCCCCACGGAACCGCCCGCGTGGGAGTAATCAGCAGAAGCACCGTCCCGACAACCGCAAGAAAGATCCCCATCCCACCCTGAGCAGGTCCGCCAGCCAGAAAAATAGCCGCCAGCGAGGCAAGAATCAGAAAAGATAATCCACAGAATGATTTGCAGCAGTGGCTGTCATTTCCTCCCGTTACTGCATTCCCTAGAGCTCTCATATCAAATAAAAATCATTCACGAATCTCACCTACTTGATATGGATCAAGTCCATCTCACCATCAAGCTCCGGATATCTCAAAGTAAATTGAATTTTTTGTTGACATTCGAATCAGGACATAAGATTTTGTTAATTAAATGAATCCCCCTTTCACTCGCACCAATCGTTTTCGTTTTGCAATAATGACCCTCTCGGGAATTCTTGTCTTGGGAATCATGTCCGAATCCAACGCGGGGCCGACTCCGACTCCAACCCCTTCGCCCACCCCGAGCAACGGGCGTGCTAAGAAAGCGCCTCCGTCACCGCCAAATGTGGCTCCTTACAGTGCTTAGTTTTTAAAAAGACTTCCCCCGCAACACACACTAACCCACAATGAACAAAAGAATTAAAGTCGTTTGCTATAGTTCAGTCTTATTTCTGAGCATGATTTCATTGCTTCAGGCTCAGTCAGTACCAAGCCTCACCAATACTACAGTGTACGCTACTGATTTCCGTACAGCCACAAGTGGTAGCGGCTCTTACACCTACACAACAAATAGCACAACTCCTAGTGTAATTATCCCCCCTTCCTCTACATATTGGGCTACAGAAACATCCGGCCAGAATGGATGGACGAACCTTACGCAGCAGGGTGGGCCGCAATACGGACCGGGCGTCATTTATCACAACAGTGCACTGGCTAATAAAAATAACCCTAATTTTAATGTCTTGGGAGGAGATGACTTTTTCTCGACTGATATAAATAATTCCGTCACCTACCCACAAAGCGTAACAACCTACATGGCCAATACGCTGACAGGAACAGGAATTAATATGATACACTTCGACAGTACTTTTTACATGTACACAAGTGCTGCAAATGCCAATGGAAATTTCGACACCATGGGATGGACATTGCTCAATACAGCGGGCAATGCGCTGATGAGCATTAACCTCACCACATCAGACGGTGCGGCTACTTGGAATCTCTCTGCAAGTTCCTATGGAAATAATGCTGTGACCAATCAGGTGCTTAAAAAAAATAATGGTACAGCGCTTTCAGGAATATCCGACAATCAAATTGTCCACCTTGGATTCAACATCTATGGGGTCGGTACCACCAATGAGACCATCACGGTATTGAACTATACAAATATCAGCGGCACAAATCTCTTCACCACAGGTGTGGGAAACTACACGGTTCTTGGAACAAACAGTATTATCGGAGATGATTTTACTGGGATTGCGGGAGGAACGAATATTGCCTCTTTTGGTACTTTTTGGACACTCAATGATACCAACAGCCAACTCTATACAAACGAAGGTGTCGTGACCACGGGCTATAGTGACTACGCACAACAATCCCTTCTGATGTCCACCCTTGTCATCACAGTACCCGAACCCAAAACTTGGATCCTATTCGGTCTCTCTGGTGTCGTGCTTGCCGTGGTACTTCGCCGACGCACCTCGCCTTAAGCTATCACTGATTTAATCGCAAATGAGACCGGATTCACGGTCTCTCTTTAATTAGGTATCGTGTCGCTTTGGTGCAGGTCGGTCTAGTGGAAGTCTGATTTCAAACTGAGTCCCTAATTCTTGGGATGACTTGAAAGAGACTCTGCCTCCAAGGTAGCGCTCTGTGAGGAGTTTTACGCTGTAGGTTCCTAAGCCGTGACCGATGCCTTTGGTGGTAAAGCTGCGTTGAAAGATCTGCAGTTGAGATGAACGAGGAATGTGACCTGCATTCCAGCACCAAAAGATGACATCCCCTTCTTTTGTTTCCGTACCCAATTTTACCTTGCCTCCGTCATCTGTTGCCTCGAGGGCGTTTTTTAGGAGATTGCCCAGGACCCTCTGGAGAATTGCCTCGTCGGAAAGCAGCGTGCAGTTTTTTGAATCGGAATCAATTACCACTGATTTGGCATGTCCCACTTCATGATGGCGGTAAGAGGTGGCCACGGATTCCATCTGCACCAGTGAGGAGAGGGGAGTTAATGTGCAGTCAAGGTCATGATTTTCCGCCGCGAGGAGCAGTTTCTGATTCTGTATTTCCTGAACAAGCTTCTGAGCGTTGGAAAGCAGGTCAGGGGAAAGTTCGGATGACATTTCTGCATCGCTGACCATGAGTTCGGCAAGTCCCTGGATGCCACCTGCTGTGTTGAGAATGTCATGAAAGAAGATTCTCTCCAGAATCTGGCGGCGTTTTTGATCGCTGATGTCTGTTGCGATGACCAGGACATGCTCGTGCGTGCGCCATCGGAAGGGGCTTGCAAAGATCCTGAGATCCAGAGCCTCGTTTTCCACTTGCCCGATATGACACTCCAAACAGGCGTCCTGGCCTGATAAGCCGGCCAGAATGGCGTTGACGGCACCGCAATTTCTACAGGCTTCGCCGGTGCCGCATCCGAACGGGGCTCGGGATTCGCGCTGACAACCCAGAAACTCGCCGGGACGGAGACCGAGGAAGTCGGAGTGCCCGTGAGACGCTCCGTATTCGCGGAGAACCTTGTTGCCGTAGATGATCTGTCGCTGACGGTTCAGGATCATCACCATATAGGGCATGCTTTCAAAGATGGGCGTGAGCAAGCCGGAATCATCCAATTCGCTGACCTGCCGGGCCACATCCTCCCTAGAAAGGCGGTTTGAAGGTGCGAAAAAACCTTCGGGATTACCCTCGTATGAGCTCATGGCACCTTTACTATCAACCTGCACATTTTGATAAACAAGAGAGATTTATCTTCTAATTGGTTCATTAGTTGGCCTAAAAGTTGCTTGCATAAGTTGATCAAGTTACCATTCTGACTCTATGGCCGGAATGGATCTCATCATAGGGGTTGCTCAGCAGCAAACCCTCTCGCCGCAGATGCAACAGAGTTTGCAGCTCCTGCAAACTCCGGTTGCTGAGCTCAGGCAGCTTGTTGCCGCAGAGTTGGCATCCAACCCTGTGCTGGAAGAGGAATCGCCTGCTATTGAGTCCGCTGAGTCGTTCCGTGACAACAAAGCTCTCCCGGAAAGGGCCTCCAGCCTTCAGGAGGAATGGAGGGAATACATGCCCCAGGCTGCCTCCACAGCCCATTATTCCTCACAGGACGAGGAGAAGAGGCGCTATCTTTTTGAGTCTCTCGCATCACGCCCGACTTTAAGGGATTTCATCATCGACCAGGCCGCCGGATTGGATGAGAGGGAAAGACGGGTTGTCGAGGTCATTGCAGGCAATCTCGATCAGGATGGGTATCTGCGGATGGATCATGCGGAGCTTGCTGTTGCAGGCGGCGTGTCCGAGTCGTTTCTGGAAAAAACACTTGAGAAAGTGAGGCAGTTCGAACCCGCCGGCGTGGCCGCGTCCGATCTTGCAGACTCTCTCTTGCTCCAATTGGCGCGTCGTGGTGAGGGAAATGGTTTGGCAGCACGCATCCTGAGGCACCATCTTCAACTTCTGGCGAGGCATCGCTATGATGAAATAGCCAAGCATTTCAGAGTTCCGTCAGCCGATGTTGTAGCTGCTGCGAAGTTGATCGCAACACTTGAGCCAAAGCCGGGGCGACCATTTTCCAATGCTGATGAACAGGGGGTTATTCCCGACCTGATCGTGATCCCGGACGGGGAGGGTTTTGTTGTGAGACTGAATGAGGAGGATCTGCCCCGGCTTCGTATTTCCAAGGAGTATAAGGATATGTTGGCCGAACGGGGAAATAATGAAGATCTTCTTCTCTATCTTAGGGGTAAAATCCGTGGGGCACGCGTCTTTCTGAGAAGTCTGCAACAACGGCAGCAGACACTGCTCGCAATCGGTAATGAAATTGTTTCCAGACAGGAGGATTTTTTTCGCATGGGAGCATCGGCGCTTAAACCCCTGATCATGGCACAGATTGCCGATGTGGTTGGGCTGCATGTGACCACGGTAAGCAGGGCGGTTTCCGGCAAGTATATGGATACCCCTCAGGGATTGCTGGAACTCAGATATTTTTTTACACCGGGCTTCCAGAATTCCGATGGCACCGCTGTGAGTAATGAGATGGTGAAGCAGGCCATCCGAGAGATGGTGGATCAGGAGTCCTCCCGTGATCCCCTCAGCGACCAGGAAATTGTCACCCGCCTCGATGAACGGGGCCTGAAAGTGGCGAGACGAACCATTGCAAAATATCGGGAACAACTAGGTATTCTACCAAGCCATCTGCGAAAATCGTGTTAGTCTGTTAATTCATGAGTATATCAGCCCTTGAGCAACAGATCCGTGATGCCCTTTCCAAGGTGCCTTATCCCGGCTTCAGCCGTGACATTATCTCCTTCGGGGTGGTTCGCGGGATCACCATTGGGGAAAATATTACCGTGCAGCTTGTGGTGGCTACCAATGACACCGGTGTTGCCACCGAACTCCGGGATCGAGTAATCAAGGCTGTTGAAGGGCTTGCGGAGGGGCGTTCCGTCAGCGTGCTCATTGATGTGCAAGCACCCGTCCAGTCTGCTGGAAATGCACCGGTTCCCATTTCAGGGGTGAAGCAAGTGATCGCGGTAGCCAGTGGAAAAGGAGGTGTTGGCAAGTCGATGGTGGCCGTGAATCTAGCCTCCGCGCTCGCCTCCAGCGGTCTGAAGGTTGGGCTGTGTGACTGTGATCTTTACGGTCCCAGCGTGGCCATGATGTGCGGTGCCACAGAAAGACCTGTTGCCGATCAGGAGGGGAATATCGTCCCGGTGGTAAGACATGGTTTGCGGATTATGTCGATGGGGTTGCTCTTGGATGATGATTCTCCAGCCGTCCTGCGTGGCCCCATGGTCACTCGCTACACGCAACAATTCCTGCGCAATGTCGTATGGGGTGAACTTGATGTGCTGCTTCTGGATCTTCCGCCGGGTACGGGAGATATCCAGCTGACTATCGTGCAGACTGTTCCCTTGGCTGGAGCCGTCATCGTTACGACACCTCAGGAGGTCGCTCTCATTGACGCACGCAAGGCCGTGGCGATGTTTGGCAAGACCAATGTGCGCATTCTGGGGATTATTGAGAATATGGCGTATTTCATCGCCCCCGGTGATGGAAGCAGGCATGAAATCTTCGGAAACGGTGGTGGAAAGAAAGAAGCTGATACGCTCGGAGTTCCGTTTCTGGGGGCTATTCCCCTTGATCCGGAGATTCGTATTGCTTCGGATGCTGGAACTCCCTTTGTTCTCGATCAACCTTCACTGCAGTCATCTCAGGAGATTCAGAGAATTGCGGAACTCCTTACCCCTTCCTTGAGGAGTGGGTAGAGAGGTTTAAGTTGGGGCCTTATGCCATTGAGAGTGGATCCAGACGAGGATATTTTAGGGCAAGTGAGCAGATAAATTCCTTTGGAAAAACCCAGAGTCCTTCTGTTTCTCAATGTTACAGGACTGTAACAATTCTCAACTTTGATTGTGGTGAAAAAACGCCAGAATGAGGTCGTGGTCACACAACCCCGCTGTTTTGTGTCGGCTGGATGGAATTAGAATTCTCAAACACAAATTAATGACATCGAAGGCTGAAAATTCACAACTGTTGACAAAGTCGAGAAGACACAAACCCTACATCAGGATGCTCAGGGCGGACAAAATCCTTTGGCGATCCTCGGAGTCTGAAAGAAGAAATGACAAGATCTCTTGGTTTGGGTGGCTGCCTCATCTTCAGGATCGAGTAAATGGAAAACTTGCCGCTGACAAGTGATCGGGAGCGAATTTTTAATCCGATTCCAAGAGTCGGAAGGCACGACAGGCTGAGCCCAAGAGAGCTGTTTCATCATTGAGTACGACATGTAGAGGCATCGTCTCAAGTACGGAGCGCAGGCGCCCCTTGCTCAGAAAACTTTCCAAAAAGATTGGTCGTCGCAGAAGCGGAATGACCTTTGGAGGAATACCCCCCGCAAGATAGACTCCTCCCGTGGCCATTGTCTTGAGGGCCAGATTGGAAGCTTCCGCGCCAAGAGCCTGAATGAAGAGATCCATGGTTGTCCGGCAAAGATCACAGGAACCGTCACTGGAATGGCGGTCAATTACTGCTGCGGGATCCTCCTCAAGCATTTCACGAGCGACGATTGGATTTTCTTTGGCCTTGTCCGAATTTTTTAAGAAACGGTAGATATTGGCAATCCCCATACCTGATACAACCCTTTCAAAGCTGACTCGGCCGTAATCGCCACGAAGGGAGTTCAGGAGTTCGTTCTGGAGTTCATCGGTTGGGGCAAAGTCGGCGTGCCCCCCTTCACAGGCCCACGGTAGGTGGCGCCGGCCATCCCAAAAGAGCCCCGCTTCACCCAGTCCCGTCCCAGGAGCGATCACGCATTGATTGCCGGCACTGGATCCTGATCCGGCCTGAAGTGTGGCAAGGTCGGTTTTGCTAAGAACAGAAAGTCCGTAGGCAGTTGCTTCCAGATCGTTAAGCACGGAGACACGCTGGATGCCTAGAATCTTGGGCAACAAATGTGTGTCGATGCGCCACCCAAGGTTGCTGGCCTTGACTACTCCGCCAACATTAGGACCAGGCACCCCGAAACAGGCAGCCGCCAGCGGAATCTCCAGATTGATTTCTTCAAGAAACAGCTGAACCATCTTTTCTAAGGAATGATGATCCGCACTCCGGAATTTTTTAAAATGGATTTTTTTTATCGTCGGATGCGAGGTGTGGAGATCGCTTCCGCTAAAGACACCGATCCTAAAATTTGTGCCGCCAAGATCCCCCGCGAGTACGGGCTGTAAGGGGGACGTCATGAGACAGGGGTGTATGATCAGAGTCTGATTACCTGGGCAGATGCGATGTCTGCGTCAGCGGTCACTTTGCCAAGCAGATCATCATCAGGGGCTGAATCAAGATTCAGAAGAGTCAATGCCTGCCCTCCGACTTCGTTGCGGCTCAGTGACATGCTGGCAATATTCACATTGTTGGCCCCAAGCAAGGAACCGAGATGTCCGACAATGCCGGGGCGATCACGGTTTTCGAGGAGCAGAATAACGCCCGATGGTACACCTTCCACGAAGCGGCCATTTACCGTGACAATGCGCGGTTTGGAACCATAGAGTGTACCGCCAACGGAGGCCGTATGTCCGTCCTGCTGGATGGTCACTTCAATCAGATCGGTGAATTCACCGGCTTCACTCTCTTTGGTCTCCACAACCTCAAGTCCGTGATTGCGCAGGATAGCTGGAGCGTTTACTGGATTCACTTCATTGCCATGAATGTGGCGGAGGTAGCCGGTGATAAGAGCGCGTGTGACTGCTGTAAGATCCTGATCCACCAGGCGGCCGCTGTAGCGGATGCTGATTTTCTCAGCGCGCTTGGGAGAAATCTGTGCGAGGAAAAGGCCGAGTTTTTCACCAAGATTAATCCAAGGTCCGAGTGTTGAAAGCGTCTTGGCATCAATGTTGGGCATGTTGACCGAGTTGCGAATCTCACCTTCCAAAAGAGCTGCACGCACCGCCTGCGCTATCTCAATACCAACAAGTTCCTGAGCTTCTGCAGTGGAGGCTCCAAGGTGAGGGGTCAGCACGAGATTGTCGATAGAGCGATAGGGCCAGTCAGCGGCGGGAGGCTCGACATCAAAGACATCAAGCGCGGCTCCGGCTATTTGTCCGCTCTTAAGCCCCTCGGCAAGGACGGACTCGTCGATGAGTCCTCCCCGAGCACAGTTGATGATCCTCACTCCTTTCTTCAGCAGGGGAAGCTGTTTGGCTCCAATCATGTGCATTGTCTCCTCGGTCAGGGGCATGTGCACGGTGATAAAGTCGGCACGGGGGAGGAGATCATCAAGTTTTTCTACTACCTCAACTTGGAGAGAACGGGCCTTGCTCGCGGAAAGGTACGGATCGTAGGCCAGCACCTTCATGCCGAAAGCAATGGCCCGACGGGCTACTTCGGTTCCGATGCGGCCCATACCGAGAATCGCCAGTGTCTTCTCGTAGAGTTCCACCCCCTCGAATTTCTTGCGATCCCACTTGCCTGCTTTCATGCTCGCATTGGCCTGTGGAATGTTCCGGGCCACTGATAGCATCAGGGAAAAGGCGTGTTCGGCTGTCGAGATGGTATTGCCGCCAGGGGCGTTCATGACGATCACACCATGCTTGGTTGCCGCCTCAACATCGACATTGTCAATGCCCACTCCGGCCCTGCCCACGACCTTAAGCTTTTTTGCCGCCGCAAAGACAGCCGGAGTGACCTTGGTCTGGCTGCGGACGACCAGGCCGGAAAAGTCGGGGATGATCTCGATGAGTTCGGCTTCCTTGAGTCCTGTCTTGACGACGACCTCAACGACACCTCCTTCGGCAAGGGCTTCAACTCCACGCGAGGAGACGGGATCGGCAACAAAAACTTTGGGAATAGAACTCATGGTCAATAGGATATGGTTGGGATGGCAGGCTGATATTTGGATGCTTGGATCCGGGAATAAGCAATGAGGGGGAGGCTTCCCGGAAATTTGAATTGAAGAGGGATGTTATAACAGGGAGTTGCTCGAATTCGCAAACTGGAAACAAAAAAATCTAGTCTTGGCTTTAAGGAACCGCTGATTTAATCACATAGAGACCGTTGCGGCAAGAAGGGGTCGCCGACCAGGCGGCTTCGCGCGAGCATCCCCACAGTGGGCTGTAAGCACGAATCCTACGCAGTCGCCGACCTTTTATCGCCGCAACCCGAAGGGCTGGAGTCAGTTGTCGATTTTTGTTGCGTTGCTCGCTCGGGCGAGACCGCTGCGGGTATCGCCCAGCACTCGCGCCTTCAAAAATCAGCAACTGGTTCTCAGCGGTCTTCATGGGATTAAATCAGCGTTTCCTTAATTTCATCTATCTGATCTCCTTCAGAAAGCTGTTCATCAACAGACCTGCCCTCTATTTTATCTAACTCCTTAAGAATTTTCCTCCATGAATGATCAGGGTACCCCTTCCTCCTCCTTATCCGGTGACTTCTCCGGCGAGGAGTCATCTGCCCGGGATCCCTTCGCGGAGATTCCGAGCACGCCCAGTTCCACGCCGGAGAACGGTCTTGAGCAGCGACTTCACCGGCACCGATCGAGCCGACGCCATGATCGGGAAACCGCCCGCTCTTCGGGTACCAAACCAAGAACGCACTCCAAGGGTCGTAACAAGAGATCCCCCGGAGAAAAACTCGACCGCTGGATCATGGGAGGATGTTGCTTCCTGGGCGCTGTTGCCTTTCTCTCCATTGGCTTTTATTTCGGTCAGAAGTTCGGCACACATACCGATGTGTCAAACCGCAGCACTCAACAGGAGGTTCCTCTCCCCACGGCCGAGGCCGAGGTACTTCTCGATACGGCTTTCACCGCCTATCAGGATGGTAAATATCGAGTGGCCATGCTTGATTTTCAAAAAGCACAGGACACGCAGCCAGCACTTTTTGGAATCGATTACCTGATTGCCGAGTCTGCGAATAAAGCCGGTGAGCAAGCATTGGCTCAGGAAGCGGCGCAGCATGCTGTCTCTAAGAACGAGTTGACAGGTGAAGCCCGCATGCTTCTTGCCATCATCAATCTCGCAAAGTCAAAATCAGGTGTACAAGAACCCCAACAACTGGCTGATCCATCCGTCACGGCGCAAAATGAGATCAAACAATACATGGCAGCGCATCCCGATGATGCCAGAGCCTTCGCCAAACTGGGCGATCTGCTTCGGTCGACAGGCGAGTATCGGAGTGCCGTTGGGATTTTGCACAAGGGAGTGCTCCGCTCCGACCCTGAGGCTGCAAAGGAGTTACTCTCTGCAAAAGAACAGCTTGCAAGGATGCAAAATGAACCGGCCAAGTCAGCCCCCTCCCTGTCAGAATTGACCGCCATGACTGGAGAACAGGCCTTGGCAGCAGCGTTGACTTCCCTGCAGTTAAAACAGAGCGAGGAAGCGGCGGTTTTTCTTGAGCGCGCTAGGGATCTCTATCCGCCCACTATCTTTCGTGAGCTGATGATGGATAGCGCCTTTGCCGATTACCATTCGGATCCCAAGGTCAAATCGTTTTTTAAAGAGAATAATTCCTGATATTATGGGAGTTCTGGAGTCGTCCTGATGCGGTATCTGTAAAAAACTTACCCAATGGGCAAAAAGGCGCTTGCCAGCGGGCCGTCTCTTTATTTTCATCTCCTCCCCCGATTTTCTTCTCATCAGATTTTTTGTTCATGGTTTTTGACCTCCCATTGCTAGCCACTGCATCCCTTTCCGCGGAGACCCCCGCGGCTTTTGAAAACTCATTTTTAGGATGGCTCAGTAATTCCATCTTCGTGACTTTTCTGGTCGTGGGATTGATTGTCTGGATGGTGCGATCCTGCACACGCAAGATTGAAGTGATCCCCAGTGCCGGTCAGAATTTTCTTGAAGCTGTCGTCGAGGGATTTTACGGGGCCATTGAGGGGATTTTGGGAGACAAGATGGCTAAGAAGTCTTTCGGACTCCTCGCGTCACTTTTTATCTTCATTCTCATTTCAAATTGGTTTGGTCTCATACCGGGAGTCGGTTCCATCGGATGGGGGCTCAAGGATGGTTTGTTTACCCTGAAGGAACTCGAGATCCCACTGCTCCGCCCTCCTACTGCGGACATGAACATGACGATGGCGCTGGCTGCCGTTTCCATGACGCTCTGGTTTGTCTGGACAATGCAGGCCACGGGCCCCGTAGCCTTTATCAAGGATCTCTTTGGGGTGAAAGGTGGAATGTCCGGCCCCATACTCTTTCTGCTTGTTCCGTTATTCCTCTTTGTCGGGGTTTTGGAAGTGCTTTCCATTCTAGTGCGTCCGGTTTCCCTCTCGCTGCGACTTTATGGCAATATTTTTGCTGGTGAGAACCTTCTCGGAACGATGATCAATATTGGCCATCTTTTTAATGCTCCCCAGTGGTTGACATATGTTCTTAGCTGCATTGTTCCCATACCGTTCTATTTTATGGAGCTTCTGGTTGGATTTCTTCAAGCCATGGTGTTCACCCTGCTTATTATTGTCTATCTACAGCTCTCTACCACACACGAAGAACACTGAGAAATTTCATCATTTTTGAATGCCGGGATCGTGCAGGACGCGGACGGCAGTCGAAAAACACCAACCCAAAATACCAAGCAATATGTTACTCGCAATAATCGCTGAAGCTGCAACCTCCGCAAATACCGTTACGGGAAGTTTCACCCTCGGAGTTGCCGGAGCCGGAGCCGCCATCGGAATCGGACTTATCGGAGCCCGCATGGTGGAAGCAATCGGTCGTAATCCCGCAACACTGCCAAAAGTGCTCATGATTGGAATTCTGACCATCGCATTGGCTGAGGCCATCGCGATTTTCGGTCTGATCTTTGCATTCCAGGGTAAGTAATAAAAATCAGGTTCATGGGTCATCCCTTTCTGGGATGACCCGTTTCCCCAAAAACGTTTCAACCCACGAGAGAGTCCTTAATAGATGATACAAGAAATTTTCACCCAGTTTGGAGTCACCCTGCCGAAGTTCATCGCCCAGTTGGTGCTCTTCCTCATCGTCTATTTTGTTCTCAATCGCTACGCCTTTGCGCCCATTCTCCGAATCCTGGAGGAACGCCGCAAGCGCATAGAGGAAGGCCAGCTTAATGCCGAGAGGATTAAGAAGCAGCTTGCCGAAGCGGAACTTCGCTATCAGGAAATGCTCCGCAAGGCCAATGACGACGCCCAGTTGCTCATCGAGGAATCCCGCAAGAACAACGAAGCATTCTCCAAGAAGGAAATGGATCGTGCAGTGATGGAATCCTCGGCAATTGTCGATCGTGCCCGTCAGGAAATCGCCTCCGAGCGGACCCTTATGATCGATGAGGTGAAGAAAGAGATGGTTTCCCTTGTCATTAAAACCACGGCGCAGGTCGCCGGGAAGATTCTCACCCCTGAGGATCAAAAGCGACTGACTGAAGATGCACAAAAGTGTTTAGGTTAAGGAAATGCTTATTTAAGAGAGTCTGAGAACCACTTGGCGCATCATTAACAATCTCCCAATACCATGCAGATTCCAAAAATTGCCCGACGCAAAGCCCGCGAGCTGTTCGATGCCTCCGTGGATGCTTCGGGGCGCCCGGAATTTTCCAAGGCAATCTCATTGACTGATGTCTTGATCAAAGCCTCCCCGCGTCACACCCTTCAAATCCTGAAGGAATACACCCGGTTAATACGACTTGCAGCGGCAAAGCATCATGCCGTCATCGAAAGCGCGATCCCCCTTGATTCGGCGACTCGGGATTCGATCCATAAATCCCTTCAACAAAGGGATGGTGGAGAAGTCTCCTTGGAATGCAAAGTGGATGCCTCTCTCATCGGTGGTTCCCGTATCCGACTTGGAAGTGAAGTCTGGGACGGCACGGTGCTTTCCCGTATCGAACACCTTAAGACGGTGGCTGCTTAGTTCACCGATCACCCATTTACATCCTGAAGCAAAATTTTAAATACAACACACTATGAGCACCCTTCTGCAAGAACTCGAATCAAAGATTGACGGACTCCGTCATACGACTATCTCCACATCAAATGTCGGAACCGTCCGTGAAATTGGTGATGGGGTGGCCCGAATCGAAGGGCTTGCCGGAGTCATGCTCAATGAAATGTTGGAGTTTCCCGGTGGCATTTATGGTCTTGCTCTGAACCTTGAAGAGACTGAAGTTGGGGCGATTATTCTGGGTGATTACACCGGAATTTCCGAGGGGGATGAGGTCAGGACAACAGGACGACTGCTGCAGGTTCCTGTGGGCAAGGAGCTTCTGGGGCGTGTGGTGGATGCGCTTGGACAACCTATCGACGGCAAGGGTCCGATCCAGTCCAAGACATTTTATCCTGTCGAAAAGATTGCTCCCGGAATCATCAAACGCCGCAGTGTCAGCCAGCCCCTCTCGACCGGTATCATGGCTATCGATGCAATGATTCCCATCGGTCGCGGCCAGCGCGAACTAATCATTGGGGATCGCGCCACCGGCAAGACAACAATCGCGATCGACACAATCATCAACCAGTCCCGCATCAACCGTGCTGGAGAGGCTTCGGGAGATCCTTCATTCCGCCCTGTTTACAGCATCTACGTCGCGGTGGGTCAGAAGAATGCCAATGTCGCTCGCGTGGTTGATATTCTCTCCTCCAATGATGCACTGAGGGATACGATCATTGTGTCGGCTCCTGCTTCGGACAGCGCGACAAATCAGTATCTGGCACCTTTTGCCGGGGCCTCCATTGGAGAGTGGTTTATGGATCACGGAATGGATGCACTCATCGTTTTTGACGATCTCTCTAAGCATGCCGTTGCCTACAGGCAGGTATCCCTTCTGCTAAAACGCCCCAGTGGCCGCGAGGCATATCCGGGCGATGTCTTTTATCTTCATAGTCGCCTCCTAGAGCGCTCCGCTCGCCTGAGCGAGGCTGCCGGGAACGGATCCCTGACAGCTCTCCCAATTATCGAGACCCAGGCTGGGGATGTATCAGCCTATATTCCCACGAATGTGATTTCCATCACTGACGGTCAAATCTACCTGGAGACCGATCTTTTCTATCAGGGTATCCGACCAGCCATCTCAGTGGGGCTTTCAGTTTCCCGTGTGGGATCAGCGGCACAGATCAAGGCTACAAAACAGGTCGCAGGAAAAATCAAGGGAGATCTTGCTCAGTTCCGTGAATTGGCTGCGTTTGCCCAGTTTGGCAGTGACCTTGATGCTCGTACCAAGGCTCAACTTGACCGTGGACAGCGGATCGTGGAACTGTTTAAGCAGCAGCAATATAATCCCCAGTCCGTCGAACTTCAGGTCGCGGTTCTCTGGACCATGCAGAAGGGATATCTGGATGCGATACCAGTTACGAGGGTACGCGACTTTCAACATCAGCTTACGGAGTTTCTCACCACGCGTAAGGAATCCGTTCTTGCAGCCATCCTCAAGAAGGGGGCGATTGATGCCGAAATTGAAAAGGAACTCACCGCGGCTGTGGACGAATTTAAAATTATCTTCCGCTAACATTCCTTGCCAAGACTCAGAACCGCCTAACTCATGGCCAATACCCGCGACATCCGCCGACGCATCAAGTCGGTGAAAAACACCGCCCAGATCACCAAGGCGATGCAGATGGTTGCCGCCTCAAAGATGCGCAAGGCCCAACAGGTGGCCATGGCGGGGCATCCTTATGCCGAGGTGCTAAATCGTGTGCTGGTTTCCTTGAGGGATCGTGTCAGTGAAGGCGCCCACCCTTTGCTTGAACAGCGACCCGTCAAAAAAAATCTCGTACTGCTTATTACCTCGGACAAGGGACTCTGCGGCGCACTCAATACAAATGTCCTTCGGGAGGCTGCTTTGCTCGATCAGAGCAACACGCTTTTTGTCGCCTCCGGCAAAAAGGGGGCTGCATTTCTGGTGCGAACCGGAAGATCTTTGATTGCTGATTTTCCATTGATTGACGCCCCTTCCTTTCTTCAGACCAAAGCGATTTCAAAATTCTGTCTTGAGAAGTTTCTTTCAGGGGAAGTCGATACTGTTTCGGTTCTCTATCCCAAGTTTGTCAATACCCTGATCCAGAAACCAACCCTTGTTCCTCTCCTCCCGATTTCAGGAACAGTGGCCGCGGGTGTCTCGCCTGCGGACAGCACGGGGGATGCCCTCTATCTCTTTGAGCCAAATGCCGATCAGGTGCTCGACTCGGTTCTGCCCTATTATTTTCATTTTACAATCTTCCAGATGATTCTGGATGCTAGGGCCTCGGAGCAGAGTGCCCGCATGATTGCCATGAAGAGTGCCACGGACAATGCCAAGAGCCTCGTCAAAGATCTCACCCTTGAATACAACAAGGCCCGTCAGGCCAGCATTACCACTGAACTTCTAGAAATTTCCACCGCCCAGATGGCGCTCAACTAAGGTTGCGCCAAAGTAATAAACTTTTTTTCCAACAAACCCACAGTACTTCATGAGCAACACAGGCACCATCGTTCAAATCATCGGCCCGGTTATTGATGCCGAATTTAACATCCAGGAGGGCACGCTGCCCAAGATCTACGAGGCCCTCGAGGTCGATTTTGCAGTCGATGGAAAACCGGCCAAAGTGACTCTTGAAGTGCAGCAGCATCTCGGTGAGGGATGGGTGCGTGCCATAGCGATGTCCTCGACAGAGGGATTGAAGCGCGGCATTCCTGTTCGCGCGCTCGGTCGTCCGATTTCCGTTCCTGTGGGAGAGGGGGTTCTTGGCAGGATTTTCAATGTGCTCGGCGAACCCTGTGATGACCGTGGAGCGGTAAAATCAGAAAAGATGCTTCCGATTCACAGACACGCTCCTCCACTTGTCGATCAGGACACCAAGCCACAGGTGCTCGAAACAGGGATCAAGGTGATCGACCTGATCTGTCCTTTTACCAAGGGAGGCAAGGTGGGTGCCTTCGGTGGTGCCGGCGTTGGCAAGACAGTTGTGATCATGGAGTTGATCAACAATATCGCCAAGGGACATGGTGGATTTTCTCTCTTTGCCGGTGTTGGTGAACGAACCCGTGAGGGGAACGATCTCTACCACGAAATGATCGAGTCCGGTTTGATATCCGTCCAGAGGGATGAAAAAGGCCATCCTGTGCTCAATGAGAAGGGTGGATTTATTTTTCTTGATGAGGGTTCCAAGGTGGGTCTCGTTTATGGTCAGATGAATGAGCCTCCGGGTGCCCGTTTGCGTGTTGCTCTCAGTGCTCTGGCCATGGCCGAATATTTCCGGGATGAGAAGAATCAGGATGTGCTTCTTTTCATCGACAATATTTTCCGTTTTTCCCAGGCTGGATCCGAGGTTTCGGCCCTGCTTGGACGCACTCCCAGTGCGGTGGGTTATCAGCCTACCCTGGCTGCGGAGATGGGAAATCTCCAGGAACGCATCACCTCCACTAAAGATGGCTCAATCACTTCGGTGCAGGCGGTCTATGTGCCTGCGGACGATCTGACTGATCCTGCTCCTGCCAATACATTCGCACACATTGATTCCACCATCGTGCTGGAGCGTTCCATCGCTGAGTTGGGGATCTATCCGGCCGTCGATCCTCTTGCTTCGACATCCAAGGCACTTGCCCCCGAAATCGTGGGTGAGGAGCATTACGCCGTTGCCAGCGGGGTTCAGAGGGTTCTCCAGCGTTACAAGGATCTTCAGGATATCATTGCGATTCTCGGTATGGATGAACTTTCGCCTGAAGATAAGCAGACCGTTTACCGTGCGCGTAAGATTCAGCGCTTCCTTAGCCAGCCATTCCATGTGGCTGAAATTTTCACAGGAGCCAAGGGACAATATGTACCCATCGCCGAGACAATCCGCGGGTTCCGGGAGATTCTGGATGGCAAGTTGGATGATATCAATGAAGGTGATTTCTACATGAAAGGTGGCATCGATCAGGTGATCGCCGCTTCAAAGAATTCCTAATGAGCACGCTTCACCTCGAAATCGTCACACCAGAAACGCGTGTTTTCTCAGGAAACGCGAGTTTTGTTGTTGTTCCCGGTGTCGAGGGTGGTCTTGGAATACTTCCTGATCACATGCCCCTCCTGACCCAGATACTTCCTGGAGAACTCCGTGTAACGACGGATGAGGGAGAGATGCTTCTTGCTGTCGGTGAAGGTTTTTTGGAAATTCGACCAGATCGCGTCTCTGTGCTGACTGACATGGCCCTTAAGGATGATGAGATTGATGAGACAGCGGCAGAGGAAGCTGTTACCCGGGCCGAGCAGCAGATCAGCAAGGGGGATCTCTCCGATGAAGAGCTGGCAACAGTTCAATCCTCGCTCCTTCGTTCACTTGCCCAACTGCACGTGAAGCGCAGGATGCAGCTCTGAGCGATCTTCGTTAGGGAGACAGATGCTTGCTCCTGTTGACACAAGACTCTATCGGGCCAGAAGGGTGCTGCCGATGCGGCGCCCTCCCATTGAGGATGCTGGAATTGCCGTGCGAGGAAGCGAGATTCTGGCAGTGGGGCGGTGGGATGAGCTGACGAGTGAGCATCCCGGTGCAGGAAGGGAGGACTTGGGGGAGGTCATTCTACTCCCCGGGCTGATCAATGCACATTGCCATCTCGATTACACCATGATGAGGGGTGCGCTGTTTGGAAGCGAATCCTTTGCCTCCTGGATTCAGCGACTCAACGCCATGCGCCGCTCGCTTGATCAAAGTGATTACCTTGAGGCAATCGCCGAAGGATTTAAAGAGTTGAGTCACTGGGGTTGCACGACAGTACTCAACATTGAATCGTTTCCTGAACTCGTGCCGTTTTTACCCGATCCTCCCATTCGCAGCTGGTGTTTTCTGGAAGTCATGGATGTTCGCAGCCGTTTGCAATCTGCAGAATCACTTGCCGGAGCAATTCATTTTTTTGAACAGGCAGGTGAGGGGAGAGGTGGATTCGGTCTCTCTCCCCATGCTCTTTATACAGCTTCGAAAGATCTTTTTGCTCTGATCAAGATATACAGTGAGAAATACCGGCTTCCGGTCTGCACGCATCTTGCCGAGTCTGAGGAAGAGAGTGCCATGTTTTTGCGTGGGGAAGGACCTTTGTATGAGTTTTTACAATCCATCGGACGACCGATGGATGACTGCGTGGGCAAATCTTCCCTGCAGATTATTTTGGAAAATGACCTTCTTCCCGATGGATCTCTCCTAGTGCATATGAATTTCCTCACCAAAGATGACCGCTTTCTTCTTAAGCAAGCGAAATCAAGATTTCCTGTGATCCATTGCCCTAGGACGCATGCCTTCTTCGATCGTCCTCCCTTTGACCTTCGGTTTTTCCGCGAAACTAACATCCCTGTCTTGCTCGGTACAGACAGTTTGGCCAGCAATCAGGATCTCAATATGTTTGCCGAAATGAGGGCTATGGGGGAGTCATTTCCGCATCTTGATCCATTGGAAATCATCATGATGGCAACGATGCGTCCCGCCACCGCACTGGAGAGGGGTGGGCGATTGGGAGAACTCTCTCCGGGAGCTGTCGCGGATTTTCTGGCGATACCGGATGAGAGCAGGGGGAACATCTCGGAGCAGGTGCTCTCAAACAGATTTCCACCTAGGGTATGGATTTCCGGGATCGAATCAAAGTGATGCAACGCTTTTGGGTGCTACTGCAAGGGGTCTTCCGGTCCAGGATAATCCTCGTGGGGTCAATGCTGCTGATCGTCGCGGCCGTCTATGGTGAAGTTTGCAGCTTTCACTTCCTGCCGTTCTGGGACGATGACACCAATATCCATCGCAACCCGCTCTATTCCCCGCTTTCCTGGGAAAGCATCGTTCTGTTCTGGAAGGCCCCATTTCAGCAGCTCTATATTCCTGTGACTTATACCGTATGGGGTGGACTCGTGGCAATGTCCCGTATCCTTGCAGGAACTAGCATTAGTTTCGGCCCCATTAACCCCGTGCTTTTTCATGGGGCCAATCTTCTGGTGCACCTTTTTTCAACGGGGATTGTTTTTATTATCCTTAGGCGGTTACTTGCCACGCAAACGGCGGATGATTCGTCGCTTAAGGCATCCCCTGAGCGGATCTTGTGGGCTTGTGTTGCCGGGGCACTTGCCTTTGCCTTGCATCCCGTTCAAGTGGAGCCTGTGGCTTGGGTTTCCGGACTGAGGGATCTCTTGGGAGGAGTCTTTGCCCTGGCGGCCATAGCCTGCTTTCTCTCCCTGCTTGAGGAGTCCCGTCCCTTGAAGCAGTTCCTCCTGTACTTGTCTGCCACAGGATTTCTAATTTTGGCTTTTGGCTCGAAGCCGGGGAGTGTGGTGACGCCGGCCCTCGCCCTGCTCCTTGGAGTTTCGCTGCTTCGTTCCCGGCACTATCCCTTGAGCAGGCTTTATTGGCTCATACCCTGGTTCCTCCTGGCTGTGGTTGAAGTCATGATGACCTCGAAGTCACAGCCTGCGGCAGAATTGGCCCGATCCTTGGTTCCCTTTTGGGCGAGGCCATTTGTGGCGTTCGATGCAATCAGCTTTTATCTCGGCAAGCTTCTATGGCCTGCTTGGCCATGGAGCCTTTGTGCCGACTACGGAAGATCTCCCAATGCCGTGCTGGCGTCGGGAGTGCTGTTCTGGACATGGATGCTGCCGGTCGGATTGTCCCTGGCATTGATTTATGTTGAAAGGCTCAGGCGGTACCTGATTCCTCTGGGAGTTTTAGTAATAGGAGTCCTGCCCACGCTGGGATTTATTCCTTTTAATTTTCAGATCGTTTCGACAGTAAGTGATCACTACCTTTACCTCGGGATGTTGGGAGTCGCTTTAGGGATGGCCTTGGCTGTATGTCAGCTTCCCTTAAGGCTCGCCGTGCTGTTACCGTTGGTGCTGATTTCCTCCTGGACTTTGCTAACTCTTCTCAGGCTGCCTCAATGGAGGGATGGTGAGAACTTTTTCCCCTCAACGCTGAGTTGCAATCCCAAGAGTTGGAAATCTCGTCATAATTATGCATGCACACTTGATGCCCAGGGCAAATATCCCGAGGCACTCCGCGAATTTGAGGAAGCTATCCGTCTGCGACCTTCCAATGCGGAAGCTTACAACGATAGGGCACTGACGCTGATGAAGCTGGGACGCAATCAGGAAGCCATTGCCTCTTTTCAGCTTTCACTTCAAATTCGTCCCACTTCCGGTGCGGCACGAAATCTCGCGGCGTTGCTTTTGACGAGTTCAAACCCCTCGCAAGCCGCACAAGTCTATCGCTTTGCGATGCAGATTGATCCGCATGATCTACAGAACCAGCGTTCCCTGGCCTGGTTGCTGGGCACCCATCCTGATGACACCGTGCGTCACGGTGCGGAAGCTCTTGCCTTGGCACGGGGAATTGTGGAAGCAACCCAAGGTCAGGTGCCTCTTTTCCTTCTTACCTTGAGCGCTGCATACGCCGAGGTGGGTGATTTTGAACAGGCCCTCCTTGTCGCCACAAAGTCCGCAGAGGTTTTTCAAGCCACGGGGGATCCCAGAATGGCGCAGTATGTCCGTCAGCACATTCTTCCCTCCCTGCTTGCGCACCAGTCACTCAGAGACAATCCGGCTACTCCGCAGATCAACTATTCCTCGCCGATAGTAATACCAAGATAGTTTTCCTTGCGCTCTTCGGATGGAGAGGAAAGGCTGCCCGCTTCATGAGCACATCACCACGCCACAGCGGTCGGTCCGCAGATCAACTACGCGAGATTTCTTTTCAACCCGGTATAGCACCCCATGCGTCAGGATCTGTTTTGGTATCGTTTGGAAACACCCGAGTGATCTGTGCCGCAAGCATCGAAGAGGGGGTGCCGCGATGGATGAAGGAGCAGGGGGTTGCCGGGGGATGGTTGACAGCAGAATATTCCATGTTGCCCTACTCGACGACTCCCCGCAAATCACGCGACAGCACGCGTGGAAAAATCGATGGCCGTTCCACGGAGATCCAACGCCTCATCGGGCGATCCCTCCGAGCCGGCATCGATCTTGAGGCACTTGGTTCAAGGACGCTCTGGGTGGATTGTGATGTGCTTCAGGCTGACGGAGGAACCCGTACAGCCTCGATTACCGGCGCCAGTGTTGCGATGGCAATAGCCTGCAATCGCCTTGTTGAGGATGGCAAATTATCAAAATCACCCATATCACGACGCATTGCCGCGGTGAGTATCGGCGTTGTCGGATCACAAGTCCTGCTGGATCTCGATTACCTTGAGGACAAGGATGCGGAGGTCGATCTCAACCTTGTCATGACCGGAGAATCGGAGTTCATCGAGCTTCAAGCTTCGGGAGAGGAGAGTGTCTTTGGGGAGTCACAACTCGCAGAAATGCTTGAATACGGTCGGCGTGGAATCACGGAAATTGTGCTCAAGCAGGAAGAAGTGCTGAAAAATATCTGAAAGCTTGGATTCAAAAACTCTTGACCATATTGCTTGAAACTGACCATATCTCACCTTCATTCGTCATCTATTTATGTCCAGAAAGTGCTCCATCACCGGTTCCCGTCCAGTTCGCGGATCCAAAATTCACCGTCGAGGTCTCGCCAAAAAGAAGGGGGGCATCGGTATGCATGTCACAGCAGTGACACCACGCTATTTCACGCCTAATCTCAAGACCAAGCGGATCTGGGTTCCCGAGTTGAAAAAATTTGTCACCGTCAAGGTGACGGCACGGGCCTTGAAAACAATTTCGAAGAACGGTGCTCATGCTACGCTCTCGAAAGCAGGAATCATTTAGTAAATCACCCCACCCAAAACCCCAAACTCATCAACAATATGGCATTCAGCGTTGTTAGCAAAAAAAGCGGCAAAACCTATTTTCTCCACCACCGCCTTCAGGAGCTTCGTGGCGGTCAGAAAGTGACCCTCTACTACTTCGGTGGTGAGGCAAAGGAAGGAGCCCTTGACGCACTTCCCGCAGGATACGAGATTTCAGAAAACGAACGGACAGGTCTTCCTCTTCTGAAAAAGAAGAAATAGATCCGTCGGAGTTAATTTCCTCCCCGAGGATACGGGTGCCGGATGTTTCCGGCACCCGTTTTTTTATGTGATGACCTGAAATCTTCATCCATATCTCTTGTAGATTTGACCGTGGGGAATCAACCATCTACGCTACTCAGTCATGAGTATCGACAACAACTACGCCCGCCCTGACGCTTTGGTAACCACGGCTTGGGTTGCCGAACACCTCAAGGATCAAAATCTCCGTATCATTGAAAGCAACGAGGATATTCTCCTATATGATACGGCACATATCCCGGGTGCTGTTCACATAGACTGGCAGCAAGATCTCCAGGATCAGACGATCCGGGATTACATAGATACCGGGGCATTCGCTGCTCTCTGCGAGAGAAATGGTATTGCATCCGACACCACCTGTGTTTTTTACGGAGACAAATCCAACTGGTGGGCTTGTTACGCACTTTGGGTCTTTCGACTTTTTGGTCATGAAAAGGTGAAAATCATGGATGGAGGCCGAGATAAATGGATCGCCGAGGGGCGTCCATTGACTCGCGAAATACCCGAATATCAACCGACTTCATATCCTGTTCCAAAATTGCGTAGGGATGAAGAGATCCGTGCATTCTATGATCAGGCTCTGGCTCAGAGCCGACATGGTGCCCCTTTGATTGATGTCCGTTCTCCTGGTGAATTCAAAGGGTTGGTGACCCACATGCCGGAGTATCCTCAGGAGGGAGTGTTGCGTGGCGGACATATCCCCGGAGCCAGCAGCATTCCATGGAAGCAGGCCGTCAACACGGACGGCACCTTCAAGAGTGCCTCTGAACTGCGTAAGATCTATCAGGAAGACCTGCACTTGAACCCCGATCAGGATATTATCGCCTACTGTCGCATCGGAGAGCGATCCAGCCATACATGGTTCGTACTGAAATATTTACTGGGTTTTGAAAAAGTTCGGAATTATGACGGATCGTGGACCGAATGGGGAAACCGTGTGGGGGCTCCGATTGAGAGATCGATCTGAATGACTTTGATGAGCTTTCCGCCAAAGCTTGCTGCATTGGTCGATCTTTTTTCTTCTTTGAGTGAGATGGAAAGGAGGGAAACCCTGATAGCGTATGCCGATCAGGCAAGTTCTCAGGAACCCAGGCAAGGAGAGGTTTTTGATCTTGAAGATATTCGCAAGGATGAGGAGTGCACGGATACGGTCGCTGTTTTCCTGCGGGTTGAGGAGGGGCGCTGTCACTTTCGTATTACCCTCGGCAAACAAGTGCAGACCCTGACCAGGGCGATGAGTGCCATTCTCTGCAAAGGACTTGATTCACTATCTCCTGAAGAGGTGCTTGCGATACCCAATGAGATTGTAAAAACGATCGTGGGCGCGGAACTTGTCAGGGTGAGAAGTCAAACAGTCTATTATCTTCTTACGCGGATTAAGGGCATCGTGAGGTTGTGGCTCAAGAATCACACTCCTCAGACCGGTAAATGAATCAATGTCGATGTTTTCTCTTTAAACCCGACGGTATCGGGGATTTCTTTCTCTCCACGGGAGTTGTGCGCCTGCTGGGGGGCGAGTTTGGCGAGGAAAATCTGACAATTGCCGTACTTCCAATCATGGAGTCCGTGGTGAGGGGACAATTTCCCAAAGCAGCCATCGTGAAACTCCCTCTTAGAACAAGGAGGGTCATCCTCAATAAGTTTGTGGCGAATTGCATGAACTGCTTTTTCCCGTGGATAACCCTCCTGAAAACAAGGGTCGATGTCTCTATTTCCCTCCGCAATATGAGGGATTATCTCCAAACCGTTCTGTTCTTTAGTGTCAGGGGGAGGCAACGATTTCTTTGCAGTAATCCACTCTTGGAGTCCAAGCGGCCGGTTCGTCGATGGACGGAGAAGGCCTTTGAACTCATCTTCCATCCCTGCATTATTGATTATCCGAACAGAATCGAGGGAGTTCCTAACGAACTTGAAGCTCACCGTCTCCTTGTAAGCAAGGCTCTTGGCAGGGATGTCGCCATCGGGGAGATCTGGCCGGAGCTCAATCCCGTCGGGCTCCCGCCACTGGATACACCGTTCTGGGTCTGCGCCCCCTTTTCCAGCGGAATTGAAAAAGATTATCCCCTTGATCGTTGGGTCGAACTCTTCATCTCCATTCACAGAGCAGGGAGGCTTCCAGTGCTTGTCCTCACAGGCTCAAAAGATCAGGGGCAGCGTCTGATAGATTTCAAGAACCTATTAATGGCGGCATCCTCGGAGTTTAACTCCAAGGTGAAGATCGTCATACCTGAAAATCTCCAGGATTTCATCGATCTGCTCGCTGGATCCAAATGTGTGCTGACTGTTGATACCGCTGCTGCCCATGCAGCGACGGCCCTCGATTGCAGGACACTCGTTCTCTTCTCAGGCAAACATCAGGGTATGTTTGCACCCTGGGTACGGAGTCCCAAACAAGTCTGGTTGCTCCCTAAACCCACCATAAATCATCTTCCCTGGCATTCCTCCCACGAGACCGTGGAACTTATCGAAATTCTGGAAGACCTTTTCGCTCACTGATTAAAGGATCCAAGAAAGTGCAATCTAGAGTTTTTTTGTTGCGAAGTAAATCAAGGCGGTGTTTCCTCGTTCTTCCTGTCATTCCAGCGTAGCTCAATGGTAGAGCAGCGCACTGTTAATGCGCATGTTGTAGGTTCGAGCCCTACCGCTGGAGCCAAATCGTTTTATCAAAACTGAATCAGAACAGGTTAGGTGATCCATACGGTGATTTGCTTCCTCTCATGAAACCCGAATTTCTGATTTATTTTTAACCATGCCATTGATTCACGATCAGATTGCCTTCCATAATGTCGAGGAACTCGAGGTCGTTTCGGGACTTTCAGGACTTCGATTGCAGCGATTTCCGTCTTGGGTTCGGAATGTTTGCGGTTTTAAGAATCATTCAAGAGGCCGTTTCTTTTCCCATCGTGCTTCCGGATGTGAATTACGGTTTGTGACAGAGGGGAAATATTCCCGACTTTCCCTGTCATCCCTTGATGCGGACTCTGAGGCGATTGTCTACTGTGGCGACAGAGCCCATTCACGCCATTTCCTCAAGGCAGGTGTGGTCACCTCCCTCTTTTTGGAGGATCCCCCGTTTTTTCAACAGGTCGATCCCGGCATGATCCGGCGCCATCGATTTTCTTCCAGGGTTTGGCGTATCACTTTCAATCAGGACGCAGTGATTCTCTATCATCATCTCGATTCCTACGGCCATGAGGTGAGACCTCCCCTGGAGGATGAGATCCCGGCCAGGACATGGCTGGCATACGGTTCCTCGATTACTTTCGGAGGGAATGTCCTCTTCGCTCCGAATGCTTATGTGCAGCGGGCGGCACTGCTACTTGGTGTTGATGTTTTGAACAAGGGATTGCCTGGTTCCTGCATGTGTGAACGGGAAACTGCAGAATATATTGCTTCTGCGGTATGGGATTTTGCGACCCTCGAACTCGGGGTTAACATGACCGAACATGCCACCACGGATGAGTTCAGTCAGCGTGCCGAAGAGTTGATTGATTTGCTTCATTCGAAAAATCCCGCTCGCCCGGTTTTTACGATCGACATTTATACCAACAGGGCTGACCACCTCTTTGATCGTCAGGACTGCTCTGCGATCAACACACCTCTTTTCCGGGAAATCATCAAGAATCACATTGCTTGGAAAAATCATCCGATGCTCAGGCACATTGCTGCTGATTCCATTCTCAAGGATACGGTTGGATTGAGTGTCGATCTGCTTCATCCCTCAGACGATGGACATCTTACGATGGGAGAGAATCTTGCGGCCACCCTTCGTCCGCTTCTCTCCGCATAGATTACCCCGCACTGTTGACCCAGCGATGATTATCCAGATTTATGAAATCCAAGCACCTTATGAGGCTGAGCTCATGGCACGATGTGGCGTCGATCACATCGGAGGGGTTATCCTTTCTGTGCAGGATTGGAAGATCCCTGCACTCAAGGAATCCGTTGGGGCGATCCGTCAGGCCGGATGCAAGAGTAGCATCATCCCGCTTTTTGAAGATCCCGATGCTGTCCATCGTGTGATCGAATGGTATCAGCCTGACATCATCCATTTTTGCGGGATTCTAAACAATGGAACTTCCGTGGATGAACGGAAGGTTGATCTGTGCATTAGCCTTCAAGCAGGCGTTAGGAAGCGATTCCCCGAGGTCGAGATCATGAGAACCATTCCGATAGCGGAACCTTCCTACGGAACGGAAGTTCCTACGCTTGAGTTAGCCCGCTGTCTTGAATCGGCAAGCGATTGGTTCCTCACCGACACGATGCTGGTCAGCGGAGCGGTGCAACCGGTGGCCGGTCATGTTGGCATCACGGGCAAAGTATGCGACTGGAATGTGGCAGCCGATCTCGTCATGCAGAGTTCCATTCCCGTGATCCTTGCAGGTGGACTTTCGCCGGAGAATGTGGCCGACGGAATCAACTTCACTCACCCTGCCGGGGTTGATACCTGCACGGCGACCAATCTGCTGGATACTTCGGGCAAACCTATCCGTTTCCGCAAAGATCCTGAAAAAGTAAGACGCTTTGTGGCGGCGTGTCGCTGAGTCATGACATTTTTGCAGCAGAACCCCAGCGGTTCATTGCTGCCTGTCTCTCAGCGAGCAAATGGTATTACTCCGCTCCCTGAGCAGGGGTGGCCTGGTGAGAAACCTGCTTGGGGCCATGACCTGCTCCCCCCCTGCGTCGGTTGGGGTGAGGCTTGCGAGGGCGAGGTCCTTGTGCCTGGGGATTCTGGGTGATGGAGGCCTCTTCCGTGAAGGGAATTGAATGTCCACCTTGATCTGGGATTTCAGGATCATTGGAATCCAGTTCATCAGAGGGAGGACGATAATTTGGTCGCTCCAGATCTCCATGCTCATCATTTCTCTGCTGTGATCTCTCATCACGCCGAGGCGCATACTGAGGTTGATGCTGTCGATGTTGCGGTTGGGGAAGGCGTTCCTGCTGGGCTCGTTTATGAAGTGCGATGGAAATGTCTTTCAGGGCACCGACCAGATGATGGCCGAGGTCGCCCTCAGGCTCATGCGCCGTTTCAATTGATTCCGCAACACCCTCAACTGCCTCTGTAAGACGATCGAGGGAGGAATGAATACCCTTGAGGCTTGTTGCAATGCTTTGCAGAAGTTCAGTCTGGGGATCAGATGGTGATGAGATCATGGTTGAGTAAGGAAAGCGTCGTTGTGATTCAAGTGGTGCAGGATTAGGGCTGCTTGGCGAGTGATTTATGAGGGCGGTGAACATCCTTCTGAAGTTCCGGATTTTCCTCTTTGCGGCGTGCTCTTAGTCCCATGATCCAGAGACGAAGGGCATGCCAGTGAATGCCAAGGATGACTTGAAGTGTCAGGAGTGGATATTTAAAAGAAAACAGAGAGAGATTTCTGTCAGTAAGAGGAATTTTTTTGCCCGAGAGTCTGCTCACAAGTTCACGCGTTTCTCCACGGTAATCATCAATCTCGATCTGCAAGCTCTCTTCGGGCTGTTTGAACCGGAAATCGAATTCCAGGTCGAGATCGGAGAAGGGAGAGACATAAAAATGCTTCACCACGCGGCGATGGAATATCCCTCCGTCGCCCAGAGGCACTAGATAGGGTTTCCACTCATCAAAGGTGTTGCCGACCTCTGCAATCGAGGTGAGGGGATTACCATCTATGTCGTCACAGAAATAGATGGAGATCGGATTGAAGACATATCCGAGTATTCGGGGAAGTGTGAGCAATCGAACGCGACCAAGCGGGACAGTGACACCATGAGTCCGCAGATAGAGTGAGATGTTTTCCCGTATGGAGGAAGACCCGTGGCTGATATGATCATTCTCATAAAAGCTGTAAAGACAGGGGCGATTGACCGTCAGAAGCCTTAATTCTTTTCGGATCAGATCGAGTTCGTCGAGGTCGATGAGGCAATAAAAAACCCTGTAAGAAAATTCGTGTCTCTTTGGTTCGATGCGTCGGTGAAAGACGACGCACTCATAGAGGCAGGAGTTCATGCGCTAAGAGAAGAGATGAAATTTCAAAAACAAGAAATCATTGATCCATGATTTCTCCTCGATATCTCTTCGGGAGATATTCTTTGACTGCTTCGGCAGCATCAAATCCCGATTTGCAGGCATCTTCATGAAAGCCATAGCGGAAGTAACTGCCACAGAAAAAAAGGCGACCCGAGCGATTCAGGCTTGGTAGTTCGTGTTGAGCACGGATTGCCTCGAGTGTGAACACCGGATGTTCATAGGTTGTTGCATAATGCACGCTTTTGGGATTGATCTGCTGACTGCTATTGAGGGAGACAAAGTAATCGTTATTTTTTGAAACACCCTGAAGCGCATTCATCCAGTAGTGTGTTGTGGCATGGCGATGAGATGCGATCTGTTCCACCTTGAAGTTCCATGCACCCCAAGCCAGTCGCCTCTCCGGCATGACAGAGGAATCTGAGTGGAGGAGGGTTTCGTTGAGTTGATATTGGAATGGGGAGAGGAGTCGCTGCTGATCCGTCGTGGGGGAGTGCAGGAGACGGAGACTCTGGTTGGCGTGACAGGCCAGAATCACTGCGTCAAACTGTTCGCGCTTTCCTGATTCAGTGCTCACCAAGGCACCTTGGTCAGTTTCTTCAACACCAATTACCGGATCACCGAGTCGGGGGTGGCCAAGAACCTGGAGCATCTTTTCGACATAGGTAATGGATCCGCCTTCAACCGTGAACCAAGGATGGTGGGTGGAGATTCCAAGAAATCCATGATTATGAAAAAAATGAAGAAGGGTTGATGCAGGAAAATCAAGAATGCGCCCTGGTTCCGTGGACCAGACGGCTGAACTCATCGGCACAAGATAAAGATCCAGAAAATCGGTACTGAAGCGGTGGCGCTTGCAGAAGGTGGCCAGATCTTCATCGGCCTCATGAGAGATGTCCCCCTCTGCCTCGTCGCCTAACCATTGCCTGCCAACCCGGAAGAATCGCATGATTTCAGCGATGAGCAGGATAAACATGGGATTGGCGATATTTCTTCTCTGGGCAAAGAGTTTGTTAAGCCCCATCCCGTTGTACTCCAACCCGGCGGGGATATGACGGACACTGAGGGACATTTCACTCGGTATGGCATTGATTTTGAGTTCCTCAAAAAGACGGCAGAGATTGGGGTATGTGATTCTGTTGAAAACGATGAATCCCGTGTCGATCGGCAGACTCTTGCCCTCTTCATCCAGAGTGACCGTATTGCTATGTCCTCCCGGGCGATGAGCGCTTTCAAAGAGAGTCAGATCTGCAATCTTTTTCAGCCCCCATGCCGCTGAAAGTCCTGCAACCCCTGTGCCGATGACAGCGACGCGGGGCATGAAACCTTGCGATTGATTGATCATTGTTTAGCGATCTTAGGATTCATCACCCTGTTGCAGGATAAAGAATCTCCGGAGCAGCGGGTTCTCAGGGCTATTTCAAAAATGCCCCGATCAGTTCGTCAATGACTTCATCATCCATCGGTTTGACCGCTCCGAGAAATCCTGCGTTGATCACGGCTTCCGAGGTCGACTCGAGTACTTCGAGACGGTCAAAGGCATCCAGGATCGTGCGACCGATCACCAGAGCTCCCTCATCTTCGATGAGGGCCACGGGGTACTCGGGAGTCACTGCCTCGGCGATTTCCCGCCCATCACCGTAGGCCCATGCAAATGGAAGTGGTTTCACATCCCTAAGAAAGATGTAGCTTTCGGGGATCGTGCGCACATCAAGCTTTTTATGAGCCAGACTGAATGCCGTGGCGTTGATCGGAGTCGCTATGACAACGGAGTGGATTTCCGGATATTTATCGTAGATTGCCGCATGAATCAGAACCGCTTTACTCGGTTTTTTCCCCTCCTCATACTTTCCCTTCCGGATCAAAACGAGGTCACCGCTTGTCACGCCCGCCCGGTCGGTATTGTTGGCGGTGATCACAAAGCTGTCTTTGTCCACCCTTGCGGAGAAACTGCCCTCCGTGCTGATAAGAAGGCGTTGCCGGTAACCTCGGCGAACAAATTCGCAGAGATCGCGCCTGATGGCACTTTCCCCCGTGGTCGGGACGGTGGGCGAAAAGGTCTCCATTTTCACGCTTCGGGATGTGATGAGGGAAATTTGCTCATCTGTCAGAAAATGTGGGGTGATTCCCATGGCCCTTGATTTAAGGGAAGTACGACACGCAAATTCCAGTGTTTCAAAACGGTCAAAGGCCTCCTTGAAGGAGGTTCCTCCGACGGCAACACCGTGGTTTTCCAAGAGCACGCAGTTAAATCCTTCTGCAAAAACCTTGGCAATATTTTCTCCCAGTTTCTTACTGCCTGGAAGCGCGTAAGGAGCGAATCCGACCTTGCCGCAAACGACATGCGTCTTGGCCAGCATTCTTGTATTGGGCGTAATTCCGCTAATACTAAATGCGACGAGCGCCACGGGATGTGCATGAACGATGGCTTTGAGATCGGGTCTTAGTTCGTAGATGTTCCTGTGAAACGGAAATTCAGAGGAGGCCGGATGGCGGCCCTGAACCGTTCCGTCGGCGAGCACATGGACTATGTCGTCACGAGTGAGGTTCCCTTTGTCCACACGGGCTGGGGTGATCCAGATGGAGCCATCATCGTCACGGATGGAAAGATTGCCACCCGAGGTGGTGGTCATGCTGTAACGGTAAATCCGTTCCATGGCCGCAACCAACTCGTCTGCTGGGTGTGTGTAGAGGCGTGGTGATGTAGCGGTGATGGTTGACATGAGTTTTATTGACGGTAGTCAGTAGATGGAGTGACGCTTACTTTCTGACGAAGTTTTCCCGATGATAGGCACTCTCGGGTACTTTTTTCAAATCCTCGATGACTCCGATCATAGCCAATCCTCGCAGGATGTAGTAAGTGGGGTCGATTTCCCACCAGTAGAACCCCTGTCGGGCTGAGGACTGATAGCGGTGGTGGTTGTTGTGCCACCCTTCGCCCAGGGTGATGATGGCCAAAAGGAAACTATTTCTGCTGTCATCACCCGTGTCGTAGCGCGGCGTTCCCCAGACATGGGCCATGGAGTTAATGCAGCAGGTCCCGTGAAAAAGCAGTACAGTACTGATAAAACCGGCCCAAATGAGCATTTGGGGGCCGGATGTGTGAAGTCCGGGGTAATGTCTGTGAAGTAATGCCCCGAAAGAGTAGGTCAGTAGCGCCACCATAAGAGGACCAATCAGGTCAAAGCGGTTGAGAAAGACAAGTTCGGGATATTTTGCAAGGTCAGGGATGAGTCGGTAGTCGGTGGGAAAGTTACGACTACTGGTCATCCAGCCGATGTGAGCCCAGAGGAAGCCCTTTTGGCGGGGTGAGTGCACATCGACTTCCTCATCCGAATGAGCGTGGTGATGTCGGTGAACAGCCGCCCACCAAAGAGCACCCCGCTGCACGCAGAGCAGGCCGATCAGAGCAAAGACAAACTGGATCAAACGGCTCATTTTATAGGCCTTGTGGCAGAAATACCGGTGATAAATGCCAGTGATGAAGAACATTCTCACGATATAGAAGAGGGCGCAGACTGTGACAGCGACAGGACTCCAGCCCACCCAAATCACACCAAGACAGCCAAGATGGAGAAAGATGAAGGGAATGGCTCGGGCCCAGTCCATCTTTTCCGGAAGAGCACGGGTTGCTTCTGCTCCCGAGGGAAAATAATCTGAATCAACTGCACGAACAAACCCTGAAAAAAATCTTCGGGGAAGGGAAGTAGAGGACATTTGCTAATCGTACATCAATCCGCTGAAATGCCAAATTCACCAATCAGTCGATGGAGGTCGTCCGATCCGTAATACTCGATCGCAATATGACCCTTCTTCTCGGCATGATGAAGCGAGACTCTGGTGGAAAATCTGTGCTGGAGTTTGTTCTCCAGATGTTTCAGTGCTGGAGGAAGTTCCGATACGAGCCCGGATTTTCGGATGCTGCGCTTTTTCTTTTCACCTGTACCGGCAAGGTGCGATTCGACTAGGTTTTCGGCATCACGCACCGAGGAGTTTAGCCTGATGATTCTTGCAGCAAGCAGGCGTTGTTCATCTGTGTTTTTGATGCCTAGCAGTACCTTGGCATGGCCGACCGTGATTCTGCCCTGGGTGAGATGAATCTGAACCTCTGTATCCAGTTCCATGAGACGCATGGCATTGGCGATGGAGGCCCTGCTCTTGCCCACGCGTCGGGCGATTTCCTCTTGTGTGAGATGAAACTCTTTTGAGAGACGGTTGTAGGCTGTCGCCTCTTCAATCGGATTGAGATCGGCCCGCTGAAGGTTCTCAATGAGGGCAAGTTCGAGCACTTCCTGATCGGTGGCCTTGCGTACGATGACGGGAGCCTCCGTCAGACCGACTTCCAGTGAAGCACGGAAGCGGCGTTCTCCGGCAATCAACTCATATTTTCCTCCAGCAAGACGGACGATCAATGGTTGAATAATACCCCGCTCGCGAATGGAGTCGATCAGGTCGCGTAGTTGTTCATCGCGGAACTCCGTGCGCGGTTGGAGAGGGCTCGGAACGATCTGATCAATGGGGATGTTCTGAATTCTCTCACCTCGTTCTTCAGAGGGTAATGGAGCCGCCACGCGGGGATTGATCAGCGCGCCAAGCCCTTTCCCCAACCCTTTGCCGAGATTTTTACCCAAGGAAGAAGTGCTCTCATGAGAGCCTCCCTTGCCAGATTCTTTCGATGCCATGCGATGATGCTAGTGCAGCGCGTGAGCGATGGGGAAGAAAAAGTCGCGTACTCTCGGGACTTGCCGCGAAAGAAATTTTTTCAATGGGAAATGGCCTGTGACCATCATGGGATTTATTCAGCTCTTCCTTAACGGCATCGTGATATAAAAAATCGCATTCTGTTTTTATGCCGAATGTGCAAGCTCGTGGATGATGTTTGAAGAGCTAGAAGTGTTGCCACCCGATGAATCGTACGACGGACCGATGCAAATGGCTCTTGACGAGGTCCTGCTTAGGAGAGTTTCCAAAACCACGATGCGCATTTACCGATGGGAAGCACCATGTGTCTCGTTCGGATATTTTCAAAAATATACCGAGGTCAGATTTGCCCATCCTTCATCACCCCTTGTCCGCCGCTGGACGGGTGGCGGCATGGTGGAACATGGGGCTGATCTGACTTTTTCCCTTATGGTTCCACGGGAAGTAGCCTTTGGTCAGTATTCTCCTGCACAATTCTATAAAATTCTTCACCGCGCCTTTGCCTCCGCGATCACACGGTTTACCAAATTGGAGATTGTCATGGCAGGTGATCGTGAAATTCTCACCGGGCCCTCCTGCTTCAGTGCACCTGCCCGTGATGATCTCATCTGGCAGGGAAACAAGATCCTCGGTGGAGCGCAGCGACGAAGCGAAGGGGCCTTGCTCTACCAAGGAAGTTTACAGGGTTGCAGGGAGATTTCCTGGGGAATGAGGGAAGCCTTGCTCCATGAGCAGTTAGCCAGCGCGCTCGGCAACCATGTAAGGGAGTCAATTCTCTCTGAAACAATGAAACAAGCAGCCCTTGAACTGGCCCATCACCGGTATCGGTCGGATGAGTGGAATAAACGCCGTTAGTAAAGTTTCAAAATTTCTTCTTTCGGAACAATTATGTCGGAATTGTCACAAGAAATCTGTTGCACTGAAAGCGATTCGTCCTCTGAATTGAAATTTCATACCCAAATACCATGACCCTACCCACAATTCTGACGCGTATTTTTCCTGCTGCCGCAGTCCTTGCCTCTTCAGTAATGCCGCTGAGTGCTGCGATCACCATCAATGGTTCTGGCGCGACTTTTCCGGCGCCGCTATACCTGCGTTGGGCGTCGGATTTCAAGAAGGCCAATCCCGATACCACCGTCAACTATCAGGGAGTGGGCAGCGGAGCCGGGGTAAAGGATTTTGTTGCTGGTCTCACCGATTTTGGTGCCAGCGATGTGGCGATGAGTGACGAGGAGATTGCCAAGGCAGGAGGTAATGTTCTTCTGCTTCCAGCCACGGCAGGCACCATTGTTCTTGCATACAATATTCCTGGAGTGCAGGGCGGACTGAAGCTCTCCCGTGATGCTTACATCGGAATCCTACTTGGCACTGTGAAATCATGGAATGATCCGCTCATTGCCAAGGATAATCCGGATCTGAAGCTCCCGTCACTTCCTGTTACCGTGGTGGCCCGTTCCGATGGCAGCGGTACCACGGCGGTCTTCACGGCGCATCTTGATGCAGTCAGTGCCGATTTCAAAACCAAAGTGGGCAGTGGTAAATCCGTGACATGGCCCGTCGGAGTCGCCGGCAAGGGAAATGATGGGGTCACAGCTCTGATCAAGCAGACACCCGGTGCGATCGGTTATGTGGAATTTGGCTATGCCGTTCACAACTCTCTGACCATGGCCAGCCTCCAAAACAAGTCGGGAAATTTCATTGTTCCGACCATTGAGAGCGGAGCAGCGACACTTGCTTCCGTTATTCTCCCCGAGAATTTCAGGGCTTTCATTACCGACCCCGAAGGTGCCCAAGATTATCCTATTGCCACATTTACCTGGTTGCTTGTGAAGAAGTCTTATCCTGCCGCAGACAAGGCAGGCGCAGTGAAGGCCTTTGTGAAATATGGTCTCACTGCCGGTCAGAGCGTGGCTCCTGAACTCGGTTATATTACTCTTCCTGAATCCGTGGTGACCAAGGTGCTGGCCGCTCTGGATTCTGTCAAATAGAGCATTTGACCCCGTCAATTAATCAAATCGACCGTGGGCGAAAATCTTATTCCTGTTGGATCCGGGAGTCCGATCACGCGGGAATATCGTCCACGGACAGATTTTTTTAGGGGAATCTGTTGGCTGGCTTCAATTGTGACAGTTGTCCTGCTTGCCTTCATCCTTGGGGAAATCCTCATAAAGGCATGGCCGGCAATGCAGAAATTTGGATTGGGATTCATTACCGGCGTGCAATGGAGTCCGAATAGGGATATCTTCGGGGTTCTTCCTGTTCTCATTGGAACCGCTGTAAGTAGTTTGATTGCCTTGGCTCTCGCTTTGCCGTTGGGGTTGGCCATTGCCCTGTTCCTTAGCGAGGATTTTCTTCCGGTGGCGATCCGTCAGTCGATTCGTTTTGTCATTGAACTACTCGCGGCAATTCCCAGCGTGGTTTACGGACTCTGGGGTATCTTCGTTGTGGTGCCGCTTGTACAGAAATATGGAGGAGTTCTTGCTGATAAGCTTGGCTTTCTCCCTTTCTTTCAAGGACCCGCTTATGGCAATAGCCTTCTCACAGCGAGTCTCGTGCTCGCACTGATGGTACTACCCACGATCACAGCGATTTCGAGATCAGCTTTAGTGGCAGTACCAAAAACATTAAGGGAAGCCTCTTATGCGCTCGGTGCCACTCGTTGGGAGAGTATCCTTGGTGTTATATTGCCGACTGCTGCTTCCGGTATTGTGGCTTCAAGTATCCTGGCTTTTGGCAGAGCCATGGGGGAGACGATGGCTGTGGCGATGCTGATCGGAAATAGTCAACGACTCACATGGTCGTTCCTAGCCCCGTCCAACACGCTTTCTGCCCTTCTTGCCAATCAGTTTGCAGAGGCAGATGGAATTCAGGTCAATGCCCTGATGTATGCAGCGGCGCTCCTGGTGCTCATGACGCTTGTGGTTAATATGGTGGGTGAGGCCATCCTTCGCCAGACCCAGAAAGCAACCGCAGGACTCCGATGAACAGTACCGTGACTCTCACTCCAAATTTTTTCTCGGGAGCGGGCAGGCAAACATCACTCCTGCGTCTTCTAAGAAATAAATTTTTGACGGGGCTCTGCATCTTTCTCTCTTTGCTGACGCTGATACCCCTTCTCTCGATCATCATTCTGTTGCTTCAGAAAGGGATGCCTTTGCTGGGGCCAAATCTCTTTACGCAACTTCCTCCCGCCCCCGGCCAAGATGGAGGAGGTTTTGGAAATGCTGTCGTCGGCACTTTGGCCATGGTGGGCATTTCCCTGATTTTCTCTGTCCCGCTAGGGATCTTTGCTGCGGTCTATGTCAACGAATATGCCCCTGTTTCCAATCTGGCCTCGGCAGTGCGGTTTGTGGCCAAGTTGCTGACAGGAATTCCATCAATCATCTGCGGTGTTTTTGCGTTTGCCGCCATCGTGATGACGACCCATAAGTTTTCTGCGCTTGCGGGAGGCATTGCGCTTTCCATTCTTATTCTTCCCACGATCCTGCTCACGGCAGAACAGGCTCTGATGGGGGTGCCCTATGCCTACCGGGAGGCTTCCTTTGGAGTTGGGGCCACACCGTTTCAGACGATCTGGAGAATCGTTCTTCCCGAGGCGTCTCCCGCCATGATGACCGGCATCATGCTTGCAGTCGCAAGGGCTTCGGGGGAGACAGCCCCGGTGCTCTTCACTGCTCTCTTCAGCTACAACTGGATTCATTCGCTGATGGAGCCAACGGCTTCGCTCTCTGTGCTTATCTTCAACTTTGCCGCATTGCCATATTCCCATCATGTGGCGATGGCCTGGACCGCTTCCCTGGTTCTGGTCACTTTGGTGACGGTGACTAATGTTGCCGCACAGGTAATTTTCAGACCTAAACATCAATAAATCCGAGCTTCATCCATTTTCCCAATCATAAAGACTCACTCCGGCTAAAAAATGCAGTTATGATACCGACTTATAACACACCACCGCTTCCGCTTACCAACGATTTTGTTCCCGGTGAGTCAAATTTTATCCAAGTAAAGGACTTCAACTTCTACTACGGCAAGAAGCAGGCACTGCACGGTATTACCCTGGAGATTCCATCGAGGCAGGTGACCGCATTTATCGGGCCTTCCGGTTGCGGCAAATCAACATTGCTCAGGAATTTCAACCGCATGAATGAGCTCATCCCAGGAGTTCGCCACGAAGGGGATATTACCATTCACGGCACCAGTATATATGATCCTTCGGTGGAGATCATTGCCCTGAGGCGTCGTATCGGAATGGTCTTTCAAAAATCGAACCCTTTTCCCATGTCGATTTACGAGAACATTGTTTATCCCCTGAGAATTGCCGGTCAGAAAGATCGCTCCGTGCTTGATGAGACGGTGGAACGCTGTCTTCGATCCGCCGCCCTCTGGGAGGAAGCAAAGGATCGCCTTCATGACAGCGCACTGGGTCTCTCAGGGGGGCAGATGCAACGACTTTGCATCGCGCGGGCCGTGGCCAGTCGCCCCGAGATTCTTCTGATGGACGAGCCATGTTCCGCCCTTGATCCTATCGCCACAGCCAAAGTGGAGGAACTCATTGTTGAATTGAAGAAGGACTTCACCATCGTGATTGTCACCCACAACATGCAGCAGGCAAGCAGGGTCTCGGAATTAACGGCTTTTTTCTATCTGGGAAACCTTGTTGAGTTTGATGACACGAAAAAAATATTTACCAACCCTTCCCAAAAACAGACTGAGGAATACATTACCGGTCGATTTGGTTGATTTTTAACTTTGCTTTATCATGCACGCAGAACCTTCTCGCCCCCATACGTTGACCAGTTTTACCGCTGAGCTTGATCAGCTACGCAGTAGTGTCCTCAGAATTTCCAGCCTGACGCGAATCAATCTGGAAAATGCCATCAAGGGACTGTTTGAGAGGGATGATGACTGGTGTAATAACAGCATTGCCGATGATGAGGAGATTGATCTGCTTGAGATGCAGATAGATCGTGAGGGAATCGAGGTGATGAGCCGCTTTCAGCCTGTGGCTTCGGATCTTCGCGAGGTGATTTCATCAATCAAGATCGGTGCCAATGTCGAGAGAGTGGCCGATCAGGCGGTGAATATAGCCCGCAGAGCCCGGAAGTTGAACGAGCATCCCGAATTGCCCGAGCTGCATCTCCTGGATGAAATGATCAAATTTTCTTTTGAAATGTTTGATGATGCGGTCAGGGCTTTTGCCGAAAGAAATGGTGAACTGGCCAAGGGAATCAAGCCCAGGGACAAGGAGCTTGACCGTCTCAACAGGAAGTTAACGGAGACCCTTGTCAACAAGATGCAGGATGACTCAAAAAATCTTCCGGGCTACCTGAATCTGATTTTCATCGGTCGTTGTTTGGAACGGATCGGTGATCATTGCTCCAACATAGCGGAAGATATCGTCTTTGCGGTGCATGCGAAGGACATCCGTCATTTGGCACAGGCCAACAAAAGCGCATAGCAGATTCTGCCAGAAAATCCGATGTCGGGCGCACTTCCAATTTTTTTCTCTCAGGTCAAGGCGCGATAGGGGCACTTGGAGAGTCGCTCCCTTCAATCATCGCCCCTGTACGCATGGAGTTTTCGGACTGCTTCAGGGATTTTCTCCTTGAACGAAGGGGGGGGCTGCCTAGCCTTGTGACTTCTGCCGTCATGCGTCGTTTTTTAATACCTGCACTTCTGTTTTGTCTCTCTGTTTCTCTCCGTGCCCAGTTTGGGAGTTTCGGAGACAAGCCGGTCGAGATCACGGCTGACGGAGACACCCGATTTGAGAACGGTGTGGCGGTTGCGGACAACAATGTACAGATTCACTACAACGGCACATCGATCTATTCCGACCATGCGGAATACAACCCCGACACCCGTGATGTTCTGCTTCTGGGAAATGTCAGGATTTACAGCGGTGAATCTCTATTCAACGGCCAGAGGGCATTCTATAATCTCGAAACAAAGCAGATGAGGGCTCTAGAATTTGACGGCAGTCATGGCCCCATGAAATTTTCATCGCTTTCTGCCAGGGGCTTTGGAATCAAGGAATTTCGCCTCCGTGATTCCGATCTGACAACATCGGATTCCTCCATGCCAGACTGGCATGTGCATGCACACACGATCCGGCTCTATCCCAATGACCGGGTCGTCCTGCTTAATTCCACTCTCTATGTTGGCAAAATTCCCATATTCTGGCTTCCCTATGCCTATTCGAGTCTGACCCGCAATGGGTTCCAGATTTCTCCCGGTTATGATTCCAACTGGGGTGGATACCTTCTCACATCCTATACTTTTCCTTTGGGAACAGGGGACAGTTTCCTTGCGACAATCCGTCAGGATCTCAGATCGCTACGCGGCTATGCGGCTGGATTTGATGCCAGTATGAAATTTGGTAGAAACGACCGCAATGTGGGGAAATTTGTTTCCTATGTTGCTTTTGACCAGAAATCATCGCAGAAGGTCGGAGGCCCTGGTGAGCTTCCCGAGACGGGAAAATACACCCGGTATCGCGTCGGTTATCAACAGAAACTCTATTTGACAGACGATATCTATGCGACTTTTGACATGACCAAGCTGAGTGATCGAGACTTCATGCAGGATTTTTATCCCACGGAGAATCAGACCAATCCCCAACCGGACAACAACATCACCGTGACCAAGCTGGATGATGTGTACAGTCTTGCCCTGGTGACCCGCTGGCAGATGAATAACTTTCAGGAGACAACTGAAAGAAAGCCTGAACTCTCCCTGGATTTTAAACAGGAGCCTCTTTTCGGTCTGCCCGTCTATTACGACGGCACTACTTCCTTGGGGCAGCTTAACCGTAACTTTGCCAATGATTCCTACGGCCAGGATTACGGTGCCACCCGGTTTGATTCTTTTGGTCAGGTCAGCGCGCCGCAAACCTTCTGGGGGTGGCTCTCCGCTGTCCCCAAAGTCGGAATGCGCGGCACCTTCTACAGTCAGGGTGGATACTTTCAGGGGGCAAACGGTCAGATCGATCCGTTTCCCTATGCTTCAACAAGCCCCAACGGACTGTATACAAATCCTGCAACAGGACTACCTGCCGGAAATACCTTTTATAAGACAGGGGTGACATCCCGTGCCATTTTCAACGCCAGTCTGGAAAACTCATTCAAGCTTTCCCGCAGTTTTGAGTCGATTCAGTCACGACTGCTAGGACTTGACGGATTGCGCCATATTTTTCAACCCTACAGCATCCTTTCGGGAGTCTATGCCGGTGGTCCCAATGTAAACAGGGTGCTTCAGTTTGATCGCCTCCTTCCCAACAATCCCCTCGCTCCTACAAAATCGGGATTTCAGCCAAGCTCCACCCAGCTTGAACCACTCGATCTCTCCCAGTTTGCTGCCGTAGATGCCATTGACAGTTGGGCTATCTGGCGGCTTGGTTTTCGAAATAGACTTCAAACCCGTCGTGACGGGGATACCTATGACTGGTTCTACCTTGATACATTCGCAGATGTGAATGGCGTCAATCCCTACATCAACGGCCCGGTTTCCAATCTTAATAACCGTCTCACATTTAACCCTGTGAGTTGGTTTAATTTCCAAATGGGAGCACAGACCCCGCTTGTGAGTCAGGGATTTACCGAGTTCAACACCGACTTTACTGTGATGCCGATTCGCTCGTTCAGCATGAGTTTCGGAACCCGTTACATCAACAACTACAATGGTACCGCCAACAACAATCAATATCCCATATCCTTTTATTGGCGGGCCAATGATCATTGGTCTTTCAGTGCCTCGGAAATCTACAATACCCAGCCTGCCCAAGGGAGTCAGGGTCAGAACAATTCTCTGATTTATCAGCGCTATCTGATCCACAGGGATCTCTCCAGTTGGATCGTTTCTTTCGGTGCGGAAGTCCGAAGTAATCAGGCTTCTGGAACTCAATCCGCACAGAATCAATATGGAGCCTTGCTAAGTTTCACACTCAAGGATCTTCCTCAGGTTGCGATCCCTCTGGCTTTCAGCGGCGCGAGTCAGGCTGGATCGAGCCCTCTTGCTCCCACAAGCAGCGGTCACTGATCCTCTGTGAGACTACCGGCTTAAAGGGTTGCTGCTCCAGAACCTTGAAGGCTTCTCCAACTTCATCAGGAAGAACTCCGTGTAAATTATTTTCTGGAATCCACGACTTGATAAAATCGCGTTGAGTCTGAAAAAGGGAGGTTTTCCATCCCAGTTGATCCCCCCATCGGATGAGATCGCTAAAGTTCACATCCGCGGTCAGATCCTGTTTTCCAAATCGGGCGAAGAGATTGGCTCCTGTGAGCCTCTGATGTCGCCAGTAGGCACGAAGCGATCCATTAGGCCTTCGATCATAGAGTTTTTCAGCGGTATCACCATAGTCGATCGTGAGTATCGCACCTTCATGCCAATTGGAATACCAACTGCTGATCCATTCCCTGTAAGAGCTGGTCATCTCGACCAGCTGTCCCTCCGGAATATTCCCGAACTGGGAGAACCAAGGGTCACAAGGAATCCTTGAGAATGCCTTTTCCGTGAGTCCAAACTCTTCGCTGATGGAGACCCCAAGTTCCTGCCACGACTCTCCGGCTCTCTGAAATAATTTGCAGGGAAAAGCGTCCACCAACTCATTGCTGAAAATGAGTGCGCGTCCAGAGGTTCGGGTCAGTGTTTCCGGCAGGGATCTGACCCATCGGACACCTCGCCAGCGGAGACGGCTTCTCTGTTCCTTCTCGAGTACGGGTGATTTCTCGTGGATCATGTAGTCCACCCGTCCGCGTAGTTTCCAGCTGAGATGGCGCAGAATCAATCGTGCCAATTGCCCGCTTCCGGCGCCGATTTCAATGATAGGAATGCGCTCCCAGCTAAACTCCTGTGCCCTTTTGGTGATCCAGGCCGCCAGCGCAGCCCCGAGATTTGAATCAAGCGTGGTACTGGTTGAAAAATCACCTGATCTCCCCACTGTCTCGATGTGTCTCGAATAGTAACCGTGAAGGGGATGATAAAGGGCCTCCCTCATGTATCGTTCAAAGGGAATCACTCCTTCGCATTCCTGCTGAATGCCTAGAAGGAATTCTAATATTCTTCTGTTGGAAGAACCGTGTGAATTCCCACCCTTCACAAAACAGATGCTTTATGGTTCCAGAAGTGCCTTGCAGGCGGCCGTCTGAGCCTGTGGATCCAAAGCCTGAAGCAGATCGGAAACGATCACCACGCGTCGTGCTCCCGATCTGATGACTTCCTGAAGATTGGAAAGCTTGATCCCTCCAATACAAAAAATTGGAAGATCAAGGGCCTCATAAACAGAGCGTATCTGCTGCGTTCCGATCGGGTTGTAGTCAGGTTTTGTCGGTGTGGCAAAGAGAGGCCCAAATCCTATGTAATCGGGTGCTTCTGCAGCAGAATCAACTGCCTGTGCCAAGGAATGCGTTGATTTTCCAATGATGGCTCCCGACCCTGCAAGCTCGCGGGCCTCGGCCACTGAATAATCTTCCTGACCGACGTGGGCACCGTCGGCTCCGCACTGTTGCACAAGTTCAGGATGATCGTTGAGGATGAAAGCAACTCCCGCAGCCCTGCAGATGGGGGCTAATTCACTGGCGATGGTCAAGATTTCCTCAGGTACGGTTTTTTTTGCCCGGAACTGCACCACATCGATTCCTCCTTGAATTAGGGAGTGCAGCGTGGGAACAAGCTGCCCGATATCGAGATAGCCTGTGTCCAGAATCCCGTAAAGGAGGCATTGTGAGAGGGGCTTCATGGGAAGATGATCCGGATGTTGCCTTCCTCGTCAGCACGAGAATTTCTACTCTTTGACAACGGGAACGCCGTTTTTCAGAAACTCTTCAAGAAAGCCGGTATGATACTTGCCCTTCTGAAAGTCAGCGTTTTGCATGATTGCTCGATGTAGGGGAATGGTTGTCTTGATCCCGAGCACCTGATATTCGCCCAAGGCTCGGGTCATTCGCGCGATCGCGGCCTTCCTGGTTGATGCGGTAGCGATCATTTTGGAGATCATTGAGTCGTAGTTTGGAGGAATCGGATAACCAGCATAGGCATGGGAATCAATACGAATACCGCGCCCTCCGGGCGCGTAGTAGGCTTCGATCTTTCCGGCACAGGGCATGAAATTTTTCTCAGGATCCTCGGCATTGATCCGGCACTCGATGGAGTGGAAGCGGGGTTTGGCATTGACCACATGATCGGAGAGATGCTCCCCGGCAGCGACCTGGATCTGTTGTTTGACCAAATCACAGCCATAGACTTCTTCGGTGACGGGATGCTCCACCTGGATGCGGGTGTTCATCTCCATGAAGTAAAAGTTGAGATCGTCATCGACGAGATACTCGATCGTTCCGGCATTGTAGTAACCCACCGTCTCGCAGAGGCGGATCGAGGCCGCTCCCATCCGTTTGCGCAGGCTCTCGGTCATGAGCGGGGAGGGGCACTCTTCCAGAATCTTTTGGTTGCGTCGCTGAAGAGAGCAGTCTCGTTCTCCCAGATGCACGATCTTCCCATGCTTGTCACCAAAGACCTGAAATTCGACGTGGTGAGGGTTGACGATCAATTTTTCAATATAGACATCGGGATTGCCAAAGGCCTTGTCTGCTTCCAACCGAGCGCTGTGATAGCCAGACACGAGGGTCTCGAGATTGTGGGCCATGCGCATTCCACGACCTCCACCTCCCGCGACAGCCTTGATCATCACGGGGTATCCTATTTTTTTAGCAATCTTGACGGCTTCCGCTTCGTTCTCCACGACTCCATCACTGCCGGGTGAGATGGGCACCCCTGCCTTGCGGGCACATTCTCTGGCGCTGTTCTTATCGCCCATGAGTTTGATAGATTCCACCGAGGGCCCGATGAACTCGATATTGGCCGAGGCACAGACTTCTGCAAAATGGGCATTTTCCGCCAGAAAACCATAACCCGGGTGGATCGCATCCACATCGGAGATCTCCGCTGCGCTCATGATACGGTCTATTTTAAGGTAACTTTCGCTGCCTGCCGCTGGACCGATGCAAATGGCCTCGTCGGCCAGTTGTACATGAAGGGAGTGAATATCAGGCTCGGAATAGACGGCAACAGTGCCGATCCCAAGCTCCTTGCAGGCACGAATGATACGTAGGGCGATCTCCCCGCGATTGGCGATAAGGACTTTTTTAAACATGGGTTCTTTGATCCGGTTGCGTTAGCTGACCCGGAAGAGAACTTCTCCGAACTGAACTGGCTTCCCGTTTTCCGCTACAATCTCGACAACCTTCCCGGCGATCTCGGCCTTGATTTCATTCATGACTTTCATGGCCTCAATGATGCAGACAACAGTTTCGGCGTTGATGGTCTTTCCCACTTCAACAAAGGGAGGTGCATCGGGAGAAGGTGTCGTGTAGAAGGTGCCGACCATGGGTGACTTGATCTCCAGATAGTTGCTTTTCTCCGGCTCTGACGGCGTTGTTATGTCAGAGGTGGCCTTGACTGCCTGAGGAGCTACGGCACCTGGGGAGGGGGGCGCCCCATGGAGAACCGTAGTCCCACCGGCTGCACCTTCCGGGGTTTTTAAGGTGATCTTGAAGTCACCCTGTTCAAACTTGAAAACGGCCAGACCGTTCTTCTTCATCAGTTCAATCAGGGAGCGAACATCCTTGAATTCCTGAGTCTCCTGATTGGGGGTGGTTTTGGGGGAGGCTGACTTTGACGCGTGTGCCTTGGTCGATTTCCCTGCTTTGGCAGAAAGTTTGAGTGAAGGCTTAGGTGGGGTCTTAGATGTGCGGGCCATTCTGTTTTTGGTTGAAGGGATTGATTGTGGTTCTAGTTCTTGGTCAAGGTCAAGGGAAGTGCTGATTTTTTTGCAGTGCTTTCTTTACACGGGTAAATCTCTGAGGTGTATTGGAGTGCTATGTGGCTCCTCATGCCTATCCTCATCACCCTGCTAGTGATCATCTGCTTCCTGATGATCCTAACTATTCTCATGCAGCGACCTAAGAGCGAGGGACTCGGTGCCGCCTTTGGTGGCGGACTCACTGACAATCTCTTTGGTGCCCAGACCACCACGGTTCTTACAAAATTCACTGTGTGGCTTGGCGGATTGTTCTTCCTCCTGACGCTGACGATTTCAGTTCTTCATGTGAAGACTTCGGCTGGACAGACCTCGATTCAGAAGCAGCTGATGAAGGCCCCGGTTCCGGCAGCCTCTCCTTCTAAGTAAAACGGTACGGTGAAAACGGTGTCGAGGATTGGCCCTGCCAGCCTCTGGTGCCTGAGGGCAGCCAAGAAAGGTTCTGTCGTTTTAGTTCCCACCATGGGAGCACTTCACAAGGGGCATGCGGCGCTCATCCGCCGGGCGCGTCGTCTTGCAGGAACCAAGGGAAGCGTGGTCGTTTCCATCTTTGTGAATCCCACGCAGTTTGGCCCCAGGGAAGATATTGCTAAATATCCGCGACCCCTTGATCAGGATCGGAGGATCTGCCAACGGGAGGGGGTCGATCTGCTCTTCCATCCAACCCTTTCGGAGATGTATGCCTCCGATGCCTCGGTCGTCGTGAATGAATCCAGTTTATCTGCCGGACTCTGTGGGGCTTCCAGACCGGGTCATTTCGCAGGCGTCTGCACTGTCGTGACGATGCTTTTTCAAATAGTGCGTCCCACGACTTCGGTTTTTGGTGAGAAGGACTGGCAGCAACTAGCCGTGATTCGCAGGATGGTGAGGGATCTGAAAGTGCCGGTTAAAATCATCGCTCATCCGACTGTGCGTGAGGAGGATGGTCTGGCCCTGAGTTCACGCAATAGCTATCTTACTCCTGAAAACCGTGCCCTTTCCTCCCGCATCCATGCCGCGTTGATTGCGTCTGTCATGGAGGCAGAGGCAGGGGAAACATCTGTGGCCAGACTCCGTCGTGGATTACTCAGAGATCTGGCAGCCATTCCCGGAGCCGTGACTGATTACGCTGCAATCGTCGATGCTGAAAGCTTGGAGCCCTTGAAAAAGCTTGGACGGGCTGTCAAGGCCAGAGCTTTGGTGGCGGTGAAACTTGGTGGCGTGAGGTTGATTGATAATGTACCCCTATCCGGAGTTTCTAAATGAAAACCTTTGATTATGTCGTCGTCGGGAGCGGGATTGCAGGGCTGTCGTATGCCCTCAAGGCCGCGGAAAAGGGGAGGGTTGCCATCGTGACCAAGAAATCAAGGGCTGATTCCAACACCGCTTGGGCACAGGGAGGCATCGCCTGCGTGACAAGCAATGAAGACTCCATTGCCCTCCATGTTCGTGACACACTGATTGCCGGAGACGGTCTCTGTGACGAGGATGTTGTCAGGACGATTGTGAGCGAAGGCCCGGAACGGATCGCAGAACTGGTTGGACTCGGAATGAATTTTGATGAAAGAACGACCCCCGAGGGAGTACGTGAGCCGGATCTCGGACGCGAGGGAGGGCACTCCAAGCGTAGGATTCTCCATGCCAAGGATGCAACGGGATTTGAGATTGAGAAGACCCTGCTGGCCGCGATTGCCGCACATCCCAACATCACGGTCTTGGAAAATCACATGGCGGTCGATCTCATCACGACGGGTAAACTCGGCTATGCGATCCAGGACAGCTGTATCGGGCTCTATGTGCTCAACGAAGCAAGCGGTGAGGTAGAGACGCTTCGTACCGATGTGACGGTACTGGCCACGGGGGGATGCGGCCGTGTCTATCTCTACACCACCAATCCCGACATCGCCACGGGAGACGGTGTAGCGATGGCATGGCGTGCAGGAGCTGCGATCTCGAACATGGAGTTTATGCAGTTTCATCCTACCTGCCTCTATCATCCTAAGGCTAAATCTTTTCTCATCACGGAGGCGGTACGCGGTGAGGGGGGAGTCCTGACCGATGACAAGGGACATCGCTTCATGAAGAAGTATGACAAGCGTCTGGAACTCGCCCCCCGGGACATCGTCGCTCGCGCTATCGATGCTGAGATGAAGCGCACGGGCAAGCCGTGTGTCTATCTGGATATCTCACATAAACCGGCTGACTTTATCAGGGAACGCTTCCCAACTATCTACGAGACCTGCCGCGGTCTGGGCATCGACATCACCCGCAAGCCGATTCCCGTCGTACCAGCTGCGCATTACCAATGTGGCGGTGTAAAGACCGATCTCAATGGAGAGACCACCCTTCGTGGACTCTATGCCGTGGGGGAAGCCGCCTGCACCGGACTCCACGGGGCAAATCGCCTTGCGAGCAACTCATTGCTTGAAGCCCTCGTCATTGCCCACCGTGCTGAGGTCAAGGCGAGTCGCAATCATCATCGTCAGGAAATCGAGATCGAGCTTCCCGAATGGCGTCCCGGCAAGGTGCAGGATCTCGACGAACTGGTCGTGATCTATCACAACTGGGATGAGATACGTCGCCTGATGTGGGACTATGTCGGCATTGTCCGTACGGATAAGCGCCTCCAGCGGGCGGCCCATCGGCTGCGCAATCTGCAAACCGAAATTCAGGAATTTTACTGGAATTTCAAAATTACCGCCGACTTACTGGAACTTCGCAATCTGGCAACCACTGCCGCACTGATCGTTGATTGTGCCCAGAGCCGTAGGGAGAGCAGGGGTCTGCATTATACCCTCGACCACTTGGGGCATGACGACGCCAAGTTCCAACGGGATACAGTGTTGAGGAGGTTGTGAGAAAGGGAGTGTTCGCGAAGTAGAAGTGTGCGGATCTTTAAATCCCAAGTTACGGATTTTCAAAAACCCGGATAAAACTCGGCACGCCGTTCCTTAGGAAAAAGGGGATAAGACAGTTTCGTTGATCATCCTCCTGCTCCATGACGACGGGATATATTTGTCCGTCGATTTCAGCTTCCCAACGCAGATTCGGCGGCTGTTTGATAAAGAGGGCACTATTGCCGGGAGCCAAGAGCGCGAGTTGGCGCCCAGGTTTATTCCCATCTGCAAAGGCACGGAGAATAAGCAGTTTGGAGGGCATCCCATTGACGACACGGTAACGGCAGATGTCTTTGTTTTCAGGGGATGCATTCGTTGACTTGGAACATGAATAGGTATGAAACTGGAGGTTTGGTGGCCATGGTTTCAGGCTTGGCGGAGGAGGCAACCCTATCTGCGGTAGTGAATCCGCCGGTCCGCTGGTGCTCAAGTCACCCGTGAGCAGGAGGATCTGCGAGGAGACGGTTGGAAACTTCTGAGTGTGCCTGGCAAGAAGAGCTCCATTGGTCGTGAGCGCCAGATAGTCCACCGAATTTGTCTTGATCGGGTCATTTCCCGTCCATGTGCCCTGTGGAAAGTAGGGATAGGCAAAGGGGCGATTGGTTCCTCTGGTATTGAGGGCGATGGCAGAAACGCTCGTGGCATTTACCAAGGTGATGCGAACCTCCGGTGTCGGTGATGGGGTTGCAGAGACCAGAGCGTGCCGGGTATGATGATGTTCCGCAGGGGTAACATCCATGGCTACGGGAGCCGGTGTCGGAGATGACTGGGCCAGAAGGAGTGAGATCAGGAGAATCATCTTAAATCAGCGTTTCCCTAGTGCCACTGGACATCCTGCAATTTTGGTATGAGCTGTCCAGAGGCATCGGGAGTCAGGCAGATGATGGCTTCCATGATGGAGCGGGCATTCGGTTTTCCTTTCGGATCAAGAGCATCCCCCACCACAAACAGTCGGAAAGTTCTACTCTGCACCGTGCAGTGACCGATGATCTTTCCGAAAGCCTCTTCCCTTGCCCTGTCAAAAACATCCGCCACAGCAGGTGATACTCCGGGTAGATTCCGTGAAAGGGGAGGGGTAAAGGTTTCCGCATTGCAGAGGTTCGTCGTGAGTACCCTCAAATCTGATAGCCGCGAATAGGGTCTGTTTTGCTCGACAATGGTGGCGAGCTGATCAGCAGTCTGCGGTGTGATGATGGAATTGGTAAAACGACTGTCCGAGCTGACAGAAATTCCACTGAAGAGCGACGTCAGCACGGGGTGAGGGGCGGTGTTGATGTTGATGCGACCGGGGATTCCTGCATTGGTGGAGATGTTGTTGGAACCAGGTTGGCGTCCTTTGTCTGCAAGGGTAAAGATGTCGATCAGTTCGATCGCTCTCTTCCCATCGGTATCCCAACTGGCGGATGGACTGAGAACAGAAAATTCAGGTTGACCGATGCGCAGTGTGCGTCCCCCGCCGCAGCAGAACGGTGAAGAGGGAACTCCTGCCATGGGAGCTTGAAGAAGATCATCCACTTGGGCTGGATCAATGATGTGGCCGAGTTCACCTAGCGAAATCATGGAGCCTTTTCTAATAACATACGGGGCAAGTGATCCCTCCCCATTCGGTTGATAGGATGAGTTGATGAGATCAGGAGTCTGCGTGTCGGTGGCTGGAGGATTACCTCTCACCGGATTCATCGGAATATTGTCCCGTCTTGTCCAGGTTACAGAGGGATCCATGAGTGCCCCCCTTCCAAGAATCCCTGCAGGACTGATGCCGTTCCAGAGCGTCTTGGCGGGATAGTTTGTGACAACTCCCCATTTGTAATAGGTGAGCGAGGTGGCGCATGGGTCGCCAACAAAACGATAATTCCCCTGTTGGATGGCTTCGTCCGCACCATCTGGATCCTTACCCTTGTCCGACGAGACAGACCAGGTTGGAATGGTCACGCATTGCCAGTGAGGTCTATCATCGTTAAGCGTCTGGGCCAGATGATTCATGCCACCTGCGAGGGCGTCACCCGGATTCTTGGGTGGTCTGGTCCTGTCGACAAGCCGCCCGTTCCAATAGAAGGAGAATGACTGGTGGTGGATGGTATCCGCGTTTCCATCAGGGCCGGTCAACCAGCGTGGAGAATTTGTTGTAGAATCGGGAGTATACCATGTTTGCACGACAGGTTCGAAGGCGATCACGGTAAATTCGTTGGGACGAAGTGCAGGGAGGGTAGGTGCGGATTTGTCGTAGTTGGCAAAAGGTCTTACCACGCCATTGCCAAAAATAACATTTGCCCTGTTTGCGATGAGCAGCCGGGCAACCCCTCCGGCTGGAATCGTGCCTGTGGTGGGATTCCAGATTTCTGCAAAGAAACGACTTTCAATGGTGGTGCTGTTGCTGCTGAGGGCTGTGCGGGTGCATCGTTCCGCGATCTGTGTGACAAGGGGTACCCGATCCCTACCTAACGGGTCTCCCTGATTCGGTCCGGTGGGACCCGGTTCCGACGAGATATAATCGACTATATTGCAGGCAAGACGGTGGAGATAGAGCATTGGATCCTCTGATCTCCGGGAGAGGGAGGCATCGCGTTGCTTGAATTTGGGCAAATTTCTGTCGATGACGGAAGCGATGTTTTCAGCGCGTTCATAGGGTGTTTTCCCCCATGCGGGATTTGTGGCAAGATCATTCAAGTTGTATTTCGGCAATCCGACTTCTGGGAGTCCGGGTGGAATCAGATCGGGCATCAGGCAGGAATTCCGAGTGAGCAGGATTTTCTTTTCCTCATAAGTCTTAGGATTTCCAAAAGCCGTAGAGAAACTACCCTCGGTCGGGAGGTTGGTGGCGACTTTTCTGAGTATTTCCGCCTGACCTGACGAGAAGAGAGCCGTGGTTCCGTTCGTCAACGGAATGTCTCCGGGGCCCCTGTCCCAGTCAACAGGGTCATCACGCAAGTTTCCGAGATGAAGGGAGGGATTCAAACGGGCTGATTCATCAATGAGAAGATAGGCGTATCGCCCGATGACCTTGCCTTCCGAGTCGTGGAGTTTTTGCCAGAGGGCCGGATAGTGTCCGGAGGGAGCAATCATACCTCCCTGATTTGTAATGCTCCCGCCGCTGGCGGCGTGTTCGACTAGCAGTCGATCATTGAGATCGATTGTTTCGTTTGGATTGGTCGAGAGGAGTTTGACAAAGAGTGCTTCAAATTTTTCTTCGGCTTGCTTCGGATCACTTTTTGATTCCAAGAAATTATGGGAAAAAAGAGGCGTTAGCTGGGCCTTGTTGGTCAGGTTGGTGCTTCCAATGACCAGGCTTGGTTGGATATCAAGTTTTGCTTTTCCTCCTCCGAGGCCGATAAGAAAGGAGGGTCGGTTGGATGTCGCCTGCATCAGGAGAGCCGAAGCAGCAGAGGCACCTGATTCCGCGACAAGATAGGATTGGGCATGTGCCGCAATCGAAGAGGTGCTTGCCCGTTCAATGCGCACACTGTGAAGCATGGAAACAACAAGGAGACTGATGAGAGCCAGGATTCCAAGAATGGCTACAATGGCAAAGCCGGCCTCGACGGCGAGCTTGGTCCTGTATTTGTCATTCGGCTGCTTCATGAACCGGAGGGGAGTGTTCGGGTTGGGGGCAGTCTGACAATTGTGGAGTAGCGTTGAAGGTGTTGCCTCAGGAGGCGTTCGTTGCGCTCTTTTATAGCACTTGTGACAGTTGCCTTGGGATCATTGAAATGTGATCCCTCTCCGGCGAGTGCATAAATTCTTATTATTAGCATCTCGGAGGATTCATTCTTAACGGGAAGGATATCAAGTTGCACAATGTGACGGGCCAATAACTCCGTGGTGGCTCTGTTTTCCGGGTTGGCTGATGTATAGAGTTCTTCGAGCCGGTTTTTTTCAAACGCCCTTGCTACGGTTTCTCCGGAGGCATGAAAACGGTAGAGATTCATGCCTCCCGATTTCACCGGGTCCTGCGCGACAAAATATCCAGTGGCGCACAGATCTCCCTCCCCGTTCGTGCTTCTTTTTTCATCAGTATGGGAGACCAGAAAGAAGATCCTCGATCCCTCACGATCCCCGGATTCCTTGACGATGCTCAAGGTTGCCCTATTGCTCACAATGATAGCGGAATGAAGATCCTCGGTGATCATTTCCAGTCCTGCCCTAGCCTCTCTAGAGCCCTCGCGCCGTCTTTCCCCATCTCTCCAGATCTTCGACGATCCATCCGCCATTCCGATCAGAAGTGTGATGATACAGGCGAGAATCACTGAGGAAACCAGCAATTCAAGCAAGGTGAAGCCATTTCGGCCTTGGCTGGATGATGGGGTGTGGGAGGCCGATTTCATCTCGAGGGTGACTGAATCAGGCGTGTGAATTTCTGGATTGAGCGATTTGCCGCCGGCGCGGAAGAGGGGGAGGCGACAGCAACCTCTGCTGTCAGCAGCCCCGGCACGGATGCCTTGGTGATTGAAAGGGTGACGACGAGTGCTGTGGTCGGATCGGTCAAAGAGGCCTCTGCTTCCTTTGCGGTGAGTCTGCGGACGGGTTCGCAGGAGGCATTGTATGCCACGGAGATATTAGTCGCGCCAGTCGACGGGATAACTTCCCACACCGGGATATCATTGCTCATTCCCGTGACCACATTCAGGGTTCCTAATCCCTCCCCGGATGGCAGGGACTCCATCATGCCCGAGGCAATCAGGGTGGCAATCGTTTCCTCCCCGCTTGATTTTTCTGTGCGGAGGGCAATAGGAAAGAGCGTGAGCAGAGCTGAAACAACAACGGCAAAAAGTCCCAAGGCAATCAGGATCTCCAACAAACTGAATGCGTTTCGATGACGGAAGTTCACTGGGTGGTGGCACGACCGGTGGCGCGTGAAATAAGAATTGCCGACGGTGGAGAGGCGGCGGCTGAGATCGAATCAAGTTTCAAAACCAGCGGAGCACCTCCCGGCAGCGGAAAACCGACCCGACCCGAGCGCAGAAACATCAACGCACCAAAATCCGAACCTTCCGGCGCAGTCAGACCATTGAGAGAAGAAGAAAGGATATCGGCGGGAGGGTTGGACTGCATCAGGGAGTCCTTTCTTGGATGAAACGAAACTCCCGAGGGAATCCTCTGCCATGCATCAATGGAAGTGATGACCAGTCCCTGCCTGGAGAGTAATCGGAAGGAGTCTTGCTCCGGAGGCTTGCGATGTTGGAATACCACCCACAGATCACTTTTTTGTGCCATGGCTGCATGGCGGGCCCTCTCCAAAGACTCCATGACGAGACTTGTCGCCGCCTGTCTGGATCGACTGCGGGTGATCATTCCCCAGCAGGGCACGACTAGAGACATCAACGCCACAACCAATGACATGGTCACGATAATTTCCAAAAGGGAAAAGGCCGCGCTTGAGCTGAAGGGAGATTTTTTTGGAAAAATGATGGATTGGCAGAACCGCACGGTATTTGAGCATGCCTGATGCAACTGTGTTGGGCGATTCAAAATCAAGCGCATTAGAATGCACGGATTGTCAGAAACCCGACCCAGACCGCCGCAACACAGAGCAACACGGACAATAATACATTGAGAAAAGCCCCAATGATATTTCCCTGCTCCAGCAGAAGAAAGGTCTGAAGGCTGAATGAGGAAAATGTGGTGTATCCACCGAGCACGCCGATCATTAGGAAGGTGCGGGCCGGTGGCGAGAAGATCAGTTTTCCGGGATCGGTGACACTGTACCCTGCCAGAAGACCCATCAGCAGAGCGCCCGTGACATTCACGACGATGGTGCCGAACGGAAAATCCTCTCCGATCCATCGGCTTACTATGTTCGACATCATGACCCTTCCGATGGAACCGATTGCCCCGCCAAGCCCCGCAAGCAGATACGGATGCCTGAGCAGGATGGTGATGGAGGTCATGTCGGGCGAAACAAATGGTGAAGCAGAAAAGACATCAACACTTAAAAGAGGACATCGTTGGAAATCAAGGAGCTTGATCAACCATGATGCCAAAATAATTGAAATACCCGATTGAGATTTACGGACACTCTGATAGTCATTCCCCATGGCAACCATCCCCAAGCTGCTTTCATTCTTCCTCCTGTTTTGTATTGCGATTCCCTTGGTGGCGCAGGATGCGGCTCCCGTACTTAAACCTCTAAATAAAAGAGGGGTGGTCAAACTCAAGACGATTGCCGGTGACTTCGCCGCAAATGAGGTGGCTGCAATTGCCAAATACTCCGGTCATCGGATTACCGTCATCGGTCGTGTTGCTCATCTTAGTCAGGGGTCGAGCGAAAATAAAGTGCTTGTCGTGACACTACAGGATGCAGCGGCATCACTTCCGGCAGTCAAAGGAGATTTTCTGACCGGATCCATACCCGAATATTCAGGAATCGAGATTTCCCAAGACGGTTCCAGTGCGACTCTTGTTCAACGCGATTCCACCGGACGGATTTTAGGACAGAAAAACTTTCTTAACGCCGATTCAATTATTGGACTCAAGGGCAATTACAAGGAATTGAAGGTGGGGAATGTGATCCTCACAGACTGCAAAATCATCCCCAAGGAAAGACTTCACGAATTGAGAGACGAATTGGAAAAAAAACAATCATCAGTAAATTAATCTGCAATTTTTGAAAGACTCTCTGAATTCCCGACATCAACCCTGATCATGACAAAATCTTCTGAACATTCACCCGATAGCGAGAATTCCTCTGGTGAGGCCATGTTGAATATCCCCAAGTCTCCGGGTGTCATGATCAATCCTGGATTTAAAGTTGACCCATTTTTAAACTCCGACGGTAAGCAGCGTAAATTCTTTGCGGTCTCGCAAGATCGTAAAAACTTTCTTTATATTTTTCTGGCGCTGGTGATTTTTCTCGTGATCTTCATCCTCTTGGAATTCAAGCAGGCTGAGGATGCAAAGCTTGAAAAGGAATCTACGCCTCCGGTCCCTGCACAGACCAATTAGTCACGCAGGCAAGACGCATCTAGTCAGAGGGAGGGACACAGAGTCCTTAATTCCGTGCAATTTTGGAGGCGCGGTACTATAATGTAAGTCTCTTATGCCTTTTCGTTCACTCGGCCTCAATGAGGCCATCCTGAAAGCAGTTCAGGAAACCGGTTATACCGAGCCCACCCCGATTCAGTCCTCAGCCATTCCTTTCGTTCTTGCAAGGAGGGATCTCATTGGAATTGCCCAGACCGGCACGGGAAAAACCGCCGCTTTTACACTTCCTATTTTATCGGTTCTCTCAACCGCACCCTCACGGGGTATCCGTGCCCTGGTCATCGCTCCCACGCGTGAATTGGTCGTCCAGATCGAGGAAAATGTTCGCGTTTATGCCAAGCATCTCCCTCTCACGGTCGCCACTATTTATGGAGGGGTGAGTGAAAAGCCCCAGATCAAGGCGCTGGAGCATGGTGTTGATCTCGTCGTTGCGACGCCGGGCCGTTTGCTCGATATTATCAGGGGACGGGAGAAAGCCTTTGCCGGAATCGAATTTCTTGTGCTCGACGAGGCGGATCGAATGCTGGACATGGGTTTTGTTCCCGCCATCCGACAAATTGTCCGGCTCCTACCAAGAAAACGGCAGACTCTTTTCTTCTCCGCCACGCTCTCCCGTGAGATTGAGAAACTGACCGGGGAATTTCTCCATGAGCCGGAGACCGTTGAGATCGGACGCCGATCCAATCCGGCGGAGACTGTTGCCCAGGCAGTCTATGAAATCACCCCGCATCTCAAGGTGCCACTGTTACAGCATCTGCTTCAGCATGACCATCTCTCGATGGTACTTGTTTTCACACGAACCAAACATGGTGCGGACAAAATTGCCAAGAGGCTGATCGCGGCTGGGATCACTACGGCAACCATCCACTCCAACCGATCCCAGAATCAGCGTCTTCGGGCACTGACGGAGTTTAAGGAGGGGAAAGTCCGTGTGCTCGTGGCCACGGACATTGCAGCCCGTGGTATCGATGTCGATGGTATTTCCCATGTGATAAATTTTGATTTTCCTCCCAATCACGAGGATTATGTTCATCGGATCGGCCGTACCGGACGGGCAAAGTCAGCAGGTGATGCGATCAGTTTTGTCACCCGTGAGGATGAGGATGCACTGCGTGCACTGGAGCGTTTTACTCGTCGCAGCGTGCCCCGCCTCAAAGCCGAAGGTTTTGATTACAACGCGGCATCCCATCCGAGAGAGGAGGGTAGAGGCCCTGGAGCCGGGTCGCGTCGCCCTGCAAGAAAACCGGGTGAGATTCGCACGCCGCGCCACGATTCGGTACAGGGACCGCAACAGCCCCGCCATGCTCATTTTTCCGAGAGAAAAAAATCGGGCAAACCGCGCGAAGCCACCCAGAGCGGGGAGGTTAAAAATGCACCCAAAAAAGGCAGTTTTGGCCGGTTCCTTGGTTTTGGAAGGAAGGGGTAGAAGGCCTTCGTTTCTAGGGTTTTTTAGTGTTAGCGGGGCCTAGATTATTTTTCCGATGATCAGATAGAAGGCGATGCTCGCTACAAACAGGGAAAGTCCCGTGACCACAAGTAGCAACGCCACGCTGTAGGTATGGGTCTTCTTGTTACGGTGCTCGAGAATGGCGGCAAGAGTCTCCTCCTGTGAGGCGAGGCGGATCTGTGTCGCCCATTTGAGGGTGAGTGTCTGGCAGAGGAGCATAATGATTCCGCCTAGGACAAAAATCAGCCCCGTCACGATCAGGAGTCGGGGAGTTGTTCCCGTGGCTGCGATTTTAGATCCGGAAAATCCTGTGACCGTGAGTGCGATCGTGGCGACGGTTAGCAGGATCTGACTGCGATTCTGAAGTTTGGTAAACTGCTCGATAATAACGCTCAGGCAGGCCGGATAATTATCGTGATGATCCTTGAGGATCTGTTCCGCTTCCTCGCGTGGCGTGAGGACAGGAAGGTCGGCGTAATCCATTGATGATCTGAGTCTAAACAGTGCGTCCTGAATAGTTTTTCTCCACCCAGTCGCGGTAGGCACCGGATTGGACATCGGCAACCCATGCCTTATGATCAAGATACCAAGCGATGGTTTTTCTGATTCCTGTCTCAAAAGTCTCTTCGGGTCGCCACCCAAGTTCCCGCTCTATTTTTCCAGCGTCAATGGCGTATCTGCGATCATGCCCAGGTCTGTCGATGACCGTTGTGATGAGACTTCGATAGGAGCTTCCGTCTGCATTGGGGCGAATTTCATCAAGCAGGTCACAGATCGTATGGACGATCTCAATGTTGGGTTTTTCGTTCCAACCGCCGATATTGTAGGTTTCTCCAAGTCTGCCGGATTCCAGCACGCGCCTGATTGCGGAGCAGTGATCACAGACATAGAGCCAATCCCGGATCTGCTGTCCATCGCCGTAGATCGGGAGGGGCTTGCCACTGAGTGCATTGACGATCATCAGGGGAATCAGTTTCTCTGGGAACTGATAGGGACCGTAATTGTTGGAACAATTGGTGGTGAGCACCGGCAGGCCATAGGTGTGGTGATAGGCGCGCACGAGGTGATCGCTGGCAGCTTTGGAAGCGGAGTAGGGGCTGTTTGGCTCGTAGGGATTGGTCTCAAGAAAGGCGGGATCATCCTTTTTCAGTGACCCGTAAACCTCATCCGTGGAGACATGAAGAAAACGGAAAGCCTCCTTCTCAGTTACATCCAGATTATTAAAATAAGCACGGACTGATTCCAGAAGCTCGAAGGTTCCTGTAATATTTGTCTGGATAAAGTCCCTTGGCCCATGAATCGAGCGATCAACATGCGACTCGGCTGCAAAATTCACGATTGCGCGCGGTTTGTGACCGGAGAGCAGTTCGGCCAGCAGGGCAGGGTTTCCAATGTCTCCCTGCACAAAGATGTGCCGCGAGTCGGAGGCAAGTGACGAGAGGGTCTTCAGATTCCCGGCATAGGTCAGCTTGTCCAGATTGACGACCGGAGTGCCGATTTCACGAATCCAGTCCAAGACAAAATTTGCGCCGATGAATCCGGCACCGCCGGTAACAAGAATCGTGTCGTTCATGGTGGAGTTTCACAGCCTGAAAGATTCGGGAATCGTAAGCAACCAGAAATGCCATGAAGCTGTTTCGGAAAATGGAATCTTCCTTGTCGAGTAGTTAATTCTTTAGCTCAATCTAGTGCCAAACAGCACGATCCAGATTGCGATAACTGAGGGCCTCCAACAGGTGATCAGGTTCGATGTTTTCCTTCGCTGCGAGATCCGCAATGGTTCGGGAGACTTTCAGAATCCGGTCGTAGGCGCGGGCACTGAAGTTGAGATCGGTCATGGCGGCTTTGAGTAATTCGTGTCCGGCTTGATTGAGGTGGCCATGCTCTTTCAACTGGGCATGGTTCATGCGTGCGTTGCAGGAAGTTTTGCGGTTTTTTGCAAAGCGTTGTCGCTGAAGTGCTCGCGCCTTGAGGATGCGCTCCCGGATCGATGATGAAGACTCTGCCGGAATCGTGTCGGAGAGTTCCTTGTATTCCACTGCGGGGGCTTCGACATGAAGATCGATACGGTCCAGCAACGGGCCGGAGATGCGCTGGCGATATCGCTCGACTTGGGCGGGAGAGCATCGGCATTCCCGCTTGGGGTCACCATAGTATCCGCAGGGGCAGGGATTCATTGCCGCAACAAGCATAAAGGCACACGGGAAGGTCATTGTCCCGGAAGCCCTTGAAATCACAACCTTACCATCCTCCAACGGCTGTCTGAGCACTTCCAGCGTGGAGCGATGAAACTCAGGAAGCTCATCAAGAAAGAGCACTCCATGATGGGCGAGGCTGACTTCACCGGGTGTGATGTTGGTTGTCCCGCCAAGCAATCCGATGTCTGAAATCGTATGATGGGGATCCCGAAAGGGACGGTGCATCACAATTGATTCCCCTGTGCCCAAAAGTCCGCAAACGCTGTGGATCTTGGTAGTTTCAATGGCTTCTTCGAGCGTCATGGGTGGCATGATCGTCGGGATGCGCTTGGCGAGCATTGACTTGCCAGAGCCAGGGGGGCCGAGCAGCAGCAGATTGTGACCTCCAGCAACGGCAACCTCGATGGCTCTCTTCACCTGATGCTGTCCCTTGACCTCAGAGAAATCGACGTCGAATCCGCGATCCATCATATGGGATTGCAGGGATTCGTGCGTGGCGGGAGCGAGCTCTGTTGTCTTGGAGAGAAATTCATAAGTTTCGCGAAGATTTTTCACCCCATAGACTTCGATCCCCTGAACGATGGAGGCTTCACGGACATTGGCAAGAGGAAGGAGGATCGCTTTCTTGCCTCGTGCCCTGGCTTCTAGGGTCAAAGGGAGGGCTCCCTTGATCGGTCTTACTTCGCCGGTCAGAGCGAGTTCTCCGGCCACCGTGCAGCGCGCCAGTCTCGACAAATCCTCCTCTCTGTCCGTGGCAATCATTCCAAGGGCAATGGGGAGATCAAAGCTGGGGCCCTGTTTTTTGATGTCGGCAGGAGCAAGATTGACTGTGGTTCGCTTGCGAGGCCACCGGTAGCCACTGTTGGAGAGGGCTGCGATCACCCGGTCCTTACTCTCCTTGACAGCCGTGTCGGGCAATCCGACGACAACAATACTGGGTTCTCCCGGCCCCGTATTGACCTCGATCTCTATTTCCGTGGCGTCCACGCCGACCACAGTTGCTGAAAATACACGGGTTATCATCGGAGATCCATCCCACGCAGGAACTCTTTTGTAAACAGGCGAACAGAAATTGCTGAAAAGAATTCGAACGCACACGCTCTCATCCCTGTCAAACATGACAAAGAAATAAATATAACTTTCATACGTTCATGTCATACGAAGATTCAGATTCAGGATTGCAGCTCTACCTGCGCCAGATCGCGCAATACCCTTTGCTTACCGCTGCGGAGGAGGTTTCTCTTGCTGCAAAAATTAAAAAAGGAAACAAGGCTGCGAAGGCTGAAATGATCCGTGCCAACCTCCGGCTTGTCGTGAAGATAGCCAGAGATTATGCCAATCTAGGACTTCCCCTGCTTGATCTGATCTCGGAGGGAAACATCGGGCTGGTGAAGGCTGTGGAGCGCTTTGATCCCGCAAAGGGTGGAAAGCTCTCGACTTACGGTTCTTGGTGGATCAAACAGTCGATCAAGCGTTCCTTGGCCAACCAAGGAAAGACGATTCGCTTACCCGTTCATCTCGTGGATAAGATCGCCAAAATCCGCCGCGTCGGTGCCGGACTCAGCGACGAACTCGGTAGGGAGGCGACGGACGAAGAAATTGCCGAGGAAGTGGGGATGAAGGTCTCCAAGGTGACCAAACTGAAACAGGCGTCAATCAGGCCTGCTTCTCTGGATGCTCCCGTTGGCGATGATGACTCTGCCGAGTTCGGTGATCTCGTCGGAGATGAGATGGCGGTCGATCCGTTTGAGCAGCTGCGCGACAAGAATATGCAGGAAGAGGTGGGCGATCTGCTTGAACAACTCGATGATCGTGAACGCAGGATCATCAATGCGCGCTTCGGTCTCGATGGATCCGAACCGATTACCCTCGAAGAGGTTGGTGTGAAATTCGGAGTCACCCGGGAACGCATACGACAGCTTCAGAATATTGCCCTTAGTAAAATGCGCCGCGCACTCAACAAAAGGGAGAAATACAATCCGGAGTTACTGGCGCAGGCAGCCTGAGTGTTCGTTTCGGAAGTCAGCCGACATTTTAGAAGGAGGCTTAGCTTTTAAGTCGGTGTAAGAGTCCTCCGTGACGGTGGCGGGTCGATTCGTTTCGGACGGCTGTTCCAAGCGCTTTTTTCTGGCCGATCAGCACGACCATTCGTTTCCCTCGGGTGACACCCGTGTAGAGGAGGTTGCGTTGCAGCAATAGAAATTGCTGCATGGCGAGGGGAATGACCACGACTGGGAATTCCGAGCCCTGACTCTTGTGGATCGTGATGGCGTAGGCGAGTTCCAGCTCATCCAATTCACTAAATTCATAAACGACCTCTCGTTTGCCGAAGCGAACCAGAAGTTGTTTTTCCTCCTTATCGATCGAACGGATGCGACCGATGTCACCGTTGAAGACTTCCTTGTCATAGTTATTGGAGGTCTGGATGACCTTGTCCCCCACGCGGAAGAGGTTGCCATAGAGTTGTTGCTCTATCCGTGAATCGCTTGCTGGATTGAGAGCTTTCTGGAGACGGATATTGAGTTCCCGTATGCCGAGGCTTCCACGATGCATGGGGGATAATATCTGGATGTCCTCCACCGGATCGATCCCAAGATGTTTCGGCAGTCTGTCGCGAACCATCGTGACAAGCGTCTCGGCACATGCTTCGGGATCTTCCCTCTCGATAAAGACTAGATCCGAGTTCCTACCGGGCTCCATGTCGGGTACTTCTCCCCGATTGATGGAGTGTGCCCCGCTGATAATCCGACTGTCACCCGCCTGCCGGAAGATCTCTGTCAGATGAACGACGGGAACGAGTCCGCTGCGGATGATATCTCCAAGCACAAGTCCCGGGCCGACACTGGGAAGCTGATCGGCATCTCCTACAAGAATCAGTCGGGCCTTGCGGGGCAGGGCATCAAGCAGACGGCTCATCAGGGGGACATCGACCATGGAGATTTCGTCCACTACGACCACATCTCCCTCCAGAGGATTTGCAGTGTTGCGTTGGAATCCCCCACGACCGGGCTGAAATTCCAACAGCCGATGAAGAGTCAATGCTTCCAGTCCCGATGCCTCGGCCAGTCGTTGAGCCGCCCTGCCTGTGGGTGCTGCAAGGAGGCAATGAAGCTTCTTTGCCGTTAGGATACGGAGTAGCGACTGCACGAGCGTTGTCTTGCCGACACCGGGACCACCGGTGATGACCACCACGCGACTATGCAGGGCAGTAGTGAGTGCCCGATGCTGGCTCGGCGAAAGTTTTCTGCCCGTCATTTGCTCAACCCAGGGAATCGCCTTAGATGCATCGATCACCGGATCCGGTGGCGGCGCCTCTGCTAGACGACGAAGTTGGCGCGCTATGCGTTCCTCAGCTTCCTTAAGATGGGGTAAAAAAATTAGTTCCTCTCCCTCAATCCGTTCGCTGAGAATTCGTCCATCCTTGAGATGTCGTGCATAAGCTTCTTGAACGATCGCATTATCCACTTCCAGCATGCTTGATGCCGACTCCAGAAGATCGCGCTTCGGAAGCCCGCAGTGTCCCTCGCCGGTTGCCTGATCTAAAAGATGCTCCAATGCGGCACGGGCACGAAGCAGAGAGTCTGCTGCAAAGCCAAGTTTTTCCGCAACGCTGTCGGCGGATTGGAATCCTATCCCGTGAATATCCCTGGCAAGCCGATAAGGGTCGGCCCTGATCAGCTCGACCGCATCACCCCCATAGGTTTTGTAAATTCTTGTTGCCCGATTTGTTCCGAGACCATGGGCATGGAGAAAGAGCATGATATCCCGCACCACCTTCTGCTCGGCCCATGCATCCTTGATCCGTTGTCGCCGCTCCCGTCCGATACCATCGACCTCCTCCAGTCGCTTGGACTGATTCTCTATGATCTCAAAGACCTGATCGCCGAATTTTTTCACCAATTTTGTGGCATAGACCGGTCCGATCCCTTTGATCATCCCGCTGCCGAGATATTTCTCGATCCCTTCCAGAGAAGTCGGCGGTTGTGTCTTGAGCGTATGGGCACGCAACTGCACACCATGATCGCGATCCTGCTCCCATGTTCCCTGTCCGGTGATCCACTCTCCAGCAGCGACGGAGGGAAGGGAACCGAGGACTGAAACCGGCTCTTTACGCCCCTGCACCTTTACTTTCAGCACGCAGAAACCGTTCTCCTCATTATGGAAGGTGACCCTCTCAACCTGTCCGCTCAGGGCATCCTCTGGTCCACCGGGAAGTGGTTTATTGGAGAGCTTTTTACGGAACGGGCGATGTGAAGCCATGGATTACCCTGCCATGGGAATGAATTCCCGCCAATCCTGCTGACGATGAAAGTCGCGCTGCGTCAGATTCGAGGTGCTGGAGATGATCGCAGGGAGTCCCATACTGCAATCGTAGCGTCCGCAGTTAAGGCGCATTTTGTGTCCGGCTACGGGAATGCTCAGGGAAGCTCTCCACCCGGAGTGAGTGATGGCAGCGTTTCCGGTTGGTAGGCAGCATAGATACTCTTCCATTCTCCGTTCTCCATTTCTGACGGAGATGACGGAGTTGCTGTCGGGATAATGCAGGGCCAGCATCATACCATTCGGAGCGATCTGGTATTCATGGTAGTCGGAATCACCAGTCTTCTGAACGAAAAACTCCACAACATCACCCAACTCCCAGAGGCGTTGCTGATGTGCCGTTGCAAGAGTGGAGACAAGTGGCTGCTGTAGCTCGGCTTTAAAAAGAAGTACTCCATCGTTACACAGAATCTCGACCGATCCGGCATGAAAACCGATTTCAGGCTCTGGGAGCCACGATTGAGTGAAGGGATAAATCATGTGTTGATAGATAATTGAACCTTGGGAAACAGGAAGATGGGCATCATTTCAGTTTCCGAGTCCTAGAGTTCCCTATAAATAATACGGGGATATAATTTTTTTCAACAAATGCTGACAAACACCCCAATTTTAAATCCGCTGATCCGGCTTAAGGAAGCATTGTATTTTATTGCGACCGAGAAGCGGTATTTTTGGTACATCTGTTTAGCGGCGATCATCACGGCGATCACCAGCTATACGAATTTTGGCCACAACACGGGGGATGAATATTCACAGATCTTCGAATTTGCGGGTTACAAAATGGGATATATCGATCAGGGAGATCTGCGCATTGAATTTGGCAGCCAGATGCGGCCCACCATACAAGTTTGGATGGTCGTCGCTGTTTTTCGTTTTATTGGTCTGTTCACCTCTCAGGTCAACCCGTTTTTAGTAACCTATCTTGTCTACTTAACAAGCGGGTTGTTCGGAATTTTCTCGATACTGGTTTTTACAAAGGCTTTTATGGTCAGGGTAAAACCACAATATAGAGAGTGGTTTGTAGTGATCAGTCTTTTCAGCTGGCTCGTTCTTTACACGAATCCCCACTTTAATTCGGAGAGTATCTGCGGCCACCTTTTGCTGCTGGCAGTTGGTTTGCTATTTGCAAAGTTGGAAAATCTCAGTGTCGTACGAATTATCGTTTCAGGGTTGCTTTTGGGACTTTCATTCTCCTGCCGTTTTCAGATTGGTTTTGCCATCCTGGGACTGATGCTTTGGCTTCTCTGGCCAGCTTACAAGGCCAAAAAGCTAAGCCAATGGTGGCTTCTTGCATCCAGTATGGTCATTGCCATCCTGATGTTTAATTTTACCTCGGATTTTTACTTTTACGGGAAATGGGTTTGCAGTGCCTACAACTACTACCATCAGAATATCGCGCTCGGAATCATGGACAGTTGGTCAGGAGTATCTCCTTGGTATGCATACCTCTTCATGGTGTCGATGTATCTGCCATTTGGCCCCCTCTATGTCCTGGCGACTATCTACTATTTTATAAAATATCCGCTCGATGTTCTCACAAGCATCATCGGTTTATTTCTACTGTTTCATGTTCTCATTGGACACAAAGAGGTCCGATTTCTCATGCCAATGTTGGGTTTTTTACCATTGATTCTCATGGTCGTGACGGCGGATCTTGTTGAGCGTTTCGACTGGCTTGCACTTCATCTCAAAAAAATCGCGACCATTATTTGGATCATGAATCTCCTCGCGTGCATGAGTCTGCTCATACCAGCGGCGACCGAAATCGGCGGATGGCGCTACCTCTACAATTACTATCGGAAGCCGACACTCGTATATTTCAATGTCAGTGTTAATCAGAAGCTTCTTTTTTATAAGAAGAAGAATGTTAATTTAGTAAAATATAAGAGCGGCGAACCGACACCCTGCCCACCAGGCTACAATGTCCTGATCGCGATGAATGCAAACAGCAACGACGCAAAACCAAACCACCCCTTGGTCTATACATTTTTCCCATTTAACTTATCCAACATCTTACCCAAGGCCATCGTACATGCCGTTGGGCATTTCGATCTATACGAGGTGAAAAACATTGAGGCTGATTAGCAGCACTGGAGGCGTTGAAGATGGGATCTCGATCCCAAGAGCTTCATCCTTTCCCTTTTTTTGCCAATCTGTATCCTGCCTCCCTTGAATCAATTTGAGCGAAATAGGACAGCCAATTATGGAAACCCTAGTGTTTCCCTTTTACAGTCGTTCCTATTTCCTTAAGTAGATCGAAATCAACAGACCCCGTAGTTCAACGGATAGAATAGGAGTTTCCTAAACTCTAGATGGTGGTTCGATTCCACCCGGGGTCATGAATCGAAACTCGTTTACTCATCTGTTTCAATTTGGTTAGATGCGAAACCCAGATCATGAAATTCAAGAGCTGTCGCATTATTTTTTTCGTCACCGTCGCTCTTGTCACGATCACGAATGCATCTGCCATCATCGGAGAAAATCTGGAGCAATCCTTCCTGCGGTACGGAGCACCCGTTAAATCAAACGGCGATTATAAAGTTTACCGGAAAGCCGGATTGGAAATTCATGCTCACTTTGTTGACGGTCTCACCGACAGTATCAGCTACAAGAAGTATATCCCCGGTAAGAGTGAAAAACTTGAAGAAATTAGTTTTGAGGAAATAGCCGTACTTCTTGACAACAATTCCCGAGGAGATGAATGGAAAGGGCTGGCCAAGCAATATAAGGAGGATGATCCGAAGCAAAAGTCATGGGTTTGCAAAAGCATCCCCATTCAGGCCTCGTATGACGACGACACCAATACTTTGCTCATCTTTACCAGTGACTTGAAAAAGCTTAAGGAGATTTATATTCGCAGAAGCAAGGTGGATCATGAAAAACTGATAAATACCTTGGGTGTCTAGTCTGCCTCCTGTGAAGCTTCAGTACACCTCGACGGGAGAGCGTTTTCCATCCTCAGGACTGCGGGCTGCTGCGCCTTCTTCGCCAAGAGTCTCCACGCGGAGTTTCCACACCTCCTGATCAAGTCGAGCGAATTCCTTTTCTGAAAAAGGCGAGGGAGGACTCATGCGGGATTTAAAGGCCTCAATATTGGCCAGCGCCCGGTCAAGATGATCAACAGGCGAGGCTTTCAGGATCTCGAAAGCCTGCTCTGCCAGTTCCATCCGATGACAGATCATGAGGAGGTCATTTCCGGCGGCAAGCCCCAGTCTGATCATTTCATCGAATCCGTAATGATTTAAGATGGCCCCCATATCGAGATCGTCCGTCATGATCAGACCTTCAAAGCCCAGCTCTTCACGCAGGAGTTTTGTGGTTACGGTCGGGGAGAGAGATGCGGGAAGGCCCGAACTGTCGAGCTCGGCAAAGGCAATATGACCGATCATCATGCTGTCGACGGCATCCTCTCCCGGCAGGGCAAACTTGCGGAAGACTTTCAATTCGTGAGCCTCCAGTTCATGCCGTGGGCGTGGCAATGCAGAGAGTTCGTGATGGGGATCACTGGATGCGGATGAGTATCCAGGGAAGTGTTTGCCGCAGGAGAGGATGCCGGTTGCTTTCATTGCGCGATTAAACACACCGGCCATCTCGATGACCTGATCGGCGCTCGTGCCGTAGCAGCGGCCACGAAGCGAGTTGTCCGCTTCATCGTCAAACGCAATATCGAGCACCGGACAGAGATCGAGGTTGAAGCCAAAGAGGCGCAACAGTTCTCCGGTGAGTTCCCCATGTCGGGCGATGAGGGCAAAATCACCCTTGTCCCGAAGCTGTCGGGCGTTGGGAGGTTCATTGCCGAGAAGTTTCAACCGGGAGACGCGCCCCCCTTCCTGATCGATCGTGATGATCGGTTCCACTGCGCTCAGTTCGCGAAGCTGGTCGGTGAGTTTGCGTAGCTGGGCGGGAGTCTGGATGTTACGGCCAAAGAGAATGAACCCTCCTGGTTGGATTCTGCGGATGAAGTCGGCATAAGCAGTATCGACTTCCAGACCAGGAACACCGAGGAGGAGGAGTTGACCGGCGGGTGTACATTTCATAGCGTCCGAAGGAATCAGAAAATCAATCCTCTGACGAAACGATTCTTATTATGATCCGCAAACTTTTCCTTTCACTGATTCTCCCGTTATGTGCCGTTTGTCATGCTCAGGCCATCGAGTTGGGAATCGATGTCCTCCAGCATAATAATTTTGATCTTCTGAGTGGCAAACGCGTCGGGCTTGTTACCAATCAGACGGGGGTCAATGCAGCCGGGGAAAAGACGCGACTCATTCTGCGCAAGCATGTCAATCTCGTCGCCCTTTACACTCCTGAGCATGGTCTGGATGGCACGGAGAAAGCCGGAGTGGATGTCCGATCCCGACATGATCCCCTGACGGGCCTGAAGGCTTATTCGCTCTATGGCGACACGCGTAAACCGACACCCCAGATGCTTGCCGGAATCGATGTGCTGGTATTTGATATGCAGGATATTGGCTGCCGCAGTTACACCTACATCAGCACGATGGGCAAATGTCTTCAGGCCTGTGCCGAACAGGGAAAAGAGTTTGTGGTGCTTGATCGCCCCAATCCTCTTGGAGGGAACCGTGTCGAGGGAATGGGAATTGATCCTCGCTGGATTTCCTTTGTCGGTCAGTTTCCCATTCCCTATGTGCATGGGTTGACTGTTGGAGAACTTGCCTTGATGGCCAATGCCAAGGGGTGGATGGGCCCCAAGGCCAATCTCCAGGTAGTGAAGATGCATGGTTGGTCCCGCTCGATGACCTGGCCGATGACGGGACTTCGATGGGTTCAGACTTCGCCCAACATTCCGCTCGCAATGTCCCCAAACTATTATGTCATTACTGGGATCGTCGGGGGATTGGCCGACGGACTTGATCTCGGACTCTTTTCCCCCAGGGCATTCCAGATTCTTGGTGCTCATTGGATGAAGCCAGAGATGGTTGCATATCTAAGGGCTCATTGTCCAGGCATCGGTATTGATCCTTACGAGACTGCATCCGGTCCCGGGGTGATCTTTCACGCCAACCCAGAGGGAGGAGGTGATCTCTGTGCTGCAGCACTCCACACACTGGCTGAAAGTAATAGGCTCTCGCGCGGTGGGATCTTCTCCAAGGCCAATGGAGAGATGATGAATCTTTTCTACAAGGTCTATGGCAGCGACACGATCCGCCACGATCTTGCGAGTAAAACACCCTCGCAGATCATCTCTTCATGGCAGCCGTTTCTCTCCCGTTTTCGCTCGGAGAGGCAACCTTTTCTACTCTACCAGTGAGTCCCTCGGGCATCAGAACGCGTATCCCCGGCCATGTCGAGAGGGTGGGGGTCTTTGGGGGAACCTTTGACCCCATCCATTCGGGCCATCTGATCTCCGCCCAGGCGGCCCTTGAGGAACTCAATCTTGACAGGGTTCTGTTTGTTCCCGCAGCGATTTCCCCCCACAAAACTGATGTTCCTCCCATCGTCTCCGCGAAAGACAGGGTGGAGATGATGCGACTGGCCATTGAGGGGGAGCCCCGGTTTTCCATCGATGATCGTGAGCTGCTCCGTGAAGGGCCTTCCTATACCATTGATACCATGCGATCACTTCTGGGGGATTATCCTGGAGTGCGTTTCATCTATCTCATTGGTGCCGATAATGTCCGGCAACTGGCAACATGGCATGATATTTCTGAATTGAAGAATCTGGTTGATTTTGCCGTCTTCACACGCTCGAAGGGCGAGGTGGTGCCCGAGGAGGAATTTCTGCTTGTGCACCGCATCATTGATATTTCCTCAACTGAAATCCGCGAACGGCTCGCCAAGGGAAAGTCTGTCAGGTATTTTCTCCCATCAGCAGTTTACGATTACATCATGTCCTTCGCCCTCTACCAATCCCACTCCCCAGATGCCCAAGCCTAAACCCGTTGCCGCCACTCCTCCCCCCGTTGATCCCGAGGAATCCCTGGCCCGTCTCTGCGCGGATGGCGCGCTCGATAAGAAAGCTGAGAATGTCGTGATTCTCGACATGCGTAATATCGCAAGCTTCACTGATTTTTTTGTTATTGCCTCCGGAACATCCGATCCTCAACTCAAGGCAATCGCTTCTTCGATTCGCGGGAAGGTGCGCGATGCCATCGATCTTCGTCCTCTTGCCGAGGATGGCGCCCCGGGCAGTCAGTGGGTGATCATCGATTATGGAAGTGTGATCGTGCATATCTTCCATACCGAAAAAAGAGAACTCTACGCCCTTGAGACCCTCTGGGGCGATGCCCGCAGGATCGAGATTGCATAGATCAAGCTCTCGATCGTTGATAACGGGGGGCTTCATGAAGGAGGTTGATTGAGCTGATTAGTCAGAGGGAATATTCTTCTTCCGATCTTGCTCCTCGATAGCTTTAAGCCCTCGACGGGCTATGGCTTGGGCCTCTTCACTATGTGATTTTTCCACTTCTTCAAAGCAGAGTTTCGCCTCGGCAAATAGGCCGAAGGCATAGTCGATCATCCCCCTGTAGGCGGTCACAAGCGAGTTGTTGGGATCGATACGCTCTGCATAATCTATGGCATTAACGGCCTTTTCATGATCTCCGGCCGCCGCCAGAGCCTGAGCGGATTTGAGTGCGAAGCTTGAATCGTAAGGAAAGAGTTTTAGCCCGGAGGCAAAGGAGTTCACCGCTTCCGATTTCAAAAACAATGAGTCTGATTTTCCTATCTTACCCAAGAGAACAAGCTGAAGTGCGGATTCACCTTCGTAATAGTAGAGCTCTGGATTGTCGTGCAACAGGCGGGTGCCTTCCCGTGCAAAGTCGAGTGCCTCCCGCTGATGTCCATCCCTTAATGCGACCCGTGCTCTTTCGGCAAGATACTCACCCCGGATCATCGGAATCCCATAGATCATGATCCCCAGTCCGATCAAGGGGAGACAATAGCGTAAAATCACTCGAAAGGAGGCACTCGGGCCAGACTCGGCTTCCGATTCATTGGGAGCGCCGGGATTCGCCAGCACCCCCAGCACCACAGCCATCATGAAGGCGTTTTGAGGGGTTTGCATGTTGAAATCCACGACGGAGTGGACGAGATAGGCCGCCACTGCCGACAGGGCTCCTATGTTGATAGCGAGACGGTCGCTTTTGAGATCTGCTGCGTGGCGGGATGTCGAAGCCGAGAGTTTCCTGAAACCGGAAATGCCAACAGTAATATGAACGATCAGCAGGATCGCAAGCAGTGAGAAGCCAACTGATCCATAGTCTGCAAGGATTTGGAGATAATCATTATGCACATGAATGGGATCATTCTGAATCGAGGGGTCCCTGAACAGACGACCGAAATAGAGGTAGGAAAAGCCCCCGGTTCCCCAGATTGGGGACAGATGAAACTGATCAAGCGCCGCTGACCAAAGAAGGACTCGGCAATTTTCCGGATCATTGATCTGAGTGACTCTCTCGCCTAAATGCTGGTTCTCGAAGGCCAGCAGCAGGGTTCCTGCAAACAAAAAGGTGAAAATTCCTAGGGCAATCAGAATCGGGATAAGGGCTCCACCTTTCTTCATCCGGCACCAGGCCACGCAGGAGAGAATCAGCAGAACCAAGGCACCCGAGGTGATGCTCAGGTAGCCGCCACGGCTGCCTGAAATGGCAACGCCTATGAGACAAACTAACGCGGTGTAACCACTCAATACCCGTGAAATGACCGAGATGCGTCCCCAGATTGCGTAACTTGTTGCAATAAGGGCCATCACCTCAAGAAACCCCGCAAAATGATTGGGACAGATGAAAAAGCCACTGGCTCTCCAACTCGGAGCATCAAGCCGCTGTGCCCAGGAGAGAGGCATCCATTGATTTTTTTGAGTGAACTGAATCAGGGCCGGAACGATCTGGAGCAGGGCCATTATCCCCAGAAAGATGAAAAAAACCTTCCGATCACCGGGCTTTGTGAGCACCAGGGTAAAGAGCAGATAGATCAGCAGGCACCCGATTAAAATGAAGAATTGAAGCCTTCCAATGTACTCAACTTCCGAACATCGGTTGCGTATCCCGATATAGGCCGCAAAGAAGAGGATGGAGCAGAGCGCCGGGATGGTTGCCCTCTGGCTGGTCCTGATTTGAGGGAATAAGGTGACCACTGCCGCCGCCGCAAAACAGATCACGCTCGGTATGGCATAAAGCAACCGCGTTCCCCCGATGAAGAGTTCCAGAAGGGCAAATGCGGCAAAGATCAGGAGAAAGATAAAAAAGCGCACTCATGGGAAGTTACTTGCTTTCCTGCGGCTTTATCCAGCAGCGAATTGTTGTTAAAAACAAAGGTGATAACATTTTTATAAAGCTAGAAATCAGACAATTTTGGAGTCTTTTAAATTCTGAAAGAAATTGACCCTTAACGCTTTTTCGGGTAGTTTGATAAAAACTTCAGGCAAGCGACAAAAACATCCTCCGAACATGAAAAATAATCTCCGTAAGATCATTTTGGCAGCGACAACAATCCTGCTCTCTTCGGCAGTCGTTGTCACTGCTGCGCCACCGGCCCCTGCAAAAGCTCCAGCGGTAAGCCCGCAGGCAATTGCTATGGCAAAAAATCAAGTTGCTGTGCAACTCGGTGCCATCAAGTTGGGACTCGTAAAGCCGGGACAATCGGCTAAAAATCTGAATCCTGCTCAAATTGCGGCAGCCTTGGCAGCCGGAACCTTGGCGATGACCCAAGGTAAAGTGCCTGTTGGCCAGCTCCAGCAGGCCACGCTGGCCGCTCTTCAGACCCCGATTACGGCACCCTTGCTGGGGCTGGATCCTACCAAAATCTCAGCCGCTGCCATCGTCTCGGCTGCAGCCCAGTCAAACCCCGCTGTGGCCACCCCCGTTATTGCCAAAGCTGCTGTAGTCGCAAGTATGACGTTCATACCAGATAATAAAGGAGTCAATCACCCTATTTTTGGTGCACAGCCGGACACTACGGCGCTCCCTCCCAATGCGGACAGGGCAACAATCCAAGCTCTGAACGCACAGACAAAATCGACACAGCTTCAGGCGGCGGCGAGTGCAGAGGGAGTGGTGTTGACCGCGGCACTTCAGAATATCAGACCTGATATCCAGCCTGGAAGTTCAGTTAAAATTGCGCCTCAGGATCCCAACTACGCAAAAATCACTCAGGCGATTGCGGCAATTTCCTCAGCCTCAATCAGCGGACTAGGGAATTTCAATGTCGGGGCGACACCTGATCCCCTGTATGGTAAAACAGCACCCAATGTTCAAGCACTCACGATCAATCTGGTTACAGCAAGTGAAAGCTTAGTGAATCTTACTCCTCCGACGGGAGCCAATGGACAGCCATCAGTTAATCCGGTTCTCACCGCAGTGGCTCAAGGTGCAAGCCAGGCAGCACCGACAGTGACTTCTGCAATCACAACGGGAGTAGCAGTAGGTGCATACAATTCTTATTCAGCCGCGACGACTGCGGCCGGTCAAACACCCGTGTCTCCCACTCAATTCGCTGCTCAAAATTCAAGCCAGATAGCCACAGCCCTGACGAATGCAGGCATTCCAACAACGCCTGCAACGGTCACCAGCGCCGTTACCGGATCAACCGGAACCACCGGTACGACGACTGCCGGTAACGGATCTCAAAACGGCTCTCAAAATGAAAATCAAAATGGTTCGCAAAATGCAACGGGAACCTCGAGTACCGGCACACCGGGGAGTCAGGGTGGTGGAGTCCCGGGATTGGGAACATTCGGACTGACTCCAGGCGGCAACTCTCCTGTGACGAATAATCAAGGCGCATAGGGGATTTGCAGGCTTTCCAACAAGTCGGATTTTCAGAAACCACCGCTTCGTCAAGAGAGGCGGTGGTTTTTTTATAGGGATAAGATTTTTCCATCAAACCCGCGTTCCGTCACTTGATTCCAGCCTCTTCTGGGACTAATGGTATTCCTATGTCGTTACAGCTTGAAGCCATTACCCGACTTTTTCGTGATGATGATCCTGAGACGGTGGGGATGGTGAAGGAGCAATTGGTTCTGCGGGGGGAAAGTGCTCTTCAGGAGCTCAGGGACTTGGTGAATACAGATTCGGCGATCGTTGCGGCTCATGCTCAGGATGTGATCCATGCCATCGCAGGAAAGAATGCCTCGGTTCGACTGGAGAAACTCCTGAAAGAACATGATGACATTCCGCTGGAGCAGGCATCATGGTTGATCGCGGAGGCATTGATGCCCTGGATTGATGGCGTTGAGTGGAAAAAATCGCTCGATCTCTGGGGATGTGAACTTCTGAGACGCATTACGGAAAACCCCGATGACCGTGTCCCCATCCTGATCGGATATCTCCACGGTGAGCTTGGTTTCGATGGAAATACGCATGACTATTACCATCATGAAAATTCTCTACTCCCGTGTGTGATCGAGAATCGCAAGGGGCTTCCGCTCACACTGACGCTCCTTTATATGTTTGTGGGGGCCCGTGCCGGAATTCCGATTTATGGGGTGAATCTTCCGGGACATTTCATCGCCCGTTGCGGAGAGGTTTACTTCGACCCTTTTCACCAGGGAAGAGTGCTCTCCATTGCCGATTGCGCAGATATCCTGGCACGGCAACAGATAGAACTCAGTGACGGGCATCTCGAGAATCCCGTATCGCGTCAGATCCTGGCCCGACTGCTGGCCAATCTTCGTCATTCTTATGAGATCGAAGAGGCCGCTTGGCAAAAAGGGATGGTCGATCGATGGTTTGACATCGTGACGGGAGAAGTGGAGTGATGTCTCCCCGCGTTGAACTGCTCAATACGGGAACTGAGCTCCTTCTAGGAGTGGTTCGTGACCTTCATCTCTCGTGGATAGGCAAAGAGCTTTTCCCTTTGGGACTACGCATCACAAGACAAACAACCGTCCCTGACGGGGCGATCGTGAGAGAGGCTGTTCTGGAGTCGTTTTCCCGTGCAGAGGTGCTGATCGTCACGGGAGGCTTGGGCCCTACGACCGATGACATCACGAGGGAACTTATCGCCGAGTTGTTGGGGTTGCGTCTTGTGCTTCACACTGAAACTCTGGAACGCATTCAGGATCGTTGCCGGCGACGGGGCTATCTTTTTCAGCCAAGAATGGAACGACAGGCCATGGTTCCTGAAGGAGCGAATGTTCTTATCAATCTTCATGGCACCGCTCCCGGCCTCTATATTCCTCCTGTCGAGGGAATCTCATGGGCATCGCCACACATCTTTCTGCTTCCCGGACCACCCCGTGAACTTCAGCCGATGGTGAGGGATTTTGTACTTCCCATCCTGCAATCACTCTTTACGAATTCAGACCAGAACGAATGCAGGATTTACCGTGTCGTCGGCATGGGGGAATCGATGCTTGAGTCGAAGATTGGTTTCTCTCTTTCCCAGCGAGGAGATCTTGAAGTCGGCTACTGCGCCCGCCCCAATGAAGTCGATTTCAGATTGATTGCGCCACGCACGATTCTGGAGGAAGTGGAACCACTGATTCTGGAAGCTGTAGGTGAGTGCCTGATTTCTCAACATGACGAAACCCTTGAAGAAGTTGTCGTGGCCTTACTGAAACGATCGGAAACAACTTTAGCCACGGCAGAATCCTGCACCGGAGGACTGATCGCAAATCGCCTGACCGATATACCCGGTGCCTCCGAGGTCTTTTTGGAGGGATTTGTCACCTACAGCAACAATTCAAAATGCGATCTGCTCGGAGTAGATCCCGATCTGATTACCACCCATGGTGCCGTGAGCGGAGAAGTTGCGAAAGCCATGGCCGAGGGGGCGCTTCGCAGGAGTGGAGCTGTTTATGCGCTCGCCACCACTGGTGTTGCAGGCCCTGGAGGAGGTACTGAAAACAAACCTGTTGGGACGATCTGGCTTGCGCTTGCGCAGCAAAATAAAGAAACGCAGTTCTGGAAGGAGTACATTCCAACAGACCGCCAAACTTTCAAGCAGATTGCTTCACAGACTGCATTGGATCATCTCCGAAAAAGACTTCTCAGCTCAGCCCCCTCCCATGACTGAGGAATCGCTGCGACTCGAGGAGGATCGCAAGCGTGAGCGCTTCTGGAAACTCTGGGGGACCTACCTGTCTGAACGCCAATGGGGAACCGTCCGGGAAGATTACTCAGCTGATGGGAATCCGTGGACTTCCTTTCCGTTTGAAGAAGCCCGCAGTCGGGCTTACCGATGGGGGGAGGATGGATTGCTTGGGCTCAGCGACCGATTTGGGAGACTCTGCTTTGGTCTCGCCCTCTGGAATGGCCGTGACCGGATCCTTAAGGATCGTCTCTTCGGTCTCTCCGGCCCGCAGGGAAATCATGGTGAGGATGTCAAAGAGCTCTATTACTATCTCGACGGCACGCCCACACATTCCTACGCCAAGGGGCTCTACAAATACCCTCAGGCAGCCTTTCCTTACGATGAATTGGTTGAAGAAAATGCCCGCCGTGATCGGAATCAGCCTGAGTATGAACTTCTCGACACGGGCGTTTTTGATGGTGATCGATACTTTGATGTTCAGGTCGAGTATGCAAAGGAGGCCATCACCGATATTCTGATCAGGATTACCGTTGCCAATCGCGGCCCTGAAGCCGCCAGAATTGTTCTCTTGCCGACGCTTTGGTACCGAAATACCTGGGCTTGGGGGAATATCAGCGAGGAATGCCTCATCGAACCCGAAATTCGCTTTGATTCACCCGGTCTGCTCTCAGCCACCCACCATGTGATGGGTGAGTATCAAATGGCCTTTGATCTTGGTGGGGATCAGAAGATGCCTGAAGTTCTCTTCACCAATAATGAGACAAATACAGAGCGTCTCTACAACCACCCCTCGCCACATCGGTTCACAAAAGATGCATTTGATGATCTGGTGGTTCACGGGATACGGGAAGCTGTGAATCCTGGATTAAAGGGTACGAAGGCCGGAGTACTTTACGATCAGGTGATTCCAGCTGGAGGGGAGGTGGTGTTTCGTCTTCGCCTTGCTACCAAGGACTCGTGGCAGGGAACACCCTTTGACGACAGCTTCAACGATATCTTTGCCAAAAGGATCATGGAAGCCGATGGCTTTTATGAAGAGGTGCTTCACTCCTCGCTAACCCTGCCTGAAAAAAAGGTTGCCCGGCAGGCCTATGCGGGACTTCTCTGGTCCAAACAGTTCTACAATCTCGTCCAGACCGAGTGGCAGCGCGGTGACCCGACCATGCCTCCACCGCCCGAGGGGCATGACGAGCGCAATGCAGACTGGAGGAATATTTTTAACCGTGATGTCATCTCGATGCCGGATACTTGGGAGTATCCCTACTACTGTTCATGGGATCTCGCTTTCCATACGGCGGCATTCACGAGAGTCGATCCAAACTTTGCCAAAGATCAACTGATCCTCTTGTTGCGCGAATGGTACACGCACCCTAACGGACAGATCCCGGCGTATGAGTGGAATTTCTCCGATGTGAATCCTCCCGTCCACGCGTGGGCCGCGCTTCGACTTTACCGGGAAGAAAGGCTGAAAGGGAGGACTGATGACGCCTTTCTCGAAAAGGTCTTTCAGAAGCTCCTTATCAATTTCACCTGGTGGGTCAATCGCAAGGACACTGATGGCAACAATCTTTTTGAGGGAGGATTTCTCGGATTTGACAATATTTCCGTATTCGATCGCTCCCGACCGCTCCCGACGGGTGGCAAACTAAAGCAAGCGGATGGAACCTCATGGATGGCCTTCTACTGCCTTAATATGCTTCAGATGGCTCTCACTCTTGCTGAGAGCAACCCTGTTTACGAAGATATGGGAACTAAGTTCATCGCTCATTTCACCCGCATCGTTGCCGCCATGAACGACTTCTGCGGGGAGGGACTCTGGGATGAGCAGGATGGATTTTATTATGACATGCTCGAACTGGAGGATCGGCATGTTCCCCTCAAGATCCGTTCCATCGAGGGATTTATCCCGCTGCTTGCCACCTGCTATACTACAGGGGAACAACGAAGTCGAAGTCCTGGATTCACCTCGCGACTGCTCTGGTATGTCAAAAACCGTCCGCAGCTCTCTAGTTATCTTCTTGAAATCAACGGAGATGTGTCGGATCCGTTGATTGACCATCTGCTGACTGTCACGCCCAAGGGACGCCTTGAGAGAATCTTGCGATACCTATTTGACGAAGAGGAGTTTCTTTCCCCTTACGGCATCCGATCTGTTTCCAAATACCATGAGAAGCATCCCTACACCTACAGCGTGAACGGCACGGTCTACGCCGTGAATTACGAACCCGCTGAGGGAACATCGGCTATGTTTGGTGGAAATTCCAATTGGAGAGGGCCCGTCTGGATGCCGATTAACTACATGATTATTCAGGCACTAAGAACCTATGACCATTTCTATGGGGAAAATCTGAAGGTGGAGTTTCCGACACGTTCGGGAAACTTTGTTACGCTTGGTGAAGCCGCTGAACTTCTGGCACGGAGAGTGGCGGGGATTTTTCTTCCCGATGAGCAGGGGGCAAGACCGTGTCACGGAGAAGAGAAGCGTTACGCCACCGATCCCCATTGGAAAGATCTCGTTCTTTTCCACGAATATTTTCACGGATGTTCAGGAAAGGGACTTGGGGCAACCCATCAGACCGGTTGGACGGCACTCATTGCCGAAATCATGGCAAAAGAATTTTAGCTCAGGGATGCAGTGCCAAGATCCTGTCACACGAATCAAGCGCAGCAATTCCTGTAGGGAACCGCAGATTAAATTATTCCTTGAAGCCTAAATATTGACACGCCCCAAGGGCAGCTCTATTGCCTGTGGCGAAGCATCCTTGGAGGAGATAACCTCCGGTGGGAGCTTCCCAATCGATCATTTCTCCGGCGACAAAAAGACCGGGTATGCGTTTTATCATTAGATGATCGTCAAGTTCAGGAAAGGCGACTCCTCCTGCTGTGGAAATAGCCTCGGCGATGGGACGCGGCCGGATCAGAGGGATATGAAGAGATTTCACCGCATGGGCAAGCGACAGCGGAGTGAGTGAGGATTCCGAGTCAGCAAAGGTCTTCAGAAGCAATACAGCGGCCTTGCCAAGACGCCATTTATTGATACATAAATCAATCAAGTCTCCTTGATAATGCTGAATTTTATTAGCCAAGTCTTGAACATTAAACGATGGTTTAAGATCAATCAGCACCCCTGGATCTTCAAGGTTTCGCAAGGTGGGGCCAAGCTGATAGAGTGCTCCTCCTTCCAATCCATAGCGGGTAATGAGAAGTTCCCCAGCGATTGATTTATCTCCAGCTGAGACCGTGATGTTTTTAAGAGGGCACCCCTCGATAGACTCTATGATGTCCGAATCCCAGTTTGCTTCCCATCCGCAATTAGCTGGGACAAGATCGGTGACTTCGATACCCATTTCTTGCACTAAAGTAACCCACTCACCGGTGGATCCTGTTTCAGGCCAGGAGGCCCCTCCGAGGGCCAGAATAACCGCGTCCGCAACACCCTCGATGATCCCTTCTGGAGCATGAAACGAAAGATGAAAACGGTCATGTTTCTTCGATAACCCCATTAACCGACTCTTCATCTGAAAGCTTACCCCATATGCCCTTAGGCGTTCCACCCATCGACGAAGAAGTGGAGCTGCTTTAAATTCCTTGGGAAATACTCTTCCACTCGTTCCCACGAATGTTTCGATACCCAGATCCAACGCCCAGGCTCTCAGTGAATTGTTATCAAATTCTGACAGGCATGATGTCCAGTATGCAGAAGAAGCACCTCCTCCATAGCGCTTGGCAAAGCGATCCATGGGTTCAGAGTGGGTCAGATTGAGGCCACCCCTTCCAGCCACGAGCAACTTTCTTCCTACGGATGGCATTGCATCATAGAGAGTGGGTTTGACCCCCTTTATGGCGGCAACCTCGGCGCACTTCAGTCCTGCTGGACCACCGCCTATAATCGCAAGCTCCACAAATTCAAGTATTGATTACTTTATATTAGTAATAAATAATTCTAACCAGTTGTTCTCAAACCGCTTGCGATGGCATTAATTGAAAGCAGTACGCGAGGTAGAAGGTATTGCGCTTTGGCTGGATTGCCACTCTGTGCAGCTCTCCAATTTCTAATTGTTGCGATTTGTTGCTCGTGGAGTGAGGCGAGAGCTCGGGCGCGAAGTTGAAGCGTCTTACCCATGCGAGGGCGTCGTTCTTCAAGACTTCCGCCAAAGACCTTTCGAAGCTGATCCCGGGTTCTTTCAAATTCTGAGGCGATGATCCCAAAAATTCGATCCCTGACATCAGGATCACTTACCAAATCGGCATAATCCTTCATGATCGGGAGATCCGCACTGGCGATGTTAGTTTCTACATTGGAAAGGACATAATAGAGGAAGGAATAGTGTCTGAGTTCCTTTTTGAGTTTATCAAAGAGTTCGGGATGTTCCTTCTCTAGGGACTCCAAAGCACTGCCTACTCCGAACCATCCTGGCAGATAGTAACGGCATTGGTTCCAGCTGAATACCCACGGTATTGCCCGGAGATCGGCCAGGCTGCGTTGCCCTGAGCGCCGTTTTGGTCGTGATCCGATGCGACTTGCCTCCAAGACATCGATGGGTGTGGCCTGATCGTAAAAGGTGATGAATCCCGGCGCCTCAATGAGTTCGCGATAGGCAATCCTGCTGGTTTTGGCGAGAAAATCGGCGATTTGCGAAGCGGTCTCATTGAGTTTTTCAGGACGGCAACCGGCCAGTGAGATACCCGTGACCCCGGCAAGGAGCAGTTCCAGATGATAGGTGGCGGTGGGAACATCGGCATACTTCTGGGCAATGCTCTCTCCTTGTTCCGTCATCCGATGATCTCCCTGCAAGGCCCCAGGAGGCAAAGCATCAAGAAAAAGATGCGTCGGTCCTGCTCCCCGGCTGATGGTTCCACCGCGACCATGGAAAAATCGCAGGGAGACACCCGCTTTCTCTGCGACCTGGGTCATCGAGTACTGAGCCTCATGCAGACCCCATTGGCTGGCCAGAATACCGCAGTCCTTGTTGCTGTCACTGTACCCAATCATGACCTGTTGGACGGGTAGTGCCCCATCATGCTTGGGCAGTGAGGCTTTGGTCACAGGCTCTGCCAGAAAATCGCGCAGCAGCGACGGACTCCGCTCCAAATCGTCCAGCGTTTCAAAAAGGGGAACGATCGGCATCGGTGATGATATCTGTCCTTCTTTCCACTCGGCAAGTCCAACCTCCCGGGCCAGAATCGGAATAACCAGCAGATCGGAGAGCTGGCGGGTCATACTGACGATCAGCGCTCCCACTCCTTCGGTGCCGCATTCTCTTATGTGCTGCCGTAGTGTGTCATAGCAACTCAGGACAGCGTCGGCCTCAACTCCAAGTCCGCTGTGCAGATCAACTCCGAGGAAAGGTCGGGGAGATTTGAGTTCCTGACGCAGAAATGCCAAGCGTTTATCTTCCTCCCAAGTTGGGAAGTTCTCACCGTCGGGAATGCCCGATGCCTTGAGTATTTGACTCATGGCAAGGTCATGGGTCCGGCTGTTTTGACGGATGTCGAGTTCGGCAAGATGGAAACCAAAAACATTAAGGGTGCGAATGACAGGCCAGAGGGCCTCGTGGATCAGGCGGCGTCCCCCCACTTCCTCCAGACTTTTTTCAAGCAGATGAAGATCTTCAATGACTTCTTCGGGCCGGTGATAACGGCTGCCGGATTCAATGATTCGGGCCCTGTCGCCTGTTCCGAGTTGAATGGGAAGCCGTCCCTGGATGAGCAGGACAAGCTGCCTCCACGGTTCGCTGGGAAAACGAGCGACAATCTGCTCTCCAAGCAGTCCCAACTCCAGACGCAGCGCGTTCACACGGCGCAGAAGCGAGGGGGAGGCTTTCTGGAAGTGGCTCGATAACGGAAGCGCATCGGCCAGTTTGGCAAGCTGACGGTGAAGCACGATCAGGGCGTTGAGCCGAAGATCCTGAAGCGTCTCTTTGGTGACTTCAGCCGTCACAAAGGGATGACCATCACGGTCTCCTCCAACCCAAGAGCCAAAACTGAGCCTGGGGCGTGTTTCGGGAGCTCCCATCAGTTCCTGCGAAAACCCGAGTTCATTCCAAGCCCATCGAAGTCTGGAATCCAAAAGCGTGACAGCTTCGGGCAACACATCCCTGAGATAGAACATCACGGCTCTCCGCTCATCGGAGACATCGGGCTGATCAAGAAAAATTTCCCCACTCCGCCATAGTCTCTCCAAGCAGATTTTTATTTTGCGTCGAATTTCACGCCTTTCACTAGGCGTGAGATCATCACGATCTGTTTCTGCGAGAAGTTGGTGGATGGAACGATGCTGATCCAGGACGGCCCCCCTTTTGGCCTCTGTCGGGTGGGCCGTGAAGACAGGCTCCACGCGGACTTTTGCGAGGTAGTCGGCAATCTCCTCTGGAGACCATCCCTTGGCTTTGAGGCGGGTCAGATGATCTCCCCAAAATCCGCGCAATGATGCAAGCCCCTCGTTGATCTCCTTAAGTCGCCGAGTTCTCTCCGCGGCATTGGCCTCGACAATATTGAGAAGCTGGAAGGCAATAGAATAGACCTGCTCCAACCCCCGGGCACCACCTGATCCGGTTTCATCTCCATTGATCCATGGTAGGCGAGCGATGGTCTCTGTCTCCCCGAGTTCTTCCAGAACCTCCTTGAGGCAGGTCATCAACTCTCTCAGGTCATGATCTATTTTGGCAAAGCCTTCGGTGATGTATTTTTGTTGCATGAAAAATCAAATCGCATCATCGGCCTTACCGACGAAAAATCAATCTTACCAAGCAAATTCTTTGCCAACTCTTCCCTAGTGAAGAGTTGTGTGCCGCTTGTGCCATTCCGTGGACTGTTCGTAGGCGTGAGCGATCCGAAGGAGGCGGCTTTCACCGAACGGGCGCCCCAGCAGTTGCAGGCCGACCGGGAGATCGACCCCGTCCCGGTTTGAGAATCCGCAGGGCAGACTCAGACCGCAGATACCAGCGAGATTGGTCGCAATCGTGAAAATGTCGGCAAGGTACATCTTGAGGGGATCATCGGTTTTCTCGCCAAGGCGGAATGCGGTTTCGGGAGATGTGGGGGAGAGAATGGCATCGACCCTCGTGAAGGCCTGGTCAAAGTCGCGCCGGATCAGGGTTCTCACCTTCTGGGCACGAAGATAGTAGGCATCATAATACCCGCTGCTCAGGACATACGTGCCAAGAATGATGCGACGCTTGACCTCACGACCAAATCCCTCGGCACGGGTCTTTTGATAGAGGGAAAGAAGATCTGTAGCCTCTTTGGAACGACGCCCATAGCGCACTCCGTCAAAACGGGCCAGATTGGCCGAGGCCTCGGCGGTGGCGATGATGTAATAGACGGCGACAGCATATTCCGTGTGAGGAAGGGAAATCTCGATCGGTTCCGCACCAAGGGAAACAAACTGCTCAATGGCCTTGTCAACAGCACTCCTGACGCCCGGCTCCATCCCATCCACAAAGTACTCCTTGGGGATTCCAATCCGAAGCCCCTTAAGATCGCGACCGATCTCGGCGGTGAAATCTTCATCCGGTAGCTCCAGTGAAGTGGAGTCATGCGCATCATGTCCGGCCAGTGCATTGAGGATTAATCCGCTATCCTCCACCGTCGAGGTGAGGGGGCCTATCTGATCGAGCGAGGAAGCAAAGGCGATCAGGCCGTAGCGCGAGACACGGCCATATGTTGGCTTGAGACCCACGCAGCCGCAGAGGGCTGCTGGCTGACGGATGGAGCCACCTGTGTCCGAGCCAAGTGTAGCGAGGGCGGTTCCCGAGGCTACGGCTGCAGCCGATCCTCCGCTCGATCCGCCGGGAATGCGGTTCAGATCCCATGGATTGCGCGTCGGATGAAGCGCCGAATTTTCCGTCGAGGATCCCATGGCAAACTCATCCATGTTCATCCTGCCGAAAGGGATGGCCCCCGCGGCACGAAGTCGGGCGACCGCCGTGGCATCATAGGGTGCAATGAACCCCTCCAGAATTCGTGATGCCGACTGCGCGGGCTGTCCCGCCACCGTGATGGCATCCTTGATGCCGATCGGAATACCCCCAAGAGGTTTGGAGAGATCGGCTGCAGTAGCCTCTCGCTTCGCATTCTCCAGATCCCTGCCGACATAGGCACCGACGCTGGAATCGATCGAGGCTATGCGTTGCTCCAAGCCTTCGATCAGTTCGACCGGGGATATTTCCTTTGCCCGCAGGAGACGACGGGTAGCGGCAATACTTTGAAAGGGAACGAATGAACTCATGGAAAAAATCGGAAAGGGATGAGACTTAACACTTGAAAGCTGAGTCAGATGGAAGGCTTGACGCGGTTAATCCAGAACCTTGGGAACGACAAAGAGACCGTTGGCATTGTGCGGGGCATTGGCAAGCTGGGTTGCTTTGGGCAGACTTTCCTGCACCACATCCTCCCGGATCACATCAAAGACGGTGATGGCATGGGCCGTCGGCTCGATGCCCGAGATGTCGAGTTTGTTCATCTGCTCAACATGGTCGAGAATGCGTCCGAGTTGTCCACCGAAAAGCTCGACCTCCTCCGGGGTGACCTCGAGTCGTGCCAGACGGGCGAGATACGGGACATCAATCGTGTGATGGGGGATACTAGATGATGAATCTTCTGTAGACATTAGAAAGTGAGGTATACGGAAATGAATACTTTGACTAGTCGATCTGGGCAAGCCCCGGACGATGGGTTTACACATTCAGCCCGTGAATCCAGGCTCTCGAAGATATCGCGCTCTGAGATAGGCATCGGTCATTCCGGCCACATAATCTGCTGCGACTCTGGGGAGGCCTTCGCTCTCTACCCTAGCCAGTGAGCGACTGCCGAGATTTGAGGGATGCTGCAAGAGATCCTGAAAGACTTCCTCCATCATATGACATGCTGTGTCATTGGCCTGATTGACCTCGGGATGTCGGTAGAAGTTTTCAAATAGGTGGCGTCGCAGGGAGGCATTGCGAGATTTTAACTCGGAAGAGTAACAGATCAGGCGTGAGGGATAGAGTCGAACATCCCTGACCGAGGAGACCCCGGATGCATTGATGGCCTTACTGCTTGTGGTCACGAGATCCTCCACTTCACGGTTGATGAGGCAGCGCAGGATGAATTTGCGATGGGTGCGTTCTCCCGCCGCGGCCAGTCTTCCAGGGGATTCAATATCAGCCTGAGCTGCTGCCTCGCGCCAGAGTTCTAAAACCATCAGATCCTCCATTCTGAGCAGACCCGATTCCAAACCGTCCTCCAGATCGTGACTGTAATAGGCGATCTCGTCAGCCACATTTGCAACCTGGGCCTCCAGTGAGGGTTGAGGGTGGGTAGTACCGTTGGGATGATGAAATTCCTTTTGATGTTTTTGCAATCCTTCCAGAACTTCATAGGAGAGGTTTAAGCCAGGTTGCTGGGGATAGCTCTCCTCGAGCAACTCAACAACGCGGAGACTCTGCTCATTGTGATCGAACCCCCCGTGCTCCTTCATCAAACGGTCGAGGGTTCCCTCCCCGGAATGGCCGAAGGGGGGGTGTCCCAAGTCGTGTGCCAGAGCGATCGCCTCGGCAAGATCCTCGTTGATATCAAGCGCACGGGCCACCGTACGGCTGATGGACGCAACCTCAATGGTGTGGGTGAGACGGGTGCGGTAATGATCCCCTTTGCCGTTGAGAAAGACCTGTGTCTTTCCATCAAGTCTGCGGAAGGATGTGCCGTGAACGATGCGGTCACGATCGCGCTGAAAACAGGAACGGAAGGAATGCTCCGTTTCGTCACGGAGCCGTCCGGCACTCTCCGAGGCTCTCTGCGCATAAGGCGAAAGCAGGGATTCTCGGTTTGCGACGGGCTCGGATACCATCATCGAGGCATTGGATCAGACGTTGAACCGGAATTCCATCACATCCCCATCCTTGACCTCGTATTCCTTTCCCTCGATGCGGAACTTGCCAGCCTCGCGGCATTTGGCAGTCGAGCCAAGGGAATCAAGATCGGCAAAGGCCATCGTCTCGGCGGCGATGAAGCCTCGCTCGAAATCGCTGTGGATGACTCCCGCAGCGGCAGGAGCCTTGTCTCCGGCACGTATCGTCCAGGCACGGGTTTCCTTCGGCCCGTAAGTGAAGTAGGTGCGAAGTCCCAGCAGGGCGTAGGCGGCACGGATGAGCTTGCCGACTCCGCTGTCGGAGACTCCGAGGCCCGCCAGGTATTCCTTGGCATCCTCAGGGGGTAACTCGGCCAGCTCGCTCTCGATCTGGGCACTGATGATGACGGTCGAGGTGCCGAGATGGGTGGCGGCATATTCCTCCACGGCCTTCACATGGGGATTGGTGGAGTAGTCGCCGGACTCCAGCGGGGCGAGATCCTCTTCACGGACATTGGCGGCAAAGAGGACGGGTTTGGCACTCAGAAGGAAGAAGGAGGCGAGCAGCTTCTTCTCCTCATCGGTGAGTTCGGCTGTCGTGGCCGGTTTGCCCGCGTTGAGATGAGGGAGGATTTTTTCTCCAAGTTCGATTTCCGCTTTGGCGACCTTGTCCCCGGTGCGTGCAGGCTTGGCCTGCCGTTCGATGCGCTTCTGGACGGAGGTCATGTCGACCAGGATAAGTTCGGTGGTGATAATCTCGATGTCACGCACGGGATCGACCGATCCGGCCACATGATGGATGTCCTCATTTTCAAAGCACCGGACGACTTGGATGATGGCATCCACCTCCCTGATGTGTGAGAGGAACTTGTTGCCTAAGCCTTCCCCCTCGCTGGCTCCCTTCACCAGTCCGGCGATATCCACAAATTCGATGGCTGCAGGGATCACCTTTTCCGATCCTGCAAGCACCCTGAGTCTTTCCATGCGAGCGTCCGGCACGCTGACCACACCGACATTCGGCTCGATGGTGCAGAACGGGAAATTGGCCGCCTCGGCCTTGCGGCTCCGGGTCAGGGCGTTAAAGAGAGTTGATTTTCCCACATTGGGGAGTCCGACGATGCCTGCGCGTAACATCCAACCTTGCTACCTGAGCCGGGCCCAATGAAAAACTACATTTGTTCATTTTCGTAAAAAAACTTTTTCCTCTATTCTCCGTCCATGAATCTTCACTCCCTTGTTTCCGATCTCGATTCACTCCTGCGAACCGGCGAGATAGCTGATTATCCGGGAGCGATGAATGGTCTCCAGATTGAGAATAGCGGAACAATAACTCGCTTGGTCGCCGCGGTTGATGCCTGCGAGGAGGTCATCATAGAGGCTTCGCGGGTCAAGGGAACGCTGCTGCTGGTGCATCACGGGATCTTCTGGAACGGACCTCAGTCGATCACGGGAGCGTCCTACCGGAAACTTAAGGCGGCCATCTGTGGGGATCTCGCCTTGTTCAGTTCCCATCTGCCGCTCGATCTTCATCCTAAGCTGGGAAACAATATTCTACTGGCGCGCACCCTTGGGTTAACATCCATCAAGCCAGCCTTTGAAATAAAGGGCCAGCCTGTCGGGGTGATCGGCAGGATCAAGGCAATCTCCCGCGATGCCTTCGTAAAAAAGCTTTCTGATTCTGTGGGAGGAAATGTGCATCTCGCACCGGGGGGAGGGGATACTATCCGTACCGTGCTGATCGTCTCGGGTGGTGCCGGGAGTGAAGTCAAGCATGCAGCTGCTCTGGGAGTCGATGCCTTTGTGACGGGTGAGGGACCTCACTGGAGCTACACAGCTGCTGAGGAGGAGCGGATTAATCTTTTTTACGCAGGACACTATGCCACGGAGACATTCGGAGTGAAGGCACTCGCGGCGTATCTCTCAAAGAAGACTGGACTGCCATGGAGCTTTCTCGATCATCCCACGGGGCTATGAAGCCGTAACGGCACAATGAAAAAAAACCGGACTGCACGCGTGCAGTCCGGCTCATGAGGAACTGCCGGAAGTCCGGGCAATTATCCTGTGACTGGCATTATTTGCTCTTTACCGAACAGGATGAGACAGGCTGGCAGCATTGCTTGTGGCAACATGCGCCGAGAGTCATTGAGATTGCTGCGAGAGCTACAGCTGCCGCGATCTTGGTGATGGTCATGATCTTTTTACACCTCCTTTTCTGAGGCGATCGCCATCAGGAGATTTATACTCGTCTCTTTGCTCGTGGGAAACAACGGAAAAAAAGCCGGCCTGTTTTTAAACAGACCGGCTTTTAAAAAGTACGAACCCCCAGAACTCTGGACGATCCCCTTTTGCTTTACTTGCTCTTCACTGCTGTCGCCGGTGTGGGGCAGGACTTGTGGCAGCAAGCGCCGAGTGTGAGAGATGCTGCTGCAAGAGCAACAACTGCTACGATCTTGGTGATGGTCATGGTATAATTTCGCCTCCTTTCTATGCTGGTTGCATAAGATTAACTTAAGGCTCCGAGTCATTTGGACAACGCAAAATTCCGAATTATTTTGAGCGGTGCCCTCAGTGTGCATTGAGAGCTTGCCGAATCTACCCTCTGATTTCAACAAGATCACCCACACTGACCCTCTCAAAGAGTTCGATCATATCAAGGTTGCGCAGCCTGATGCAGCCATGACTGGCGCGTTCACCAATCTTATCCTCTTGATTGGTTCCGTGAATGTAGATGTAACGATCTCGGGTATTGCCGTTCTCTGGATCAATCCCATTGAGCCAGAGAATACGGCTTAATATTAGATCCTGCTCTCCTCCCGGGTTGGCAATCACGCCCGTGGAAACTCTGCCCTTAAAGCTCATCCAGGGAGGTTCTCCACTTCCAATCTTATCAGCAATCTGAAACTGTCCGGTCGGTGTCCGAAGGCTGCCCTCTTCAAATCCAAGGCCATACTGCGAAGTTGACACGGGATAGCTCCAGAGTTGCTCACCCTTGTCGGAGAGCACGAGGAGTCTCTGGCGCCGGACATCAATCAGGATGCGGGGAGGTGAAGAAGTTTTCACAGGTTGTAAGCTTGCAGACTCACGTCAGCAAAGACAATGATTACCCTTTTCATTAATTGCCCATGACAACGACAGCCGTACCTCGTGAATCTCACCCCCTGAAGCATCTTGCCATTGTCGGTGCCACAGGTGCCGTAGGTATCGAAATGCTGAGGGTGCTGGAACGCCGTAATTTTCCGGTTGCCTCTCTGCGCCTTCTTGCATCAGCTCGTTCTACAGGAAAGAAAATCGTTTTTCGAGGGGAGGAACTCACCGTGGAGCCACTCAGTGAGAATAGCTTCGAGGGCGTTGACATCGCCATATTCAGCGCTGGCGGGGGGATCTCCAAGGAATTTGGCCCTCATGCCGTCAGGGCCGGGGCAGTCGTTGTGGATAACTCCTCCGCATTCCGCATGGATCCCAAGGTTCCGCTTGTTGTCCCTGAGATCAATGGAGACGATGTGGCGACCCACTCCGGCATCATTGCCAATCCGAATTGCACCACAGCCATTTCACTCATGGCACTTCACCCACTGCATCAGGCCTTCGGACTGAAGAGAATCATTGCTTCGAGTTATCAGGCCGTATCGGGAACGGGCGCGCGCGCCATTGAGGAACTCCGTGACCAGGTGAATGCCATCGCTTTGGGAAATCCCGTTGTGAAGGATGTTTATCCTCATCAGATCGCCTTCAATGTGCTTCCCCATGTCGATGCGTTTCTTGAGGATGGTTATACCCGTGAAGAAATGAAGATGCAGTTTGAGGGACGCCGCATCATGCATTTGCCGAACCTCACGGCATCCGTGACCTGCGTGCGGGTTCCTGTTTATCGGGCTCACTCCGTGGCCATCACTGCCGAATTCGAACACCCCGTTTCCCTTCAAAAGGCTCGCGATGTCATCCATGCCGCCCCGGGCGTGAAACTTCATGACGATCCTGCCACAGCCACTTATCCGATGCCGATCGAGGTGAGTGGGGAGGATGATTGTCAGGTGGGACGGTTGAGACTTGATTGCGCCGTACCCAATTCCCTGACCTTCTGGGTCTGCGGTGACCAGTTGCTCAAGGGGGCGGCGCTCAATGCCGTCCAGATTGCAGAACTGCTCTAAGGAAGCTATTCTCTCTGCCATGCCGACATACGAATACGAGTGCAGCCGATGCAAAAAGGGGTTTGAGGCCTTTCAGTCGATGAAAGACGATGCTTTTACCATCTGCCCCAAAGAGAAGTGTCGAATGAAAACATGGGGCAAGGGCAAAGTAAAACGTCTGATAGGAACCGGCGCAGGGCTGATCTTCAAAGGCTCTGGATTCTACATCACCGATTATAGAAGCGAGGGCTACAAGAAGGCCGCCAAAAACGATTCACCCACCGCAGCCACCCCTCCCAAGAGTGAAGGATCAGCCCCAACCTCAAAAGCAGAGGGATCCAAGACAACCTCTTCCGAAGTCTCAAAACCGAAGAAGGCATCCGAAAAATAGGATGAGCATGAAGTTCTGTTCCTCATGCGGAAGAGGAAGCGATACCGAGAAATCTTACTGCATTGATTGTGGCGGAGTCCTGATGGCCGATAAGAATGCCGACGGAGGCAGACTCTCTTCCTCTGAAAAGTCGGGCAGGATTAAAAAAAACCAGTTTTCCGGCGACGCCTTTTCCAAACCGCATTTTGTGTTGAGATTTCTCAGGTTTCTTTTCCTTCTCCTGATTCTGGCTTTCATTGGTTCTGTGGTACTTGCGGTGATGAAACCGAAAGATGACTTTCCATTGCCTCCGCCGTCAGCCCCTGTGGCCAATCCGGCAGCGCTTGTGGATCGGGCCTTGAACAGGGCTCGATTCGGTCAGTCGGGTATTCCCTTATCCGTGATCAATGCCCTACTGCTGGCGAAGGTTCATTTTCAATGGACGATCCCCTACGAAAAGATACCCCTGCCCGTGTGGAAGGGAGCCCGGGTTATTCTTGGTGAGGGCGAGGTCTGGTATCATTTTGAGATCACCTTCATGGATCATCCAATCTACTTCACCGAGATCTTCCGTCTCGCCGGAAGCCCTCGTCAATGGGATCTCGAACCGATATCAGGAAATATCGGACTCCTGCCGTTTCAAGGATCATTTCTTAAGATACTGACCCCCTTGGTCGCTAATACCATCTCTCCCGTGAGTCATGAGCTGCATGAAATTTCTTTGTCCGATACGATAAAAATCCATCCGGGGATGGTGGAATTTTCCGGACACTAGTTGCCGTGATTTGGAAATCATCTCGCCAGCAGTGCGGAAGAGTCAGTGTTAGGAAAATGTATCTGCTTGCAACCGCACTTCTTTCCATACCCCTCCTTTTGGCCAATCCCCCTTCGCTTTCCCACGACGGTACTTTCGCTTTGACCGGTAGCGATGCCCTTGCAACGGATCGTTTCTCCAGATCGTTATCCGTCTATGAGAAGCAGTTTCATCAGGTGACAGGATACCCTCATGGCGATGCCCCTCCCATCATCGTCGTGCTGCATGATACCGTGAACTTGCCCGGAGGTCAGGCAGCTCTGAGAGTGGATGCGGTGGAGGGCAATTCCCTGAGGATTCAGGTCGATGTGACGAAGGATGTCATGGGCGACCCCTCGACAAGCCTGAAGCTCGTGCAGGCAATGCTGCTTCGCGAATATTATAACGGAAAGGCTCCACTCACGGGATCTCGAATTCCGGATTTTCCTCAATGGTTGTTTCATGGCCTGGGAAAATTATCCAAACCCGATGCAAAAAGCGCCGAGATACCATCGTCTTATCTCAAGGGTTCCGCGCCGCCGACAATCGCTGATTTTCTGATACAGAAAGCCCCGGATGATTCTAATGGCTCATTGCTTGATATCTATGATTCAACAGCCGCCAATTTGCTGATTGCAGGGTTGAAATCCACAGCAGGAGAGAAGTCATTTCAGGAGTGGATCGGTCGGCTTGACCCTCAATCCCCGGATCGTGCCCCGTCAAGCTGGCCCCGTGGATGGTCGATGCAATCGGTGGAGCGTCGATGGTTGCTGCTGATGGCACACAACTCAGGGGAGGACTTGGACAGCACCTCATTGCTTGGTGTGGATGAGACACTCGGCCGCTATGATCAAATTCTCCAAGAAGTGACAACCTCCGATCATTCATTGGCCCTCTTGAAAAAACAAAAGGGTGCAGCATTCCTCATAGGTGAACTTTCTTCCCGTTTCATAGCACTCAGGCTTCAGGCCAACCCCATTGCCATCCCGCTTTTGGATGATGTGATTCAACTCTGCTCGAAGCTAAAGAAACTCCCGGAGAAGAAAATCAGAGAGAAAGAAAAAAATCTGCTCTCCATGAGGCAGGAAGTCAAAAAACGGTCCCAAGCCATCGAGTCTTATCTTGATTGGATTGAAGCAGCCAAACTTCCGGTTCGCAGCGGACTTTTTGACAAGTTGCTGAAGTCTCCCGAGTCCTCCGTGCAAAAAGGCCCCATAGGCCGTTACCTTGACACTGTGGAGGCGAGGGGATGGTAGTGATAGCAAAATGCGACGCCGTGGCACTTGCATGATGCCTTCTCCTCTCTATGATTACGGGATGCTTTTTCTCACCCGGCACGAACAGATCGTTCTCGTTCTGATTCTGACTGCCCTGATTGCAGGGGCAGGGATACGTCATTTTCGCATGATGCATTTACTTCCGGGAAATAACTCTGCCACTTCCAACACCCACTAGTCCATCTGTGAAAGTTTCCGGATTCAATGAAGCCGTGGCTGCCGCCGTGGAAAAAGACCCGAAGTTCCGTCCTGAAGGGTATCAGTTTCTCAGAGAGTCGCTTGAGGCCACCATCAAGAAAAGATCGAAGGGGAAGCAACCCCAACCCGTCTCCCAGCATGTGAGTGCCGACGAGCTGTTGGAGGGATTTCGCAAACAGGCCCTCAAGGATTTCGGTCCCATGGCTACCACGGTTCTTGATTACTGGGGTATTCACTCATGCCGGGATATCGGAGCGATGGTCTTTCATCTCGTGGAGGCAGGAGCCTTTGGCAGAACTGAGGAGGATAATCCGCAAGGATTCGAGCAGGGATTTGATTTTCATGAAGCCTTTGTCGCCCCATTCCTCCCCCCAATCCCGGAAAAGTCCTCTCCTGACCCAGTCACGCAACCCTCGTTTTTTACCACATGAACCGGCTCTTTTTTCTCATGATTCTGCCCGTTAACATTCTTCTCCAATCACTCTCCGCAGCCCCTCAGCATGGTTCTTCGAAAGTTGATGATGCCGTGATGACAAAGTCTGCCAGCGCCTCCCATGAACCCTCTGCAAGCAGGCATCAGGTCTTCACCTATCCCAACGGTCTCACTCTTATCGTCCAGGAGAATCACTCCGCACCCGTGGCGAGCGTGCAGGCATGGTGCAAGACAGGCTCCATTCATGAGGGCAAACTCTTGGGGGCCGGTCTATCCCATATTCTGGAGCACATGCTCTTCAAGGGAACCACATCCCGTGCGCCAGGCGTGATTGCCAGTCAGGTGCAGGACCAGGGAGGCTATATCAATGCCTACACTTCCTATGATCGCACGGTCTACTGGATCGATGTGCCCGCCAAGGGGGTCACTCAGGCCGTCGACATCCTAGCCGATGCCATGATGAATGCGACCCTGCCTCCAGCGGAATATACCAAGGAACAGGAAGTCATCCGCCGTGAGTTTGCAATGGGATATGATAACCCCGATCGCACCGCATCACTCCTTCTCTTCCGCACCGCATTCAATCAGAGTCCCTTCAAAGAACCGGTAATCGGCCACCTCGACATCTATAACAAGCTCTCGAGGGAGGATGTGCTCGAGTATTACAAGAAACGCTATGTTCCGAATAATCTCTGCTTTGTGGTCGTCGGTGATGTGAATGCCGAGGAGATCCACAATCAACTGGGAGCCTATTTTGAAAAATATCCCCGCGTTGCCCTGGAGCCGGTTCCCGTCGCAGAGGAACCCCATCAGTTGGGAAAAAAAGAAGGGCGCGATTATTTTCCAACCGATCTCAGCAGGATGAACATCGCCTGGCGGGCACCGGGGGCGACGAGTCCCGATGCTCCGGCGGTTGAGGTTCTGGCGGCTGTGCTCGGCGCGGGAAGTAGCTCTATCCTGAATACCGAAGTCCGGGAAAAAAAGGGTCTGGTTCATCAGATTGGAGCGGGCCTCTATTCACTGACTCCCACCGAGGGACTCATCTACATTGGTGCGATCGCCGACCCCGAGAAACGGGATGCCGCCGAAAAGGAAATCCTCTCCCAGGTGGAGCGTATCGCCAGGGATGGTATTACGGAAACCGAACTGACAAAGGTCAGGAAAGGAATGTTGGCGGAGCATTATCAGAGCCTGAGTACGATGCGAGGCATCGCTTCGGACTATGGCAACGGATGGTTGATGACCGGGAATCCCGAGCAAGGAAGGCGTTACCTGGAGGCTATCGAGCGTGTCACCATTGCTGATGTCCGACGCGTTGCGGCACAGTTTCTCAAGCCTGACGGATTGACCGTCACCTCGCTTGATCCAATTGCCAAAAATCAGTCCACCTCGCCGACCGTTTCAAAAGGTCCGGAAGGTGAAACCAAGAAAGTGGAACTCGCCAACGGACTCCGCGTTCTCATTCATGAGGACAAGCGTTTGCCGTTGGTTTCAATCAATGCCGTCTTCCGCGGAGGACTCCTGAGTGAAACACCAGAAAACAATGGCATATCCACCCTTCTGGCCAGTACGATCATCAAGGGAACAACGACCCGCACTGCCCAGCAGATTTCCGAATCAATCGAGCATCGGGGCGGCTCCATTGGTGCAGGATCGGGAAATAATAGCATTTCCGTCTCGGTAGAGGTCATGAAGGATGATCTGGCATTTGGAATGCAATTGCTCTCCGATGTGCTGTCACACGCCACCTTTCCCGATGCCGAAATCGGCCTGGAAAAAGACACTCAACTGGCTTCCATCAAAGCCGAGGATGACCAGATTACTGCTGTTGCCAGAAATCTCCTCAAGCAGAGACTTTACGGAAATCATCCCTATGCGCTTCGAGCCAACGGTACGCCGGAGACAGTTTCATCCATCACAGCCGATCAGCTTAAGGCCTGTCGCAATCAACTGATCGTGGGTCGCAATGGAGTCCTGTCTATCTTTGGCGCGGTGAATAGCGAAGAGGCGCTGGCCTTGGCTAGAAAGGAATTCGGTTCCCTCCCTGCCGGAGAAAAAGCCCTTGTTAACCCACCGCTGCCAGCACCTCTTGCAGAATCGGTTTCAGCATCGGCGGAGAAACCGAAACAACAGGCTGTCATCATGAAAGGCTATCTTGGCACGAGCATTGACCATGCTGACCGACCAGCACTCGAATTGATCGAAACCGCCTCCAGTGATCTTGGATCGAGATTCTTCGTCCGCATCCGGGAAAAACTTGGTCTGGCGTATTTTGTGGGAGCATCCAATTCCAGCGGTCTGGCTCCGGGAGCCTTTGTCTTCTATCTGGGCACAGATCCTAAAAAAGTCGATCTCGCCCGGCATGAATTTGACGACGAGATTGCTAAACTGGCAACCGATGGGCTAACCCAGATTGAATTGGATCGTGCCAAGGCAAAGCTCCTGGGAGCCGAGGCCATACGCAATCAGTCAAGTGCTGCACTTGGCGGCCTCAGTGCAACCAACGAGCTCATGGGGTTGGGCTACGATCATAACAAGGGTCGCGCTGCAGAAATCGAAAAAGTGACGCTTGAAGACATTCGACGGGTCGCTCAGAAATACTTTAGAGATGGTAAAAGTGTCGAAGTTATTGTCGGTCCTCCAGCAGCGAAAAACGCACCACCCCTACATCAACCGTAACGAAGGAGAAGGATGAAACTTGAAACCAGAGACCTGAATGATCAGAACTAACACTCAATCCCTTCATATTTTCGATCTCTCATAACCCATACACACAATTCCCATGGCCGAAATCCAACAATCCACCAATTCCGCCGATCTCACCCAGCGCTTCATCGAGTTTATCATGATGCAGGCCCAGCAGGCCGCGCTTTGTCTCGGTCAGATCCCTCATCCTTCAAGCGGGAAACCCGAGATCAATCTCGAAGCCGCTCGCATGTTCATCGATCATCTTGAGATCGTTAAGGAGAAGACCCGTGGAAATCTCAGTAAGGATGAGGAAAAGATCCTCACAAGCATCCTAAGCGAACTCCAGCTTGCCTTTGTCCATGTGGCCAAGGGAAGTGGGGAACAGGGTGCTGCCGAACCTCCTGCAGCTTCTGAAAGCCATGATGCTGAGCCAACGGACCATGCGGAGCTCGCTGTCGAGAAAGTTGCTGACCAAAGCGAGGACGAGAGCAAAAAGAAATTTACCAAAAGCTACGGAGCTTGAGTTGATTGATTGCGCTGGCAGAGCACCAACTCCAGCCGACTTGGCGAAATGGCAGACGCAAAGGACTTAAAAT
>JBAXTN010000039.1:0-25800 GCA_037130175.1 bacterium | reverse complement strand
CGCGTTCTGCATGCCGAGGATGATTCGTTGGCCTCGTTAAAAATCGAGTCACAAAAAATAAACGCAGATTACGAAGATCTAGCTCTCGCGGCCTAACGCCGCGACGCTGACACACCGACGCCTACTAGGTGTGAAGGCGACGACAGAAGGCTGGCTCACTGGCGGATTGACCGCGCCGGGGAGTGAATCGATTTCGTGGACAATCGGAGGAAAGCAGCGTGCCGCACAGTGGCCGACCTCTTAAATCCCAAGTGCGGTCAAGCATGTGGACGGACGCCTGATGCGGTTCGGGGACAGGGGTTCGACTCCCCTCGCCTCCACCCTTTTGTTTCTTCTTTGGTTGACATTGGAATGATTCCCGATACTCTCTTCCCTCCCGCTGTCCAACCAACCGGGACTTTTTCCATGGCCACTTCCGAAATCATCCTCACTGAAGCCGTTCCCTCGCTTGGAGCAGAAGCCGATATCGTCAAGGTTCGCGCCGGCTACGCCCGCAATTTTCTGATCCCCGGAGGTAAGGCCCTAGAGGTCACTCCCGCTTCACTTCGCAAGATCAATCACCTCAAGGCCAAGCGCGCCGAGCGTGAGGCCCGTGAGATCAACGAGGCGGAGGCCGTTGCTGCAAAGATCAATAAACTTCGTCTGACCCTGAAGCTTGAGACCGGCGAAACCGGCAAGGCTTTCGGCTCCATCACGGCCGCCGATCTTCTCGAGCGACTCTCTTCGGAAATCAGCGACCTTGTTCTTCCAAAGCATGCGATCGTTCTTGATCGCCCGCTTAAGGAGAGCGGAGAACATCAGATTGCGGTCAAGATTCACTCTGAGGTGACGGCCACCCTTCGTATTGAGATTGCAGCCACTCCGAAAGTGGAGCAACCCGAGGAAGAGGAGGAAGGCACACGCCGACCTCGTCGCAAGAGTGTCGAGAACACTCAATCCTGAATCACCAACGGCTTTTTCAAGCCATTGAACTGAAGACCACATGGCCGAAAGTCCAAAGGACGACGCCGGCCCTGCAATAGCCAACGGGGCACCGACCGCCCCCAAGCCTGCAAAAAGGGGACGCGGTCCAGAGGGTTCAACTGGTTTTTCAGGAAGGCAATACCTTCCTGATTCCCATCGCCCTCTCCCCGCAAGTCTGGATGCTGAGATGGGTGTCATTTCCTCCATCCTGCTCTCTCCAAGGGAGATCATGCAGGCAGTGATCGCCAAAGGTGTGACCGAGCATAGTTTTCATCACCCCGCCCACAGCACCATCTTTTCGGTTCTGTTGGATCTTGATAGCAAGGCCAAACCGATTGATCTCCTGACAGTCACACAGATCCTGGCCGATCGGAATCTTCTGGAGCAGATCGGAGGCCCTGCAGTTTTGGCCAACCTGCAGACCTTTCTTCCCACCGCCGCCAACGCGGAATACTACATCGATATCGTCATCGAGAAATCCCTGCTGCGGCAGATGATCTCCGTCTGCAATACCTCTGCAGTACGATGCTACGAGGAGCAGGGGGATGTGAAAGCTCTGATCGACGATGTGGAAACTCAAGTCTACAAAGTCACCGAAAAAAGCGTCAGGGATGAAAAGTCAAAGACCATCAAAGATCTTTCGCTTGGTGCTATCGATGCCATCGAACTGCTGCACAAGAACAGGGGACAGGTCACCGGCGTCCCGACAGGGTTCAAAGAGCTTGATATCATGACCAATGGCCTGCAGGGGAGTGAGATGATCGTGATCGCCGCACGTCCTTCGATGGGAAAGACGGCGCTTGCCATGAACATCGCCGAACATGTCGCGGTCGATCACAACAAACCTGTCGGCGTTTTCAGCCTGGAAATGAGTTCCCAGCAACTTGTACAGCGTCTTCTCTGCTCACGCGCAAGGGTGAATCTGCAGAGCATCCGCAACGGCTTTCTTGAAAAGGGCGCCATGAACAATCTCGCTAAAGCGGCGGATTCCTTTGCCAAAAGCCAGATGCACATCGACGACTCAGCGGGCCTCAGCATCCTTGAACTGAGAGCCAAGGCACGCCGTCTCATGGATCGTCACGACCTGAGTCTGATCGTCATCGACTATCTTCAGCTGCTAAAATCGCCTTCCAAGAGGGCTCAGGAAAACCGCCAGATCGAAATTTCCGAGATCTCGGGTGGCATCAAGGCCCTCGCCAAGGAACTCAACATCCCAATCATCGTGCTGGCACAGCTCAACCGTGAATCGGAAAAACGGGGCGACGGGAAACCCCGCATCTCGGACCTCCGCGAATCAGGAGCGATCGAGCAGGATGCCGATGTGGTCGGTCTCCTTTACCGCTCCGCCTATTACGCCAAGGACGAGGAGGAAAAAACCGAAAAAGGTGGAGAGGCAGCTCTCATCATCGCCAAGCATCGTAACGGCCCCACGGGCGAAGTGCCTCTCACCTTCCTAAGTGAATTCACCCGCTTTGAATCGCGGGATGTCAGCCACCATGAGGGATCGTAAGCGGTCTTAGAATTTCGGCCTTAGGATTTTTTCTCTTCTTGGTCAGTTAACTGCACTGAGGTGGAAGGAGCGACCAATTCAGAATGTTGCTGTTCCGGATTCTCAGCAACTCCCTGCAATCCCTCGGGTGACTTGATCTCGGGCATCGAAGGGGCTCCCGTGATCTCGCGGTGAAAATCCTCCTTTGCCTTCTGCAACTCGGCCAGGGCCTTGCCAAGACCTCGCGCCAACTCGGGGAGCTTTTTTGGCCCGAAAAGCACCAAAGCGAGAATCCCGATGAAGATCCACTCCGGTGCAGCAGGCATTCCAAAAGCGAGGAAGAACATACAGGGAAATCTAATCTGGAAATCAGGAACTCAAGAAATGATTTTTCTAAACTGAAAGCGTTGCGAGAGCAGCGTCGAGAGAGGCTATCTCCGAGATGCTGATGACCTCGGTTCCCTTGCGGATGCGGCCAACAAGCCCGGCAATGACACTGCCGGGGCCAAGCTCAAGAAAGCGGGTGATGCTGAGATGGTCGATCATGTACTCGATGCTACTCGTCCAGCGCACAGAACCTGTGACCTGATCGGCAAGCGATTGACGAATGGCATCGGGAGAGCCAGCCGGCAGGGCGTCTATGTTGGCAACGACCGGCACCCCAGGCATGACAATCGGAGTCTCAGCGAGTACTGCACTCAACCGCTGATAAGCCGGCTCCATAAGACGGGAGTGGAATGCTCCGGCGACCGTGAGTTCTACAGCCTTGCGGGCTCCATATTCCTTGGCCATACCAACGGCCAGGGCAATCTTGGATTGCTCTCCCGAGATGACGATTTGCCCGGGGCTGTTGAAATTGGCGATATCGACATCCGCAGCGGCTGCGAGATTGCGAACTCCCTCCTCATCACATCCGATGATCGCGGCCATCCCGCCGATGGTGGCATCGCACGCCTCCTGCATGAAACGAGAGCGTTGATCGACAAGGCGAAGACCGGTTTCAAAATCAAAGGTTCCGGCGGCAGCATGGGCCGTGAATTCTCCCAGAGAGAGCCCAGCGGTAGCTGCAAAACTCAAGGAGGGAAATTTCTCCCACAGGACGGCAAGTACAGCAAGCCCGTGCGTATAAAGGGCAGGCTGACAGAACGAGGTCTTGGTCAACTCCTCCGCAGGCCCATCAAATGTAATCTGGGAGAGTGAATAGCCGAGGATGGTATCAGCTTTGGCGAAGAGGTCAGCAGCAACGGGGTAAGCAGCGGCAAGATCCTTGCCCATGCCCACGGTTTGTGCTCCCTGACCAGAGAAGAGAAGTGCAGTTTTCATAAATTAGGAATTTGTGAGGGGCTGAAGTTGATGGGATTAGAAGTAAAATGGGATTCCGGCTTTGGCGAAAGCCTCTTTCTGATCCTTGAGGTAGATGTCCCCCAGTTTGTCAAAACCGCCAGAGGCACGAAAGTTTTTTAGGAATGCATTTACCTGATCACGCAGGATCGTCTCCCCTGGACGCAGACCGATGGCCCAGGATTCTTTCTGAATTGGCTCAAGGAGTGCGATGGTCTCAGCAGGGTGTTCCTGATGGTTCTTCCAGACACTCATCTGGTCGTAGAGAAAGGCGTCGGCCTTTCCCTGCATGACTTCCAGCACGGCGGATGACTCTTTGTCCAGCACCAGGATCTTTGCTTGTTTGAGATGATCTGCCGCCCAGACCTGACCGGTTGTTCCCTGACGGACGGCGACGGTATAGCCCTTCTGGTCGATCACGAGTGCAGAGGATGAAGAGGGAGTCGTTTTTTTGGAGGCAAGAAGCGCAAGTCCAATGGAGAGATAGGGATCAGAGAAGGCAATCGTCTTTTCCCTCTCTGGCGTATCTGTCATGGAAGAGATGATGCAGTCGATCTTGCCAGTGAGCAGCGAGGGTATCAGACCTGTGAAAGGGATATTCTCTATCTTCACCGGACGTTGGAGAAATGCCCCTAGCGCGAATGCAAGATCAGGACTGATTCCGGATGGCTTCCCCTGCGCATCAATCGTCTCAAAGGGTGGATAGGAAAGATCCATTCCGATGATCAAGGTTTTCGGGCCTGATGACTCGTCGCTTTTCTTGCAGGAGACAAGACCAGCAATGAGGATCGTGAGAAGGACAACCGCGAGGCAGGATTTCATGATTTTTCCAGAGAAGGTTTGTTCTCCTGCACCTCTGAGAGTAACTCAGTCGGCATCTGCTTCTCGGCTTTGGCTCCCAACTCGCGAAGACGGAGGGCTGTGCCGATGATGTTTCCTTTCTGGGAGGTCAAGCGCGCCACTGCTTCGTCATGGGCAACCGTAGCCTGAGCCAACCGTTCGCGGACACCGAGAAGTCCCTTGGCAAAGTCACTCAGCTTATCATGGAGGACACCACCGAGGCGGGCGATTTCCAGAACATTTTTGGTCTGCTTCTCGACCTTCCAGACATTGGTCACTGTCCGAAGAGCAGCCAGTAGGGTGCTCGGTGTCACGAGAATCACACGATGAGCAAAGGCAAATTCAAAGAGTTTTGGATCAGCGGAGAGTGCCGCACCAAATGCGGGTTCAATAGGCAGGAACATCATCACAACCTCAGGTGTCCGTCCATCGAAGAGATCGGGATATCCTTTTTCTGAGAGTGACTTGATATGCTGCCGCACAGCCGCCGCATGATCGAGAAGGGCGCGTTGCCGATCAGCTTCCTCGACGGCATTACAGGAGCGTTCGTAGTCAACGAGCGATACCTTGGAATCCACCACAATGAAACGACCCTCCGGTAGATGGATGACTGCATCAGGACGGAGGCGATCGTCGGTGGAGACTTGAAGCTCAAATTCCCGTCCCCGCTCTAACCCGGAAAGTTCCAATGTCCGTTCCAGAATCAACTCACCCCAGGCACCGCGTCGTTGTGATTCACCCTTGAGTGCTGAAGTGAGATTGTTGGCTTCGTCGGACAGGCGTGTATTGAGCAGCGCCGTGCGTTGCAACTCCTGAAACAAGCCGGTATTTGTCTTGATCTGAGATTCATGGACCTCATCAACCCGTTTACGGAAATTTTCGATCTGCTGCTGAAGCGGTGAAAGCAATCCACCAATTTTCTCGTTGCTACTTTCGGAAAAGGACTTTGCCTTCTGATCCAGAATTTCCGTTGCCAGATTGCGAAATTGAGAGGTCAGCACCTCGACCAGTTGCGCCTGTTCTTTTTTTGATTCGTCACGGGCTTTCGTAAATTCCTCGGCAAGCCGTCTGACCTCGGATTGCAAGCGCTGCACTTCGCATTCAGCCTGTTCGCTGCGAAGTTGCGCGAGAGCAATCTCTCCACGACTCCGAACATTGCCGAGCATCCATCCCACAAGCACTCCAATGCCCAACACAAGTAAATGGCCGAGCAGTGGCAACATAGTGAAAGTCATTCTTTAATTGTACCATGCCGCCGACAACCACGAACAGACAGGATCAACTAATCGTATCAAATACGCAGGCTACACCTTCGGGCCATGCCAACCGCCTGAGGGAAGGAGCACCTCATTGACCTCTTCTGGCCCCCAGGTGTCCTTTTTATAGGTATGCACTGGGCCGGTGTTGCCGATGATTTTTTCCACGATGCGCCATCCTTCCTCCACGACATCCTGCCGGGCAAAGAGGGCCTGGTCGCCGCGGATTGCGTCACCAATGAGGCGTTCATAAGGAGTCATCTCGTCGGGTTGTTGATCGACGACTTTGAGTTCGACCGGCTCTCCTACCATGCGCTCACCATCGATCTTAACCTGCATCCCGATGCCGATCTCGATGCGGGGTGAAAAGAGGAATCGGACAAAGTTGTGGAAGGGTGCCTGTTCTTCTGTAAAGACAACATCGGGTGGGCGGTGAAATTGCACACGCACCTCGGTAGCCGTCACAGGGAGGTGCTTCCCTGCACGGATGAAGATCGGGACCCCCTGCCAGCGCCAGTTATCGATATAGACCCTGACAGCGGCAAAGGTCTCCGTCTTGCTATTGGGTGCAACTCCAGGCTCCTGAAGGTATCCCTCAAACTGGCCACGCACGATGTCGTTGGTGGTGATGGTGCGAATGGAACGGAAGAGCTTCACCTGCTCGTCACGCACACGATCCATGTCGGGCCAGTAGGGAGGCTCCATGCAGAGGAATCCGACCACCTGCATCAGGTGGTTCTCAATGACATCCCGAAGACACCCAGTCTCGTCATAGAACTTTCCACGCCCCTCCACACCAAAGGACTCAGCCATGGTAATCTGGATATTGCTGACAAACTGACGGTTCCAGACCGGCTCCAGAAAGGAGTTGGCAAAACGGGTATAGAGGACATTCTGCGTCGCCTCCTTACCCAGATAATGATCGATACGGAAAATTTGTTTCTCCTCGAGCACCTCATTGAGGATTCCATCCAGCGTCTCCGCTGACGCAAGATCGCGCCCGAAGGGCTTTTCCACCACGACGCGTGCATCGGCAAGACAACCTGCAGCCTTGAGCCCCTTAGTCACGACACCGAAGAGCACGGGAGGGATCGCCAGATAATGAAGTGGATGCTTGGCATCGCCAAGGGCCTTCTTGAGATTCTCAAAGGTCGATGCATCACCGTAGTCACCATCGACGTATTGGAACTGATCGGCAAACTTCTTAAAGGCAGCCTCGTCGACTCCACGCCCAAATGTCGTAATTCCCTCCCTTGCTCGCTCAATCAATTGCTCCCGGGTCATTCCATCCCCCTTGGCAACACCGATCACAGGCCCATCAAGCACACCCCTGCGGTAGAGCGCCTGAATGGTGTCGAAGAGTTTTTTGTGGGCCAAGTCTCCCGTGGCCCCGAAGAGCACGAGGGCATCACTTTTTGGAATGGTCATGGGTAGAGAAAGAGAAGTTTAAGCCTTAGGCTATTATCGGTGATGGGGTGTTACCTACTTGTTAGGCACTCCCCTCCGGTTTCTCGTGATGGCCTCCGAATTCGTAGCGCATTGCGGAACAAATCTTGTCCGCAAACAGGGCAGCATTACGACTTGAGAATCGTTCGTAGAGAGCAGTTGTCAGCACGGGTACAGGAACTCCCTCGTCGATGGCCGCTTGAATGGTCCAGCGTCCCTCGCCGGAATCGCTCACCCGCCCTCCAAAGGTAGCTAACTCCGAATCACGCGCCATGGCATCAGCGGTAAGATCAAGCAACCAACTCGCCACGACACTTCCACGCCGCCAGACCTCGGTGATCTCGGGTAGATCGAGATCAAACTGATAATTCTCAGGCTCACGAAGGGGGGTGGTCTCTGCATCAACCTCGCGCTTCGCCTTGCCGACATTGGCATTCTTCAAAATATTCAGCCCCTCTGCGTAGGCGGCCATCATTCCATACTCGATGCCGTTGTGAACCATCTTCACAAAGTGTCCCGATCCTGATGGACCGCAGTGCAGATACCCTTCCTCCGCCGTGCTATCCGTCCGAGTGCGTCCCGGAGTAGGATCAATCGTCCCCTTGCCGGGAGCCAGGGTCTTTAGGATTGGATCGAGAAAATTCACCGCTTCATCCGGCCCGCCGATCATCTCGCAATAACCGCGCTCAAGTCCCCAGACACCGCCAGAAGTGCCGACATCGACATAGTTAATGCCTGAAGCAGCAAGTTCTTTGGCACGGCGAATGTCATCCTTGTAATAGGAATTACCACCATCTATGAGGATGTCCCCTTTCCCAAGCATTGGAGCAAAGATTGATATGGTCTCATCAACATAAGCGGCTGGAATCATCATCCAGACAGCCTTGGGTTCAGTGAGTTTGCTCACCAGATCAGCAGGATCATTTGCTGCAATGGCCCCTTGGGCAGCAAGTGCCTTGATTGCCGAGAGGCTATGATCCCAAACGACGACTTCATGTCCTGCCTTCATGAGGCGGAGAACCATATTGGCTCCCATTCTTCCGAGTCCGACCATTCCTAGACGCATAATGATTTGTTCCTTGGTTGGGGTTTGTGTGGATGAGGTTTGTGTGAACCTCTGGAATCACAGAGGAAAGCCGCGGAGTCAAGCATGGCATGATGACATTTTTGACATCTTCGCTTTCTTCATTTCACGCGGAGGGGTAGATGAATTGGTTATGCATATGATCAGAACTAACCGCACAGGCATCATTGCAGCGATGGAGTCGGAGTTTCGTGATCTGGCAACCTCTCTCAATCATGAACGATCTGAGAAAATAGCCGGACGAGAACTTCTTTATGGAAATCTGGAAGGGCAACCGGTGGCACTTGTGCTCTGCGGTTGCGGCAAGGTAAATGCTGCACTCTCTGCAACCTTGCTAGCCGGCCATAGTAAGGTTGCTCGCATTCTCGTCACCGGACTCTCGGGAGGCTTGGCGCAAGATCTTAATGTTGGTGATATCGTGATCGCCGATTCCTTCATTCAGCATGATATGGATGCGCGCCCACTCTTCCCACAGCATGAGATTCCATTCGAGGGATTTTCGCTCATTGAAGCCGAGGTGGATCTTCGGCACTTACTGACTCAGGCAGCAAGAGAAATGCTGGTAGAAAAATGCCCTCCCGGATTGGAAGCGGCAAGGATCAGGCATGGACTTGTCGCAACAGGTGATCAGTTTGTTTCAAGTCAAAAAGGCAGAAATGCCCTCCTCAATGCTCTACCGAAAGCCTCCTGTGTCGATATGGAGTCGGCAGCCATCGCCCAAGTCTGCCGAGCAGCCAATCTGCCTCTTGGGGTAATGCGAGTCATCTCAGATTCGGCGGATGGAAGCGCGCATATAGACTTCGCTCACTTCGTCGAACACTCCGCCTCGGTGGCCTGCGCGGAGACGGTGAGATTCGCGCTGAGGGCATTGAAGGAATAAATCTGGAACTCAGGAAAGCAGGAGGAGAAAGAGGCGGATCACTTAATCCAATATCCGCCGACTTTTCCACCTTTGAGACTCAGGGTTGCGAGCAGATCATCGCCACCTGAGGAAAATCGCAATCTCCAAAGTGTAACTTGGTAGCCCTTCTGATTGAGATCTCCAAGATAAGTGGCTTCATAACCAGCTTTCATCTCGGTAGAAAGCTGGGCAACCACAGCATCAAACTGAGTCTTGGTGATCCCCTTGAAAGCATCGCTGCCGTCTGCAATAAAAGCCGCATAATCACCACCCGAAATGGCATTCAAGAGTTTCGTTGATTCAGCTTGAGCATCCGATGGGGCATCTGAGGCATGAAGTGCTGTCAATACCCCCAGGACGACAACGAGAACAAACGATGATATTTTCATGGCATAATAATCTTCAGCTTTCAGCCTCTAGCCAGGCATTCGCCATGCTAGAAAGTCACCCCAATCTGTGCACCCAGCACCAATGCATTCGGGATGGTGCCCGTGCCACCGGGATTGATGACCCATTGGGCATCCGGTTGGACAAAGGCGAACTTGGTCAGATTGATCCGATAGGCGAATTCATAGACTAGTTCATAGGTGGCATAGCCACCCGCCGAGGCCTGATTTGCCTGAGCATAACTTGAGCTGAAATTACCGTAGATCACACCGAAGATGGATACATCGCGTGGTCGGCAAGGAATCATGCCCGTGTAGAGTAGTCCACCATTGTACTGAAAGGGGATTTTGGCCGTGCTTTGCTGGGGACAGAGGACAAAGGCACTCCATGCGGTAAGTCCCGTGTCCTTGAAGGGATTCATGCGATAGAGCATCTGATCGAAGTGCCAGTAGAGTCCATAGGCTCCTTGCTGTCCCTGGGTGCTGTTAAACTGTGGATAGATCCAAGTAGAGTAATATCCACCCATCCAGTAATGACCGGGCAATCCCTTAGGTAGCTCTCCGGCGATGGCATCCACTGCGGGTTTGAAATTTTTCCCATCGGAGGATTTTCCTCCTGTAACAACGGATTTTCCATCTTGGGAAGGTGATATGGAGGAAGCGGCGGGCTTGAAGAACTCTGGAGCCCAACCGAATTGACCGATAAGCATCACACCATCATTGGGATCGATGTTCCAATTGAGGCCATGCATCGAGGGACGCCAGATCTGTGAGCTTACCTGGTATGCACCCAGCATTAATTCAGTCTCGCTGGATGTCTTGGCCCGCAGGCGAGCAGCCCATGACGCCCACGGATAGGCAGTAAATTTACCATTGACGGGCAATGCCTGTGGATTGCCATCGATACCGTTGTTCATATAAAGCCAGTAGAGAGGCGAGGATGCAAAGTCATCCCCCGCAGCCATGCGACCAAACTTGAAGCTCAACTTATCATCAAGGAAATGTTGGTCGTAAGTGAGTCCATAGAAGATCGCCGTGGAACCACCATAGACTTGTTGGACAGTGAACTGGTTGCCTATGTTCTGCGCCGAGAGGTTATTACCATCACGATTGAGCATGATGATGCCGAAAGTTCCTCCTTTGTAACCGAGGAGCTGCTCACTGTGAAATTCCAGATCGAGCGTCAAGTTATCACAGTAGGTAAATCCCCGGCTTTTGCCTCCGGTGACATTACCTGCGAGATTGCTCAGGTAGTTGAGGGAGATATCCACTCCGTTGGTTGCCAGACGGTCGCGCAACCCGAACCAATTCATCGTGGCATAGCTGGACTCCATCCAGTTTTTAGTATCGTCTCTGCTTATCTCATAAGGATGCCAGAATCGTTCCATATCCCAATCCAGACCGGGTATCTGGCGAGGGAGATTGAATCTTAACTCTTGGGCTGGCATGAGATGGGGAATCGCCGGCACATGCATGGTGATCACCCGTGATGACGGGTCGGGGTTGGTTGAAGTAAGCGTTGCTGCAAGCAGTAGTGGAAGGATCATGGTTTTGGGGAGAAATGAAAGCATCAGAAAACTCCTCAATCCCCCTCGTATGCAAACCTCTTTTTCTATCTAGGGCTCAGAAAGTGTCTCATAATGAATTCTTGTCGCAGGAGTTTTTCACCACCAACATGGAGAATCATGCGTCATATTTTCGTCTCAGGTTGTTACGACATCATCCATGCTGGGCATGTGCAGTTCTTTCGCGAAGCCAAGGCCTTGGGAGATTTTTTGACGGTTTCCTTCGCATCATCCGAGGTACTCTGGGAGCATAAGCAAAGACGCTCCTCCCTGCCTGATGAACATAAGAAGGGGATTTTGGAGGCCATGAATATGATCGATCAGGTCATCGTTGGAAAAGGGATGGATCATGGCCTCGACTTTCTAGAAGACTTCCGCCGACTCAAACCCGACATCCTCGCAGTGACCGAGGATGATCAATATGGTGATCTGAAGCGGGCTCTCTGCGCTGAGGTGGGTGCTGAATATGTCGTTCTTCCCAAGACTCCTCCGCAGTACGAGCCAGTCTCCACCTCCCAGCTTGTAAAGTGGATCCGCGCTCCCAAAGATGCGCCACTTAGGGTCGATTTTGCTGGCGGATGGCTTGATGTGCCACGACATGCTCGGACCGGGGCATTTATCGTCAATTGTGCCATCTCTCCAAAAGTCTCATTGCGTGAGTGGGGATATGAGCGCAATGCAGGGCTTGGCGGTAGTGGTGCCTGGGCACTACTCAATGGACATACCGGAGTGGAGGAGGAGATCAAGCTCGGTGTGGGCTGGCAGGATCCGGCGGTCATTCAGGAAACCGGACTCTGCATCTGGCGGAGTGGAGCCAAACCTTCTTTGGAATTCAAAAGTGACGGATCCATGCTCAAAGGATGCATGGCTCTTTGGTGGAGCGGCAACTCTCATGACACCCCGGCAATGGCAGATCAAAATCGGGATTATGCTTCGATTGAGTCAGCTAGCAAAGTGGCCCGTGATGCTGTACTAAGCAATGATCTGGCTCTGCTCGGCAGCGGAGTGGCCTCATCATACGCCGCCCAACTTCACGAAGGTATGTCGCCACTACCAGAAGCAGCAGGGTGCCTTGGGCGTAAGTACTGCGGCGGTGGATTCGGTGGCTATGCCCTCTATCTTTTTGAATCACAGATTCAGCGAAAAGCCTTTTTAGAGAAGGATTCGGCATCCCAAGCCATCGAACCATTCACGAACTGGGAGTAGTACGGAGTATCGATAGAAAGCGGGACGGATGACGACAATGGCTCTTACGAGAGCATCATCAGGAAGCATCCGGGAGTATTTTTTTTACCACCTTTGAGATGCCAATCTTGGAGAGATCACTCATGGGGTAGGCATTTTGAGCTTTGAGATACCATGCAAGAGCTGATCCATACTCCTGTTTTTCCTCATTCTGTTTTGCGGTATTGATATCCCTCACAAAGTCAGGTGTCTGGGTAGAATATTCGGCCCTGAGTTGTGTCAGCTTGAGATCATCGGGATATTGGTTGAAGGTCACTTCAAGCCCTTCCCATGCCCCGGCATAATCTCCGCGTCTCGCAATTTCCTTTGATCTCATGATGGAAGTCTCGATCTCCTGCATGCGGGAAAGCACTTCCTTAAGCTTACCCTGCCTCTCGGGTGACTGCGAAATGGCGGCAATATACTTTTCCTTTTCATCAAAAATCTGACGGTAATTCTTCTGTCCGTAGAGCTGATCAAAATCATTGATGGCCTGAACTTGAGGGCTGGCCTTTTCACCCAATTTGCTCATGTCGGCAGAAAAATTCGTGACTTCTGGATTGTTGGGCCAGAGGGCTGCCGCCCGCGTGATCTGAGTCTGGACTCCCTGAAGATCTCCCTTGGAGGCCGCCACCTTTGCTTGAGCGACAAGCAGACTGCTGGCGGTCTTGACTCCCTGCAACTTGGCACGGATTTCGGCATCATCAAAGCTTGGGTTCATCGCCTTCATGCCGGCGACCACTTCGCTAAGGGCATCGATATTTCCCGAGTTTGCCGCATTGACCAGCCTGTTGCAGAGTTGGGCATAGGCCAGGGTCTTGCGTTTCTCATCCACGGTCAGCAGTCGCACGCTTGGAAGGTATTCCCCCTTGGTGAAGACAGCGGCAAGTTGACTGCTGGCACTCTCAAGCTCGCTCTTATCAAGCAGGAACTTGTAAACCTTCACCCCTTCATTCACATCACGGATGATCTCATTGGCAAAGGCATCCAGTTGGCTGAGGCTTTTAAAAGTCCGACTGGCCGACTTCATCGCTGTTGTAACGGCGTTTTGTGCACTTTCGACGCTCAGATTTTCAATGCCTAAGTGAAGTCCCGATCCTGAGAGAGCCGTTGCATCTCCCCCTCCTCCATCATAACCATTTCCTACACTAGCCCCTGTCCCATCCGGCCCTGTTCCTGCGGAAGCACCGACTCCATGACGGCCATTATTATTCCCATTGCCCACGGCCGTCGATCCCTTGGGATCGGCATCGGCGGTGATCTTCACCTGACCGGCGGCCTTGTTATATCCCATTTTGTCAGCCATCTGTTGAAACTGCTGCAGTGACTGGTCTCCATCATCAAAGAGTGCCCGGTAAAATCTGTCGATGATGATGACATGCTGATAACGCCGTTGCACAAAGAGCTGCAAAATCAATGACTGAAGGGCAAACTTAGCTTGCACCTCGGCATTCGCAATCTGCTGCTGGTTGCGCTGGATCGTCTGTTTGAGTGACGCAACCGTGCTCTTGGAGGGATCGAGTGTGGCGGCACGCACTTCTACCTGATTCTTATCATAGTTGGCCTGCTCTGTTTTACTGACTGCCTCTGTGGAGAGCGAAAGGGAGTTGGCATCGTGACGGTAATTATACTGCGCTACACCAAGTTCCTTGCCCAAGGCCTGATCGACTTCCGTCAGTTTCTGAATTTCCACTTTTGCATTTGCCGCAGCATAGACGGCATCATGAATCGTCGTGCAGTTGTTTGCATCACTCTCAAATTCCGAGGCTAGCGGGAGCAGATTGTAAGCTTCATCCTGATTGGCTTTGGTGGCTTTTCCCGGTGAAAGGAGATCCATGATTTTGTTTATTCTCTGGCGGTAGAGTTTGGCATCATCGGATGTCTCGGCGGGAGCGCTCAAAAACTTCTCAAACTGCACGGCAAAGGCAGGATTATTCCACATGGAGAGGAATGTATTAGGCTTCATATCGACGATGTTCTTCTTCGCCTTGAGATTAGCCTCAAACATTGCCTGACTCCCAATGGCCATATTATCGGAGGCACCGATGAGAGGATTGCCCTCCTTATACTGCTGTCCAGTCTCGTGGATCGTCTGCGCGTTGGGCACCCCTTGGGCCCAAAGGTGGGCGGTGCCAATGATCAGCCAAACGAGGGAGCAGAGTGCCAACCGGGGGGAGTTTTTCATACGGTTCATGGTTTCTCAGCCTCCTCGACCTGAAGGAGACCGTTATCAACGACTTTTACCTTCATAAGATAATGTTGTCCTTTTTGAATCGTCAGACTACCTAGTCGTGCAGGGACGAGAACAGGGAGGATCGCCGGGTTCCCGTTTTTATCCATGCTTTTTGCGGCAACTGAAAAGAGCCTCCCCATGCTTGGCGAGTTTCCCAGCGAAGAGTCGATCGTAACATCGATCTTGTAGGTATTGCCACGGAGTGAATTGGCATTCTCATAGTAAAGTTCGGGATTTAATTCCTCAATAGTTCTGAGGGAGGCCTCAGAGGAGTTTTGACGCAAACTAAGAAAGGCGGCCACTCCAAGCAGCAGCACAATCAATCCGATCAACCAAGGGGGGATTCCTTTCGACTTTTTCTTGCGAGACATCGAAGAACAATCTGCCCCTTATCGGAAAAAGTTCAAACGGAATCAATCGGAACTGAAGGCAATTCTTGCTTCGCCTCCTCATCGAATCTGCGTATTTTCTTCCAATATTTCACTCCGTTTGAATCCAGGGATTCAGGATCAATCATTGCAGGCCCAAAGAACCGATCCCAGAACCTCTCCATGGAATGTGCTGCATCGGGGTTTTCCAAAGTTGACTTCAATGCCCTGGCATAAAATTCACGGGATCTTTGAATGACCGCTTCTTGCGTCACGCAAAACTGAGCCCCTCCTCGAAAATGAAACCAGGAAGGGGACTTTTCCCCGAGAAGTTCTTCAAAAAGCTGACCCGTAGAAAGCTCCCTCCGCTCTGGATTCTTGCTCCATGGGACAAAGAGCCTCTGCCCACATGGGTCATCCGTGTCATCTAAAAATCCATACCAAAGAAATGGCTCCGGAATCTCTCTTCCCCCTGCAAGCGCACGAAGCCTGTTGTGAAAATCGGGGGCATGATCAAAAGGATGTCCCTGACAAAAAATGGTTGTAGGAGCCAGTTCCTTGTAGCGTTCGAAGAGATGTGTCAGATAGGTATGTGCTTCGCGTCCTACATTGGGAAGTTCTTGCTCTCTCAACCTCGCTGATCCCGAGAGGCCATCAGGAAGAGCGGGAGTCCTTCCTTTATTGTAGACTGAGATCCGAATGGAGTGCGGCACGCGACGCAACCAACGAAGATCTTCTTCATGGCGAGCGACCACCAGTTCAATGGAGGGATTTTGCGGCATTCTTGGTAAGGCTTCCATTGTATATCAACCATTAACAAAGCGCTGATTAAATCTCATCATGACTTGGCAACCTTAAGCCAGTTGCATTAGATAGACGCTTTCCCCGCTACCAACCACTCCATGAATATTCTCATCCTCGCTGCCGGATACGCCACTCGCCTCTATCCCCTTACTGAAAACAAAGCCAAGCCGCTGCTCGAAGTAGCCGGCAAGCCGATGATCGAGTGGGTACTCGATAATCTTGCCCCGATCCCTGATATCGATCGCGTCTATGTGGTGACCAACAACAAATTTGCCCAAGCCTTTGAAGAATGGGCAATCGGTTACAAGGCCAGTCAACCCAAGATGGAGTTTACCATCGTCAATGACGGCTCCACCAGCGACAGTGACAAACTTGGTGCTATCGGTGATATCCACCATGTGCTCAAGACTCAGAATATCAGTTTTCAGGATCTCCTCGTCGTGGCTGGGGACAATCTCTTCAGCGAACCTGTGCCGGGATTTGCCGTGGCGGCCAAAAACTTCCCAGCCACCCTTGCTCTCTACGATGTTGGCAATCTTGAAGAGATCAAAAAGTATAATAATGTCACCGTTGATGCAGAAGGAGTGATCACTCATTTTGAAGAAAAACCAGCCCATCCCCAGACTACCAAGACTGGTATAGCTCTTTACTATTACCGTTCCGATGTCCTGCCGATGATCGATACCTACATCGCAGAGGGAAATAATGCCGATCAACCAGGCCGTCTCATTCAGTGGCTCTACAGTCGTGTCAAAGTCGGCACCTGGAATGTCCCAGGAACTTGGTTCGACATTGGCAGCAAGGAGACCCTCGTGGAAGCAAACGCGGTCTTTAAGCAGTTTGTAAAAACAACCTGATTTAGAGCATTTTCTATGGCGCCGCAAAATTGGCTGGAGAGCAAGACGGCGAAGGGAAGCTGTAGTTGCCTACTGCGACCGTAGGCCAACGCGGCTCTCCGCTAATCTCACAAGCCTTACCCGCGGCGTCCGGTACGTTTGCCTATCAGCAGCACCACGGAACGATCACGGAGCGTCATAGAAGATTGGTTCTTCAGCAATTGTTCGACACTAGGTTCCAGAAAGTCATCTGGCGAAGATCTTGAGGTGTCCATGACCCGCCGCCAGCGCATTCCGGGAGGGAGCTTGGGTAGTCCGAATGTGATCGGCTCATGCCACATATTAAACGCCGCATAGATAAAATCTGCCTCTGGACCCGATGAAAGGCCCATTTCACCCGTGATCATAAAAGCAAGGGAACGGCTGTCAGGCCCCCAGTCAGGTGTCCAGGGACGGGTGCCATGCCAACTGATGTCTGGATAGCCGCAATCCTGCATATCCATTCCGGTAAAATAGTCTGACCGACGGAGTTTCCTGTGACGGCGACGAAACTTTGTAAGCTGAGAAACAAATCGATTGAGCCCAGAAATATGGTTCATTTTCCCTGACTCAGCGGCTTCATCCACAGATTGGGCGAGTCCTGTCCAGTCAAGCCAGTTCCAGGGTTCATCATGACAATAGGCGTTATTATTGCCGAGCTGGGTGCGGTTCAATTCATCTCCCATAGAGAGCATAGGAACACCCTGACTCAGAAAGAGAAGCGCCATGGCGTTTCTCTGCAGTCTGTAACGAAGCTCCTGAATGGTCTCATCATCCGTTTCCCCCTCAGCACCACAGTTCCAGCAATAGTTGTCATTGGCCCCGTCGCGATTTTGCTCACCATTAGCCAAGTTGTGTTTGTCATTGTAGGAATAGAGATCGCGCAGTGGGAACCCGTCATGACAGGTGATGAAGTTCACTGAGGCCGTCGGTTTACGACCTGAGGGAGCATAGAGGTTGGGAGAACCCAAAATTCCCTGAACCATGTCACCGACCACACCTGCATCACCTCGCAGAAATCGGCGGGCCGCGTCACGGTAATGACCATTCCATTCCATCCAACGGCCATAAGCTGGAAAATTCCCAACCTGATAGAGTCCCCCAGCATCCCACGCTTCGGCGATCAGATCACACCCTGCAAGAATCGGATCAAGGGCAAGACCTTCGAGTAAGGGAGGGTTGGAAAGAGGATGGCCATTCCGGTCGCGTCCGAGAACCGATGCAAGATCAAATCGGAATCCATCAATATGGAATTCGGAGACCCAGTAGTGAAGGCTATCAACCACAAAATTGCGAACGACCGGATGGTTGCAATTGAGTGTATTCCCGCAGCCCGTGTAGTTGGCATAGCTGCCATCGGGATTGAGCATGTAGTATGTCTGATTGTCAAGACCTCGGAAGGAAATCGTCGGGCCACGCACATCACCCTCGGCCGTATGGTTAAAAACCACATCAAGGATCACTGAGATCCCTGCGGTATGAAGCGCCTTGATGAGATTCTTGACCTCCTGAACCTGAGTTCCGTGATGGGCAGTGGCTGCATAACCAGCCTTGGGGGCAAAAAAACCTACCGTGCTATAGCCCCAATAGTTGCAGAGCAATTGACCCGTTTCAGGATTGATTCTTGTGTTCTCACCCTCATCGAATTCAAAAATCGGCATCAGTTCGACACAGTTCACTCCGATGGACTGGAGATAAGGAATTTTTTCGATGATGCCCTGATAGGTACCGGGATGCCTTACCCCGGCAGATGGGTGTCGTGTGAAACCCCTCACATGCATTTCATAAATGACAAGATCCTGCACCGGCAGATTGATTGGACGATCATGCCCCCAGTCAAAATCATCGTAGGGAATCCTTGCCCTGTGAGGAAAAATCTCCTGCACGGCCTTGGGCCTCAACCACTCCTCACTCCCTGAAATCTCACGGGCAAACGGATCAAGTAAAATATTTTTAGGATCAAAGTAGTGTCCCGCCTTTGCGTTACTAGGCCCATCCATTTTGAATCCATACTCCAGATCCTCATAGTCTAAATCATAGACGATCATTGCATAGACATCTCCGATTTTACATTCAGGGGGGAATGGAATCTCGGCGTAGGGCTGAGATTCTCCCTTGCGAAAGAGAACGACTGTGCAACTCGTGGCATGCGAGGAGAATACGGAAAAATTCAAGCCACCCGGCACATGACTGACGCCGAAGGGAAGCGCATGTCCATAGCGCATTCTAAATCCACCATACTCATGCGTGTGATGCAGGGGCGGTCTGTTCATTCAAAATGATTAGCACGAGTCATGCCGACTCAGGAGATATTTATCGCATGATGGCAAGATGGCTCTTTGAATTCCAGCCTATGGCGCCAAGCGTTCTATCTTCCATCCCATGTCAGAACGCGTGTAGAGAAAGCGATCATGGAGGCGCGATGCCCCTCCCTGCCAAAATTCCATCGTCTCAGGAATCACGCGAAAACCACCCCACCCTTCGGGCTTGGGAACCACACCACTGGCGAAACGATTTTTCAGTTCCTCGAATTTGGCGGTCAAGATCTGGCGTGATGAAATCACTGAACTTTGATCCGATACCCAAGCACCAAGCTGACTCAGAAAGGGGCGACTCAAGAAATAGGCGACTGATTCAGTAGTGGAGATTTTTTCCACTCGACCGGCAATTTCGACCTGACGAGCGAGAGCCACCCAAGGAAACAAGAGTGAGGCTTGAGGATTTTCGGCAATCTGGCGTGCCTTTCGGCTTCCGTAATTAGTGAAGAATACAAATCCCCGCTCATCAAAGGCCTTCAGCAGGACCGTCCTAGAGGAGACCCTCCCCGCGGCATCCGCAGTACCAAGCGTCATGGCATTCGGTTCGGGTATGCCAGCATCGCGGGCTTCGTCGAACCATGCTCGGAACTGAATCACAGGATCGGCGGCAAGGGCAGCTTCGCATAGTGGGTCATGATCATAATCTCGGCGCAGATGCTGGATGGGCTGCATTTCGGCAGTCTATTAGGATTTCCCGATCCAGAAAACATCTTTCACCAAGCTGGAGTTTTCAGATCAACCCCGCATAGAGTATAGATTCCATGGACATTTCGACGATCCGCGATCAATTCCCGTTTTTAAAAGAGAAGGTGAATGGACATGACCTCATCTATCTCGATAACGCGGCCAGCTCCCAAAAGCCTGATCGAGTGATCCAGCGAATCAGTCGATTCCTTGAAAGCGAGTATGCCAATGTCCATCGCGGGATTCATTTGCTCAGCGAGCGTGCAACCGATGCCTATGAACAGGCTCGGCGTGAGGTGACCCAGCTCATTCATGCCAAATCCGAGAGCGAGATTATATTCACGCGTGGTACCACGGAGGCCGTCAATCTCGTGATGAACACTTGGGGGCGCCAGCACATCGGATCGGGAGATACGATCTTGCTGACCGAGATGGAACACCATGCCAATCTCCTGCCTTGGCAGCAACTAGCCCGAGAGGTTGGGGCACGCATTGAATATGTCCCCATCCTCGGGAATGGCACCAGTCTTGATCTGGAAGCTGCCGCTACCCTCCTTTCCAAGAGCCCGAAACTTTTTTCCTTCACCCATGTTCCCAATACCTTGGGACTTGAAAATCCAGCTAAAAAACTCTGCCAACTGGCCCGTGAGCAGGGAGTCATAACCTTCCTGGATGCAGCCCAGAGCGTTGGTCATCAGGAAGTCAATGTGAAGGAAATTGGATGCGATTTTTTGGCCTTCTCTGCTCATAAAATGTGTGGACCAAGCGGCATAGGTGTCCTCTGGGGAGGAATCGCACTACTCTCTACGATGCCTCCGTTCCTCTACGGCGGCGAGATGGTGGATCGTGCGTTCTACGATAAGCCGGCGATCTACCGTGATTCACCGGCACGGTTTGAAGCGGGAACACCTCCGATTCTTGAAGCTGCTGGCTGGGGGGAGGCCATCCGTTTTTTAAGGGAAGTTGGCCTTGCCAATGTCCAGCATCATTCGGTCATGCTTGCCAATCTTGCATCCCAACAGTTACGCGAAATAAAAGGCCTCCATCTCTTCGGTCCCGAGACGAGAGCATCGGGGATTGTCACCTTCTCTATGGAAGGAATTCACGCACACGATGTCGCCTTTTTTGCCAACGAGAGAGGCCTCGCACTCAGAGCAGGACATCACTGCGCCCAGCCGCTCATGCGGAAACTTGGCAGTCCCGCATCGAGTCGTGCGAGCTTCTATCTCTATAATACCGTGGCGGAGGTGGAGGCATTGGTTGCAATCTTACGCGAAGCTGTGTCATTTTTCCGTTAGATCAACTCCATGGATAAAAACGAACTTTATCAGGAAGTACTCCTGCAATACTCGAAGCGCCCTAAAAACTTCGGCCCCATGGAGTGTGCTACACACACCGCCGACGGGCACAATGCGCTCTGTGGTGACGAAATTTCCCTTGCCCTCAAGATAGAAAATGACGCTGTGACCGATGCCAAATTCACAGGGAGTGCCTGTGCCATCTGCACAGCATCCGCTTCAATCATGACCAGCGAGGTGCAGGGACTGAGCGTGAAAGCGGTCGAGAAACTGGCCTCTGGATTTCGTGAAATGGCACGCACGGGTTCAGCCCCTGATCTCCCGCAAAAGATTCAGATCCTTGATCGCATCCATCTCTTTCCCCAACGGGTGAAATGCGCCGTCCTACCTTGGGAAACTCTACTAAGCGCGATCGAGCACAAGGTAGAGGCAAAATAATCTCCATCAAAAAACTACGTGTTTGTGGCTCTGAACAAGCATGTTTATTGAAGACGCTCCAGTAAGCGGACGCGGTTTTCAGGGAGTCGATGGGCTACGGCAGAAAGGGAATGATAGGCGGGAATTGCTGGATCATGAATGCCAAGGAGTTTCGCCAATTCTAACTCGAAATGTTCCATGGCACGCTTTGTGGGTTTCTCTCTGCGCAGGAATCCCCAGGCGCGTTGAAGCAGAGTGAATAACTCGGGCATTGGGTGCATCGGTTCGGTGAAGAGGTCGCAAAGTTCGGCAAAGTAAGAAGCGGTGAGTAGCGTCTCGTAAGTCGCTGGCAAGGCGAGATCACCCGAGAACACCACTTCGCTGAGCGCATGGAGATCACCGCTTTTGGGAGGGTTGAAGACAATCTCTGCCTCGGTAAATAATTCTAATCTTCCCGCAAATGGGCTGCCCGGCTTGGCGACACTCCGTGCAGCGGTTTTGACCTTCCCATGCCGGTCTGTGAGCCAGATGACGACAAGGCTATTTTCCGAAAAGCGGTAGCGACGCAGGAGAATGGCCCTAGCCTCTTCCATCCCTTACTCCTCCACTCCTCGGATCAGGCACTCCTGCATAAATGCAAAGAAATTCACCTGCATGAGGGCAAAGCCCCGCTCGCTGGAAAAATCAGGCTCTGTTTTCTCGGACAGCTCGGCTTCGGTGAGATCATATTCGGAGGCTAGGGCAAGCCGGCATGCATTCAGGGTGGTGAGCCATGCATCCGTATGCTTCATAGGAATTTCAATCGACCATAAAGGGTTCTTGCCCCTCCCCTGTATGAGTCGTGACAAATCATCAGCAACTACAGCGCGCTCAGTAATGAAGTGGCGACGCAACTCCGGTTGCACGAGATCCTCCCAATCCTGCAAAAGTTCTTCATCCTCTCCGGGGTATGGAAGGAGGCGCGAACTGCCATCGGGATAACGCTCCCAAGGATCGACCGTCACCGTCTGAAGCATCCCAGCCAGTAGCGGATGAATCTTTGTGAAAAGTGGATTGCCCGATTTGGAAATCTCGAAATACATGCTTGATGGCAGAATATGGAAATATTGGCCACAAAAGGCACAAGGAAAAGCTAAAGGAAAAAGTTCTCGCGCGAAGGTGCAGAGACGCAGTGGAGGAAACAAAAATTAACGGACTCTACCCATGAAGCATTTGAACTAATGAACAACTGCTCAATCATTGTGATTTTTGTGCATTTAGTGGCTGACTAAACTCTTTTTTTAAAATTTTACTTTGGAGCTCTTTCCAGCGTCGCCAATAACAGATGAGCATGGAGCTGTTGCACATACAGTTCTCCCTGCTCCCGAGCGCCGCTCCATACCACAGATCTCCCCTTGGTATGCACCTCTATCATGTGCTGCGCTGAGCGTTCACGCGTCCAGGCAAAGACTCGGCGAAAGACCATCGCGACATAGCTCATAAGATTCACCGGATCATTATGCACGACGACCAGCCAAGGAAGATCGAGAGTCTCGGAGAGATCCGTCTCGGGTTTTTCAAGGAGTCCCGGCCTATCCATGATGACTTTTGAGCTCGATAGTCCCGCAGACTCCCTCAATCAGAAATCGGTTGATCTCCCGATCATCAAGCCCAGCACCGATCCCCTCCTGCATCAGGTAAGAGGCGATCAGGACACGAGGGGGGAGATGAAAGACAGCAGCACGGAGGGCATGAATTACAGCCAAATGCCCAGGGGAGTTTCCAACAAGGACAGCATTGCGGTAGCGATCGATCAGCCTATCACCACGAGGTGCAAGAAGTCCCTGCACCAACCGCTTTCCCTCATCACGGCTTTGAATGCGCAACTGCTTAGTCAAGGCGGCATCTAGCTGACAATCGAGTGCTGTGATTTCAAAACTTCCCCCTTCTGAAGCAGCCTCGAGCACCTTTAACAAAAGAGGCATTAGATAAGGACGAAACAAATTCGCATTCCAGTTCAGCACAAAGGCCGCAACCGGGCCACGGGCCAGAAGCGTCACCTCACCGAGCGCATCGAGAAAGGGATTGCAGAGCTGTGCTGCACGCACGATGAGCAAGAAATCCGACTCTTCGGAAATTCTTTCTGGCTGTGCGGCGGCTTGGATCACGTCATAAATGCTAACACATCAAACGCAAGGCGGCTGCCAAAATCTCATCCTGCCTGGCATGCATAATCAGGCGTTCCTTTTCCGTAAGATCGTCGTAGCCCAGGAGATGAAGAAGCCCATGAATGGCACAGAGGGCGACCTCATGATTCACCGGGTGAGCGAATTTTTTTGCATTTACTGCAGCTATTGGAACTCCAATCAGAATCTCTCCATGCTCGAAGGTAATTACATCGGTTGGAGTAGAATCATCCAGAAATTTTCGATGCACTTTGGCGATGGCAGCTTGGCCCAGCAGCGTAATCTCCACTTCATTGGGAAGCGTAACCCCCTTATGTCTCGCTTTTTTCACACACATCGGCAAGGCGGCCTCCACGATACGGCGGATCGTTGGAAGATCAATCTTCTCAGAACGCTGACGATTGAACCAGTGGAGAGCAGAAAGCATAGCGAAAGTTTTAATATGGAAACAGGCCTGTGGGAAGTGCCGTCAACTCAAGAAAGGAAAGCAACTCCCCATCTGGCTTTTTCCTTTTCCAGGAAACCGTTGATTAAATTGTTCGAGTGCATCCAATGTTCCTCTTCTTTCCTCTATGCCGTCCAAGCATTTGGCTTATGATTTTCTATCAATAACCCACCCAATATTAAATTAAAAATGTCTGGCGTAATCTAAGTAAAAGTATCAATTTTTACGTAGTCATCCCCCCCAATTCAAAAACTAATACATACTACTATCATGACATTAACAAACTTGAACAGCACCTCACTTCGCAACCTGATTAAGCTTACGGAACGAAAGGAGGCCCTTGTCCGCGAGATTGAAAAGATTGAAGGACAACTCTCATCCCTGATCTTGGGCAAACCACTTTCCAGAGGCAAGCGCCGTGGCCGTCCCGCAAAGTCCCTCTCTTCTACAAAGATCAATGTAAAAGCCGGCAAACCAGCCAAACGAGCAAAAAGGGGAGCTCTCAAAACAAAAATCTACGCCGCCCTACGAGCCGCGGGTGATGCAGGCATGAAGGTACCTGATCTTTCCAAAAAAATCGGGGTTAAGAGTCAGAATGTCCATGTCTGGTTCAGCAGCACGGGAAAGAAACTCCCGGAAATTAAGCGAATCGGAAAAGGCCACTTCAAACTTTTGGAAAAGGCTACAGGAAACAAAGCTTAGGGCCTGTTAAGACAAGCTAACCGGGCATTGGATCCGGACGGATCAGCAGAACAAAACAAGCAGATAGCTTTCTGCTGTTTCTGTCCGAATGTCCTGCATATCCTTCATTCCTGACGGATTTTTCCCTGGCGATAGAAGCTGATCGCATCCGCCGTACCTTCTCCAGCCTCCATTGGAGAAACATACCCCCTTGCCCCGAGGACGGTTTCCTTGACGCTTGGATGAGCATTCCATGGGCAGGCCACCATCAAGGCCGCAGAACCGTGCAGCATGGCCAGATCGTTCTGATGATCTCCTACGGCAAGAATATCTGCCGTCGGCATATCGAGCAGTCGGCTTAATTCGGCCAGCGTGCTCCCCTTGTCATAGTGACGGTGGCAGAAACGAACATAGATATCGCTTCGCTGGTAATTGAAATCGTCATGCCTCCCTGGGAGTCTGTTAAGTTCAAGCATCACGGCATCAAGCAATTCCTCGCTGCCAGCCATCAATCCTTCGGGAACACCCTCGCAATTTTCCAGGACGGTCACTCCGGGATTCCTCTCAGCCAGCTTTTTAACCTGTTCAAAATAATCCCAGGATTGGGAGAAGAGCAGATCATGATGCTGCTGACAGATTCTATTCCAGTCACCATAATCAATCCATCCACCCGATCCATTAGGATGGTGAATATGTCGTTCGCTCGTCAGGATGTAGTCTGGCAGGACTGGAGCACCCAACCTGTGAATGCCATCCAGAGCACTCTCCAGCGAACGACCAGTATTGACCGCCCAAAGAGCTCCCTCTTCCATCAACTCCAAGAGCTCCCTCGCAAGCGACGGTGCACATGCTTCGCCCCACTTCCCGCCAACAAGCGTGCCATCGAAATCAGTGCTGAGGAGACGGATGGAGGCCATATGTTGACTCTCCCTAGAGTTAAGATGCTCCGCAATCCGTAAATTAATAAGGCTCCTCGCTATTTTGAGTGGGTAGGAAGGATTGAGGCAGGGAAGGTAT
>JBAXTN010000038.1:0-26020 GCA_037130175.1 bacterium | reverse complement strand
CCATTAATCCAGCATTCATTCGTATCAACGACCGCATTCGCGCCCGCGAAGTGCGTGTCATCATCGGCTCCACCGGCCAGCAGCTCGGCATCTTAAAAACAGATGAGGCCGTCCGGCGCGCCAAATCATACGGCCTCGATCTGATTGAGGTTGCTCCGACAGCCAATCCTCCCGTTTGCCGCATTGCAGACTTTGGAAAGTTCAAATACGAACTGACCAAAAAAGAGAAAGAGAGCAAGCACAGTGCTACCAAGGTCAAGGAGATCAAGTTCCGGGTGAAGATCGGAACCCACGATTACGAAACTAAGCTGCGCCATGCCGAGGAGTTCCTCGAGAAGGGGAACAAGCTCAAGATCGTCCTCCAGTTCCGTGGCCGTGAAAATGCCCACAAGGATCTCGGCCTGTTGATGATGGAGAAAATCAAGAAAGACCTTGAGACGATGGCTCTGGTCGACATGCCCCCGAAGCTTGTGGGCCGTGCGGTCGGCATGACGATGAGCCCTCTGCCTGCCAACAAACGCAAAAGGAAGTTCGCCAAAATTGACACCGAATATGTCGAGGATGACGATCACGACGACGAGGATGAAGATGACGATGAGACGCCTGTTTCTGACAGTTCGGAAGTCAACACTGGCGAGACCGTCTCGGATAAAAAGGATTAATTTGTTCTGAATCCAGAACCCCTGTTCCCGAATCTTCACCCTTGAAGCTCTACCTCTTCGACATTGACGGCACCCTGATCACATCGGGAGGAGCCGGAGAGGCATCCCTTAAGGAAGCGGTGCGTGTGTTTTGTGGCAAGGAAGTCGATTTTTCACCTGTCACCATGAGTGGCAACACCGATACGGGGATTGCCCGACAGTTGCTTGGTCTCGCCGACATGGAGCCTACGGAACAAAACATCATGGGCCTGCTCGATTGCTATCTGGCCGAACTTTCCAGCCGCATCCATCAACATGATGGCCGACTGTTACCTGGCATCATTCCTCTGCTTGATCGGATGGAGGAACGCCCCGACTGCCTTCTGGCTCTCCTCACCGGCAACCTCATCCGTGGAGCGGAAGTCAAACTGGGACACTACGGAGTCTGGCATTACTTCGCTTTCGGGGCCTTCGCGGATGATCATCACATTCGCAACGAACTTGGCCCGATTGCCCAATCAAGGGCACTCACCATGCATGGCGAGATCATTCCTCCCGAGCAGATCTATGTGATCGGCGACACCCCAAGAGACATCGAGTGTGGGAAAGTCTTTGGTGCCATCACGGTCGCCGTAGCGACAGGCCATCATTCAAGGGAAGAACTGGCGAGCCACCATCCTGATTTCCTCTTTGACGATTTATCAGATGCTGATGCGGTGCTGGCGCTTTTAGCACCAAAGCAGTGATATTTGACCTAAACTAAAGTGTTGGTTTGTCCCTCGGAATATACTTCGTATTGTACCCCATGTTTTCACTGGGGCGAAGTGCATTGGGATAATTCCAATCAGTTTTTACATCTACTGAAACAGTCTTGAGCTGCTTATAGACTTCGTAGGGATTCTCAATCCCCATAAAAAAATCAAAAGTACGCACTCCGTTATTGCCTGTGGCGCCGCTGAACATCTTAACGCTTCCCACTCCGAGCAGGTTCTCAATTGGATTAACCGTTACATCAAGCTCTTGGATCCGGTCAAAATCGATACTCTTAAAACTGATGCCGAAAAATCCCGAACGAATCATCACACGCTTATTGGTGAAAGCATAGCAGGTGTTTCCGAAGACAAGGCATAACCGGATCATATTCCCTACTCCAAGCCAGAGCGGCAGGAGATGGAGCGTAAAAAATGGAATCATAAATCCAGCACCAGGGCCTTTCATTTCACCCATGTGCCTGATGAAACCGAAATAATCGATTGATCCCCAGATCAACCCAAGCATCAAAAAGGGAACACCTGAAAGCAGAAAAGGTACAATTGTGGGATTGCCAACCCAGATAATTTTTTCATTCTGATCAAGAACTGCATCAAATTGTGGAGGCAGCTTGTCGGTGGTGAATTTCACAAGACTTCTTTTAAAACGAAGCAGTCATTCCGTAAAGGAAGCCCTTCAGATATTCACTTTCGGGGAACCCTACAAGGATGGGATGATCAGGGCTTTGGCTGTAGGTCTGCAACTGCCGCGCCGTGCGCCGCGCATCGCCGAAGGCCTCCGCGACGCTTCCTCCGAATTCTTCCGCAGAGACATGGTGGGAGCAGGAGAATGTCGCCAGCAATCCATCCCTGGAGAGAAGTTGTGCCGCCTTGAGATGCAACTCGCGATAGCCGCGCAGAGCATCGGCGATTCCCTTGCGGGTGCGGGTGAAGGGGGGGGGATCAAGAATGATGAGATCGTACTCCTCCTCGCGGCGGGCAGCGGCGGAGAGGAACTCAAAGACATCGGCTCCGACTACCTTGAAACGATCGTCAGCGACTCCGTTCAACTCAGCATGAGCATGAATGCGGGGGATGTTTTCCTTTCCTGATTCGACCGCAGTGACATCCGTCGCTCCAGCCTTGGCGCAGGCGATGGCGAAGGCTCCCTGATTGGAGAAACAATCAAGAACACGCTTCCCCTTCGCCCAGGCAGCCACTTGGGCGTAGCTTGTCGTCTGATCCAGATAAAATCCGGTCTTCTGTCCATAGATCGGATCAACGAAAAATTTCATTCCTGCAACGATGATTTCAAAGGCTCCTGGCTCCGGCCCCAGCAGAGTGCCGGCGCGAACTTCCAGCCCCTCCAACTTGCGTGAAGAGGAGTCGTTTCGCTCCACCACACTCTCCACACCGAGCACTTCCTTGATGGCCGTGGCAATGAGGTCACGCCGTTGATCCATGGCCATGGTCAGGGTCTGGAGCGTGGCCACAGACCCGAATCGGTCGATGATCACTCCCGGCAATCCGTCGCTTTCGCTCCAGAGCACACGGCGTACGAGGGGATCAATCCCCAAAGTGTCACGGAATCCGTTGGCTCGCTCAATCCGGCGTCGAAAAAACTCGCTATCAAGATCCTGACGACGACGGGAAAAACGCCGGGCCACAATCTGCGACTTTGAGTTATAGATCGCACTGCCGAGCATCTTGTCCCGTCCATCCTTGATCGAGACGACATCTCCATCCTCCGGATTGCCAAAGGTCTTGAGCACCTCGGTTCCATAGACCCAGTCATGCCCATGCAGAATGCGCGCCCGAGGGCGAATGATGATGCCTCCCATAAATTTATCTCTTACTGTTCCCTAGAAAACAAACGCTTCTTCGCGAAGGGGTGTCGGCTTTGATATGAAATCAGGATCCTGAACTTCGGGATATTCAAAGACCTGCCCCTCAAAATTCCTGAAGACCACCTTCTCGGCATCATGAAAGAAAACATAGCCCGGATTGATCGGCACCTTCCCTCCCCCCCCGGGCGCATCAATCACAAACTGCGGCACAGCATAACCCGTTGTGTGACCGCGCAGCCCCTCGATGATTTCGATCCCCTTGCGCACCGGAGCGCGCAGGTGAGCTGATCCCTGAATGAGATCGCACTGGTAAAGGTAGTAAGGTCGCACGCGGCAACGGAGCAGCTTGTGAAGCAGTGACTTCATCACAGGCAGGGAGTCATTCACCCCTTTGAGAAGCACGCTCTGGTTGCCAAGCGGAACACCATGATTGGCCAGCATGGCGAGAGCATCGCGCACCTCGGTGGTCAGTTCACGGGGATGATTTGTATGGATGCTCATCCATACCGGCTGATGTTTTTGTAAAATACGGCAGAGTTCCGGCGTGATCCGCTGCGGCATGAAGATTGGAACGCGCGTGCCGATCCGCAGGAACTCGAGATGGGGAATCGCCCGTAGTCGGGTCAGCAGGCCATCCAGTTTCTCGTCGGAGAAGATCAGCGGATCCCCACCGGAGAGAAGCACATCCCGGATCTCGGTGTGCGTTTCCAGATAGGCTATCGCCTGATCAAAATCGGTATGGAGTTCCTGCTCCCCGGCTCCGCTCACCACCCGTGAGCGCGTGCAATAGCGGCAGTATGCCGCGCAGCGATCAGTAACCAGAAACAGCACCCGATCAGGATAGCGGTGCACCAGTCCGGGCACCGGCATATGGCTGTCTTCCCCGCAGGGATCAGCCATTTCGGAGGGAGAGATTGCTCCCTCTCCCACATTGGGAATCACCTGACGGCGAATCGGACATTCGGGATTATCCCGCTCGATGAGATTGAAGTAATGAGGGGTGACAGCGAGTGCGAGTTTGTTTCCAGAGAGAATGACTCCGGCTCGTTCCTCCGGGGTGAGGTTTAGATGTTTCTCCAGCCCTTCCAGTGTGGTGACACGATTCTTGAACTGCCATCGCCAATCATTCCATTGCTCCGGCGGAACATCACCCCAGTATCCGGTCGAGGACGGCATGAAATCTGCCTCGATCCGACTCTCTTCGAATGGGCGCGGTTCTAGAGTATGACTATCCATGGAACTGCGAAAGCCTACGAACGATAATGGAATTGTCAACGGCACTCATGAAATGGGCTGTGTCGGCACTTTCTTAAGGAAACGCTGATTTAAGGCAACTCCTTCAATACCTTGGCGCGCACTTTTGCCTGTAACTTTTCAGCCTGTTCGTAAATTTGCTGCATTTCCTTTCGTTCATCAACCTGATGAACCGCTTGTGAATGAGGCTGTTCCGCCGCCCTCATCCTCGCCTCGTTCTCCATTCGAAGCCTCGCATCTTCGGCAGACTCTGGAGTCGGAGCTGTTTTAGCCTCAATGGTGTTGGAATTCATCGGGGATAAATATGCGGTGACATTGGGATGAACACGGTAACCTCCAAGCAAGTTTAACTGGGGAATACGCGGATCATTGGTCATTTTGGCGCGCTCGTAGATTTCTTTTCCGGTAGCCCCCTGATCAATCGCTGTCATGATTTCATTGAGGGAGATGGTTTGAAGCCTGTTGGTCGGCTCGGGCGGCCTATGCATCGCCGTCAGCCTGTTAAGAATCGAGAGTTGTTGATTGGCCAGGGCTGCCTGAATAAGCTGTTGCTCGTCGGCTTGTAAATAGCCTGCAAAAATCTGCAGAATACACAGAAGGAAAAGAACAGGTTTCATCATCCATCTCTATGCACCAGACGGAGGGAAGGGCAAGCGGTGATTTACGGATAAGCAAACGGACTCCTTGGTCTTTCGCATGGATGGGAAGAGTTGAGAAACACCAAGATTTTTGATGCCCCGACACCTCCTGTCGCTTCACTTTTTGCAGGATTGATCGAAATGAGTTTCCACCCGTACAGTTTGTTTCTCTAATTTCACCATTCCCCATGCCATCGCTCATCTTTCTTGATCAAACTGACTATCTGCCGACTCAGGTGGTGGATTTTCTAACCAAGGATTGGAATGGAGATCTCCTTGATCTCTCCGAATGGATGATCGTACTGCCGACTCAGGAGGCGAGACGCAGGCTGCATGAGTCACTGGTTCGTAAGACCTTGGATCGCGGGGCGACCCTCCTTCCTCCTGCCTGGATATTGCCCATGCAGCTTCTGGAGGGGGGGCGATCTGATCTGGCTCCCGCATCGTTGGAGCAACTTCTCTGGATGCAGGCGGTGACACGAATGACTTCCGAAGAGGCACGACAACTTTTCCCCCGTAGGTCTCCAAGATTTGATCCGGCTGGGGCGATGGGGTTTGCCAACTCGATTAGGAAACTTCGCGGAGAACTCGCACAAGCAGGAATTAGCCTTGGAGAGATGGGGGCCGCAAGGGAGGAAGATCCACGCTGGAAAGCTCTTGTCTCGCTTGAGTCACGCTACCTGAAAGAGATGGCAGGGTATGGCTACACAGACCGGATCACCGCACAGCTTCAGGGAATAAAGCATCACGGGCTGCCAGCGCAAATAAGGCATCTCATGATCGCTGGAATTCCCGATCTGCCCGGAGTCTATGAGTCTGCTATTCCGGCTATTGAGCAACTCGGCATCCCGGTCACAATTCTCAGTTATGACCCCCTGCGCCGTGGGGCATCATTTTTTGATTCTCTCGGACGCCCCAACGACCGCTGGAGCAAGATACCTATTCCTATCGAACGGGAAGTAATCCATCTCTGCATTGATCAGGATGAAGCGGCGGAACAAGCCTCCCTGCTTGCACGGGCTTCAGGAGGAGAGGGCTTATTCTGTGCCGTCGCCGTCACCACGAACGAACTGGCGCGGCCTGTTGAAGATGCGCTCACGGCACTCAAACTCCCTGTCTTTAATCCTGCCGGAAAAACCTTGGATTCGCTCCGCATCGGATCTCTGCTGCGCCATTTCTCCCTACAGCTTCAAGAGGATACTTTCCAATCCTGCCTTCAACTGATCCGGCACCCCGACACTCTCCAATGGCTTGCTCTTGATCCGGTGCAGGACCTTAGAACCCTTGATGAGTTGCAGATTTACCTGATTCCCTCATCTCTCGATGACCTCCTGCATCGCTGGCCTGAAAATCAGATTCCCCGGATCAATATTTCGGAATCGCTGCAGCCGGCATTAATGTTACTCCGGCAGTTGCTCTCGACGATGCATTCCGGTCATGGATCGACGCCCCTTCTCCAGAGCCTCAGCACGATATACTCAGAAACTGATCTCGCACAGATTCAGGGAGGGAAAGAGAGCGTGGAAGCTATCAGAACCTGGGTGCAGGATGTCGGGGAAATACTCGTCACCATGCGTTCGGCTGATGTGCTCTCCCTTCTCCTATCCCATCTCCAATCAGGAATTTTCTCGCATGAGAAGCCGTCCAATGCCATCGAACTGCCCGGCTGGCTTGAGCTTCTCTGGGAAGATGCCCCTCACCTCCTGATCGTTGGAATGAATGACGGATTTGTGCCCGAGACCCGTCAGGAGGATCCCTTTCTCCACGAGAAGCTTCGCAAGGAATGGGGGCTTGCCAGTGATCATTCACGCTTGCGGCGCGATGGCTATCTGCTGCTCTCACTGATGGCTGCACGAGCAAAACAGGGACGGATCGATCTCCTTCTTTCAAGACAGGATGAGACTGGGTCCTTTTTGAAACCATCACGCCTCCTCTTGCGCCCTAAAAGTGAAGATGAATTACCTCTCTTGGTGGGGGAGCTTTTCCGCGAACTCCCCCTGCTTCCGGGTGAGCAATGGCATTCAGCCTGGGCATTGAAGCCTGAGCGCAAGCCTGCACCGATGACCCTCTCTGCATCTTCCGTCAGGGATTACCTTACCTGCCCCACGCGATTCTATCTCAAGCAGGTCTTGAAACTGCGCAAGGAATCCTTTGGGTCCGAAGAAGCGAACGGAGCGATTTTCGGCGTCCTGCTCCACGATGCATTGAGGAGGTTTGGAACAGATCCCCATTTAAAAAATCTGCGGGATGAACATCAAATCGAGAATGCCCTGGTGTCACTCTGGAAAGGGATCTTTGAGGATCGCTTTGGAACTGATCTCTCATTTCCACTTCTCTATCAGCTCGAAGCAGGCATCAGGCGACTCAGGGGAGCGGCCCGTGTGCAGTCCGAACTCCGCGCTCAGGAATGGGAAATCATCGCCTGCGAACGATTTTTCAACGCCTTTCCTGTTTCCATTGCTGGAGCCAACATGATGCTGAGAGGGCAGATTGACCGCATTGATCGCCGCCTGACCCCCCAAGGCATGGAATGGCGGATTCTTGATTACAAATCCAACGAACTGACCAAGCCCCCTTATCAGCAACACTTCCAAGCCCTGAAGAAAAGCGAGATTGCAACGCAGTTTGCTGCTTATGAGTGCCTGACGATCAACAATAAGCAGCACCGCTGGATTGATCTCCAACTTCCCCTCTACCAGATGGTGTTGAACGCAGAACTTGAGTCGGGATGTTCCTCTCATCTCCATCTGAATGAGATCACCCCAGGCCCTGTGGAGATAGGATATCTCTCGCTTCCTGCCAAGATCAGCGCGGCGGCATTCCTTCCCTTTGTGGAAATTGATGATCTCTCCTCAAGTGCCCGCACCTGTCTTCGGGGAGTATTGCAGTCGATCCACGACGGTATCTTCTGGCCACCGCGCCAGCCAAAATATGATGATTTTGAAGACCTCTTCTTCGACCATTTAGAAGCAGATAAACGCTCGGGCCAGCAGACACTTGACCCGGCAAACCTTACCCCTCATTCCATCGGGAAGGCTGAGTCATGATTGATATCAGCATTCCCAATCTTCAGATCCTTGCCAATGCGGGGTCTGGAAAAACGCACACGCTCGTCACCCGCATCATTCGTCTGCTTGCGATGGGCGTGAAACCACGGCAGATCATTGCCCTGACCTTCACGCGCAAGGCAGCGGGGGAGTTCCTGACGAAACTACTCCAGAGGCTCGCCACTGCCGTACTCGATCCCAGTGCAGCCGTGCAACTCTCGGAAGCGATCGGCAAGCACCTTGACTCCGCCGACTACCTCAAGCTTCTGGGTGAAGTTGTTCAACATCTTGGCAGACTCCAACTCACGACCCTCGACAGCTTCTTCCAGCGCATCGTTACCGCTTTTCCCCAAGAACTTGGACTCCCTGGAATTCCTTCCCTCCTCGACACGCACGCCAAAGAACTCGCGGCGAACTCGTCGCTTCGCCATGCCCTCGCCAGCCTTACTAGAGAGGAGAGGGACTTGTTGATTCAGTCACTCTTTGAACGCGACGAAGATACGGTCCGAAGCTCCGTATCCAAAGAGCTCAACTCAATGTGTCAGGAGGCTCATGAGTTTTTTCTCGATCATCATGAAACAGGAGCATGGGGGGATCCTTTCCGAGTTTGGGGAGGAGCCACCAACCCGTGGAAAGTTCTCTCCCATGCCGATCGTCTGAGCTGCATTAACATTGTGGAAAGGGAACGAGGAACCCCTGAGTTTTCAACGGAAGCCAGAAAGGCATGGTTGCAACTTCAGCATCTTTCCCGGGGAGTCGCTCCAAACTCAGGGGTTGCTAAAATCATGGCTTCATTTCCCGAGTGGAAATCAGGGGTAGGCAAATTTTTCCACAGAAAATCGTATGAAGTCAGTTTCGAGGCCTCCGTGGCAGCGGCGTCACTTGTCGCGCAGTATCTCCACGAATGCACCGAGTATCGATTGCGCGAAGCCTCGGCCATGCACCACCTTCTTTCACATTATGAGGAGGAATATGAAGCGCGTGTCCGCGGACAGGGGAAACTTTCCTTCTCCGATGTGACGCGACTCCTTCAACCGGTGGAGGACTTCGCCGGCATCGGCAGGGAGTTCCGGACAGACAGCTCCGATCTCCGATTGCAACTTGATGAGCGCATCGACGCCCTTTTTGATCATTGGTTGCTTGATGAATTTCAGGACACGAGCCGGAGCCAGTATCGCGCCCTAGAAAATATCCTGGATGAGGTGATCAGCGAGGCGGCAAGGGGCGGAGAGCGTTCTTTTTTCTGCGTGGGCGACATCAAACAGGCCATCTACGGATGGCGCCAGGGGGACTCGCGGCTCTTTGACGAATTGTATGATCGCTACAAGACCGGAGGAGGATTGGAGCGTGCCACGCTGAATACCTCGTGGAGATCATCAAGGGAGATTCTCTCCACGCTCAATGCCGTCTTTGGAGACCTCGACACCACGGCTGCATCGCTTCCCGAGTCGGTGCGTCAACGCTGGAATGCCGCATGGACACAACATCTTCTAGGCAGCGTATCCGAAACGATCCCGGGATTTTTCTCCTGGAAGAGTTATGACCCGAGTCAGGAGGAAAATCTTGAGGAGCAGGTTGTGGCACTACTGCGTCCGATGCAGAGACACCTTAGGGAAGGACTGACCATCGCCCTCCTTGTTCGCTCGGGGAAAGAAGCCAGGGAATGGCAGGAAACACTCCGCCATGCGGGGATAGAGGCTTTGAGCGAGATCACTCCTCCTGTTGGACGAGACAATTCGGTCGCTGCGGCCCTTCGTTCAGCTCTTTCTCTCTCCGTTCATCCGGGTGATCTCTTTGCTCTGAATCATCTCTCTATGGAGCCGTTGCGCGGATGTTTTTTCCCATCCGGGGATCGCGATGGCGATCTGACTCTTCTCGTGCGGCGGAGCGCCGAATTACTTGCAGAAGGAGGATTTACCGCAATCACAAAGTGGATTACAGAAAAACTCGCTCCCCTCATACATGATGAGTTCAGCAAAGAACGAACTGCTGCGCTACATCGTGCCGCAAGGAAGGCCGACAGCTCGGGCATCACGAGCGTGGATGATTTTTTAACCCTGCTGGAGAGCTACGAGGAGCAGGGACGATCTGCCCCTCACGCGGTGCAGATCATGACCATTCATAAATCCAAGGGGTTGGAATACGACATGGTGCTCATTCCCTTGGCGGGTTCACAAAAGGCTCTTGATTCGCTCACATCGAGTGTTTTGGAGGAGCACCGGAATGCTCAGGGAGAACCATTTCTCATGAAGCTCCCTTCTGAGGAGATTCGGAATGTCTCCGGCAATGAGGCATTGGCACTGGCGGCGCAGAACAAGCGATTTGACGGCGCATTCGAAGAACTCTGCGTCTGGTATGTCGCTCTCAGTCGTGCAAAACGAGCACTCTATGTGTTGAGTCCGGAGCCAAAAAAACTCGATGCCGGAAAATGCCCCAATTTCCCCCAATTGCTTAAAGCAGGGTTGGAGAAGATGCCTGAATTCAGCGAAGAATCGGGCGGGAACACGCTCATACAACTTGGTGAACCCGCGTGGCATGAAAAGTTTGAGACCAGACCAGCAGAGACTTTTCGTGATTTAAAGCCTCGTACAATTTCCATACCTCCACGCTATCCCTCTTTAAAAAAATCCACCCCCTCCAAGAGCGGTCATTGTGTGCTTCGAGGAGATCAGGCCTTTCTACCGAACAATGCCACCGCGCTTGGCTCGGAAATCCATGCCCTCTTTGAATCGATCGAATGGCTTCCTGCAAGCCTGCCGGATGCGGCTTCGCAGGAAGCCAGGGATCTGATTCTTCCCTGCCTCGAACATCCTTCCATTCAAGAACTTTTTTGCAGACCCTCTGGCCACTTTACCCTGTGGCGCGAACAATGCTTCGATCTCGTGCTCGGTGGAGAATGGATCTCTGGCTGCTTCGACCGTGTTGTGATCTTCCGGGACACACAGGGCCGCGCCATCTCCGCCGAACTGATCGACTTTAAAACAGATCAAGGCGGCAAGGACAAACTCATCGCCAACTACCGTCCGCAATTGGAAAAATACCGCCTCTCGCTCACCAAGATACTCAATCTCCCTGAAGAGAGGATCAGAATGATCCTCATCCATCTACGATCTGGCGAGCCGGTGATCGAATTATGATCTTCGCGACTTGACCGCAGGCTCAGCAACAGGCACATCTGCAAAGGCAACTTGGATTCATTTAACCCCCTTTGTTTCATTATGAATGTCCTCTCCATTGATGTCGGTGGTACGAATGTGAAGATTCTCCTCAGCGGTGAGAAGGAACCGCGCAAGATACCCTCGGGCCCTGATTTTACACCGCAGCAACTCGTCAAGGATGTAAAGGTGCTGGCCAAAGGTTGGAGCTATGATGTGGTCTCCATCGGGTTCCCTGCTCCGGTTCACAATAACGCCCCGGTTGCAGAACCCTTCAATATCGGCAAGGGCTGGGTTGATTTTAATTACGAAAGGGCTTTTGGCTGCCCCGTCAAGATGATCAACGATGCGGCAATGCAGGCTCTGGGGAGTTACAAGGGAGGCAAAATGCTCTTTCTCGGGTTTGGCACCGGCCTCGGAAGCGCCGTGGTGCTGGATGATGTCCTGCTTCCGCTGGAGTTAGGGCATCTCCCGTTCAAGAAGAAAACTTTCGAGGAATATGTCGGCGTTCATGGCATGGAAAAAAGCGGCAAGGCTCGCTGGAAGAAACATGTCTTTGAGACGGTAGAAATCCTCACCGCCGCCATTCTCCCCGACTATGTCGTTCTCGGAGGTGGTAACACGAAGAAACTAGGTGATCTTCCTCCTGCCTGTATTGCCGGGAATAATGCCAATGCTTTTCTGGGTGGATTCCGGATGTGGGAGGGCCCCGCCGATCGCAGGACCAAACCCGATCCCGAGGTAAAGAAGGTTGCCCGGGCGACTCAGAAGCGCGTTTCCGTCCGAAAAAATTAACTTTCCTAGTCGGAATAGTGGGCCGTGTTACCACTTGACCATTAAGTTGCAGACTGATTACTTAATGCCATTAAGTAATCATGAGTGAAGAATCTCCCAGCTATCAGAAGTCAATCACCCCGACACAGCCCGAGGTCATCACGCTGGCTGACGATCCCAAACCACCGAAACACCCGAAACTCATCCTGATCCTCTCGATCATCGGGATGGTGCTCTTGATTCTGTCACTCGGAGGAATAAAGTTTCTTCAGATCTCGCAGGCCATCGCCAAGGGCAAATCCTTCAAGATGCCCCCGGATGCCGTGACTTCTTTAACGGTGAAGGAGGAAATTGTGGCCCCCGTTCTCGAGGCTGTGGGATCATTAAGCTCGCCTCAGGGGGTGATGCTGAGCGCCGATTTGCCGGGTATCGTCAAATCCATCTCCTTTGAATCCGGCACAACAGCCACCAACGGCCAGTTGCTTGTTCAACTCGATACCCGACAGGAGGAAGCCCAACTCCGCACCGCCAAATCCAAGCTCGATCTTGCCCGGCAAAATTTGGAACGGGCCCAGGACCTGAACGACAAACGGGTCATTGCCAAATCCGCATTCGACGAGGCCAAAAGCCTCTACGATGGCGCCGTCTCCTCGGTCGAGGAAACGCAGGCGATCATTGATCGCAAAACGCTCCGCGCTCCCTTCGGTGGAGTCCTTGGTATCCGGCAGATCAATGTCGGTCAGTATCTCAAAAGCGGCGATCCGATCGTGCAGCTTGAATCACTTGATCCCATTTATGTGAATTTTGCCCTGCCCCAGCAATACATCGGCAAACTGACTGAAGGGCAGGCCATCCGGATCAAGGCCGACGGCCTTCCAGAAAAAGATTTCACGGGGGCAATCACGGCCATCAACTCAATTGTCGATACCTCGACACGCAACATTCAGATCCAGGGCACGGTTGCCAACCCCGACCATCTTCTGCGTTCGGGAATGTTCGCCGCCGTGCAGGCGCTTCTGCCGGATAAGAAAAATGTCGTCATGATTCCCTCAACGGCTGTGCAGTACGCCCCCTATGGGGATTCCGTATTTGTCATCGAGGAGATGAAAGGGCCTGATGGAGTCACGTTTCTCGGAGTAAGGGAGCAACCCGTTGTGCTGGGAAAAACGAGAGGTGATCAGGTCGAAGTGCTCAAGGGCCTGAAGCAGGGTGACCAGATCGCCACATCCGGACTCTTCAAGCTCAGGCAGGGGGGCGCGGTGAAGATCAATAACAGTGTGCAACCGGGCAATGATCCCTCCCCAAAACCCGCGCAGAGCTAGCGGGATACGCGATCAGATAAAACTCCGGATACCGATCATGCACTTCACCGATCTCTTCATTAAGCGTCCCGTGCTGGCCCTTGTGGTCAGCCTTGTCATTCTGCTGGCCGGTGTGCAATCCATCCGGGTGCTGAATGTCCGTCAGTATCCGCGCAGTGACATTGCAGTGATCCAGGTCACCACCAACTACATCGGAGCCAATGCCGATCTGGTGAGAGGATACATCACGACTCCCCTTGAACGGGTCATCGCTGCTGCGGAGGGTATCGATTATATCGAGAGCTCCAGTGCCCAGAGCGTCAGCACGATCACCGTTCACCTGAAGCTCAACTACGATCCCAATGCCGCCCTGACCCAGATTCAGGCGAAGCTTGCCCAAGTCCGCAACGATCTCCCACCCGAGTCGGAAAACCCCGTCATTACACTCCAGAATGCGGATGAGCTCAGGGCAGCCATGTATCTCGGCTTCTCCTCAAAGAATATGGAGCCCAATCAGCTCACCGATTTCCTTACCCGGGTGATCCAACCGAAGCTCACCGCCATCACCGGTGTGCAGCGTGCCGATGTGCTCGGAGCACGCACCTTGGCGATGCGTATCTGGCTGAAACCGGATCGGCTTGCCGCCCTCGGGGTCTCGGCCTCCGATGTCCGTAACGCACTTCAGTCCAATAACTATCTCGCCGCCATCGGCAAGACGAAAGGAACGATGACGGCCATCAACCTGATCGCCAATACCAACCTCACCTCCCCAGAGGAATTCCGTCAGCTCGTCGTCAAGGAAAAGAACGGCGTGCTTGTCCGCCTTCAGGATATTGCCGAGGTGGAAATGGGAGCTGAGGATTACGACTCGGATGTCCGCTTCGACGGCAAGAGTGCGAAGTTCCTCGGTATCTGGTGTCTGCCGACTGCCAACACGCTGGATGTCTGCAAGCTTGTCCGACAACAGGTGCCGGAGATACGCAAGCTCCTCCCTCCCGGCATGACCCTGGATATTCCCTATGACTCCAGTGACTACATTCGGGATGCCATTGCCGATGTCTTCAAGACCCTCTCAGAGACACTGGCCATCGTCATCATTGTCATTTTCCTCTTCTTGGGTTCATTCCGCTCAGTGCTCATCCCCGTCGTGGCGATTCCGATTTCCCTGATTGGAACAGCCTTCATTATGGTGCTCTTCGGCTTCACTGTGAATCTGCTTACCCTGCTTGCCGTGGTGCTGGCGGTAGGGCTTGTTGTGGATGATGCGATTGTCGTCGTGGAGAATGTCGAACGACACCTCCATGAGGGACTCACCCCCTGGCAAGCTGCCATGATCAGTGGACGGGAACTCCTTGGGCCGATCATTGCCATGACGATCACTCTGGCAGCTGTCTATACCCCCATTGGGATTCAAGGAGGACTCACAGGCGCACTCTTCCGGGAGTTTGCACTCACCCTGGCCGGGGCCGTCTTCATCTCGGGTATCGTGGCTCTCACTCTTTCACCCATGATGTGCTCGCGACTTCTGCGGCGCGGGGATGACACACAGGGCTACGCAGGCTGGGTGAACCGCCGCTTCACATCCCTGCAAAAAGGGTATGTCACGCTTCTTGCAGCGATGCTGCGTCATCGAGGCGCCGTGCTTACCGTCGCCGGGTTCTGGATCGCGCTGATTCCCATTTTTTATCTCTTCTCCCCCAAGGAACTCTCTCCAAAAGAGGATCAGGGCATTGTCTATTGCATTGTTCAGGCCTCCCCTTTCTCCACTATTGATCAGACGCTGCTCTACGCCGACCTGATTTATGATGCCTATAAGTCACTGCCGGAAACCTGGCATACTTTTCAGATCAACAACCCAAGCGGTGGATTCGGAGGAATTCGCACCGTCCCTCACAATCAGCGCCAACGAAGCTGTGATCAACTCGCCGCCATCCTGAGTAAGAAGTTTGCGGAGGTTCCGGGAGTCAGGGTTATCGCCACGACTCCTCCAGCATTGCCGGGAGGTAGCAATTTTCCAGTTGAGTTTGTCATCTCCTCAACGGTCGAACCACGTCAACTGCTCGAAATAGCCAACGACCTCGTCAAGACAGCCTTCAAAAGCGGCATCTTCATCTACGCCGATACCGATCTGAAGTATGACCAGCCTCAGGTCGAAATTGTCTTTGACCGGAACAAGGTTTCAGCACTAGGACTCGACCTCCAGAAAGTCGGCGCAGATCTCGGAACCCTACTCGGGGGCAACTATGTGAACCGTTTCAGCGTGCAGGGACGAAGCTACAAGGTGATACCCCAACTCTCTCGTGAAAACCGCCTTGATCCCGATGCGCTAGGAAAAATCTATGTCACGGGTCCGGACAAGCAACTGCTGCAGCTCTCCACCTTTGCCTCCCTCAAGCGCACAACCGAGCCTCGTCAGATCAACCGCTTTCAGCAGCTTAACTCTGCCAAAATCTCCGGACTCCTTCCCCCGGGTGTCACCGTCGATCAGGCACTTAAAGTACTTGAAAAGCGCGCCGCTGAGATCCTCCCCCGCGGATTTGTCATCGATTACTCAGGGGAATCCCGACAACTCCGTCAGGAGGGAAACACCCTTGTCGGAACCATGGTGGTCTCCTTCATCCTGATTTTTCTGGTACTGGCAGCTCAATTCGAGAGCTTCCGCGATCCCTTCATCATCATTTTCGGCTCCGTTCCGCTGGCACTCTCCGCTGCACTCCTTTTCACCTTCCTTGGGGCCACAAGCATCAATATCTACAGCCAGGTGGGGCTGATCACTCTCTTCGGACTTGTTGCCAAGAACGGCATCCTGATTGTGGAATTTGCCAACAAACTCCAAGAGGGAGGGATGGACAAATGGCATGCTATCCTAACCGCATCAGGCACCCGCCTGCGCCCCATCCTCATGACGACGGCTGCCACAGTCTTCGGACACACCCCACTGATCTTTGCCTCCGGCCCGGGAGCGGGAGCACGCAACAGCATCGGAATTGTCCTTGTTTCGGGGATGATCATCGGAACCATCTTCACCCTCTTTGTTGTTCCGTCCATCTACATGCTTGTCTCCAAACCCAAGCTGCGGAACCCATCAAAGCATCAGCCTTTTCTCGGAGCCGCCCCGCAAAAAATGGCGATCGCCTAAATTCTGAACTTCACAACGACTTTAACAATCGGTTCGGCTTGATCAAGCATGACACCCGGTTGGTGAGCGTCATCTGGCAAAAAGACTGCAAAGCAGCGCTTGGAGAGAACGAGACGGGATGATGAGCATGCGGGAGCTTCATAAAACTCCGCATCCTTTTCGGGGAGGTAGGGTGTCTTAACTATTAGTTCCCCCATCGCCGTATACCCGATGAATTCCTCTCCCGAATAGACCACCTGAATGTCACCATGCATGCGATGGGTCTCCCACTTTTTGACGGCGGATGGAGCGGTCTCGTAACGCTGAACGATGGCGAGAGTACCCGCCTCATCGATTTCATATTTCCCATCGGCCAGTGCCAGATCGAAAGCATGCAGCCACGCAAAGGCTTTGGGGAAGGAGGGATGAAATCCCTCGTAGAGATGGGAGTTGGCAAGAGAGTCGATGATCATGGTGATGAGGAGGTGAAAACTTGAAAGCTGAGACCGAAAAAAATTAGTTTCCCCGATAACTGCAGCGGGCCGAGGCGGTCTCGCAGATCACGATTTCGGCCAGTCCTGGCAGGACAGGTTTGAGGCGATTCCAGATCCATGCAGCAAGGACTTCAAAGGTCGGATTCTCAAGTCCGGGGATATCATTCAGGTAATTGTGATCGAGTTCTTCGATGATCGGCTTCACAGCAAGGCTAATCTCGGAGTGATCCATCAACCAACCCATGAGGGGATCAACCTCCCCTTCCACCGAAACCTCGATCTTGAAACTGTGCCCGTGCATTCGCCCACACTTGTGTCCCTCAGGTACATTCGGAAGGGTATGAGCGGATTCAACGCTGAAATCCTTTGTCAGACGAACATGCATAGGCTGAAGACTCTTACAGATCATCAATCCCAATGCAATTTCGACGATTTTCCTAAACACCAAGGCTCGCCTTATGCAGGGCAAAAAGATCGAGGGTCCGGTCGCGTTCCTCCGCATGATGAAGCATGGGAAGCGGATAACCCGGAGCAATCGGACGGCCATCAACCGGAGGATCGAGCAGGCTGGCCTTGGAAACATTTCGAAGCTCCGGAACCCATTTACGGATATAGCTCCCCTCCGGGTCGTAGCGTTTGGTCTGACTCCAGGGATTTTGAATGCGGAAATAAGGAGCGGCATCGGCACCCGTCCCCGCACTCCACTGCCAGCCTCCGTTATTGCTGGCAATCTCCCCGTCGATCAGCGAACGCATAAAAAAGGCCTCCCCTAACCTCCAATCAAGATGCAGATCCTTGGTCAGGAACATTGCCACGATCATCCTCACACGGTTGTGCATCCATCCTGTAGCCGTCAGTTGGCGCATTCCTGCATCGACAATGGGAAATCCGGTTTGTCCCTGGCACCAGCGGTCAAAGGCATCGGGATGTGCCTCCAGACCCGGCCATTCCAGGCCTCGCCAAGTGGTATTGAACTCCTGCCCCAACAGCTCGGGATAATGCCAGAGCAACTGCATGTAAAATTCCCTCCAGACGATCTCCGTCAGAAATTTCATCACGCTTTTGCGGCCTTCTGGAGCCAGCTCTGCCTCTTTCTTTTTGGCAGCAGAGTAAATCTGACGCGGTGAGATCAGTCCGAAACGCAGATCTTGTGACATTTGCGATGTCCCGGCAAGGGAGGGAATATCCCGCTGGTCGCCGTAGAGTCCTATCGCAGCGTCCAGAAATCGCTTCAGGCGATCTCGTGCCGCCCGTTCTCCAGCCTCAGGAGTCGATGGACCGCCGATCAGTCCCCAATCGGAAAGCCGAGGCACGGGCAATGAAGGAATTTCCTCTGGTGTTTTCATCCGCCTGATGGCAGTCGAAGGCGATGGCTTTGGCAGACCAAACCAGACCTTGGAGTACGGAGTGAAGACCCGGAAGACCGTCCCCTGCCCCGTCATCACCTCATCCCTTTCGTGAATGCAGATGTCTTTGTGAAGTGATAATGCAACGCCCTTGGCCTGGCAGAGGTTTGCCAGTCCGGCCTCCGTCGCACGACCGAAGGGATCGGGGTCACGATTGACAAAGATCGCCACAGCTCCGGTCTGCGCAACTAGCCTCTCCAACTCCGCCACAGCATCCCCCCGGCGAACAATCAACTGCCCGCCAATGGCTTCGAGATTTTTCCCCAAAGATGCCAGTGAATCACAGATAAATTCCTGCCGAGCCGCCCCCGTCCAGTCATGAGTTCCTTTCCAGTCACTCATGACATAAACGGGAATTACTTCTCCATCCGCACCGGCAGCTTCCACGGCAGCGGCCAGCGCCGTATTGTCAGTGATCCGAAAATCCCTACGAAACCAGTGAATGATGCGTTTCATGGAGTGACGATGACTGTTTGTTTTAGAACACGCACGGCTGGCACTCCCTTTTCCCAAGATCTTACATAGGAAAAGACCAGCTTGCTTACCCCAGGCTTTTCCCCGCGGAACTTCCAGATCTCCATTCCTCCCATTCCCACAAAATGACCGTTTGTCTGCCCGCACCCATAGCCCCGTTCCTTTTCCTGGCTCACTATACCCTTTGGCAGGGCACGAATGCTCCATGAATAGCCCGTAGTCGGATTTGAAGGGAGTTTGAGCGTTAAAACTTCCCCTTGGTACAGCGTAATCGCTTTGCCGGAGGTTGCCTCTGTCAGGGTAAGTTCGGAGGCGATCGAGGCCGTGTTTGGAAGGGCAATAAACAGGAATGAGATCAGCAAAATCTTCACACGTGACAGCATGACTCCTTCTTCAATATTTTTCTAGCTGCCTGTGAGCCGTGATTATCGTTAGACTTCGGACTCACCCAAGTTTCCCGTGCAGAAACCCGACACACTCTTCCTGATCGCCGGCAACGGCACTTATCCGAAGTTTGCCGTGCAGGGGGCACGGGAGGCAGGCGTAAAAAGGATAGTCGTGGCTGGCTTCGAGGGAGAAACCGACGCCTCCCTCATTGCCATTGTCGATGAAATTCACTGGATGAAAGTGGGGCAACTGGGCCGACTCCTTGAGGCGGCCAAAAAGAGCGGAGCCACCGCCTCCATGATGGCGGGACAAATCGCTCCTAAGCACCTCTTCGATCTCAGACCTGATTTCCGCGCTCTGATTTTACTGGCGAGTCTTCGCGAACGAAACGCTGAGACACTCTTTGGAGCGATTGCCGGAGAACTTGAAAAAATAGGCGTTCCGCTCCTTGTCGCCACCTCATTTCTGGAAAGACATCTGGCCACCGAAGGTCTTATCGCAGGGCCGAAGCCAAAATCCCGAGTCCTGGATGACATCTCATTCGGACTTAGCATCGCCAAGGAAGTCAGTCGCCTCGATATCGGTCAGACAGTCGTTGTCAAACGAGGAACCGTTCTTGCCGTCGAGGGATTCGACGGCACGGATGCCACCATCCAGCGCGGCGGAGAACTGGGACAAGGTGAAGCTGTCGTCGTCAAGGTCTCCAAACCCTGTCAGGACATGCGTTTTGATGTTCCGGTCATCGGCCCCAGAACACTTGAAACGGCGGCGGCGGCAGGCGTGAGCGCCATCGCCATGGAAGCCGGACGCACACTGCTCCTTCAGGAAGATCAACTCCACACACTCGCAGCCCAACACAAAATCACCCTCTGGGGTATCAAAACATGAATATAATCCGCGCCGGCGTTGTCGGTCCAGGCAGTATCGGCATCAACCACGCCCGCATCTACAGCGAGCTTCCAGATTGCGAGCTTACCGCCATATTCGACGCCAACAAAGCCCATGCAGATCGCGTGGCCGCCAAATACGGAGGCAAAGTCTGCAACACCTTGGAGGAATTTGCCTCCCTTGTGGATGTTGCCTCGGTCGCCACGCCAACCGAATCGCATCATGAAGTCGGCACCTATCTTTTGAAACAAGGGAAGCATCTCTTGATTGAGAAACCGATCGCCACCAACACCCCACAGGCACTTGATCTGGCTGCCACCGCCACCGCCAATAACCGCATCCTTCAGATCGGTCACATCGAGCGATTCAATCCCGGCCTCGAAGCCCTCGAACAGCAGCTTGCCAACCCCCGCTTTCTTGAGGTCACACGCCTCTCCCCTTACCCGAATCGGAGCATGGATATCGGTGTGGTGCTCGATGTCATGATCCATGATCTCGAAATCCTTCTTCACCTTGTCCGATCACCGGTCACGAGTGTTGATGCTGTCGGCATTGCGGTGCTAAGCAAGGGGGAGGATATTGCGAATGTCCGTATCCGGTTTGAGAATGGGTGCGTGGCCAATCTCACGGCCAGCCGCATCAGCCGTGACAAAGTGCGCAAGATCCGCATCTTCCAGGAGGATGCCTATCTCTCACTTAATTACCAGAAACAGAACGGCTACATTCTCCGCCTCAAAAATGGCACGATCAAACGGGAAAGGGTGAAAGTCATCAAGGGAGAGCCTCTCCAGCGGGAATTGGCCGCGTTCGTCACCTGCGCCCGTGAAGGACTCCAACCACGTGTCACAGGCCGTGAAGCGGCAGCCGCGCTCGACCTCGCCATCCGCATCACCAAGCAGATTGAGGATGCTGACCCGCGCAAGAAAGCAACGGCTGTTTAGCGTTTATGGCACCTGCACGCCATCTCGCCATTGTTGCGGGAGAGACAAGCGGAGACACGCATGGAGCTGCGCTGATACGCTCTCTCAAGCAAATCGATTCTCTCTTTCGTTTCAGTGGCAAAGGGGGTCCTAAGATGGCTCATGAAGCCGCGACTAACAGTGCCTTTCTGGATAACTGGATTGCAGATGCGGGAGTCCTTGGGCTCTGGGATGTCTTGAGGCACTACGGGTATTTTAAGAAAAAATTTGACGCACTCCTCGACGAACTAGCCGCCGATCCTCCCGAGGCGCTCATCCTGGTCGATTATCCCGGATTTAATCTCCGGCTTGCCAAGGCTGTTCGGAAGCAGCGCATCCCCACCAGAATCATCTATTACATCAGTCCCCAGGTCTGGGCATGGAATCGACGACGTATTCCGGAAATGGCCCGGGCACTTGATCTGATGATCTGCATTTTTCCCTTCGAGAAAAAGATCTACGAAGCCTCAGGTCTCCACACAGTCTTTGCAGGGCATCCGATGACGGGTAAGTTGCACGCCGTGCCAACAGACCAACGGGACGACACTCTCCTCGGTCTCTTCCCGGGAAGCCGGGAGCGGGAGGTCACAAAAATCTTTCCCTCCATGCTGGGGGCGGCGGAGCTTGTGCACCGTTCACGCCCCGACATCCGCTTTGAAGTCGCCGCGGCTACGGAGGATCATGCGGGGCTGATTCGAGCGATGGCTGCCGAGAGGAAAATTGATCTGACCATCTCGATTGGAAGTTCCCACGACCTCATGAGTCGCGCCGCCGCCGGGCTTGTCTGTTCCGGTACAGCCACTCTCGAAGCTGCCTGTCTCGGCCTACCCTATGCGCTCGTCTATCGTGTGGCCTGGCTCACATACGAGGTCGGCATCCGCGTCATCCGTGTCCCCTATCTCGGCATTGTCAATATCCTTGCCGAGCGGCCCGTCATCCGGGAGTTCATCCAGAACGATGCCACTCCGGCCGCACTTGCAGACGAGTCCCTCCGCTTGCTCAATAACAGGGATGCCCGGAAGCAGCTCTCAACCGAGTTATCAGAAGTTGTCGCCACACTCGGCAGCAAGGAAACGGCATCCGCCTCCGAAAGAGCTGCTCAGGCAGTGATTGAATGTCTGGCAAAGCCATTGGATTCTACCCCATAACAATCGCATGACATTTCCCAAGGAACATCTCGAATATCTCTGGTCTCCCTGGCGTGTGGAATATTTCCAGCGCGATCGCTCCAACGAGGAGGACTTTTTTGCTGAGGCCGCACGGACTTCCGACGATGCATCCCGCTTTGTCGTCGCCCGGAACAAGAACGCCTTCCTTATGATGAATAAATACCCCTATGCAGCGGGGCATCTCATGGCTGTTCCCTACCAACGCACCTCGCGCATGGAAGACCTGACACCCGAAGAGGTGATCGATCTCTGGAACCTCGCCCTCCACGCCCAGCTTCTGCTCCGACAGGTGGCGCAGGCCCAGGGATTCAATGTCGGTTTCAATATAGGGGCTGCCGGGGGGGCCGGGTATGAGGAGCACATCCATCTTCATATCGTTCCGCGATGGGCCGGAGATCAGAACTTTATGCCGATGATTGCCGGCACACGCCTCATCCCCGAGGCTCTTGTTCCCCTCTACGAAAAACTCGTAGCTGCCAATAAAGCCATCGAAATGGCCGCCTCTTGAGCTACTTGTTCCTAAATCCTCCATCCTGTTAAGATGTTCTTCTCCTTCGGAGCGTTAACTGCCGCCTTCCTCTATTCCCTAGGTTATCTGGAATTGAAGGCCTCCATGCACCATGGGGCCACGAGCAAAAGGGTCACGATTTTCTCAAATTACGCAATGGCCCTCTGGTCTTTGCCGCTTGTCTTCCTTGCCTTTTTCTTCCCCACCCATCCGAACTCGCAGGCGGCTGCCGCAGCCTGTGCTGCAGGACTTTGTCTCTTCCTCGGACGCATCTGCACCGTCGAGGCTCTAGCCAAGGCCGACCTGTCCATCAGTGCCCCCCTGCTCGGCACCAAGTCCGTCCTTGTTGCCATTTTCTCCATCCTTCTGCTCCACACCCCGATTGGCTGGAAGCTCATGACCGCCGCCGTGCTTACCGTGGCCGGACTTGCCCTGCTTCAAACCGGACCGGACCATAACAAGCATCACCGTCGATCCGCCGTGGGCTGGGCCATGGGTGCCAGCATCCTCTTTGCCCTTGTCGATGTGCTGACACAGGGCTATGCACGCACCTCGGGTGTCGCCTTTTACCAGCCGATGATGTTTGTCGTACTGGCGGCCATGACTCCACTACTCGGCAAGGCTCCACCCACACCTCCTGCTGCAAAAAAGGAACTCCTCCTCGGCAGCACCATCATCGGCTTTCAGGCACCACTGGTCATCATGCTGATTGGATTCTTCGGGGAAGCCACCCTGATCAATATCCTCTACGCCTCCCGCACCATCTGGTCGGTCATTGTCGATGCAGCGAAAGGTGAAGGAAATGCAAGGGAGTATTGGTCCGCCAGACTCGGCGGTGCAGCTCTGCTGCTTACAGCAATTATCCTCGCTGTCCTGAAATAGTTGGTAAGGGCATACCGCGAGCTAGAAGCAACAACTCAGCTATCCGCCAAAATCGCGGGCCCTTTAAGAGATACAACACGCGCCGTCGTTATACCCTTCTTTAAGGAAGGCTGCATACTCCGCACCTCCCCGGGCCTGGATCAGTTCGACGAATTTATTGCGTTCTTCCACTGTCATCGGAGTGGCGGTGAGCGCAGCAGCCACCGCTTGCTGAGCAAAGGCCATGGAGTCAATACCGATACATTGCGTGGTCACATCGGGATAACTGAGGGCGTAATTGATGACCTGATTGATGGTGACCATGCCATGGAGGGCGGCGCGCTTACTCCCGCCGAAGCCCTTCATACCGATGCATGCAATCCCCTTCTCCTTCAGGAGCGGCATGACAACCGTATCGAATTCCTTGGCATGGAGGGTGTTTCCAAGGACAGAGACAGGCATGAGCGAGGCATCGAAGGCCAATCCGCTGTTAATAAACTTCACATGGGCCTGAGGGCTGTCGTGTCCGGTGAATCCGACGTAGCGTACAAGCCCCTTCTGTTTTGCTTCGACGAGGGCCTCAATAACGCCCCCTTTGGCAAACGCAGGCTCCACATCCGCATCCTTGATCTCGTGAACCATCCAGAGATCGAGATGATCAGTTTTGAGGCGTTTTAACGATTGCTCAAGCATCTGGAGCGCAATTTCCTTATCTGTGCCGGTAAAGGGTTGCTTGAATGGCTTTCCGTGATGGACGCAGACCTTGGACATGATAAAGGCTTTGTCCCGCCATCCTCCCGCGAGGGCTTGTCCCATCCAGTCTTCGGCGCGTCCTCCATGGTATTCCCAGCAGTTGTCAAAGAAGTTCACCCCCTGATCGATCGCATAATGGGCGATATTGCTCGCCTCTTCAACAGTCGGTGCCATGGCCAGAGTGTGGCCGCCAAAGCCGATGCAGCTCAGCGTCTCCTGATGTCTACCAAAGATGCGTCTCGGCACCGTTCCTGTTGGAACCTGGGTGGCGACGGCTGAAGGAATGCGGAGTGCCTGCGCTGCGGGAAGCAGTCCGAGCATTCCAAGAAAGGAGCGGCGCGTGAGGGACATGAGAACGATGAGAAACCTGAAAGCTGAAACTTGAAAGCTGAAAATTGTAGAATCGGCTCATCACTACTCAGCTTTCAGTTTTCTCCGCTACTTCACTCTCGTACTTCCTGCTGTAGCGGATAAAGACGGAGAATGCCGTGGCGTAGGCGATCCAAAACCCCGCAAAACCATCGAGAAATCCGAGCCTCAGGATGTAGGCACGGAAAAATCTCCAGAGCGGACGCAGCAAATTGGCGGTCAGCGACCAACGACGGCCTTCCCTGATCTGTCGCTCCAGGAAGTCATCGGCATAAGGGGTGATCTTATCGAGGTAGCTTTTGATGGTCGGAAAGGAATCATGCAGGAGATCCCCCTTCAACTGTTTGAACCTCCCTTGAAGCTCGACCTTGTCATGAGGGTCTTTGCCGCCGATGCGAGCCCTGTCCCTCTGGATCAAACGAAGTTGTCGATCAGGATACCAGTCACCATGCGTGATCCAACGCCCTAGAAAAAATACTTTGCGGTTGAATCTCCCTCCCTGGAACCACGCAGCATCACCACTCCGGAAAAAATCCCGTATGGACTCCCTCAGTTCTTCGGATAGCTGCTCATCGCAATCAAGCATGAGCACCCAAGGCTGAGTGCAGGCCTCTAGAGCCATCTGCTTCTGCGCGCAATGGCCGAGCCATTGCTGATGAATCACCCTAGCACCCGCGGTCTCGGCTACGGCGACTGTGGCATCGATCGAGTTGCTATCAACGACCACGATTTCCCGCACGAGTCCCTTTGTGCTCTCAAAGCATTTACCGATTCTTGCCTCCTCATTGAAGGAGACGACCGCAAGGGAAAGCGGCAGAGGTTCCGTTGCACTCATGAATCACCTCCCCCGAACTTCTCCGCGCTCTTGGCCTGATCCCAGAGCCTATTCATCTCATCAAAAGAGAGTTCATTAAAATTCCTACCCTCGGCTAGAATCTTCTCCATCGCAAGGAACCGGCGGATGAATTTATCCGTGGCCGCCTGAAGTGCCGACTCTGCATCGACGGAAAGACTGCGTGTGAGATTCACCACGGCAAAAAGGAGATCGCCCAGTTCCTCGGTGAGCTTTTCCTTCCGGTCTATTTTGCCGACATCGGCAATCTCCGCCTCAACTTCGGCGATCTCCTCACGGACTTTCCCAACCACATCCTCGGGGCACGCCCAGTCAAAGCCGACTTTGGCCGCCTTTTTCTGAATTTTCTGCGCCCGGACAAGGGCTGGAAATGCC
>JBAXTN010000037.1:0-27023 GCA_037130175.1 bacterium | reverse complement strand
CGCCGGAGTCGATGTGGCACTGGGCAATCGGGTAAAGTCTGGCATCGGGGCCATCGTCCGGCCAACTCATGGAGCGGAGGTGCTTGGCGGCATCGGCGGATTTGGAGGGCTCTTTCAACCAAATTTTAGGAAGCGTGGCATCAAGGATCCCGTGCTTGTATCGAGCGTCGATGGAGTCGGAACAAAACTTAAAATCGCCTTTGCCACAAACCGTCATGAGACAATCGGACAGGATCTGGTCAATCACTGTATCAATGATATCGCTGTGACCGGTGCACGCCCCCTCTTCTTCCTTGATTATATTGCGGCGGCAAAACTCGACCCGGGGATACTCAAACAGATCATCACCGGACTATCCAAGGCCTGCAAAGCCGCGGGATGCGCACTCATCGGTGGAGAAACAGCCCAGATGCCAGGCCTCTATAGCGAGGGGGAATATGATCTGGCGGGAGCGATCACGGGCATTGTTGATCGCAAAGATCTGCTTGATGGCAGCAGGGTGAAAGTCGGGGATGCCCTCGTGGGTCTTCCTTCCAACGGACTTCATACGAATGGCTACTCCCTCGCCCGCAAGGTGCTCTTTGAACTTCTTGATTTAAAACTAACTGACCGTCCCGCCGGGCTTGGAACGACCATCGGTGCCGAACTTCTCAAGGTTCATCGCAGCTATCTTCCGGAATTCGAGAAACTTCATGCCATGAAGGGCAAGCCTCTTCATGCCGCTGCCCATATCACGGGCGGAGGGCTCATTGATAATCTTCCTCGTATTCTACCAAGGGGATGTAACGCTCTGATCAACCCACTCTCCTGGAGGGTGCCCGCCATTTACGGCATCATCGGCAAGGGAGGTCATGTCGACCCTTTGGAAATGTATCAGGTCTTCAATATGGGCATCGGTATGGTACTGGTCGTTCCCGGCAAGCAGGGGGATGAAATTGCAAAATCCCTCGGTGGTCGTGTTATCGGAGAGATTGTTAAAGGCAACGGAGTCGTCCGTTTTGATCCCAAACCTGGTTGCCAGTAACCCTGAATTAGTTTTCATCCGAATTCCCTTTCCTACGGATTCAGCCATAGGTTTTATACATCCCACCAGTGAACGAGGAATCCTCCCCTCCCCCCGCCAAGAGCAAAGCTCTTGGCGTCAGTCTGGGTGCAGGCCTTATTGGAGCACTGGCTCTCGCCGTTCGATACGGATGGCGCAACACACTGCGAGGGATCATTCCCGATGCCATCTCGCCGGCTGTCTTTGCCACACGGGTTGCGGAGACAACTCTCGGAGAAATCGTGTATCATACAGCTGACACTCAGAATCCCGGTACGCCGATACTTTTTCTGCATGGTGTGTTTCCCGGTGCCTCTTCTTTCGAGTGGTCAAAAATTTACCCCCGGTTTGCCAATACCTGGAGGGTTCTGGTTCCTGACCTGATTGGATTTGGCGAGTCCCAGAGGCCCTATCCGGCCCTGTCGGCGGAGGAGCAGGTGCGTTCGCTTGCAGAATTTTTGGATGGCACAACACCGCGGGAGCCAGCCGTCATCGTGGCTTCCGGGCTCAGCGCCAACATAGCCCTGCTCTTTGCAGCCCGTTACCCGGAACGAACGATGCGAGTGATTCTCTGGATGCCGGATGTGGCCCTTGGCAAGGCAAACCCATCCCGGGGATGGCATCGCCTCGGTTGGTTTCCAAGTATGGCAAGGCTTGTTTACCGGTATCAGCTCTCCACGGAATCATTTCTGCGCTCGTGGCTGCTTCGATCTGGATTCACACTTGATGGAGGCGGGCTTGAGGAAGCTCTCTCAGTCATCACTTCGACCGCCCAGCAGTATGGTGCAGAACACGCCTTCCTAGCGCAATCCTCCAAGGCATACTGGCGCGGCCTCCGCACGGGACTAAGGTATCTCTCCTCTCCGGTCTCGATGTTACTGGCCATCGGATCCGACAAGGACTCTTCGGCGGCAATCAGCGACCTGCGTCCCCTTGTAAGCCGCTTTGCCATTGTGGAGGTTGCCGCCCAGGGAGCACTCGCCCCCGTCGCCGAAGCCGATGCAGTCGCATCAGCGATCGAGCGGGAGCTTTCGACGACAACCCCGGATTCATCAACCGGCATTACAGCATAAACTCCAGCAACGACATTGATGGACTTCTTGCTGTAATCGGCATTATCTGCATATTTTTCTTCATTCTTCAGCCATGAGTCTTCAGCTTGTCACGGAGTGAATGTATCCGATCTGAGAGAAATCCTGCAGTATGTGCCCCGTTTTCGCGAACGGATCTTTGTCATCGCCGTGGATGGCACCGTGGCTGCCTCCGACAATTTTTCCAATATCCTGCTCGATATCGCTGTGCTTCGCTCTCTGAGCGTTCGCGTGGTTCTTGTCCATGGCGCGAGCCACCAGATCGAACAACTCGCCACCAAGAGGGGTATCGTGACGACCAACAGCGACGGAACCGGCATCACGGATGAATCGACCTTGGAGCTTGCCATCGATGCAGGCATTCGCCTCACAAACAGGATCATGGAGGGGCTTTCAGCCGTCGATCTCAGGGCTGCGTATGCCAATGCGATCATCGCGCATCCTGCAGGCATACTCGGCGGTACGGATCAACTGCTTACCGGAAGGGTGGAACGCGTGGATAACCATGCTCTCGAACTGCTTCTCAAAGAGGGCATCATCCCGGTCATCCCACCACTGGGATTCGACGGCGAAGGACGCACTTATCGTGTCAATTCGGATGGCATTGCGCTGGAAGTGGCCGAGGCTCTGCATGCCGCCAAAATTATTTTTCTCGGTGCGGATGATGTGATCGGTGGTACACACCCGTTACCCCGCCAGCTTTCCATCGATGAATCGGAAGAACTGATCAAAAAACTACGCGCCTCTAACGGGCCGTCGGGACTTATTTCCAAAATCGAGTGCGCCGCACGCGCCTGCCGTGGAGGAGTGCCTCGGGCCCATCTCTTGGACGGAAGGATCAATGAGGCCTTGCTCACGGAAATTTTCAGCCACGACGGTGCTGGGACAATGATTTATTCCAATGAGTATGAGCAGATACGACGGATCTATAAAAAGGATGTCCGTTCCATCATGACGCTCATCAGGCAATCTGTGGAAGATGAGGAAATCGCGCGGCGAACCCGTGCGGATATTCTCGATCGGATCGAGGACTACTGGATTCTGGAAGTCGATCGCACACCAATCGCCTGTGTCGCCCTGCATGTCGATCGCGAGCATTCGCTTGCAGAAATGGCATGTCTCTATGTGAGCCGCAGCCATGAAAACAAGGGGTTTGGCCGTAAACTGATGGCATTCACCGAAAATCTTGCCAGAGAAAAGGGTATTGAAAAAATTTATGCCCTATCCACACGGGCTGTGAACTATCTCCAGCAAAAGGGGGGGTATCTTGAAACAAGTTCAGATACTCTGCCACCAGAACGCCGCACCCGCTACGCGATCAGTGGAAGGAATTCCAAGATTCTTGTTAAGGAACTGCGTCCGAAGCATTCCTAAACACTGCTATCCCGGTGTTTGCATTGTCACTTTTACTCGCGAATAATTCCACCCCCTGCGGATATTGGATTGATGGGTGTGTCATCCTGCTCTATTTCGGGCTAATCGTAGCCATCGGGTTGAGGGCCGGCAGAGGCAACGCAACGCTGAAGGAGTTTTCACTTGGGGGGCGCGCCATACCATGGTGGGCTGTGCTGGCCTCGATCATTGCAGCCGAGACGAGCGCGGCTACCTTCCTTGGCACTCCGGCGGAGGGATTCAAAACCCACGCATTTTTCTACGGTCAACTAGCCATTGGCACCGTGATTGCGAGGGTGGTGATCGCTTTCACCTTCATTGGTCCCTACTACCGCTACGGCGTGGAGAGTATCTACGAGTTTCTCATGGTGCGGTTTGGTCCCTATACCAAAAATGCTGCCAGCGGAATTTTTCTGTTTACCCGGGTACTTGGGATCGGTGTGCGCCTCTATCTGGGTGGGGTCATCCTAGTTGAAATGCAGAGTTATTTCGGCGCAAAGCCATCCCTCGAGAGCTATTTCTGGGGCATCCTGGCCATCACACTCATCACGACGGCCTATACGATGGCCGGAGGTATTAAGGCGGTGATCTGGACCGACCTGATTCAGGCCGCGCTGATGCTCGGTTCAGTCGGCGTTCTTATCTTCTTCCTCCTTCACAATCTGGGAGGACTCCAACCTGCTCTTGCTTCCGCTGGTGGCTGGGAGCATCTTCAGTGGATTCAGGTTGGGTGGGATTCCTCCCTCCCATTCGGCAAGGCACTTTCTGGAATGCTTTCCGAACCCTACACGATCTTTGCCGCTGTCATCGGTTCCACTATTTTTACCATGGCGACCCACGGTACTGATCAGGATATGGTGCAGCGTTTGCTGACCGCCCCGAACCCCGCAAAATCGCGTTTCTCGCTGATCCTCAGCGGTCTGGCTGACATCCCCATCGCCCTCGCCTTTCTTTCGGTGGGCATCCTGCTCTATCTCTTCTATCGTGGACCGGGAGGAGGAGTGCCGAATATTCCCGACAACAACATCCTTGCTCACTTCATTGTTTTTAACCTGCCGGTCGGCCTGCGGGGTCTGATCATCGCCGGGGTGCTTGCAACCATGATGGGATCCACCTCGGCAGCTCTCAACGCTCTGGCGACAAGTTTCACCTCGGATTTTTATCTGCCCTATGTGAATCCGGGAGCAAGCGATCTCGACTCGGTGAGGGCGGCGCGTATCGCCACCCTGATTTTTGGCCTGTTCATGGTCGTGGTGGGTACTCTTGCTGCTTACTCAGTGCTTCACGATCCGCGACTTACCATCATCCCGCTCGCCATCGGGATTCTGGGATACACCTATGGATCACTCCTCGGAATTTTTCTCCTCGGAATGCTCACCAGTAGACTGGGTTCGGACAGGATGAATGTCGTGGCCATGATGGGTGGCATTTTGGCCGTCTTTTTTCTGGGTAAAGTTCATCTGCCGGGACTTATCGACTTCGGGAAATGGATGCCTGCGTGGTGGCCGGACATCGCATGGCCCTGGTATGTCCTGATTGGTTGCACGACAACTCTTCTGCTTTCCTTGGTTTTCTCTGTCGCACTACCACGCCCACAAGACGGTCAAGAGTTTTCGGCAGCTTCCAAAAAATAAAGGCGGCCTTTTTTTCTGTTTCTGCTTGAGGGGAGCGTCCGTCGCTTTTTATTCTCCACCTCCCTTAGGAAAACTTTTCATCCTGCCAATCGCCTCTTCCCTCACTTGAACACCACCTCGCGCATCTCACCAAAGACAGCACTCGCTGTAAGGACCTCTGAGGACTTCCCGACGGAAGACTCCAGGGGCATGGGAGGAGCCGGACAGGACACCCCTCATTCACTTCTCTGGGATCGCCTCTCCGCAGTCATCCGTAACCGTGTTCCAAGCGACAGTTTTGAACGCTGGTTTAGCGGAATGTCAGTGGTTGCTCTTGATGCAAATTCAGTCACTCTGGGGGTGCCGAATCCGATTCATCAGTTTTTTATCGAAAGCAACTATTCCAGCCTGCTCCATGCAGCTGTTGAGGAAGTTTGCGGAGTCCCTCTTTCCCTCAGCTTTGACTCCTCTGGCGAGAGCCATGCAGAGATGCCGGAAAGTACTGCGGCGTCATCCCCATCAAGACCTGCCAAGACTCTCTCCGTGAACACCATTCCCTCGGGAATGAATCCCTCCTATACCTTCGAGAGTTTCATTGTCGGTGCCAATAATCAGTTCGCTCATGCTGCCTCCCACGCCGTCGCGAATTCACCGGCACGAACTTACAACCCACTTTTCATCTACGGCGGCCCCGGACTTGGCAAAACCCACCTCCTTCAGGCAATCGGACACCGGGTGCTGGCAACCAAAAAAAACGCCAAGGTGGTCTATCTCCGCAGCGAGCAGTTCACCAATGAATTCATCGATGCGATTGCAACCAATGCCATCGTGGCGTTCCGCAAGCGGTATCGTCAGGCCGATATCCTGATGATCGATGATATTCAGTTTTTTGCAGGCAAGGAAAAAACCCAGGAGGAGTTCTTTCATACATTTGGAGCACTTCACGATGGCCACAAGCAGATCATTCTTTCCAGCGATCGCCCTCCGAGCGAAATTGCGAATCTGGAACAGCGACTTGTCTCCCGTTTTGAATGGGGAATGACCGCGGAGGTTCAACCTCCCGACATGGAGACCCGGATCGCCATTCTTCAAGGAAAGGCATCACGGATGCATATCGAGATCGAGCATTGGGTCATGGAATTCCTTGCCGATAAGATCCGCAGTGACATTCGCCGTCTTGAGGGGGCCCTCATGCGTGTGGCCGCTTACAAATCACTCAGCGGACAGTCGCTCAATATCGAGGCTTTGGAACATCTGCTCCGTGATGTCCTTCAGGAACAGGCACGCAAAGCGGTAACCATCGATCAGATCCAGAAAAAGGTGGCCGAGCACTTCGACATACGGTTGGCAGACATGACGAGCAAGCGAAGGCAGGCAAGCATCGCCTACCCGCGCCAGGTAGCCATGTATCTTTCCCGTGAAATGACTCCCTCCACCCTCATTGAAATCGGCGATGCATTCGGTGGCAAGGATCACGGCACTGTTATTCACGCCTGTAAGCTGGTTAAGAAACGCATGGAGGAGGATCCCAAGGCACGACATCTGGTGCGTCTGCTCGACCAACAACTCCAGCGGTAGTGCTTCCACTGAATGATTCTTCCGAGAATCAGTTGACACGCAGGCCCATAAGAAACTATCCAGAAGGCTCATTTTTAGGCTTCGTTATTTTTCATCTATGAAATTCACAGTTACCAAGCAGGCCCTCCTTGATGGACTGCAACGCATCCAGAACATTGTCTCCAACAGGGTCACCCTTCCCGTACTCTCCAATGTTCTATTGGAAACCACCGAATCAGGTCTCCAACTTACCGCCACGGACATGGAAGCAAGTGTGCGCACCGAGACTCCTGCCAATGTGGAAAGGCCGGGCTCAACAACCATCCCGGCGAGGAGACTCCTTTCCATCATCCGCGAACTTCCGGCGGAAGAGATCCAGATCGACACTGATGCAAAAAACATCACCTCGATCCGAAGCGGTCCGAGTTTTTTCAAGATTTACGGCCTCTCAAAGGATGAGTATCCGACCTTCCCTTCACTTGATGAAAAGCGGGGGTTCTCCATGAAGCAATCCGAGTTGAAGGAAGGGTTGCGCAAGACCTCCTATGCAATCTCCCTCGATGAGACGCGCTATGTGCTCAATGGCATTCTTTTCTCGTTTCGCGACGGGCGACTCACCCTGGTCGCCACCGATGGTCGCCGCCTGGCTCTCTGTGATGCGGAACTCGGTGAAATCAAATATCCTGAAGGTCATGAGAGGGATTTTATCGTGCCTACCAAGGCTATTGGAGAACTTCAGCGTCTGCTCACCGACGACAAGGATGTCCGGCTTCATGTCGGAGACAATCTTGTCGCCTTTGACCTTGGAACCACGGTTCTGGCCACAAAGCTCGTGGATGGTACTTATCCGAATTACCGTCAGGTCATCCCCGGAGAGGCTAAGGAGCGAGTCACCCTTGAACGGGAGACCCTCCTGCAGTCTGTTCGCCGTGTCTCCCTGCTCAGCAGTGACAAAAGCGGTTCCGTGAGACTTAATTTCTCCAAGAATACTCTCGATATCACTTCCAATACTCCTGAAGTGGGTGAAGCCAAGGAGTCGGTAACTGTCAACTATAAGGGCAGGGATCTCTCCATTGCCTTCAATCCTGAGTTTCTGATTGATCCCCTGAAGAACCTCCCCGATGACACCATTGCCTTGGAACTCATCGATGAAATGAGCCCAGGTGTCATCAAGATCAACTCCGCGCAACGGTTCCTCTATGTGCTGATGCCAATGCGCGTCTCTGTCTAGGGAAACGGCTGCCACTTCCCTCAGCATTGCATCCTGTGATGAAAATTTATGGAGTAGCCTTCGTTTTGGGTATTGCCCTTCTCTTGACCGGTTGTGAGACACCCCTCGTGACACAAACTCCTCAAGAGAGACAGGCCATCTCTTCGACCATTGCCTCCGAAGCTCCGGGGGATTATTTCATAGGTCGCCGTTTTTATAAGGTGGATTATAAAATGTGGGGTTGGATTAGGAAGCCGGGTGAACCGTGGAAAAAATCCCGAATGGTCATGCTGAACGAACAAAAGGTTCTGGCCCCTGACCGGACCCGCAATGTTATTGGATCGGACAATAACTATGAATATCGCCTCTCCGGATATTTTTCTGGAGAAAATGTCTATGAGCCGGCCAGCGACGCAGTCTATCCGGAGTTTGTCCTCACGGGAGCATCCGTGATATCCACCAACCCGCCCTTGATTTTCCCCGATCGTCGTTGGGTTGACCCGGCCATCCGACTGATTTCACCGCCACAGTATTAGACCGGTCTAAGCAATTCTATAGCCCTTCTTTGACGGCGGCATGGTACCGTTTGGCGGTGTTGCGTCGCTCCGTCAGTAGCTCATTGAATACAGCCTCTTTGCTTGCTCCTTGCCATCCGACCACATGGCGCTCGCAAATGATTTGGCCACACTATTACTTAAAACGATCTAGGACTCGTTCCTGGCCCTCTTCAACATGGATGTAGTGGACTTGCCAGGAACTAGGGAAAGCAGTTTAATCTCGGCACCAACCTCCTCCAAGACGGCGCGTTCCTGGGGATCCAGCGTCTCCAGGCTGTAATCCCCACCTTTCGCATAAACGGCTGGGCGAAGTTGACGGATGACTTCAGTGACACGCTTGCCCTCGAAGACGGAGACATGATCCACGCAACGCAGCGCAGCCAATACTTCTGCACGATCAGGTTCGCCGTTAAGAGGCCTCTCAGGCCCCTTGAGTTCACGGACAGATTGATCGCTATTGATGGCCACCACCAACGCATCTCCGAGCTTGCGGGCCTGCTCCAGATAACGCACATGACCGGTATGCAGAAGATCAAAACATCCGTTGGTCAGAACAAGCCTTTTTCCTTTGGCAGCGTACATCTCCCCAAGGGCTCTCAGTTCGTTAGGCATCACAATTCGCTCCATGCGGGTGACGATGTGAAATCGGCGCTACCGAGGAAAGAAGATTCTTCTTTTTTAGAACCAACCAACACCCTTTAATGTGCCCCTCTATGTCCATCAGCACATCACACCACCATGATGTCAGTGAAAATAGCGATGCGCATGAAAATGAAGAATGGGTTCTTCTGGCATGGCTTTCAGGTGCCTGCCTGATCTTTACTCTGCTCGGACTGCTCTTTGATTATCTTCATGCTTCCGATGTGGTGACGATCCCCCTTTATCTGCTGGCCTATCTTTCGGGCGGCTGGGATGCAGCGGGGGATGCATGGCAACGGGTGCGCAAAGGCCAGCTTGATGTTCATTTTCTAATGCTCTCGGTGGCTTTCGGTGCCGCCCTGATCGGCGCATGGAAGGAGGGTGCGCTCCTGCTCTTCCTTTTTTCAGCTTCGGGTGCGATGGAGCATTTTGCCATGGGACGCACAAAAAAGGCTATCAATGCCCTTTTTCACGGTGCTCCCAAGACTGCCAGAGTGCTGGCAGATGGTATTGAGAGCCAACTTCCCGTGGAGCAACTTGTCACCGGCATGGTCGTTCTGGTCACAACGGGTGAGCAGATCCCGGCAGACATGGAAGTGATTAAGGGGGAAAGCGCCTGCGACGAATCCAACCTTACAGGCGAGGCAATCCCCGTTCCAAAATCCATCGGAGATACTGCACTCTCAGGGACAATCAACCTTTGGGGCATTCTGGAAGGTCGAGTGATCAGGCCGGCCAGTGAGAGTTCCCTTCAGAAGATCATTCGCCTGATTCAGGACGCGCAGAACATGAAGGCTCCATCGCAGCGCTTCACCGATCGATTTGGCACCGGTTACACATGGTGTGTCCTCTCGCTCTGCCTGGTGATGTTCCTTGTCTGGTGGCTTATCCTGAAGCTGCCTCCCTTTGAGAGCAATGACGGATCGGCCAGTGCCTTTTACCGCACAATGACCCTACTCGTGGTCGCATCGCCCTGCGCACTTGTTCTCTCGGTTCCCTCAGCGATCCTTTCGGCCATCGCAAGCGGAGCGCGTCGTGGTATTCTCTATCGAGGAGGGGCAGCCATCGAGACTCTTGCCGATGTCGCTGTTGTGGCTCTCGACAAAACAGGGACGCTGACTTCCGGGAATCTGGCACTGTCACACATTGAGCTTTTTGAGGGGGAAGAATCCCATTTCCGATCTGTCGCTCACTCGCTGGCTCGACTCTCCGAACACCCTCTCTCCCGCGCCATCCGCAAACTCGCCCGATCCTGGGGCACCACCGCAATGGAGGTGGCCAATTTCCAAACCATCCTGGGCAAGGGGGTAAAGACCACTATCGATGGGGAAACCTTCGTCATGGGTAGCAGAGCTCTTGTCTGCGGACTTGCCAGATTCAACGATCGCGAGGTGCCTGAAACCTCCTCGGAGAGCTCAACCAATGCCGGAGCGGTTGTCTGGGTCGCGGGCGACCATCTCCTGGGATGCATGACATTCAGTGACGAAGTGAGGGCCGAGTCCCTTTTCACCCTCCGTGAGCTGCACCGTCAGGGCGTGCGCACCGTGATGCTCACAGGCGATCATGAAGCAGCCGCCAAAGCCATCGCCGATAAAGTGGGCATCGGGGAGACTCTCTATGAACTCTCCCCGGAGAAGAAGGTTCAGGCAATCGAACGGCTTAAGGAAAATGGTACAGTTCGCGTTGCCATGATCGGGGATGGCGTCAACGATGCACCCTGCATCGCCGCCGCAGATGTCGGCATTGCCATGGGTGCGCGAGGATCGGATGCAGCGCTGGAGCAGGCGGAAATTGTCCTTATGAACGACCGGTTGGAAAATTTCCTCCTCGCCCGAACCCTAAGCGTCCGGGCAAAATCGATCATCTTTCAGAATATCGTCATCTCGCTCGGAACCGTGCTGATCATGGTGACCACCGCTTTTCTGATGCCCATCCCCCTTACGCTGGGTGTGGCGGCCCATGAGGGCAGTACTTTCATTGTTGTGCTCAACAGCCTTCGGTTACTGGCCATCAAGCTTCATGTACCTGCGAGCGACAAAGGAAAAACGGAAGAGACTATTTCCATAAAATCGGTCAAATCCTGCCATCCCATCACCTGAGCACCGGATGCAATGACGGCATCGCCGTCTCCTTGGCCCAGGGAAGCTTGGAGTTGGGCCAGCGCGCGCCCTCCAGAGCACTCCAGTAGATGGTTGACACACCCAAATCCCGGGCCATTTGCTCCCAACCCGGTTCACCGTTCATGATCCAGTTAAGGGCAGCCAGCCGGGGCTTGTAATCCAAACCATGACTCCATAGATGCCCTTCATAACCACAGACAACCGGATGCCCCAGCAGGAGAACCGGATGATTGAATTCTGGCGCACAAGCGAGCACCTCTTCCGGGGGAGTGCTTTTTAGAACGGAAGCGGTTTCCTCAATCTGCATTGCCTTGATGAGCTCGTAGCCGTGCCTTCCGTCAAGCCCTGTTGCCAAAGTTGCCGCACCTGAACCGAACAATAAAATCAGTGTCACGGCACGAACCATGAAATTGCGCCGCACCAGCAAGACGCTCCAGAGATAAGGAACCATCACAATCCACGACCATAGCATCAGTTTCATATTATCCCACGGCCACGGCGCAAACCGGAAGGTCATACAACAAACAAAAACAAAAACAGCCGGCCAGACGAATGCACGCGCCTCAGAACTTTCACCATGTCTGAACAGGAGCAGGACAAGTATCAATGCCAGCGGTAGGGAAATGCCGAAATTCCAGAACCAAAATCGCACCGTACCGTCGCTCATCCACCCAGGACTCCATCCTACAGAATGCATTGCAGGGGAAGCACCCGCACCGGTGGTTACAAGCCATCCGGAAAAAGCCATCAGAGGCCAGGCAATCAGTGGAAGCTTGCAAAAGCGAGAGCGAGTTGCCGGGGCGAGGAAAAGAATGGCTAGCATCACCACACCGAAAAACAGAGCCGTATGGATACTGAAGAGAGGCATTGCGCCCAGAAGCAGCACCTGAACAGAAGTGGGTAGAATGATCTTCTGTGGATAGGCAAAATTTTCCTCCCTCCAGGCAGAGAGCAAGAGTAATCCTGCAGGCAGTACAAACAGAAATCCCCGTTGCGTCACGAACAGAGTCAGAAACAGATTTTTCCATTCGCTCACAGCATCGGGATCTTCGCCACGTAGCAGCACAAGGGCCGACATTCCTCCATTGAAAAGCAACGCAGCCAATGCCATCCCTCTCCCCCATTGCCAGAGGGCATACCCGGCAAGTGCGGCACCACCCAGTCCGCAAAGGATCAATCCCCTGTTCACGGGGACTCCGGCGATCAGCAACAGAGTGTTGAACAGATCACTCCCAAGCGGATAACGAAGAGGTTCGCCCAAGAGGATCGGACTAGCCGGCCACCAGTGTGTCGTCACAGCCATCCAATTGATGAAGGAGAGATGAAGCGAGAGATCACCAAGATTATTGGGAGATAATATTTTCCACTGATCCCCATCGAGATAGATCAACCAGACGAATGCCCGCACCGAAGCGCATGTAAAAATGCCTATCACAATCCATTCCCAGACTGATGGATGAGCCACAGGCAATCCTGAAGGAACGATTCTCAATACTAAAATAACCGTTCCAAGCCCAAGTAACAGGGCACACAGGGCACCCCATTGATTCAGACCGTGTCCGAAGTAGGAAAGCGGAAGGGCAGTTATCACCGAAGCTGCCACCCCGGAAAGTATTGCGGCGACCCATTTCATGGATGGGTCGGAACAGTCCGCTCGGATGTTCCGTGCAAGGGATTGGCAAACCAATTCCGGAAAATTCTTTCCTTGAACCACACCGTACACTCATCCATCGAGTCCCTTAGTTGAAATCGCCTTTTCAAATAGGGCTCCCTCAGGTGATCTTCAACGGCTTTCTGCTGTGAAGAAAGTGCCACAATGAAATCCCCGTCCAATACTTCGGGCATTTTGTCGTAATAGCCGATTCGAGTAAAATCACCGAAGATCCAAGGTAGAGGATAGTAACTGTCCAGAATGATCTGTCCCCCCATCGCATAATTGCGCGGATCAAGTCGAGCGATGGCAAGTACCGGTTCCGTCACCTTTACGATCTCCGGCATCGTCTGCACATAGACATAAGTTTCCCTGGGGTCGGTAAAATGACGAAAATTCAATCGCACGGTCATGAATAATGAGATCGCCAAAACGATGGCAGCAATGATTGACGCAAGGAAACGGGGAGAGGTTTTTTCCCATAGTTCTTGAACAGCACACCCAAAGAGCAAAAAAAACGGCCAGGTGATTGAAATCACACACCATGGTGTCTTGTAGGGTATAACAGAATAGGCCACGAGCACCCCGGTTGCATAGATGGCAAGATACCGCATCATCGCCGAGGATGGCCAGGCAAGCCGGACAGCGTAAAGAAAGCCCACGAACGCAGGCCATTCATAACGCAGCATCAGGGCAATCCAGTAGTAGTTTAATGGACCGGCCTGATAATCAGTCTTCACATGACCTCCCTCTCCCACGCCAGTGTGAAACCACTTTGAGTATGCCGTGAAAAATCCTGGAATACCCGACCAATTCAAAAATGTACCCGAATAGAAAAAGATGAGCAGAGCAAGGGATAGTAATAGATAAAAGCTCAAATCGTTGATCGACCAAATCCGTGCAACGGGGGGTAAGTTGGGTCGAGAGGGTAGTATTCTCTGCCAAAACATCAGAAAAAACGCCGCCATGACAAAACAGACAAAATGAATGAGCGCTGTCTCCTTCAACAAAAACATCAGGGTAAGACCGATCACCGTAATGAAGAGCTCCCGCCGTCCCCCTGATTGCCAGAGTCCCATGATACCCCATGTGGTGATCATGAGGGCAAGGACAAGCCAAGACTCATGAATGGCGTAGCGCCCAAAAAAAAGGGCTCCTGGGGAAAGGGCAAGAGCAAGAGCTCCAAACCGGGATGCCATGGATCCCAAATACCGGTCATACCTCAACGCCAGCCATACCGAAGCAGCACTTGCCAGCACAGAAGGAAGCCTCAGGGCCCAGAGATTCCTTCCAAGCAAAGCAAGCGATGCGAAGAGAAGATAAAAATAAAACGGCCCGTGATAGTTCTCGGGATCATAACGGTAGCATCCATTCAGGTGCATCTGATCGACAAACCATCCGTTGATGCCCTCGTCAAAGTGGGCGGGTTTGAGCTCAAGTGCCCAGAGCCGGAGAGCTAACGCCAGCAACAAGATGGCTCCTTCGATCAGAAGCCCCGAAATGAGAATTTTTTTGAGAGGGAGGAAAAATCGCACCCCAGCGGAAATATCCTTCATGGAGCAATGTATCAAGCAGAGCTGTAATTCACGATCTTACCGGGGATGTAAGAGCAACTGCTCCGCAGCAAAAACTCCCGAAAGCCATGCGCCCTCAATACGACCGCCATTGAGGCCATCACCAATAAGGTAAAGAGAAGGGACTGAAACCGATCTCATGAAACCTCCCTGAGCAGACGGCCCATCAAGACGGGAATAACGCCACCGATGTACGGTGAATGAAGTCGGCAAACCCATCCAATCCCCGGCGATCATGGTAGCCTCTTTAATGAGCTCTAATCCGGCCAGATTCAACTCGTCCAGGGATGACTCCAGATGCTGCATAGCAAATTTTTTGGAAGTGTGCAAAACCGCCACTTTGCCTCTGGAATCAGGCTTCCTGCGTGAGGAATCCCATGCCAACCATGCGAGTTTGGAAGCCCTATCCTGCACCTGAATACCATGCCATGGCGGTGTCTGGAGAGATTCCTCATAGGAGGTCATGACGGCAATGCATGGAGTAACCACCACGCGCTCAAGCATCGCGTGCTGATCTGCGGAAAAGTGATAACCGACGAGTTTCATCGCTTGAGGGATCGGAGCCGAAACCATGAGATGATGACATGCAATCAAAGGGGAACCCTTCGCGGGATCAGCCTCCAGATACCAGCACTCGCTTTTGCGATGAACCTTCTCCACCTGATATTCACGATGAATGGCTATCCCCTCGCTAAGATTTTTGCCCAACTGACTCATCCCATCACGACAGGCATAACGCGTTTCGCCGAGGTGCGGATCGGGCCCTGACAATTTCCCCTCGCTCCAGTGGTGCACTCCATCACACCATGGAAAGCAGACACCCTGTTCCTGCCACCGGGCAACCTGTTGCTGAAAGCGGGGATCCCGGGCCGTAAAAAATTGCGCACCATGATCGACAGGGACTTCTACCCCCGGGGCAGCTGATGTCCTCCGGGTAGCCGCCCGTCCTCCCACGCCGCGGCTCTTTTCCAGCACCACCACATTGAGACCCTTGGCACGGAGATGACTTGCTGCTGAGAGACCGCTCAGACCGGCGCCAATAATGGCAACATCATGGATTTCCGCACTCATGACGGATGTGACAGGGCGAGCACTTCCGAAGCGGTCTTGAAGTGCATCTTCGCAATCTTGGGGAGTATGTCTGTACCATACTGAGCGATGAGGCTTGCGGCCGCCGCCTTCACCTTTGGAGAGACACCCTTGCAAAGTGTAACTCCCAACTCTCTCCCGCTTCCATCGAGCCAATCGATGAACCCCTCTCTGGCAAGTATCGAGGCGGCGGCCACTGCGTAGTCGCTTTCTGCCTTGGTACGCTGGTCAAGCTGGATCTTGCGACCCTTTTCCAGAAGTGCCTTCTGCAGCACGCGAGCATCTGCAAATTTATCGGAGAGTGCACGGGGGCAATCTGGCACCCTGGCACAGAGATTCTCAATCACACGCGCGTGCCCCCATGCCAGAAGTCTGTTGAGATTGCCGATATTACCGTAAAGTTGGTTGTATTTCTCCGGCTTGATCACGATGACCTCCGAAGGTGCCCCCGATTTACGGATCACTCCGGCAAGGTCGCGGATTTTCTTATCACTGCCAATCGACTTGCTGTCCTGAATACCTGCATCGCGCAAATGCCTTGCCAGATCGCCATCAAGAAAGACCCCTGCTATCACCAAGGGCCCAAAAAGATCCCCCTTCCCACTCTCATCGATCCCGAAATGAGGCTCAAACTGCTCCGGTGAATGAATCTCATCATACCCCAGGCGCGCCTCTTCCAGTATTTCAGGCTCCAGCACAAAGGTGATGAAGTCTTCCAATCCATTTCCCTGCAGAACAGCCTTGGGGCCTTTCTCATACACAGCGATTGCCAATTTTTCCTTTCTAGCCGCATAGAGCATGTAGGGCTTTTGCTCAAAGCCAAATCCACGTTCTTCAAGAATGGCGCGTAGTTTTTCCGTCTGCGCGATGGTGAGTGAAACTGTCTGTGAGTGGAGAGGTGGCACGACCGTAATGCTTGCTGTTTTCCCAACGATGCCTTACCAGCCTTTCATGAACAAGGAGAAGAGCATCGGCATGGCCCAGCACGCATTGCTTGAGTGGCATGCGTTTTTTGGTCGCCATGATCTGCCTTGGCGTAAAGACATGTCACCCTATGCGGTGCTTGTCTCCGAGTTCATGCTTCAGCAGACCACGGTTGCAACAGTCGTATCCCGCTTTGGAGAATGGATGAAGATTTTCCCGATGCTTTCCGATCTTGCTGCTGCAAAGGAAGAAACCGTGCTCTCGGCATGGGAGGGACTTGGCTACTATGCACGGGCACGGAGATTGCATGCTGCTGCCAGAAAAATTATCGAACGGCACGACGGGGTCATTCCCAGGGAGGAGATTCATTTGCTGGCACTACCGGGTGTGGGCGCCTACACAGCGGCAGCGATCAGGGCCTTTGCTTACGATGAACACGCGCTGGTCCTTGATACAAATATCATTCGGGTGCTGGCTCGTCACGCCAACCTGACTACTCCAATCGATCGTGCCGAGGGAAAGAAACCACTCCTGCGTATTGCCGACTCATTCTACCCGGAACGCAACTGTCGAAAGTTAGCCTCGGCTCTGATGGATTTGGGAGCCACTCTCTGCACTTCAGGAATGCCGGCTTGCGCTTCCTGTCCTCTCAAGCCCACCTGTCTGGCGCTTGAGCCTGAACAGATTCCCAAAAAGGCTGCACGCGCAGTCACAACAAAACAGACTGAATTGCGAGCCTGGTATTTTTATAAAAATCGCCTGTATCTGGAGAAATCCCCAGGATCTCGCTGGCAGGGACTCTGGATTCTGCCCGAACTCAGCGACAACAAACCCCAAGGGCGGCCACTTGGAGAAATCACTTACCCGATCACCCGTTATCGGATAAGGATGAAAGCCTACCGGACAACTCTGAAACCCCAAGCGAATCTAAAGGGGTTCACGCCAGCCGAGTTAAAGAAAATTCCCATTCCTTCCCCGCATCGCCGAGTCATCGAAAATATTCTTAGAAAAGTGGCTGTTTAAGGGCGGTTGCAGCATGTGAACTTTCGAGACATAGTGTTCCAGATGGCCACAACGACAACCGACCTGAACAACCTGCCGGATCAGAACGGACACTTCGGCCCCTATGGGGGACGCTTTGTGCCGGAAACGCTCATGACAGCGCTTTTGGAGCTGGAGCGCGAATATGCCAACGCCCGAAAAGACCCCGCGTTCCGTAGCGAACTTTCACATCTTCTCCATGATTTTGTTGGCAGGCCAACACCTCTCTATCTTGCAGAACGCCTTACCCATAAACTAGGGGGTGCAAAGATCTATCTCAAACGGGAGGATCTGCTTCATACTGGAGCCCATAAGATCAATAATGCCCTTGGCCAGATTCTACTCGCCAGACGGATGGGAAAACGAAGGATTATTGCTGAAACTGGAGCCGGCCAACATGGGGTTGCCACGGCAACTGCGGCAGCCCGCTTCGGCTTTGAATGCCGCATTTACATGGGTGCGGTTGATATGAAACGCCAGGCCCTCAATGTAGCGAGAATGCGCTTTCTGGGCGCGGAAGTAATAGGCGTCACAGCTGGACAGGCGACGCTCAAAGAGGCAATCAATGAAGCCATGCGTGACTGGGTGACCAATGTTCGCAACACACACTACATCCTTGGTTCCGCCCTTGGCGCTCATCCGTATCCGATGATTGTCCGTGATTTTCACCGGATCATCGGCGACGAGGCCCGTCAACAAATCCTCCAGCGGGAAGAGAGGCTTCCTGATCTTCTCCTAGCCTGTGTGGGCGGCGGAAGTAATGCGATCGGTCTGTTCCATGCCTTTCTAAAAGATGAAGCTGTTCGGATGACAGGCGTTGAAGCTGGTGGAGGAGGGATCATACGTGGTCAGCATGCAGCCAGATTTCAGGGAGGACAGCTAGGCGTACTTCAAGGCACCAAGACATGGCTTCTTGCCGATGCTGACGGGCAGATTGAACTGACTCATTCCATCTCGGCCGGACTAGACTATGCTGCCGTTGGCCCAGAGCACAGTTTCCTGCGCGATGTCGGGCGTGTTCATTATGCCTACGCCACCGATACTGAAGCTCTCGCTGCCTTCCATGAACTTTCCTGCATAGAAGGGATTATTCCTGCACTGGAATCAGCACACGCCATCGCCGAGGTCATCAAGGTGGCACCCTCCATGAAACCGGATCAGATAATCATTGTGAATCTCTCCGGTCGCGGAGACAAAGATGTCCAGCAAGTGGCTGAAATGGAAGCCCCCGGCAAGGCCACCAGTTGAACTTAGCTAGATGTGGAGGCCTTCTGTCGGCTATCAACTCACCAAAAACTTCTAGCCACAGAAACTTTGTCTCCCGGCTGCAAAGCAGGATCTGGTTCGGCACTTTGCCGAACTTTCTTCAAATTCACAAAGGTGCGATTGCCATTTCTCAAAATGCTGACCTTCGCCTGATCTGCGTAATCTGTAAATCCTCCGCAGGCAGAAATAGCACCCAGCAAAGTAAGATCAGGAGTGTACCTGACTCGCTGTGGGGCTCGAACATCCCCCTCAACATCCACGAGGCGGTCGAACTGCACGGAGACCGTAACGATCGGGGCCGTATAAATGCCCTTTGCTCGGTAGGCCGATTCGATACTGCCCTGCACTTCCGCTTGCTTGAGTCCCGCTGCATGAATCTTACCAAGGTAGGGAAGATTAATATTCCCGCCACCATCAACTGTGTACATTCCAGAAACTTGGTTAATATCCTCCGAGGGAACCCCAGCAAGCCGTATCGTAAGCTGATCCCCGCCACGCAGAGGAACATCTTCCGCGTGGCAAGGAATGACAACCACGAATAGCTGAGCCAAGATGAATACCGATGTGAGTAATTTTTTCATAAAAATCCCAACAATGGCCTAATATTCGCCCATTGTTCTGTTATCCGCAACAGAAGGGCCGGATTTTTTTTCTTTTGAATCTTCTTTTGAGGGCTTTGATAATTTGTTAGTGGATTCCTGCGGGCTATAATATTGATAATAGCTCGTGTAGTACTCGTAATACTCATCATGCCTCGTGTCGGTATTATTGAGCACACAACCGATAATGTTGGCACCTACATTGGTAAGTCCTTTTTTGACTCGTTGAAGCATGGCTCGGGGGAATCTTCTGTGTTGGACAACCACAATGGTCATATCAACGTCACTTGCGACCACTGACGCATCACTCACTCCAAGAATCGGGGGGGAATCAAAAAAGACGATATCGAATGATTTCTTAACCTCATTGATCAGATCGATCATGCGTTGGGAGTTAAGGATACCAACAGCATCGATCGGAAGGCGTCCACTTGGCATAAAAAAGAGATTTTCCACCGTCGTCTTCATCACCAGGTCATCCAGCGGAATATCCGTGGTGAGGTAGTCAGTGAGGCCTTTTTCATTGGATACCCCAAAGAAACGATGCTGGGAAGGGCGACGCAAATCGGCATCCACAATCAGAGTGCGATACCCGCCCGAGGCAAAGGTGAAAGCCAGATTGTTGAGGGTGGTCGATTTTCCTTCACCCGCACCACCGCTGACCATCGTGATCGTTTTGGCATCCGGGGACTTGCGGTTGAACTCAATATTCGTCCGCATGATGCGATAGCCTTCGGCGTCGAGAGAATCCGTGGGAGCATCCTTGAGTACAGCCACATCACGGGGAATCACCGCGAGGACAGGAACCCCGAGAGCACCCTCTACATCCTGCATCGTTTTGACGCTTGTATCGAGATATTCGATCAGAAAGGCAAGGCCTACTCCTAGAGCAATGCCCACTGCCACGGCGATCAGCATGTTCTGACCAACCTTGGGCTTAGCAGGATAATCGGATATTTCGGCTTTTTCCCAAATCGTCGCCGGACTCTGAGGCATAGCTCGTTGCATCGCCTCGGTGGAGTAACGGGTTTCGGCTGATTCCAAGATCCGTTTTGCCTTCAGATACTCATTCTTAGCCTCCTGATAGCCCATTGCCTTGGTTTTTGATTCCTGCTGACCACCCTTGGCTTCCGTCAGCTTGATCTCCATTGCCTCTAAAGATTTCTGGGCGATCTCCAAGTTGGATGCCATGGACTTTCGGAGGTTGGTGATCTGATCCTTGAGTTGTTTTGCATAAACTTCCTTTCGGGCTCTCAAGGCTAAAATCGTCGGGTGGTTGGGGCCCAGTCCAGATGCAAGCATATGGGCCTCATCAGACATGGCGGTTTCGTAAAGTGGAAAAATTTGGGCGATCGTTGAATCATCCATCTCAAATGTCCTGAGACTCCGCATGATCTGATCATCCGTCATGGCTTGGATTTGTTCTTGTTTGGATCGGATGGTGGCAACCTTGATCCGCATGTCGTTCACCTGACTCTCAACATTGATGAGAACGTTGTCAGGAGCTTGGCGTGGATCCTCAACATTTTCAGGATTGAGGTCGTTCACATTGGCCGCCAGCCGAATCTTGGTCATCTCGTTGCGGAGCTCTTCCGTTTTATTGCGTTGCTTGATCACCTCGTCCTCAAGCTGCACCAGTGAGCGGGCCACCCAACTCTGCTGTTCATCAATCCTCTTTTTTTGATACTCAACAGCGATGGTATTGGCCAGATCTGCCGCTTCCTGACGGTCTTTATCCATGACGGAAATCTGTATGAGATCAGTATTCCGAATTTCTGAAACGTTCATCATCCCACGAAGCTTCAAAAAGGCGACCTCCTTGGAACGGAGATCCCACTTTTGCATGAGCTTCATTGCGTCAATCACCGGATAAAGAATTTCCTTGTGCTGAATGATCTGAAACTGCGTCGTGGAGAATCTGGGATCATACCGCTCCCCGGCATCTCCATTGAAAATATGCATCTTGTTATCCTCTTTGACCTGCATGGTCACAGAAGACATATACTGTCTTGGTGTCAGATAGGTTGCCACGCCAGCTGTGATCACAACCAAGAGGAAGACCAGAATAATCAACGGAAGCCGCACCCTAATTACCCGCCAATAATCAAGGAGGTGAAGTTTGATCTCCCCGGGAGCGACTTCTGAAAAGTTCTGCGTATTCTGCATGAATTTGTTGATGGGTGTGTGGGAATGTCTGGATTCCTGAAAAATAGGAGCCTCTTTCTTTCGTGCTTTAGGGTATGAGAAATTCCTCGGCTTAAGTCTCAATTAAAACCCTCCCTGCACCTGAATATAGGAGATGCCTCTATTATACTCTTGGGAGGGAACGGGAGGACTGTAACTGGTCATGTATTGATACCCCAAAGAAACACCGAAAATCCTGTTGATCTGGTAATTGAGATCCACATTCGCCTGAAGGGTCGTCTGATTGTAAGTGATAGGGGCTCCATTGACCCCGACCGGATTGTCCTGAAAATTGGTTAGCAGATAATTCAGTCCCAAATTGAGCTTTAGCTTGGTAAAGATTCCCTGAGTGTAATTCAATCCCGATCGCACGGCGGTTGCATAACTGACATTTTGCTGTCCGGAAGGTTGGGTTCCGACATGTGCTACCCAGCTCAGGCTTGAGGTCTTTCCAAAAGCCCAACTGAAGTTGCTGTCCACAGAGGGTCCGATGTAAAGCCCGCTTCCCCTGATGCTGTTCTGATAGGTTCTCAATTCTGCACCAGCGCGGAAGTTCCAAAAAAGTTTCGGGTTGAAGATATGATCGAATCCGGCAGCAAGCGTTTGCCCCCAACTGCTGTTATTGGCGGTTCCATACCCATAGAAATCGGTGTTGTAATCCGCGACGAGAGTCGTTGAGGGCTTATAGAGATAACGGAATGATTGGCTGAGCCCCGGTTGGCTGAATCCCTGGCTATTGTTCTGATTCTGCTGAAAATAATAATTCAATGTTCCATTGATGCGGGTCACAGATGTCCATATGTCAGAGATCTGGTAGGAGGCCGCCAAACTGTTGGCTGTATAGACATAGGGACTTGTGGAATTATTCCCCGAACCAACAAGACCGGCATTGGGTTGTGCTTGGTAGGAGGTTGAGCTGTCTAGGGTGAGGATGAGGCGTGGCTTGACTCGGTATTCCACATTTAACCCCAGCCCCAACTGCCCCTGCAGACTGTTGTTCGGAACATTCGGATATGAGGTAATGCCTGCTGTGAGGTTGGCGTTCACGACAAGGCGAGGATCACCAAAACGATAGTTCACACCTCCGTTCAGGTTGGCAAAAAAGCTACCGACTGCATTGGTGTGGAGGCTGTTGACATTACTGTCATAGCCGGTTCGGATGCCTGCCTGAAAACGGAGTTTTTTTGCCCATCCAAATAGTCCGCCCAAGGCACCAGATCCACCCCCTGATGGCCCTGCTGACATGTTGGGCAAAGGTGCGGATGCGGGTCCTGAACTTCCGGGTGACTGTGCACTCGGAAGATTCAGAGCCTGCGCTGTCGGTGGAGAAAAAACTGGCTCCTGCGTGACTGGCTGGGTTTGAACCTGTGGAGTGGCATCAGGAGTCGGTGCAGCAAATGGCGTTGGTTGCGGAAGTGGTGGGGTGGGGAGCGTGACCGAAGGTGGCTCAACCTGAACGGAAGCATCGCTTGGGGGCAGTGGTTGCGGTGAAGGAACAGAGATAGACCCCGCGGGACGGGCACCTCCGGAAGATGAAGGTGCTGGAGCCGCAGCCCCCCCCCCTCCGGAGGAAGCAGCCGTATCCTGAGCCACTAAAACAGCCTCCGAGTTTAGCAGTAAAACCAAGAGTAACAACGGACTGGTAAAAATTCGGTGATTTCTTTTCACAAACGGGGGTCTGAATCGCAAGGTTGACCACCAGATCACACTTATTCACAGCTTGGCAAGCCTTCCTTTGCAACGAAATCGTCACAAACTCAACACTTGTCAGGGTAATGCATCTCTCCATCCAGCAATTGGAGAAAGCCCCTTAATCCTGAGAACACTCCGACCATGTCCAAAAATGACGGAAAATCTTTCTTAAATCCTCTTTACCTTGAATGGGCACTACTATGCGGTTAACGATACCCGACTTCATTTATGAGCAAAAGCATCCTAGACCCTGCCCGCCTCTGCGGCATTGAACTCAGCAACGACGAGATCGCCCGTTACTCCCGCCATCTCATCATGCCCGAAGTCACGCTGGAGGGCCAGAAGCGACTCAAGGCTGCCAGCATCCTCTGCATCGGTACCGGCGGCCTCGGCTCCCCTATTGCCCTGTATCTGGCAGCTGCGGGCATCGGTAGAATCGGACTTGTCGATTTTGACACCGTGGATTTCTCAAACCTTCAACGCCAGATCCTCCATGGAACCCCTGATGTCGGCCGCAAAAAAATCAACAGCGCCAGGGATACCATCAAGAACATCAACCCCAATGTTCAGGTCGATCTCTACGATTGCTTCTTCACCTCGGAGAATGCCGCAGAGATCGTCGCTCCCTATGACATCGTCATCGATGGTACTGATAATTTTCCTACCCGTTATCTTTCGAACGATGTCTGTGTCTTTCAGAAAAAGCCAAACATCTACGGCTCCATCTTCCGCTTTGATGGGCAGTGCACGGTCTTTGCGCCCCATCTCGGAGGTCCCTGCTACCGCTGCCTCTATCCCGAACCCCCACCACCCGGAATGGTTCCAAGCTGTGCCGAAGGTGGCGTGCTGGGAGTTCTCCCCGGCATCATCGGAGTCATGCAGGCCATTGAGGCAATCAAGCTGATTGTCGGCATTGGCGATCCGCTCATCGGCAGACTCATGACCTTTGATGCTCTGAGCATGAAGTTCCGTGAATTCAAACCCCGCAAGGATCCCAAGTGCCCGGTCTGCGGCGATCACCCGACCGTCACAGAGCTGATTGACTACGAGGTCTTCTGCGGCATCCCTCAGGCTGCGGCAGCAGAGGAGGCTGAAATTCCCGTTCCTGAAATCACCGTCGAAGAACTGCATGTAAAACTCCAGAGCGATGAGAAAATCGTCCTGATTGATGTACGCGAACAGTTTGAGTGGGACATCGCGCATATCCCGGGCGCAAAGCTCATTCCTCTCGGTGATCTACACAGCCGCATGAGCGAACTCGATAGTGCCGACACCATCTATCTTCAGTGCAAATCCGGTGTGCGCTCGGCTAATGCCCTCCGGGAGTTGCAAAAAGCCGGCTTCTCGAAGCTCTTCAATGTGCAGGGAGGTATTCTTGCTTGGGCTGATCGCGTCGATCACTCGGTCGCAAAATATTAATCATGCCAGTCACCTCCGAGAACCTTACCGGATTGACCGATCTGCTCTGCTGTCCCGTCACCGGACAGAAACTCCATATCGCGACCCAAAAGGAGCTACACCAACTCTTGGCTCAGGATGCCAATAATTTTCTAGTCCGTGAAGATGGCACGGCAGCCTATCCCGTGCGCGGCGGCATTCCCTCACTCCTTCCTGAGTCCCTCATCCCTTTTAGTCTCTGACCTAATATCCCCAGCCCAATCACCTTCACCTCTTTCCTTCATGACCGAACTTGAAACCATCCGGCACTCCTGTGCCCATGTGCTGGCAAGTGCCATCCTCCGTATCTGGCCCGAGGCTCAATTCGCCGCAGGCCCGCCTGTGGAGAACGGCTTTTATTACGATGTCGAACTGCCTCACCGTATTTCACCCGAGAACTTCGAGCGTTTGGAGAAGGAAATGTCCTCCATTGTCTCCGAAGCACAACCCTTCCAACGGGAGGTCATCAGCCGTGATGAGGCTCTTGCCATGGGAGAGCGCGGCGAGTTGGCGGGGCTTTCTCCCCGTCCCGAGCCGAGCAAGTTCAAGCTCGACATCATCACCCGTATTCCCGAGGGAGAAGAGATCACGCTCTTCCGCAATGGAGCCTTCACCGATCTCTGTGCCGGTCCCCATGTGCCCGATACATCCAAGATTGGAGCCTTTAAACTGACCCATGTCGCCAGTGCCTTTTATCAAGGCGACGAGCGCAACCCCCAACTCCAGCGTATCTACGGAACAGCTTTTGCAACCGCAGGGGAATTGGAAAATTACTTTGCCCTTCTCGAGGAAGCCAAGAAGCGCGATCACCGGAAACTCGGCAAGGAACTTGGGCTTTTTCACATCGACGACGCTGTGGGACAGGGCCTCATTCTCTGGACACCCAAGGGAGCCGTCATTCGTCAGGAGTTGCAAAATTTCATCAGCGAAGAGCTTCGCAAACAGGGCTACTCACAGGTCTTCACACCGCATATCGGCAAGATCGGGCTCTACAAAACCTCGGGCCATTTCCCCTATTACAAGGAATCCCAGTTTCCCGCGATCCCCGAGCCGGATCAGCTTGAACGCATTGCCTCCGAAGGCTGCGGATGCGCCGAGATGACCGCCCGACTAGAGGCAGTCTCTGAAACATTCGCAGCCACTCTCAACGAACGCGCGGGCAAGGAGATCGTCGGTGCGGATCGGGTCATGGATCCCACACGACTGCTTGACGGCTTCATGCTCAAGCCGATGAACTGCCCTCATCACATCAAGATCTTTGCCTCGCAGCCGCACAGCTACCGCGATCTTCCGGTGCGTCTCGCTGAGTTCGGAACCGTCTATCGCTGGGAGCAATCAGGTGAACTCAACGGCATGACACGCGTGCGGGGATTCACCCAGGATGACGCCCATCTCTTTGTCACCGAAGAGCAGGTCAAATCTGAAATCCAAGGGTGTCTTGCCCTCGTCAAAAAGGTTCTCACCACTCTTGGCATGTCCAATTACCGCGTGCGCGTTGGCCTCCGTGATCCTGACAGCAGCAAATTCACAGGCGACGCTGCACAATGGGATCTCGCCGAAGCCGCATGTAGGGAAGCCGCCTCCACGCTGGGAGTGCCCTTCTCGGAAGAACCGGGAGAGGCTGCCTTCTACGGGCCTAAGATTGATTTCGTCGTCAAGGATGTCCTTGGTCGTGAATGGCAACTTGGCACCGTGCAGGTCGATTATGTCCTCCCAGTGCGATTCAATCTCTCCTACACGGGAGCTGATGGCAGCGATCATGTTCCTGTCATGATTCATCGGGCTCCCTTTGGATCGCTGGAGCGATTCACCGGAGTCCTCATTGAGCATTTCGCCGGAGACTTCCCCGTCTGGCTGGCTCCCGAGCAGGCCAGAGTCCTTCCGGTTTCCGAAAAAGTTGCCGATTATGCCCAGAAAATCGTCTCCCAAATGACCGAAAAGGGAATTCGCGCTACAGCTGATCTCTCACCGGAAAAACTCGGAGCTAAGATTCGACTTGCCCAGCTCGATAAGGTTCCCTACATGATCGTAGTAGGTCCTAAGGAGGAGGCCTCAAGCCAACTCTCCATTCGCAGCCGCAAACTCGGCGACGAAGGGGCTCTCGCATCAGATGCATTCATCCTACGCCTCGAATCCGAAATCCGCGACCGCACGCTCACCATATGAGCGGGCCACACTTCTTGTTGCTTGATTCCCTTGACGATTCCGACGGCAGTCATCACCCCACCGGCAGTTGCGCCCGCCAGCGCAACCGCCATTACCATTGCGCGCTTCTAGGCGCACGGAGGCACCATTAATCCAGCATTCATTCGTATCAACGACCGCATTCGCGCCCGCGAAGTGCG
>JBAXTN010000036.1:0-29435 GCA_037130175.1 bacterium | reverse complement strand
TGCTCCAGAGTGAATTACTTCCAGTCACAAGCGCAGTGTTATTGGAAGCAGAGTTACTATTTCCTATATAGCCGTACTGATCATTCACCACACCTCCATTGGAGATGACCAACAAATTACCGGGACCCCCATTGCCTACATTCAGTGATGATGTGCTATTCCAGAACGAATTAAAACCTGTAACGACAGCAATGTTATTGGAAGAATTATAGCCAATATAGCCCACTGAGTCATTTACTACCCCATTACTACTTATTGTTAGAGTATTTCCACTCCCATTGAATCCGACGTAGAAGTTATTTGCATTTTCCCAATCTCCGTATATTGGATACAACTTTGTAAACGGACTTCCATTAATTGGTACATAAGTTACGTTCGTCGATTGTCCACTTAAAAATACGGAATTATTTGAAGATGTATTGCTATAGCCTATATAGCCATTCTGATCTGAAACGGTAGTATAGGAATAATGTCCACCGATTACAAACAAGGCAGAAATAGCAGGATCTCCATTAGTTATTGTCAGCCGATTCCCGGCACCGCCGTATCCTACGTAGAGATTTGATGAGCTACTCCAAGTTGAGCCACTTCGAGCAAGCACTACGGAATTATTTGAAGATGTGTTGCTATAGCCTATATAAGCTGACTGATCGACGACACTCCCGAGATTTGTTATGAGTAATGAATTACTGGGGCCGCTATAGCCAATAGTAAGTGAACCTGAGTTAATCCATGAAGCACCAGGTCCCGAGACTAAAGCACTTCCAGATGTCGGGTTGGAATTATAAAGACCAGCTCCATTAATAACTACAGAATTGTTTGATGAAAAATTACTGTATCCTAAAAATCCATTTTTATCATAAACCACACCTCCGTTGGATATAACCATTGTATTTCCTGCGCTTTCGTAGCCAATATTGAGATTGGATGAGTTACTCCATATGGAATTTACACCAGCAATCATAGCAGTATTGTTAGATGCCGAATTGTTATTTCCTAGATATCCATACTGATCGACCACATAACCTCCATTGGAAATCAACATTGAATTTCGTGCACCTCCATAACCAATCGAAAGAGAAGTGGCATTGCTCCAGTAAGAGTTGGTTCCTGTCACCAATGCAGAGTTATTTGAAGCAGTGCTTGTAAACCCAACATAACCCACTTGATCTGAAGCGAGACTCACAACGCCGATATAAAGTGCAGGATTGGTGCTTCCACTCACCGTAGGACTCATGAGCTGACCCCGGAAATATAAAGAGATGTAAGGACTTTGGTAGGGTTCTGTAATATTAGAAATTGTTAACGAGTTGCTGAAACCAGCGTAGCCTACATAGAGAGCATTCGTGTTATTCCATAGTGCTGGTTGATTTGTAGGAGCATACGAGAACACGAAACTATATGCAGTAAGGCCAAAATCAGGATTAACAACATTTGTAAGTAAACCTGTCAAGAATACGGTGTTGTTTGAGGAAGTAATACTATATCCTATATATCCCGACTGGTCATTTATCGTGCCGGAGTTGCTTATCAGCAGCGCATTTTGTGAGCCTCCAGATCCAATAATTGCATTACTGTAATTGAGAGTAGAAAAAGTGACGAAGTTGCTCTGTCCCGAACCATTGTTCCCAATGGAGAGGTCTTGTGCAAATGCGCTGCCAATGATGCACATGAGTATCGATTTCTGCAGCAAAGACACCCCCCCCCCTATGATTCAGTTGCCTCATCTTCACGGCAGGCAGGTTGTTGAAATTCAGCATATTGAGCAAATCGAGATGGTAAGTATGGATTGGGCAAAAAAATAATTTTAATCTATCGTCTACCCGAGGAAAGGCAATCCATTATGTGCATTTCCGAAGCACAAATCATGCCTTTCTGCGACACCTCACATCAACAGGGTGAATGCTTTCTCTGAGCCCACCCTCCTGTCGATACCTCACTTTTCCCAGTTAGTGTGACTTCTTGTGCCTCTTCTGGGCAAATTCGCCCCTTTATCCCAAGCCCTGCCTCATCAAAAACCCGCGCGGGGTGGTGACAAGCATTCCATAAACCTCCGTATCGAGAAGAATCCCGAAGTCTTTTTGATCGAGAGTCAGGAGGACATCGCTCCTTGCTGCCAGTGCGGAGATAAGAACCGGTTTATCCTTTGAGGCGGCAAGCAGGAGAGGCCTCTTGCTAGTGAGGGCATTCGGAAGCAATAAAAGTTCTGACTGCATGGACTTCCACTTTATTTCAGCCTCGGAGCCGAATTTGCATACATTCCTGTTTGTCTCATCGCGGCAATAGAAAGCTGTGACCAATTCCCAACGCCATTCCCCGGCAAAGGTCAGAATAAGTCGGGAAAGGGATCTCTCCGAACCTGCGGCGGAAAGCAGCACACTGCTATCGAGGAAGAGCCTCACTGAGACTTGCTCCGAGTCCCGAGAGTGCGACGCTTTGCCGAGGTCTTTGCACCAGCCTTTTTCCAGAACTCCCCGGCATCAGCCTCATCCTCGGCAATCCATTGAAGCATTTGATCGAGAGGAATATCCCTTACGGGTACCGCAGAGGCAGGATGCAGGAAAACTCCACCGTCCCGAAGCTCAACAAGCATCATGGGGTGATCGGTTGATTCCAGACCGAGCTGCCTCCGGATCTCTGGAGGAAGGGTGATGGTGCCACGCTTGGAAACGGATACTGCTGTCATGCAGCAATACTGCAATACAGTGGAACTCCTGTCAATGAGAGCATTCCTACCAATTAACGAGCTGGAGGAATCCCGGAGGATTTTCACTGAGTTCATAGGGAGCTGTCTTCCCCCTTCACTTCCCCTTTGTGACTTCTTGTGCCTTTTGTGGCCAATTTCCTACTCTAATCAGCCAGCAGCACCCGCCAGCTCGACTTCTGAAAACTCTGACGTAGCAGTGCCAGATTTTTCTTACCTAGGGGCTTGAGTTCTTTTGGTATGGTTCCGCCGGTCATGAAGTGAGCTAGTGCCGTGAGATAGAGAAGCGGTTTGTCCTCCTCATCTGTCTCGATCTCTTCTGGAAACTGGGCATCCAAGATCCATATGCCCGAATCAGCGAACTGAATTAACTCACCGGCCCAGCGCAGAACTGTATCCACAGGGTCGCCGGGAAATCTCTTGCCTACCATCTTCAGGAGATCGGTGCGGTTCTCCAGATTGAGGATTAGAGCCAGATAGAAGCGATGCTCCGCCTCCTCGATCGAGCTTCTCAAGGCCACAAGACCGTCCCGGCGGATAATCTCTTCCAAGGTTGGCAGCACAGGAGCAGCCAATTTGCGATGCTTCCGCTCAAAGACTCTCCAGACATCCTCCCAGCTTCCGAGCAAGCGAAGTGGCCCGATACAGTTCTGAAGGATGAAAAATCCGCGCTCAAAATCGAGGTTCGTGATCATTTCCAAAACTAGCGGCGCATAGTCTGGGTCCCCTGTTTGCTCCAGCACATCGAGCAACTGCTTCCTGCGGAGAGTCAGGGCATCGCTCTGCACGGGATCGACTGCCAGATGGGGCGGCAGGTAGGTGAACTGAGGCCCCGTCCCCGGATCGGAGTGCGTCCGCACCACAACCGTCACGGAGGGGGTTTCCAAATGGAACAGGGCATGCATCCCAGTTCTCCCCGAAGTGATCGGCACCGTGCGGCCGGTTTCCAGCAAATCCGCCTTCCTGAGCTTCAGATTCCCGATCCGAAAGTGGGCTGTGACATCCTGTGCATTCTCAAAAGCATACTCTGAGTGGATGCTCGATCCTGCCATCACATGAAAGGCACCGGAGAATTCGTGCTGATGGATGTCGGTGGTTCCATCGAGCCAGAAGAGAAGCTGGATATAAAACTTGGGAGAATCATAGACGATGATCTCCGGTTGGCCGAATCCCGAGGCGGATTGATAAGGCTGTTCGTCGGAAAGAAGAAATTCCCTGATCAGATCGGTAAGATCGACCTGCTCCGAGGGGGGCTGTTCCTCCAATGCGGTTCTGGCAATCTCAGGAAATGCAGCGAGAGAAAAGTCAGCATCCAGCCAGCGCCCATAGACCCTCCTGCCCAACTCGGAAAAATAACAATTCATGGCTGAATTGTCTGATGATCGATCCCTGACGACAAGAATGGAGAAACGCCATAAAGCAGCCTGTATTCCAGAGTCTTGAGAAACTCGATCGCGGCAAAACGATTGAGTTCCCTGCGCCCCTCAGCCCCGGCCCACCCGTCGTTGACTGCCTCTGTCACTCCGAAGTTCACATCCGGCATCGTGTGACGAAAGGTTGCCAGTGCCCTGCGGGTATGGAAGGAAGAGGTAACGATCATGGCGGATCTCACCTTTGCAGCCTCCAGAAGAGGCTTCAGCAACATGGCATTCGCGTAAGTCGAGGTAGCCTTGGATTCCATGGTGATCGCTGAGGCAGGCACGCCGGCTCCAATCAGAATCTGGCGATTCCTTCCGGCATCGCCGAGACCGGAAACAAAGATCCTTGGGGCAATGCCAGCCTTATAAAGCCGCGCAGCCTCTAGCGGTCTGGCAAGGGATTCACCTCCGAGTACGATGATAGCATCGGCACTTTTCAAAGGCACAGAGACAACCAGACAAGTGTGCCAGAGGCTATAAAATCGATTCCCCTGCGTCATGTTCTTGATGACTACTCCACAGAGAAGCACAGCTATCACGACAATCAGGAGGATCCATTTCACCCGGTTATTGGAGATCCTAATGGAGTAACCTAAAAGCAAAAACGATTGCCCCTCTCCCGTTGTTGGGATCTATTCGATCCCTTTGCTCCTTTCATGACTACTCCCACGCAAATCGACGCCGTCATCTTTGATATTGGCAATGTGCTCCTCACCTTTGACTACACGGTGGCCGAGCAGGAAATTCTCAAGCATACGGGTCAGGAAGCCCCTCCCTCGCAGGAGGATCTTCATCCGCTTCGCATCGACCATGAGACAGGAGTGATCAGCAGGGAGGATTTTGTGAAGGCCGTGCGTGAAGCCTTTGCCCACGATGGGCCGGAAGATCATTTTCTCGATGTCTGGAGCCGGATCTTCGAGGTGAACACCCCGATGGTCCAGTGGGCCCGATCCCTTCATCCGACGACCCCTCTCTATCTCCTCTCCAACATCGGCTGTATCCATCACGACCATATCTTTGAGGAATACGACTTTTTCCCGACCCTCTTCCGGGATGGAGTCTATTCCTACAAGGCGGGCGTCATGAAACCGGAACCTAGGATTTTTGAGCTGGCCCGCACCCAGTTCGCCGTCGATCCCACGAGGACACTCTACATCGACGACCTACCCGACAATGTGAGAAGTGCTGAATCCGTCGGATTCATCGGCCATCACTACGATCCCTCAAGGCATGACCTCTTCGTGGAAAGACTAAACACACTTTCCTTTTCCTAAAGACTTACGGTACAGGAAGGGTTCGTTCTTTTTTTTCAAGAAACGCCCTGATCGTTGCCTGATTAGGAATCGCACCGATAATGACAGCTCCGCTCTCATCCTGTCTGATGAGCTGAATCCCTTCCGCCGTAAGCAACTGATTCCACTCGGGACTCGGAACGCCGTTTCGTTTCAACCCATCAACGGGAGAAATGACCACCTTGGGGGCGATCTGGCGGATCAACTGAAGCGTGGAAAGGATTTCTAATCCTCCAAGAGGCATCACCAACACTCCGGCATGGAGGGACTCCTTGGGCAGGGAAAGGAGTTGGCGCGAACTTTCCGGAGTCAGTGCGGAGAGGAAAAGAATCCTGATCTCTCCACAATGAAGCAGCAGTGCCGAGGCATTATCAGAATGAAAAAGCACTTCTCCCGTCACATCACGAAGCATCGGAAATGGCACGCCCAACTGCAGCTTCGTCATTTTCTCCGCAAAGGAATTCATCACGCCTTTTGCCACGACGGAGCGGCTCTTTTCATCAACCATGCCAACGGATCCCACAGGAAATTCCCTTGCAATTTCAGGCACGCCTCCCAGGTGCGCCGCATCAGCCTGAGTAATGAGAATATTCCCGATCGCGTTGGCTCCCCGCATTTCGAGGAAGGGAAGTATATCCCTCATGGCATCCTTTTTCCTGCCCGCATTCACGAGCGCAAACTTCCCATCTCTTTGCACCACCACGCACGAACAGCCGTTCAGATCCAAGAGTGTGATCACGGGGTAGGGCTTGCCCGGCGGGCCGACAAACCAATGACCTCCCGGCATCAGGGAACTTGAGTGGACAACGATCAGGAGTAGTTTGGTGACAAGCCAGTTAGCATTATTGAAGGCCCCTGCAGCCCAGAGTGAAACGCTACCGGCGAGCAGGGCCATCGCTCCGAGGGCAAGTACGGCAAAGGCGAGAGGTACAGCGAGGAGATTGGCCCCGATGGCAGAAAAGGAAATCAGATGGAAATAAGCAATGGTTGGCAGGAGAGATCCGATCCATGCCGTGGTCGAGACCGAGATCAATCCCGCAGCATACTTCCAGAACGAGTATTGCCGGCGTTCCCAACGAGTCAGAATCTTGTGTGGAATGAAGGGATCGGGCTGATGAAGCATGCAGAGCCATGACTCCAGCGGCGGCGCCAATGCAAGAATCGCAAAGACTACGGAATAAGAAAACTGCCACCCGGCGGAGAAAAGCGCGTTGGGATCAAGAGCCAACTGGATCAATGCGGCAGCGGCAAGAATGTTAATGGAGAGCGGTCGTCGGTAGAGAACGGAGCCAAAGAGAAGGAGCGAAATCATGAAGGCGCTTCGAATGCTCCCCGACTTCAGGCCTGTGATCGCAACATAGAAAAACAGCAGTGGAATGATCACTACAACGGCCCATGGACGGGGAAGACGAGCCGCCCTGAGCACAAACCAGATCATAACAGCCAGCATTCCGACATGCAGGCCGCTGACGGCAAAGAGATGCATTGTTCCAGTGAAGCGAAAGTCGTCGATGAATCCCTCCGGTGTCGTCTCCGTGATTCCAAGAGTGATCCCCCTGATCGCGCTCAACTCCATCGGTGCGCCACCGAGATCGGTTGAAAGGATTTCCTCCATGCGATGCCGGGCGGAAAGAGCCCAAGTCATGAGCGGATTGCCATGACCTTGGGAGAGAATCTTCCCCGGCTCTGAAGGATCAATACTGAATTGGGTATAGACTCCATGACGCTCCAGCCAGAGACGATAGTCGAATCCGCCGGGATTACGCGGCAGTGAAGGCCGCAAAGCCAGTGCCTGAAAGTTCACACGATCACCGTAGGATGGCATCTCCCCGGACCAGCGCACACGGACTTTGACCGGAAGAAGAATGGGAGGGGCCTCGGCACCTACTTCCACAAACTTTTCCGTACGCATGAAAAAAGTCGCCGCACCAGTCTGGGAGAGCTTCGGTTCGGAATCAATGATCCCCTGCACGGAAAATTCATGAGGATGCGACTCGAACCAAATGGCCAATTTTCTGGCTGGTGCATCATTCCATGCCCAGAACTGAAGACACGCAAAGCAAGCGACGGTGAAGGCCAATACCACCCCTCCCTCTTTACGCTTGAAAACGCATAGCAAGGAAAGCAGCACGATCATGGCAATCCACAACCACCTAGAGTCACCCAGGCATGATGAGAGGAGGATTCCAACGACTGCGGCACCCAGCACTCCGACCAATGGAAATCGCTGCCGAAAAAATAAAAGCCCTGCCCCCGGAGTCTTCACCGACTACGGGGATCAGGACTGCTTCCTAAGATCAATTGAAGGAGAAGGGACTGTAACAAGACTCTGTGTAGGCCGAGTCATACCAGTCATCAACCAAAGGCGCGTTATAGAAGAAGGGCTGCTTGTCCTGATTCAGCTTGGAGTTGTCACGGATATACTTGGGAACCTTGCTGCCAGACTTCACGGGAGCATTGTTGCCGTAGAAGCCCTGGGTCTCCGTCAGGTAATTCAGAAGATGCGGCTTGGCACCGGCAGCCTTGAGGGAGGCCAACTGTGCGTAGTCGTAGTCATAGACGCGCTGTGTGCTACGGAGATAGCCCACGATGATGTGGGTGGGCACGCGTCCACGGACAAGTGCCGTGATGTCATTGTAGTCAAGCGTCTGGGCGTTGAAGATCTTGTTGTAAGTATTCTGATTCACATGGCTGGCGGCGACTGCAGCCGTAATCTGGGGATCGACCTTGGGACCGCTGGAACATCCGCTTGTCACAACGAGGGCGACAAGCACGAGCACAAGTGGAGCAAGAGGGGGAAATCGGAATATCTTCATCGGTTCTCTTCCTAACCGTTCAAACCGTCACCTTCAATCACATTCCTAGGTAAGGACGAAACATCAGCTCATCGTGGTGGTATCATCATTTTGCTTGTCCGCCAGCCGACTGGGATGGAAGTGTGTGTTTGGTGCTGATACTGATGTTCACGCCGCACTCACTCCCGGCCCCTACCCCTACGGATTATGCAATGGTACTATTCGAAAAACGGTTCCCAGCTTGGCCCCGTTGGTGATACCGAGATCCGGCGTATCGCACGCTCGGGAGAACTCTCACCCGGCGATTTTCTTTGGAATGAATCCATGGGAGACCATTGGCAGCCAGCCTCATCCATCGCGGATCTTTTCTCCTCTGATGGAGGAACAATTCCTCCGTCGCTTCCAGGTACCGATGGCACCACTCCAAACCGTGACCTGATGAAGATGTCACGAGGGGCGCTGAAAGGCCGTTGGGCCATGGCAGTGCTCGTCTTCCTGCTCTATATCGTGATCGTGGAGGCTCCCCAATTGGTTAAAGTGCCGACGCAGCAGCCATCGATCTTCGCCCTGCTTCAGGGACATGCTTCCGGTTCTCACCAACCTCTCGTCTCCTCAATGCCTCATCATGATTTTTCCTGGGTCAAGACAAGCATCTCTCTCGCTTGTTCTCTTCTTTCTATTTTTCTGACGCCACCTCTCTTGGTGGGACTCTTTTTCTTTTCCCTGAATCTTGCAAGGGGAGTGAATATACAGATCAGCGATCTCTTCATCGGATTCCGAAAAGGAGCTTCTTACTATTGGAAAACAGTGGGCATGACTCTCCTGGTAGGTCTGATTCTGATCGGCTGGGCTCTCCTCTTGGTAGGAGTCCCAATCGGAATAACCCTCGGTCTTGGCAGTTCCAATCATTTTTCCACAAGCCCCTGGATTCATCCCGTGATTGTCTCACTTGCTCTACTGGGCATGGTTGCCCTGATCATCGTGATCTACTCCTATGCGATGGTTTTCATCATCCTTGCCGATACTCCGACCACATCAGCCCTTGATTGTATTCGCATGAGCAAGCGGATGATGTCCGGTAGGAAATGGAAGTTCTTCATGCTTCAGCTTCGATTCCTCGGATGGTCGCTACTGGCGCTGCTCACCTGCGGCATAGGTTTTCTCTGGGTCGGAGCCTATTCGATGACCGCCAAGGCGTTTTTCTATCTTGATGTGAAAGGTCGGGCCTTGATACCAGGGCCTTCTTTAATCAAGGAAATTGGAGCGATCTAGGGAACCGTATGAATAAAGTCACGCAATCCATTGATCTTTGCTGCAAGGCCGCCGTGGAATACCGTTCCTCGGATCTTATCCTGCGCTGTGGAGAGCCTCCCCTGCTGCGCATCTCGGGCAGCGTGACCTTCATCGATATGCCTCCCATCCGGCGGGAGGACATTCTTTCTCTCCGAACCGCCTGCGGGGTTCCGGATTCTGCCGTCGATTTTGATGCCAGTTTTGTTTCTTCCGACGGACTGAGATTCCGCGTCAACTTCAACATGCATCTAGGCATGGAGTCGGCTGTGCTGCGATTGATCAAGACCTCGGTGCCGGCACTTGAAGAATTGGGGGTTCCCTTTGAAATTCTTCAGGATTGGGCCCAACGACGCTCCGGCATCATCATTGTTTCCGGCCCCACCGGATCCGGCAAATCCACGACCCTTGCCTCGATTCTGGAATGGGTAAACCACAATCTCGAGCGCCATGTCGTGACGATCGAGGATCCTGTGGAATATGTCTTCAAGGGGGATAAATCGTATTTCACCCAACGCGCCGTGGGACTCGACACACCATCTTTTGAAGAAGGGCTGAAGCGCTCCTTGAGACAGGCTCCCGACATCATTCTTCTGGGTGAAATCCGTGATGTGGTGACCGCTGAGGTCGCCCTGCAGGCTGCAGAAACGGGTCACCTCGTGCTGACTACCCTGCACGCATCGGATGCCTGCGAGGTGGTCGAGCGTATGACCGCGTTTTTCCCCGAGAGCCTGAAGAACGGATATCTCCAGGTTCTTTCCAACCAACTACTCGGAGTTCTCTGCCAGAAACTCCTTCCCTCCATGCAGGGTGACAGCGTGCTGGCGTGCGAATATTTTTCCAATATCGGCATCATGCGCCGACTAATCCGGGAGGCTGATCTTCACGGTCTTGCCGACCAGATTTCAATTGCCTCGCAAAACGAGGCCCAATCCTTCCTTCGTTCCCTCTACCAGCTCGTCATCTCGGCCAAGATCAGTGAAGAGCAGGCGACTCTCGCCTCATCGCGTCCCGTGGATCTCCGCAGGATGCTGATGGGTGTCACCAACTCCACCCAATCCCTCTGATGTCATGGACAACATAATCGACATAACCACACTCCTTCAGGAATCGGTGGAGAAGGGTGGCTCTGACCTGCATCTATGCGCAGGAAGACCACCCACTGTGCGTGTACGGGGAGATATCACTCCCCTCAGTGGACAGATTCTCTCGTCTGCCTCCTGCCGTGAATCGATCCTAAGCATCATCACCGACACGCAGAGGGCCAAGCTGGAGAAAGATCTTGAACTTGATTTTGGCATCGGAGTGAAGGGAATCGGCCGTTTCCGTGGCAACGCCCATTACAGCAAGGGAACACTGGAGGCCGTTTTCCGTCATATTCCCAAACATATTCCCCCCTTGTCCGATCTCGGCCACCGCCCGGCCGTGGAAGCGCTCTGTGAAATGAATCAGGGATTGATTCTGGTGACTGGAATGACAGGTTCCGGCAAGACAACCACCCTCGCCGCAATGCTTCAGAGGATTGCCGAGAGCCGCGACGCCGTGATTATCACCATCGAGGATCCCATCGAGTTTGAATTTCCACCCTGCCGTTCCATCATCAAACAACGGGAACTCGGTCGGGACACGCTCTCTTTTGTGACTGCGTTAAAACATGTGCTACGACAGGATCCCGATGTCATCATGCTCGGTGAAATGCGGGATCACGAGACTGTCCGGGCCGCCCTGACCGCAGCGGAGACGGGCCATCTTGTGCTTGCGACACTGCATACTAACGACGCACCCCAGGCCCTCGATCGTATCGTCGATTTCTTTCCCGGTGACGAGCAGGATCAAATTCTGGGCCAGCTTGCTAATGTCATGGCGGGCATTGTCGCCCAGCGCCTCCTGCCCAGCGAGGATGGTACCGAGAGGGTCTTGGTGACTGAGTTTTTGGGCAGGAATACGGCGGTAGCAGCCTGTATCCGCGACAGGAGATTCGAGCAAATCGTCGGCCTGATGGAGATCGGTCGCAAAGATGGCATGAATACGTTCGATGACTCTCTGGAATCCCTCTATCTGACCAAGAAAATCAGCAAGGAAGATGCAATTTCCAATGCGAGGGACACCAACAGAATGGTCAATCTGAGACGGCAGCCAGAACCCAAGACGTAGTTTGCGGTTAGGAAAACGATGATTATCCCCCTGCGACAGGGTCATTTGATCTCAAACGGCCTCCAATTTGTATTGTTTTGAAGATTAATGAATCCAGCATATCGGCCATGGGAATCAGCCATGAAAAAGAACTGGAACTAGCCCAACAGGTCCAGGATCACACACGCCCCCGCAATGTGCCGGAACTCCCGGGATACATGATCTTTGCCAGAACCATCCCCGCCACATGGGGTAATGGCGATTTTTATGATATGATCGGAGTCCGTCCCCGTGAGTCGGACCGAGGCTACGTGCTCGACCTCAACCCGACAGTCGAGCATCTGGTTGTGAGTATGGGGGATGCCACGGGCCATGGAATGGGCTCGGCATTGATGGCCACGGCATTCACGGCTATGCTCAGGGTCAGCATCCGCCTCGGTGTCTACCACCGGGATCTGGTCGATGCGCTCAATGCACAACTCCGAGAGGATCTTCCCGATGGTCACTTCATCACCCTGCTGCTCGGTCGTTTGGACTGCACGCGACACATGTTCCGTTGGGTGAGTTTCGGCCAAGGGCCCCTCTGGTTATATCAAAACAGGACACGGAAAATAGAACCGCTGGAGCCGCATCACCCTCCGCTGGGTGTCCTGCGCTCAATGCTTGGATATAAGCCGACGGAAACATTCCTGGAGCCCGGCGATACGATTCTTGCAATTTCCGACGGGTTCCACGAGACCATGAGCCGTGGCGAGGAACTGATCGGTGAACAGAAACTCATGGAAACTTTCCGTACAGTCGCAGGAAGTGATCCCGAACATATTTTCCAAACCCTCTGGGATTGCCTTAAAAATCATGCCGAGGGACTACCCCAAGGGGATGACCGCACTTTCCTTCTGATTAGGCGTCTGAAATGAGTCACAGAAATGAGGCAAATATTTCCAGCTCGATGTTGGCGCGACTTTCACGGGGTCTTTTCTCTTGATCGGAAGTGTTTTGAGAGTTAACGAGAAGACTCCCCTACAATGACAAACAACTCAAATTCGCTTGAGTCCGATGTGAAGCAATCGCATATCCCATCTTTCAACCCATCTCTGGGTGACGATGTTCTCTTAAACGCCCTCATGGTCGCGATGCCTGACAAGATCTATTTCAAGGATAGGCATTCCCGCTTTCTGAAATCGAGCCGGACTCATGCCTTGTCTCTCGGATTGAGGTCGCCTGATGAGATGGAGGGAAAGACTGATTTTGATTTTCATACCGAGGAGCATGCCAGAAAGGCTTTTGAGGAAGAACAGCACATAATTACCACCGGTGAAGCGGTTGTCGGAATAGAGAATAAAATAACCTTGCCCGATGGAACCGATTCATGGGTTTCCACCACAAAAACTCCCCTGCGTGCCAAGGACGGAGCCATTATTGGAATTGTGGGCATCACCCGCGATATCACCGAACGGAAGAAAGCCGAGGCGGAGGTTCGTAAAGCCGAGCTTCAGATGGTTGAATCCGAAAAAATGGCCCTTCTAGGCCAGTTGATCGCCGGAGTCGCCCACGAAATAAATACTCCGCTAGGAGCCATCGGTGCCGCCGTTGGCAACATCTCTTCCACATTGGATGGAATCCTCCCCGGATTGCCGGCCTTCTTCCGTAGCCTTCCCGAGGAATTCCAAGATCTTTTCCTCAAGCTGATCCAGCAATCGATTGCACCACCCGTCCCCCTCTCCGCCAAAGAAGAGAGAACCTATCGCAATGCGCTCAAGGCTGAACTTGCCGCAAAGGAAGTTCCGGGGGCGGACCGGATTGCGGAGACATTCGTCATGATGGGGATCTGCGGATCGATTGATCCGTATCTTTCCATGCTCAGCCATCCGCAGGGTGGAGCCTGTCTCGAAATGGCGTATAAACTTTCCGGCCTCGGACGCAGTGCGACCATCATCACCACGGCTGCAGACCGGGCCGGTAAGATCGTTTATGCTCTGAAAAACTACGCCCATTTCGACCGCACGGGTGAAGGCAGCATGGCAAATGTCGCGGAGGGGATCGAAACGGTGCTGACTCTGTACCACAACCAGCTCAAGCGAGGGGTGGTAGTCACGAGGGAGTATGATGAGATCCCCAACATTTTTTGCCGCCCCGATGAGCTCAACCAAGTCTGGACAAATCTCATTCACAACGCGATCCACGCCATGGATAGCAAGGGCGACATGACCATAGCAGTCAGTCCTCATGGAGATGGAGTCAAGGTCTCCGTATCGGATTCAGGCACCGGCGTACCGCCCGAGCTGAGGGAGAAGATATTCGAGCCGTTCTTCACGACTAAGGTTGCGGGTGAAGGAAGCGGTCTCGGCCTTCATATCGTGCGCCAGATTGTCGAAAGCCACGGTGGAACAATCCACCTCGGTGACAGTGCTGCTGGCGGTGCTGTCTTTGAAGTCATTCTCCCGGGAATCAGCCCAACCAATCCATGAAAAAAAATATTATCCTTTGCGTGGACGATGAGAAGATGGTGCTCGACTCACTGCGCACTCAGTTGACGAACCACTACGGATCCGCCTACCAGTGCGAGATAGCCGAAAGTGCCGAGGATGCGCTCGAACTTCTCGGAGAATTCCAGCAGGATGAACTAAGCGTCCTCATCATTGTTTCCGACTGGCTTATGCCCGGGATCCGCGGGGATGAATTCCTTGTCCGCGTACACAAGAAATTCCCGAACATCGTGAAGGTGATGCTCACCGGACAAGCCACACCCGAAGCCATCGAGAGGACAACGCTCGAGGCGGATCTCCATCGCTGCCTGCACAAGCCGTGGAAGGAGAGCGATCTAATCGAAACCATAGATAGCGGGCTCGCGAAGATATGAGCAAGCCCGTCATCGTCTGCGTGGATGATGAGAAGTTTGTTCTCGATAGCCTGCGCACCACGCTCTCCGCAGCATTCGGTGAGAATTACCTGATCGAGATTGCCGAAGATGGCGCGGACGCTCTGGAGGTAGTCAAGGAGTTGCTGGCAGACGGACGGGAGGTTCCTGTCGTTATCTCAGACTATGTCATGCCTCAGATGCGGGGCGACGAATTGCTCCGGCACATCCAGATCATCTCCCAGAAGACCCTGAAAATCATGCTGACAGGGCAGGCCAATATCGAGGGTGTCACCAACGCGGTCAACGAAGCCGATCTCTACCGCTTCATTTCAAAGCCCTGGAACAACACGCAGTTGGTTCAAATCGTCGAAAAGGCCGTCCAGAATTATTTCACAGATAAGGGGAAAGAAGAACGAAGCCGCGCCTTACTCGACCTCACGCCCGATCTCGTTCTTTATATCCAGCGTGATGGTTTGATCCTAGATCAGCGTGGCCCGGTTGATGCGGCGGATACAACGACTTCATTTCAAGGGAAGCATCTCAACGATATTTTCCCCGCTGCAATCGCCCGCGTGTATGCCGAGAATATTGATTCCATGCCACCGGATGGCGGGTGCCTCTCCTTCGAGTATACTTTGGAGTCAGGGATGGCAGTGAGACACTTTGAGACCCGTCTCACCTCTTGTGGACAAGGGGCTGTCCTTGCGGTGGCAAGGGATGTTTCGGGAAACAAGATCATGGAGAAAGCCCTGCTGGCGGCAAAAGCCGAGGCCGATGATGCGAACCGAGCTAAATCCTCCTTCCTCGCCACCATGAGCCATGAGATCCGGACACCGCTCAACGGCGTGCTGGGCTTTTCGAGCCTGCTCATGGAAACCCCTCTCGATCTGGAACAGCGTGATTTTGCCACGACGATTCACAAGAGCGCGGAAACACTTCTCTCGGTGGTCAGCGATATTCTGGATTTCTCAAAGATCGAAGCCAGACGCCTTGAGTTGGAAAAGCATCCCTTCCATCTGAGGGAGGAGATCAAGGCCTGTATCGACATCATGGTTCCCGAAGCAGCGTTGAAGGGGCTAGAAATACGGGTGCACATCGGGGAGAACTGTCCGAATCTTGTGATCGGTGATGTGATCCGCCTCCGGCAGATTTTGATCAATCTCATTGGAAACGCCGTGAAATTTACTGAGGAGGGCCTGGTCAATGTCTCTGTCAGCAGACCGGAATCGATCGAATCCGGCAATGTCACCTTGCTCTTTGAGGTTCGTGATTCCGGAATCGGAATGACCGAAGAACAACAAAAGAAGATTTTTGAACCCTTTATCCAAGCCGATCCAAGCATGACCCGCCGGTTTGGCGGAACAGGTTTGGGACTCGCCATTTCACGCATTCTGGTCGAACTGATGAGTGGCTCACTCACGGTCACCAGTGAACCGGGCAAGGGGAGCACCTTTGCCTTCACGGTCACTCTGGAGCCCAATTTAAATTCAGACACCCTCCCCGGCGAACCTTCCCCGCAACAAGAACGCACCGCTTCCGAGAGTGACGGGAAATTGGCCGTTGTGATGGCAACGACTCACCCCTTGCTCATTCTAGTCGCCGAGGACAATACCCTGAACCAAAAGGTTCTCGATCTGATGCTTGGCCGTCTAGGCTACCATGCCGACTTTGCATCAAATGGAATCGAAGTTGTCGATGCCATCAATGCCCGGCCATACGATGTGATCCTGATGGATATCCAAATGCCGAAAATGGACGGTCTCGAGGCAGCAAGACTGATACGCACCAATCTTCCTGCAGAGCGTCAACCCACGATCATAGCCTTGACCGCCCATGCCTCGGAGGAAGACCGACGCCGCTGCATCGGATCAGGCATGGATGATTACCTGACCAAACCGATCAACCGGAAGCTTCTGACCGAGACCCTGAGGAGCGTCTTTAAGAAACCGACGTCATAATCGAAAGGAAAAATTCTACTGCTCGGATGGCACCCATCGACGACAGCCTCACGAAATCAAGGGTCGACTTGAACCTTCTGCTCCGACTGTGAGGTCTTGATCACCTTGTGATAATACTTCGCTGAGGGCTTGAGCACGCGATCCCGAGTCACAGGATCCATCGTGGCTAGTCCGAATTTGGGAACATAGCCATAGTGCCACTCGTAGTTGTCGGCCAGTGACCAGACGAAATATCCACGGACATCATACCCCTCTTCCATGGCCTTGCGAATCTGGGCCATATGATCGTGCAGATACTCGATACGCTTCGGATCATTTAGTGTGGCAATGCCATTCTCCGTGATCATCATCGGCTTATCATACCGCTTGGCCACATAGCGGATCTGTTTGCCAAGGGAGGCAGGATCGATCCGCCAGCCCATCATGGTGAAATGATGTCCATGCCGATAAGATTCTGAAAGGAAGCTGATAGGCCCCGCCATCTGGCTATAGTAATAGTTAAATCCGATGATGTCACAGACATCATAGATGCGGTCAAGATGGTCAAAATTGGAATGCTGGACGGTGTTATAGATCAGGCCGCCCGGATCGAGCGGGCCATGCTTCCACCAGGGGAGAGCCTCCACGCTGACAACCTTGGCTGAAGGCTTGATCTCCTTAATTCGAGAAGCTGCATCACGAAACATGTCAGCGCTTGCAATCGTCGCGGCCTTGTATCCCGAAAAATCAAGGATGTGGCAGGGTGGCCAGAGGCCGGCGATGTAGGCTGTAAGCACCTGTCCATTGGGTTCATTCTCCGGCGCGTAGTAATTCACATAAGGTGAAGTCGCCCGTACCACCTTGCTCACATAGAGATTCCAACGCTCACGGGTCAGCGGGTGAAGCCAGTTCACCTTCTTGCTGTCATGTGGGTCGGTCAGCCAGGCGGGGAAACTGAAATGCCAGAGGGTGACCACCGGCTCGATACCGGCCTCCTTAAGCTTGCGGCACATCGCCACATAGCGGCGAAGCGCTGCCTCATTGTAGTGACCGGGTTGCGGCTCAACACGGGCCCACTCGATGCTGAAACGGTAATGGGTGACTCCGATCTTCTTCAGTGCCGCCAGATCCTTGTCAAAGTCACTCCATGTGTAGAGTGCGTTGCCGACAACGGGTGCCTTCTTCTGTTGCACCAGCAGATCCCAGTCCCGGAGGAAATAGTTGGGATCTCCAGGTTTCTCAGCCCTGTTTTCATACTGGAGGCTGGCCGTGGAAATCCCCCATGCAAAACCATGATATCCGGTCAGCTTCGCAGCCTGATGTTTGGGTGCCTTGTCGAGAGGACCAAGTGGATGAATGGCGCAGCCCGAACATAAAAACAGGGGGATTAAAATCCAATGACAGTATCTCATCATGGTAGCTTATCGGGTGTTGTTAGGGGATGTCAGTAATTTCAGATCACCCATCTTGTTACGATAGAATCCCCGCAGATCGGGGATCATCTGGGACCAGTTCATCATGGTTTTCTCCAGAAATTTAGCGTGGTTCATGTTCCGATCGTCAAGCAATTTACCGTTTTTCCCATTCACCTCATTGAAAGGGAGCGTCACCTTGCTGTAAGCTGCATCACTGATTCTCTCTTTCTCAAGCCGCTTTGGGTCATAGACGGCAATCCACCATCCACCATAGGCATCCGGAGAAGTGGGAGGCGAGATCCGGAAGCGTAGTGATCCAACCTGTCGTTCATCCCCTTTCTCATCAAGTGCATAGAGGGCCGCTATCTCTGCTCGTGACCTTAAGGTTCCCGCAAGATATTCCCGGATGATTTTTTTAAACCGGGTGATTTTTTCACCCTTTTCATAAATTCCGAATTCCAGACAGACGGGATCCTCGGGATTTCCGTAAACATTCATCTCTACATGCTTGTTGATACGGAAGGAAAGGTAGGGAATGTTTTTCAGGTATCCGTTTTCGATCGTGGTCGGGGGAATCTGTGTGAACGAGTGGATGTTGTCATCCGTGCGCAGATCTTGAACGATCATCCTCCATGGAGGAAGTTTTCCAGGGTCAACGATATCAGCAAAATAGACGCCCGCATCCGCCTCATCACAAATGCGACTGATGTTCTCCTTAGGAATCTCGACTTCACCCATCCGTTGCTGCAGCACTACTTCTTTGGCATCATTTTTTACAATCATTCCATGAAGTTTAGTACCGTCGTTGAGAACGATGGTGTCGGGCATCAACCGTTGATCCGCCATATCCATGGCAGCAAAGACTGTCGTGGCAGCCACAAGCACAAAAGGGATGAGCGTGATGGAGAGAAAAGTTTGCTTCATGGTTGATTGGTCAGCCCATTGCTACTAGCAAGAAGCGTATGCATCAAGCAACCTTCCTTCGCAATCTGGCTCCTGCCGTCCTTTTGCTTGCCCTCTTTCTACAACAGGGCTGCATCACCGCTCCTCCAAATTACAACCCTCCGGCAAATGCCGTTGTGTTGAAAAAACTCCCCAAGGAGCCCTTCTGGTGGGGCACCTCGACCGCACCCTTCCAGAATGAGGACAAAGGATACCCTCCGGGATCAAAATGGTATTTTAAGACAGACTGGGATCGATTTGCCGAAGAGGGGGGAGCTCCGCCCCGTGGAGATTCAGCCGTCTTCTCCTGGAGTCAATTCGACAAGGATCTCGCTGCAATCAAACGTCTTGGAGTGAATCATTTCCGATTTGGTGTCGAGTGGGCCCGCGTCGAACCCAAGAAAGGTCAGATCAACGAGGCAGCCCTGCGTCAGTATGCAGAAATGGCCCGCCGTGTTCGTGCAGCCGGCGTCGAACCCATCATCACTCTCTGGCACTTCACCTTCCCCGACTGGCTTTACCCAAAGGATAAATCTAAGGCGAATTTCTTGAATCCCGATGTGCAAGAGGCATGGAGGGCCCATGTGCGCCGCGTCGTTCGGGCCACCAAATCGGATGTCCGCATTTATGTTCCGCAGAATGAGCCCAACGGAGCCCTCCAGTTGGGATGGATTGCTGCCCACTGGCCTCCCGGATTACTGCTCCGTCCCGGCTCTTACAAAAAGGCGATGAGAGTCTCCGCGAACATGTTCCGAGATGCGGCGGCCATTGTGCGTGAAGAACGCCCCGACGCGCTCATCATGGGCATCTATTCCCTCCCCCATTGGAAGAAGGCTCATTATCTCGACCCCACCGGCTCTGTCTACAACCTGATGATGCATCAGAACTATGATCAACTCGATATGGTGGCCGACACCTGCGACCTGATCGGAGTCAATTATTACTACTCGCAGGAAGCAAGTGCGATGAGGTTCATCTTCCGCCCCAGCGGGGAGCACAATTCCAGCTACACGCAACTTGGCTGGGAAATCGCCCCTACCGGGCTCTATCATATCCTCAAGGATGTTACCGATCGCTATCACAAGCCTATCATCATTTCCGAAAATGGCATCGGCACCCAGAGTGGACAGAAATCGATTCGATACTTTCGCGAACACATCGGCCAGATGCGCCGCGCCATGAATAACGGGGTCGATGTCCGCGGCTATTTCCCATGGACTCTGGTGGATAACTATGAGTGGACCGAGGGATGGCACGGCCAGTTCGGTCTCTTTGCTTTCAATAAAAAGACTCACGAGCGTATTCCGGCGCCATCAGCGATCTGGTATTCCAACTTCATCAAGGCCTATCCCGAGCCATAGAAGTGAGAATCTGAAGTGTAAGAATCAGACTTCAGTCCTTTTGAATCTTTCCATTTCCCAATCCGAAATCACACGGGTCGTGGACTCCGTTATGAGAGAACGACGATCTGTGAGAGGATTTCTGCCGACTCCTGTACCGAAAGAGACGATTTTGGAGATTCTCGATATCGCGGCGCGCGCTCCCTCGGGAACAAATATCCAGCCTTGGCAGGTGGTCGTTATTACCGGAGAGAGAAAGGAAGCTCTTTCCCGAGAGCTTATTGAGACTGCTCTCGATACCGGGAAAGATGGTAAACACGCTCAGGAATACGCTTACTATCCAGAGAAATGGATAGCGCCCTACATTGAGCGACGGCGTAAGGTTGGCTATGACCTTTACGGGTTACTTGGCATTTCCAAAGGAAATAGGGAAGCCATGGCCCACCAGTTTGCAAAAAATTACGATTTTTTCGGCGCCCCTGTCGGTTTGTTTTTCCTAATCGATCGGATCATGGGTCAGGGGAGCTGGCTCGATTACGGAATGTTTCTACAGAATGTGATGCTAGCCGCGAAAGCGCGCGGGCTTGATACCTGTCCCCAGGCGGCTTTCATAAAGTATCACAGAATTGTTGCCAGTCATCTCGGTCTTACTGAAAGACAGCAGCTCGTTTGCGGAATGTCCCTAGGATATGAAGATACGAGCAAGATCGAAAATACCCTGACAACCGAGCGGGAGCCTGCGGCCAAATTCACCCGCTTTGTTTAGGTGTCGCAGATTAAATCGCCTTGAGGCCGTTGCGTTTCTGCACAAAAATTTCCCTCGCCTTTCTCTCAAAGACACTTGAGTGCTTCCACCACAATTGGCCTATCTTCTGGATAAGTTAATCCTAACCAGGGATCGCTTGAGTGCAGTAGTCGCACAGTGGCCTCGTCGGTTCCGATCAAAGAGCTGACGGCGGCAGGCAGATAAAACTCAGCCTTTGCATCTTCCCCCCGCTCTTCAAGAAACTCTTCAAAGAGCCTCCCCAGTTTCCCAAGAAAATCAGGCATAAGTCCCCAGAAATTCATCGAGGTCGGCTCGGCTCCTGTCAGTAATACAGGAGGATTCCCCTGCGCCATGATCCCCGCAGAAGTTCTCTCTATCGCTGTTCTCTCTGTAATATCGATCAGATAGCCATTCTGATCGGCATGGCAGATTCCTCGGGAAACAGTGCCGTGATCGGAAAGTGTTTTCTCAAGCCGATATCCCACCATGGCATAGTGATCGGGCGATGTGGTTTTCAGAAACGCCGCCAACGCCGAAAATCCCGAGGCTCCGTAGTAATCATCGGCATTGATCACGGCAAAGGGTTCACGCAGCAATGGAGCCGCAGACAAGACTGCATGCCCCGTTCCCCATGGCTTTGTGCGACCGGGTGGGGATACGCGTCCACCAGGAAGGGGTTCCAATTCCTGAAAGGCATATTCGACACCTATCTTTTGCTCATAACGCTTTCCCACCGTTTCAATGAAGAGATCAAGCATCTCGCGCCTGATCACAAAAATGATTTTTGTAAATCCCGCCACAAGGGCATCGTCCACCGAGTAATCGAGCAGGATTTCCCCGGAGGGTCCGACAGGATCCAGTTGTTTGAGCCCCCCATAACGGCTTCCCATTCCGGCAGCCAAGACCACAAGCGAAAGATCCATAAACCCTATCTATTCTTTTTCAGAGGGCCGTCGATGGAAGCCGTGTCACGGTAGAAGATGATACCGTGCTGCCTCAGATTCACGATGAATGCCTTGAGATCACCTGCCGCCCCATTCACGGAATCCATCGCGGAATTGCCCTTTCTCAGGAAGAGATTAGCCTGATCTGTAACACCCTTGATTTGTGATGAGGAGGAGGCAAGGGACTCGCTGGTTGTACGGAAATTGGCCAGTGTGGCCTGGAGATTTTTGACTCCTTCCTCATTGAAGACTTTGTAGCGCAATGATCCGCTCACACTGTCAATATTGGCCAAGGCATTATTGAGTTTCGGTAAAATCTCATCGTGTAACTGCCGCTGGAGTTCGGCGATGCTTGATTCGCTCAATCCATTGGTGATTACGGTATTGGGCGGGATCGCCTTCTGATCCATGGCATCATCACTCATCGTGACCGTCACAAACCGGTCTCCCAGAAGTCCCGAACTGCCAATGGAGAAGACACTCCCCTGAGGAATCTGGACGCTTTCATCGATCTTTAATTTTACCGCCACCCCTTTCATATTGGGAAGCACGGTTGGGGAGTCTGCCACGGCACCGATCCTGGCACCTGAGAGCGTCACATCAGCCCCCTTAAGCAGACCGCTCGCATTGCGGTATTCTACGGTAAGAAAATAGTATTTCTTAATATTGTCACCGAATCTTCCGAAATAAAGAACGAGCAGGGCGATGGAAATGATACCAAGGAGGACGAAAAATCCTGCCTTGAACTGCGTTGCTTTGCTAGTGGTATCCATTGGACTTGTATGAGTTGCTTAGTCGATTTCGTGGGAACGCCCCTCGATGAAATCCCGTAGAACGGGATCGGTCGAGCTGTGAAGGGCGGACAGCGTACCGGTAAAATGAATGCGCCCCTCACGGAGCAGGGCTACCTGATCAGCCACATGATTGGTGCTGGTCATGTCATGAGTCACCACGATCGAAGTGACCTTGAGCTGGGATTGCAAGCGCCTAATCAGGCGATTGATCGTATCGGAGACAATCGGATCGAGTCCAGCAGTCGGTTCGTCATACAAAATGCAAGCCGGTTCGGAAATAACGGCGCGGGCGAGTGATGCCCTCTTGCGCATGCCTCCACTGAGGTTGACCGGCATCTTGTTCTCCTGTCCCTGTAGCGAGACAAGTTCAAGGGAACGGGCCACTTTATCCCGGATCACCTTTTCATTCCTTTCTCCCCGTTCCCGCAGGGGAAAAGCGACATTATCGAAAACTGTCATCGAATCAAAGAGGGCCCCATCCTGAAAAAGCATCCCGATTTTACGGCGCACAGGTTCGAGTTCGCGTTCACTGAGTCGACTGATCTCCAATCCCTCTATCTTGATGGAGCCAGAAAGCGGTCTCATCAGACCGATCAGATGCTTCAGGAAGACGCTCTTTCCTCCACCACTCTGACCAAGCAAAACCAGAGTCTGCCCCTTGGGAACATTCAGATCAACCCCCCTGAGTATTTCCTGTCCTGAGAGGGTCTGTCGCAGGTTTCGGACTTCAATGAGGTTGTGGCTATCCATATCAACGCACCCCTGCAGGAAAGATGATGTTAAGAGCCATGGTCAGGAAGAAATTTCCGATCAGAATACTCAGGGAACTGATCACCACTGCCTCCGTCGTGGCACGACCGACACCCACGGCACCATTGCGCGTCGTCAATCCCTGCTGGCACCCTATAAAAACGATGAGGATCGCAAAGATAATCGCCTTGGACATGGCCATGATGATGTCCTTGCCATGGGTAAAATTCCACATGTTGTGCAGGAAATAGATACTCCCTACATTAAGCAGACTCACAGCGACGAAATAGCTCGCGAGAATTCCAAAGAAAAGACACTCCCCCACCAGTAGAGGCATCGAAATGAGCATCGCTACAGCTCGGGGAACCACCAGGTAATCAACCGGGTTCACCGCAAGGGCTCGCAGGGCATCGATCTGCTCGGTCACTTTCATCGTTCCGATCTCGGCGCTCATTGCAGCACCGACACGTCCGGCAACCATCAATCCCGTCAGGACGGGACCAAGCTCACGGCATAGGGCAACCGAGACCACGGGACCCACTGCGGAGCTCATGTTGAGAGTGCTGAACTGAAAGAATGTCTGCGCTGTAAAAACCGCCCCGGTGAAGGCACCGGTGATGATGACGACGGCCTGCGAACCGAATCCCATCTCGACAATCTGGTTCACCACGAGTTTCCACCGGATGCGTCCCGCAAAAATCGAGCTGAAAGTCTCCCCTGCGAGAAATGCTGTCTGCCCCAGATAGGTGCAGAACGAGCGCGTCAGGGGAAAAGAGTAGGAAAATTTCATTGAAGGATCAGGTCGATTACTGGGGCTGAGCCTCAAGATCATATCCTCTGGTTCCCGTAATTCTTACCGTGTGAAACTCCCCTGCCTTCACAGGCTTTGTAAAATGAACACGGCAATCGACATCGGGAGCATCCCCTTCGGTGCGGCCTAGCAAGGATGTATCCGCAAGCACCTTAAGCTCCTTGCCAATGAAAGACTCCGCCACTTCCGCGGCAATCTGCTGCTGCACGAGCATGGCCTCGCGCTGGCGACGCTTCTTGGTCCCCCCATGAATCTGATCCGGAAGCTTGGCGGCGCGGGATTCATCCTCCCGGGAATAGTTAAAGACTCCGAGGCGTTCAAATCGGGTTCTCGCCATGAACTCAAGCAGGGTCTCAAAATGCTCTTCGGTCTCACCGGGAAAACCGACGATGAAGGTCGTGCGGATCGTGAGGCCGGGAATGCCGGCGCGCATCCGATCAATCAGGTTAATGATATGCGTGCTATCCGTCTCACGGCGCATCGAGTCGAGCATGGTGTCATGGATATGTTGCAACGGCATATCGACATAGCGGGCCACCTTGGGGTTGCGGGCGATGGCCGCGATCATATCATCGCTCCAGTGAGCGGGATGAGTATAGAGCAACCGAATCCAGAATTCGCCCGGAATCGCTCCGATCGCGTCGAGCAGTGCTGGAAGTCCCGGCCCCCGGGCCTCATCGACGGGCTGGCGCGGCCCTGCTTTTTCCTCCCAGAGATCCATGCCATAATAGGTGGTGTCCTGACTGATGAGATTGATCTCCTTCACGCCTGAAGCGACAAGTTCCCTCACTTCCTTGACGACAGATTCAATGGTACGGCTGCGGTGACGGCCACGCATCCTTGGAATGACGCAGAAGGAGCAGGGATGATTGCACCCTTCGGCGATCTTCACATAGGAGGTATGAGGTGCAGTCAGACGAACCCGGGGCGTATCGTAGTCGGGAATATAGGCGGCGCGGCGGGAAACTTCCACAAGAGCTCCCTCTCCTTCGCGTTCCTCATCCAGAAGCCGATCAAAGAACGACCCTGCATTTTTAATCTCATCCAGCCCCAGAAAGGCATCGACCTCGGGAAGCTGCAACGCCAGATCGCTTGAATAACGCTGGGCAAGACAGCCTCCGACGACAAGTTTCTGTCCTGCTTTGGCACCATGGAGGCGACGGCGGTGGGCTTCTAAAATGGCACCGATGCTCTCCTCTTTGGCAGGGTCAATGAATCCACAGGTATTCACGAGCACCACATCGGCATCGTCTGTTTCCGTTGTCAGTTCGTAACCATGTCGGGCGGCATCTCCGAGGAGAATTTCCGCATCAACAAGATTCTTGGCGCAGCCAAGGCTGATAAGACCGATTTTACGAACGGGCGTTTTGGAAAATGGGGAAGGATGCAGAGATGTTTTACTCATCGGGAAGGAAGAATAGGAACGGGATAGGTTGAGGAAACCCAAGGCATGGATCTTACTCGTGAAAGCTGACGCATCAGTCCCCATGCACCAAACAGGATTATGGTGATCACCAGTGTGAGGGCGAGTCTGCCCATCGGGGCAAGCATTTCAAGCGGAGATTTTGTGGGAGCCTTTACCCGTTTGGTGGCATTGGAAAGAAAGCTTTCGGCGCCCGTTCTGAGTTGTGGCAGAGGAGGTAGGGAATCCTTGAAATCCGTCGGATTCAGTTGCAGGAAGCGAAGGTAGGAGACGGCCTGAATCCTCGCTCTTCGGGGATCAAGAGGACGCCCCACTTCCAACGCCTCAATCTCCTCGCAGGATAGATGGGTTGCCTTGGCCACATCCTCCAGCGAGAGCAAAAAGACCTCCCTGGCCTCACGCAGGAGTGGGCCGAGAGGCGGTGCGACGGGTGCGGGTTGAAAGAGTTTCATGAGCAGGGATCAAAAGCGCGATCCGGTCCCGTCGAGATCGATCAATATCTCGCGATCCCTCGCGCCATCCTTTGGACCCAAGATGCCACGACCTTCCAGAATGTCCACAACCCGTGCGGCACGGGTGTAGCCGAGCCTTAGCCGGCGCTGAAGCATCGAAGTCGAGGCTTTTCCCTCTTGGCGGATAATCTCCAGGCACTTCTCAACGAGTTCCTCCTCCTCATCGGTGACATCCTCTTCGCTAACACCTACACCAGAGAGCTTCGCCGAGATGCTTGGCTCAAACACCGGCTTACTCTGAGCAGCAAGATTGGCAACCACCCGATGAATCTCCTCATCGGTGACAAGCACACCCTGAGCGCGCGTGACCTTCGCGCTGCCGGGAGGCAGATAGAGCATATCCCCCCTACCCAGCAACCGCTCCGCTCCATTGGCATCGAGTATCACGCGACTGTCGATTCCCGAGGCCACCTGAAAGGCGATGCGCGAAGGGATATTGGCCTTGATCACTCCGGTGACCACTGTGGAACGCGGAGTTTGGGTCGCCACAATCATGTGAATACCGGCTGCACGCGCCTTCTGGGTAATCCTAGCAATGGCAGCTTCAACATCAGCGGGTGCCGTCTGCATCAGATCGGCCAACTCATCGACAATCACGACGATAAAGGGCATTTGATCTGGCACCACGATCCCATCATCGGGTGGCAGTGAAAGTTGTGGTGTCGCCCCCTCCTCTTCCAATGATTCTTGAATATCGGGTGTTTCGTCCAAGGGTAATGAATCCGCAGCCTGCTCTTCATTCTCCTGCTCGTTCCCCGCTTCATCCGCCGTTTCAAACTTCTCCGGCTTGGGGCGGTTGTTGAATCCATGAACATGCTTCACGCCGACCTTGGCAAAGATGCTGTAGCGCAGTTCCATTTCATCGATGACCCAGCGCAGGGCCAGCAGAACCTTTTTGGGATCGGTCACCACAGGTGTCACAAGATGCGGGAGGTCGTTGTAAACCTGCATCTCGACAACCTTCGGATCGATCATGATAAAACGAAGATTTTCCGGCGTGTGCTTGAAAATAAGACTCGTGATGATCGAGTTGATACAAACGCTCTTCCCGCTCCCTGTGGCACCAGCCACGAGCAGATGCGGCATGGCCGCCAAATCGGCGATGATGGCATTCCCATAAACATCCTTACCCAACGCGAGCGGCAGCGCGGCCTTGCTCGATTCCCAAGCCTCGCTTTCAAAGAGTTCGCGGATGCTGACCTTCACCTTGTTGGAATTAGCAATCTCAATGCCGACCGTGTCTTTGCCGGGAATGGGAGCAAGGATATTGATACGCTCGGCACTGGTAGCACGGGCCAGGTTTTTTTCCAATGCGGAGATACGCTCCACGCGGACTCCCGTGGCGGGATATACTTCGTAGCGCGTGATGGTCGGCCCCTTGGTGATGTCGCCGGGCGATGCCTCGATGCCAAACTGGGCAAGCGTCTCGATTAGAATTTTTTGCACTCCGTGAAGCTCCGCCGGGTCGACAGGCTTATGTTCATCGCTTCCATGAGTCTCGAGTAGATCAAGACCGGGCAGCGTGTATCCCTCCAAGCGTACATCCGAGAGTCCCGTCTCCGGCGAGAGTCGGCTTCCCTGCTTCCCCTTTTCTTTCATCACCTCGGCAAGAGTGGGCTTTCGGGAAGGAGTAGGCACGCTCGCATCGACAATTTTAGGAGGGGGCAAATCGGCGGGTGGCACGACCGAAATCACGCGATCCGTCACTTCGATATCCCCATCCAAAATGGGTGATCGCTGCCGGTTGCGGGTTTTGGCCGGTGCAGGTGTTTCCTCCTTTGGTTCGTTCGCTTCCTTGCGCGACAAAACGCTTTTTTTCAGAAAGAGAAAACCCCATTTTAAAAGACCCCAGAGCGCAATCACAAAACGCCGCATCGCCTGGATCGGATGGAAACCGGTGGCCAGAATCAAACTGACAAGTGCAAGCGCTACAAAGATCAGCACTGACCCAGCCGAACCAAAAACATTGCGCCCCAGGGCGACATTCAATCGATAACCAAAAAACCCTCCCGGCCCGTCGATATCAAATTTTTGCCCCCACCCCATCAGGATCACATGCTGGATATCAAGTAGTGTGGACCAACTCAAAACACAGACCAAAACCCAGCCTGCACGGATGCCGAGCCGATCGCATTTTCCGGTGAATGTGGCAATGCCAAGACCCAGCAAACCCACAGCGGCCAAGTAGGAGGCAGCACCAAAAAGGAGATAGAAGATACGCGCCACGATGGCCCCCACTCGCCCCACGACATTGGCCGGTATTTCAGAAATTGTGGAATACTTGCCAAATGCCCAGGCAGGAACATCTTTGAGATCAAATGAAAGCAGGGCGAGCAACAATAGGATGCCTCCAAAGAAGAGAAGCAATCCCGTCACCTCGTCCCAAGAGCTGCGGCGTGAAGAAACCATTCAGACCATCTTGCAGGAAACCCGGCATTCTTGGCAACCATCTGCCATCATTCTTGGCTATTGTCTGCTGTTAAGAGATAATCGATACTGGCGATCAGGGGTGTTTTCCTGATCCCGACATTTCATGACCACTTCGACTCCGATCCTCTTTGAGCCACTTCCTATGGAACGGGTATGGGGTGGGCGTCGGTTCGAGACGCTTCTTGGAAAATCCATCCCCCATGGGGCACCGATCGGTGAACTCTGGGAAATGGTCGATCGACCGGAGGCCCAAAGTGTCGTGCATCAGGGTGTGCTCAAGGGAGTAACGCTGCATGAGCTCTGGAAAGATCATCGGGCCGAAATCTTTGGAAAAAGACACCTCTCCAATCCCTCCCCCCGTTTTCCGCTGCTCATTAAGCTGTTGGATGCCCGTGAGCGCCTTTCCGTGCAGGTTCACCCCCCGGCCTCAATGGCACTGAAACTGGGTGGCGAGCCAAAGACCGAATGCTGGTATTTTCTCCACGCCGCACCGGGATCCATGATCTATGCCGGCCTGAAGAAGGGAGTCACCATCGAGAGCTTTGAAACTGCGCTCAAGAGCGGGGAAGTAGAAGAGTCTCTTCACCATGCCCATTGCAAAACTGGCGAAAGCATCTTCATTCCAAGTGGTCGACTGCACGCCATCGGCGAAGGACTCGTTATTGTTGAAATTCAGGAAAATAGCGATAGCACCTACCGGGTTTTTGATTGGAAACGCAACGGACTGGATGGCAAGCCCCGTGAACTCCACATTGAGGAATCCATGGCCTCGATCGACTTTAAAGACTTTGAACCAGCACTCGCTCCAACCGATGCCAAAGTGATTGCAGATTGCCCTTATTTTCTCGTTGAGAAATATGATCTTCCTACCCCCCTGCC
>JBAXTN010000035.1:0-29624 GCA_037130175.1 bacterium | reverse complement strand
AGTTTTACATTCACTACGAACTATACACCTATTACCAACTCATACATTTTTTATAACTCGATTGTTACAAATTCTAGCTCAAATAACTCAGTCTTGGTCGTGGGAAGTAACTCCATATGGAAGAATATTGGAGATTTAAATGTGGGAGTCAACGGATCCGGAAACAGCCTTGTGATATCAAATGGCGGAACAGTGCTGAATGGACAAGATACCAATGGTGGAGTAATCGGACTGAATGGAGGGTCTGCAAATAACGCAGTCTTGGTTACAGGTCCAGGCTCCAAGTGGAGCAATTCATCTAATCTTACTGTGGGCTACAGTGGTTCTGCTAACTCGCTAGTAATTTCCAATGGGGGTACGGTTATCGATGCTTTTGGATATATAGGCTTATTTGCCAGCACAAATTACACTACTGCTATTCAATATGTGACTAACTACACCGCAATAATCCAAACAAACCCTCAAGTTTCATTTTCATCCTATGGACTGTTTGGAGCGGCGATATTTACTACTAATTACTCATACACGACAAATGCTGTAGCTACATCCACGAATTCATTTCTAGTTACTAATTCTATTGCTACAAACTACTCAAATTCTAATAATTTTGTTGTTGTTGCTGGTATTGGATCCCTATGGAGTAATTCCTCCAATATCTATGTAGGTTACGCTGGGTCGGGCAACTCACTAACGATATCCAATGGAGGAACGGTATTAGATGGCTCAGGGTACATCGGCTATAGCAATGTTGCTTCCAATAACTCCGTGCTGGTCACTGGAATCGGTTCACTCTGGAGCAACAGTGGTACTCTGACAATCAGTAGTGGGGTAGGCAGTAACTCCCTCACCGTTGCCTTGGGTGGGCAGGTTCTGGCGCAAAAAATATCAATCCTTTCCGGTGCTTTAACTCTTGGTGCCACCAATGGATTGGGCAATACCCCTGTCACGCTTGGTGGAGGCAGTCAGTCGGCAACCCTCGCACTGGCCACAAGTCCCAGCATTGCCTCACTCGTATGGGCCAGCAACGGCGTCGTCGCTCTTACTCCCGGCAGCCAACAACTTGGGATCACCGGGTTGATGAGCAACTCGGGTGGAGGTGGAACATTCAACTTCCCTAATCCGACTCTCAACAATGCAACCAACACGCTGATTGCCTTTGGAAGTCAGAGTGGATTTACCACCAACAGCTTTAGCATTCAGGGTATTACGGGATACAGTTTCATCTTGAGCCCCACCAACGTATCGGCCTATATCGGCGCCAATGCCGCCGTGTCGGTCTCTTCCAGCGTATCGCTGACCAACTCACTCAGTGTGGCAAGCTTCACGGTTAACGGCGGCACCGCCACAATCACTTCAGGAGGAACCCTCACAACCACATCACCTGTTGTGATCAATGCTGGAACCTTGGTTGATAATGGAACTCTCCAAGCCCCGAATCTCACCATCGCACCGGGAGCAGTTTTTACTGGTAGCGGCACACTGACCGATGTCCTTAATAATTCCGGAACCATCATCATGAACGGGTTGACGATCAATGAGGTTGATGGAGGAGTGAACAATACAGGTATCATTTCTGGCAGTGGAGTGATCAACGGGAACCTTACCAATTTCAGTCAAGTGATCATGAATGGGTTGACCATTAATGGTGCGATCAACAACAGCGCAACTCTCAGCGGGAATGGGATTATCAATGGAAGCGTGAACAACTCAGGTCAGATCCTCATGAATGCCATGACTATCAATGCTCAAAGTGGAGGAGTGGTCAACGGCGGAATCATTTCAGGGAATGGCACCATTAACGGGAATGTGAGCAGCAGTGGTACCCTGTTGCCAGGAAGTGCCACATCAACTGGCGCCATCACTGTCAATGGTAACCTTGTGCTGAGCAGCACCTCCGGGCTGATCATTCCTGTCTCCGCCACTGCCAACTCCCAAATCACCGTTGGTGGAGCAGCAAACCTGAGCGGTACACTCACACTCCTTCCCCTTCCCGGATCCTCCCTGAGCTTCGGGCAACAACTCAGCTTCATGACATCCACTGGACCGATCAAAGGCTCCTTTAGCGCCATCAACACGCCTGCCGGGTACCGTGGTCGCCTGCTGATCGTCGGTGATCCGGTGGCTTACATTTTGATCGCCCCCGCCAGCTACACTCAGGTGGCACTCAACCGCAACCAGAGCAATGTGGCTACAGCGCTCAACAGCTTCATCCCGGCAACAAGCGGCGATCAACTCACCGTATCGACGCTCCTCGACAGCCTCACCGCAGGGCAGTACCAGCAAGCCTTCAATGCGATCATGCCGACCTTTTACCAGAGCCTGAGTACCATCGCCTTTAACTTGGCCAATGCCCAGAACAGCGAACTGGTTCAGAGACTCTGGGGACTGCGCGTGGCACAAGGAGGAGGATTTAGCATGAGCGGCTTGCCCGACAACACACCAGTGATTGAAGGACAGGGAGATCGGAGCAAAGGAGTCCTTGATGCCAAGAAAGACATTCTGCGTCCGGGAGCCGAAAACCACTGGGGACTCTTTGTGGATGGTAACGGTATCTTCGCCCAGGCCAACAGTGCCAACATGCTCCCCGGCTACAAATCCCAGAGTGGAGGTATCACCACAGGACTTACCTACAAGTGGAACGAATCCTTTGGAACAGGACTCTACGCAGGCTACGAAGGCACCTACGCAAAGTTTGGTGCCGCTGGAAGTGGACTGGGAGTTGGCAGCCAACTCGTCGACAACTCCGTGCGCTTCGGACTCTTCGGCACCTATGGACAACCTGATGGCAAAGGCTTCTACGCTGACGCTCTCGCTGGAGGAGGCTACAACAACTATCAGGCAACCCGTATCATTCAGTTTAGCGGCCTTAACCGAACCGCCACCAGTTCCCCCGGTGCGGGAGAACTCGATACCATGCTCGCCGGTGGCTACGACTTCAAAAAGGGACTCTTCACCTTCGGTCCTACGGCCTCACTCCAGTACACCTATCTGGGAGTTAATCCGGTGAATGAAACCGGAGCCCAGAGCCTGAACTTCAGCTCAGGCGGGTGGAACAGCTCGAGCATGCTCTCCAGTGTAGGTGCTGATGCCGCCTACACATGGCAGGCTGGCAGGAATGTCGTCGTGGTGCCGCAGATCTCTCTCAACTGGCAGCATGAGTTCATGCAAAACCCCTACGCTGTCAGCGGCACGCTGGGAGGCACCTCGCCGAACTTCTCCAACTGGAGCAGTGCCCCAATCCGGGATACTCTCTACACGGGAGTCGGCTTTACTATCGAGTTCGCAAAGAAATGGAATACCGCGCTCTTCTACAATGCCTCCGCAGGCAACAGTGATCTCGTCAGCCAGAATATCTTCTGGTCTGCAGGCGTGAAATTTTAATCTTCGCAGACTTCTCGGATGGCAGATCGTAAGGCCTCTATGGACTGCTCGATCTGATCCATCGTGGTGCAAAGAGGTGGCATCAGTACGAGGGTATCAAGGATCGGGCGAGTGAGCAGACCATGCTTCCGTGCTGCCTTGCAGATTCTGGCTCCAGTCAGTTGCTGCCATGCAAAGGGAGTGCAGGTTGCTGGGTCAAGCATGACTTCAATACCCGCAATGAAGCCGCATTGACGGATTTCAGACACCCAGGGGAGCGTGCGAAGCGATTCAAGAGAAGTGGCAAGGTATTTGATCTTGGGTTGGAGATGTTCCAACGAATTCTCCTCTACGAAGAGATCAAGATTTGCCAGAGCGGCGGCGCAGGCAGGAGGATTGGCCGTGTAGCTGTGTCCGTAGTAGAAGGTTTTCTGCTCTTCGGGAGTGCCAAGAAAAGCGTTGTAGATTTCCTCAGTCACCAAGGTCGCCGCGAGGGGAAGAATGCCTCCTGTGAGTCCCTTGGCCAGACACAGGATGTCCGGCGTGATCTCCTCCCGCTGGCAGGCAAACATGGTTCCCGTTCGTCCAAACCCCGTCATGACTTCGTCGAGAATGAGCAGAATTCCCATGCGATCACAAAACTCCCGCAGATGGCGCAGCATGCAGTCTGGCCATAGTCGCATCCCGGCAGATCCTTGGATTAGTGGCTCGATGACGACTGCGGCGAGTTGCTCCGGATGTGCGAAGGAAGTAAGTTCCGCCATGTCAGAAAAGCGTTCGATAGGAAAATGCATCTCCGAGAAGCGATCGAAGAAAATGCCTATTCCTCCGAGGCTGGCTGCGCCTGCCGTGTCGCCGTGGTAGGCACCGGAGAAGCTCGCAAAACGCGTTCGTTCAGGGTTTCTCCGAAGTTGCCAGTATTGCAGGGACATCTTGAGGGCTGCTTCAACTGCCGTGGAACCGTTGTCCGAGAAAAAAACGCGGGTAAGGGGAGTGCCCGGCAGGAGTCCCACGAGACGCTCTGCAAGTTCGATGGCCTTGGGATGAGTCGTTCCCAGAAATGAGGTGTGGTCGAGTTTGGAAATCTGGCGGGAGACGGCATCGATGATCCGCGGATGAGAGTGACCATGAATGTTTGTCCAGATCGAGCTGTTGCCGTCAATGTAGCTGCGACCGCGGCTATCGGTAAGAAGGGCCCCCTTTCCGGAGACGATGATCAGGGGTTCCTCGGCGCACCATGCCAGCTGTTGGGTGAAGGGGTGCCAGAGACGGCGGCGATCTACGGCTGCAAGTTGCTCTGTGTCCCAGCCGAGATTCATCTTGGAAGCGAAGCGAGCATTTGTTTGGCCAGCTCAATGTCGCTATGAGAGGCGCGGCGGCGGCGGTATTTCCGATCCAGCACTTGCAGAAATGATTCAAGATCCGCCGCAGGTGGCTTGGTCTTTTTATTGTCGTAGTATGTCCATATTTCGACATCGTCCCTCTTGGTCTGAAAGCGCCAGAGACCGGCCTCCTTGATCACCCGGATCTCTCGCTTGACTCCATCGTCATCGCGGACGACCCATTCGTGGCAGCTTCTCATGTGATGTGCGGTTGTGGTGCGTGGAGGGATTGTTAAGAGAGTATGGCCTTTTTCCGGAAAGATGGTAGTTTTCAGCGCGTGCGCTCCCTCGGGAAGATAATTCTCTATGCCTTTCTTGTCATTTGTTCTGGGGCACTCGTGGCTCCGTGGGCATGGGTGTTGATACAATATCTTCCCGTAGATTCCCTGCATGGGTTGGTCGGTGAAGTTCAGAGGATGCCCTTCCACCGTTATCTCTCTCGCAGTTTCCAGGTTGCCGGGATTGTGCTGCTGTGGCCTCTGCTCCGTTCGCTTCATGTGCGTTCGCTTCAGGAATTCGGGCTTTTTCCAAGTCACCTTGGGATGCGGGATTTTTTGACGGGCCTTGCAGCAGGCGTTCCATCGGCATTGTTGCTCAGCGGTGTGACATGGGCTTCTGGAGCCTTTGACTTTCATTTGCTTTGGTCTCTAAAAGTGGCATACCGTATTCTTCTTACGGCTGTTGTCGTGGCCATGCTGGAGGAGTTTCTCTTCCGAGGGGTGATCTTGGGATTTCTAAGGCAGTTTCTTTCCCGTTGGATGGCGATTACTATTTCGGCGGTTATTTTTGCCTCCCTCCATTTCCTGAATCTCCCTTCCTCGGGAAAAGAAGTTGTTCCTTCGCAGTGGTGGAGCGGCTTTTCCCTGCTCATTTCGCTCGGGGAGAATCTGCCAGCTTGGCCGATGTCGGCCTGGGCCTTTGCCACTCTCTTTGCCGCCGGAATTTTGCTGGCTTGGCTGACGACCCGAACCGGTTCGCTCTGGGCACCGATTGCCCTTCATGGAACTTGGATTCTGGCACAGCAGTTTTTCAATAGCATGGCCCGATACAGGGATCTTCCTTCGGAGGCATTCCTGCCGATAGTTGGGCCTGCCCAATGTCACGGAGCGGTGCCGGTGGGATTGGATGCGCTCTTATGTCTCGTTGTGGCGGGGATGATTTCGGCTTTTATGTTGAGAAATCGTCCTTGGCCCCGAATCTATACCCGGGTCTCGTGGTGATTGATGGAGCTGACGATTCTGTTCACAAGAAGCTTCTAAAGGGCTTAAGAAGCCTCCTCTATCCCCCTCATTGCGGCTCCTGCGGATGCTCCCTTGACGAGCATGATCCTGAACAAACTCTCTGTGAACCATGCCTGGCAAAAATTTCCCTTCCTCCGGGCGAAATCTGCAAGGTCTGCTCCCATCCGATGATGGGGCTCCTGCTCTGCCCAAATTGCGATGGAAGGTTCTGGCAATTGACGGTCATCGTGGCCGGGTGCCGTTATGAGGGACTCGCCCGCGAACTTATCCAGCGATTCAAATATGGCCGTGACCAGAGTCTGATGCGTCCTTTGGGTGATCTCATGATGCCGGCACTGCGCGATCCCCGTCTGGCAGGGAAGGAGTTCGACGCGATTGTGCCTGTGCCCCTCCATCCGGCCCGGGAACGGGAAAGAGAATTCAATCAGGCTACCCTGCTTTCCCTGCGTCTTGCCCGGCATCTTGATCTTCCTGTGAAGCATCTAATCAAGCGCAATCGGGTCACCATGCCGCAGGCGGGATTTGACCGCACCAGAAGGTTGCTCAACCTTGAGGGGGCCTTCGATCTTACGGGAAGGGTTGAGGGGGGAATTCGTGTTCTGTTGGTGGATGATGTGACAACAACAGGTACAACGCTGGATTCCTGCGCATCCGTCCTCATGCAGGCAGGGGCCGATGAAGTCTGTGCAGTGACAGTGGCCAGAGGGTAGCTCTTACCGTTGTTGACCTAAATTTATTAAGTGCAACCTTGGGGCAATTTATTGCAGAATGAACTCCCATGACGATTTTTAAAAAACCGACCCTTAAATTCTCCGATAAGAAAAAAAGGGAGATGCCCGAAGGGCTTTGGAAAAAGTGTCCCGGTTGCTCGGAAATGGTGCATCATCTTGCCGTAGAGGAGAATCTCAGGGTCTGTCCCAAGTGTGAACATCATTTCAGCATGGGAGCCAAGGAACGCATTGCAACCCTGGTGGACGAGGGTTCCTTTGAGGAGATCGACGCTTCCATGTCCGCTGTCGATCCACTTGGGTTCAAGGGGGTGGCAACTTATGAGGAGCGGCTCCAGACTTATCGCAAGAAAACTGGTCTCATCGACGCGGTGATCACCGGTTCGGGGCTCATGGGTGGACATTCGGTAGGATTGGCCGTGATGGATTTTTCCTTTTTGGCGGCCACGATGGGTTCGGTTGTCGGTGAGAAAATTACCCGTGTTATCGAAGCCTGCACCAAGGCAAAAAAACCGGTCATCATTGTCTGCGCCTCCGGAGGGGCCCGCATGTATGAGGGGATGCTTTCGCTGATGCAGATGGCCAAGACGAGCGGTGCTCTTGCGAGACATGGGGAGGCTGGTCTTCCCTATATCGCTGTGCTGACCAATCCGACCACGGCTGGAGTGATGGCCAGTTTTGCCACTTTGGGAGACATCACCCTTGCCGAACCGAATAGCATGATCGGCTTTGCCGGTCCCAGGGTGATCCGGGAGACCACCCACCAAGAACTACCCGCTGGATTTCAGACAGCCGAGTTTCTGCTAGAGCATGGGCTGATTGACGAGATCGTCCCGAGGGCCAGACTCCGTGAGACAATCATCACCATTCTTGGTAATCTGATGGGTTAGAATCCATCTGGCAGGCCAAGGCTGCTTCTGATGAATTCGGATGTGGGTAAGAGATCTCTCGTCGAATTGAAATGGGGGAGAGGTGACCACTGGATGTACATTCTGAATTAACGCTTTTCTAAGTTATGGCCCCGCATTCCGATCCCTGGAAGTGGCTGAATGATGCCCAGAGCCGGGGCGTTATCCCCGGATTGGAGCGAATGCAACGATTGCTTGCCGCGCTCGGGAACCCCGAACGGAATCTTCGTTCCCTTCATGTGGCCGGGACGAATGGGAAAGGATCTGTCTGCGCCTTTGCTGAATCGATCCTGCTTGCAGGCGGTCATCATACGGGATTCTACTCTTCACCGCATCTGGTGGATTTTTCCGAACGGGTAAGGGTTGATGGAAAGCCGGCTTGCCCTGAAGAGATGGAAGCAGGGATTGAGAGATTGCAGGTGGCATGCCGTGGCTGGAAAGATGAGGATTTGCCAACCTATTTCGAATTGGCGACGGCACTGGCCTTTGATCTGTTTCATCGTGCCTCCTGCGAGATCGTCATTCTAGAGACAGGGCTGGGCGGGAGGCTTGATGCCACGAACACAGCTCCCAAAATCGCATGTGCCATCACGCCGATAGCACTCGATCATACGGAATGGCTTGGTCATACCCTTTCCGCCATAGCAAGGGAGAAAGCAGGGATATTCAGAGCAGGAGTTCCGGCAGTGATAGCCGCGCAGGAAGCCGATTCTCAAGAAGCGCTGCTCCACGCGGCCCGGGAAATCGGGACTCCCTGCACAGTATGTTATGGTCAATTGCCCATGAAAAATGATGGAAGCGATTTCGTGTTGGGGCTAGCCGGATCATTTCAACGCCGTAATGCCGCACTGGCACTCGATCTGCTTAAGTTGGCTGGATTTGCCATTTCCGAGGAAGAACTCCATCATGGTCTTGCCTCGGTTAACTGGCCAGGAAGGTTTCAACATTGTGATCGGAATGGTGTGAAGTTGATCTTGGATGGGGCGCATAATCTTCATGCAGCCCAGCAATTGGTCATGGCATGGCGAGAGGAATCCGGTGACCGGAAGTGCCGACTGATTTTCGGGGCTCTCTCGGATAAGGACCCCCTGGGAATGATGACGATTCTCGAGTCGCTGGCGGAAGAAGTCATTCTCGTGCCTGTTGCTTCACCTAGATCATTCGAGCCGGAAGCTTATCTGGGAAAACTACGGGTTGCTCACCGGTGTTGTGGGAGTCTCAGTGAAGCACTGGATCTGGTGACTGCAACTTCGAGGGAGAGTACAACCGACGTTCAAACCCCAGTATTGCTTGCCGGATCACTCTTTCTGGTCGGCGAAGCTCTTGCCTTATGCTCGAACTGCCGATCTGTCCCGCGCAGTCAGTAAAAATGGACTCCCAACGACTTGCCTGATGGGGCAATGTTTTTCCTGATTTATATTTCAGGAAGAGGGAACGCTTCAGCTTGTGGGAGATGTTTTGATGGCTAAAAATACATTTTTGACACCCAAAGAATGACAATTTGAAAAAAGACAGAAAGAGAAGAAAAAATTGAGAAATTTCGTTGACCCAACACGCCTGAATGACCTACACATTGTGGCCGTCGTCATTCCCGGGCACAACATATAGTGCTTTATGGAACTTTTTCCCAAAAAACCAACACCACTCCCAAAATCCATGGAACCACTCTCAGGACAACTCTCACTCAATGGAGTTGACCCCCTTCAGGGGCGAGAATTCACCGTCCTCAAACGAGATGGACGGAGCGAGTCATTTAATGAGGAGCGCATTCGCCTTGCTGTGGAGAGTGCCTTCAAGGCAGACCGTGACATTCCTGGCGATTACCCTCTTCCTCCCGAAGATCATGCTGCTGCGCTCTCCGTTACGAGCGCAGTGGTTCAACGCCTCTTCAGCCGTGCTATCCGCGGAGAAGAACTTGAGATCGAGCGCATACAGGATGCCGTGGAAGAGGCGCTGATGACTCAGGGCCATGTTCAAGTTGCCCGTCGCTACATCATTTACCGCGAAGATCGTCGCAAAGCTCGTGCGCTGCGAGGGGATCGTGATCTTGCCGGCAATATCCAGGCAGAACTCTATGTCACACTCAGGGACGGGATAAGGGAAACGCTGGAACCGCAGCGAATCCGCCGCACCCTGATCCGCGCCTGCCGTGGGTTTGAGGATCGCTGCGATGCTCGCGACATGGCTGACGAAACCATGCGCAACCTCTACGATGGAGTGCGCATCGATGAGATCGAGAAAGCCATGATCTTCGCTGCAAAGTCACGGATTGAGCTGGAACCTGCTTATGGCTACGTCACGGCACGGCTCCTGCTTGATGTGATTTACCGCGAGACCCTTCCCGGATTCCAGCATTACCATGATACTGCGGTGGCCCACGCAACGCGTTTCAAAAGCTATCTGGAAGAAGGGGTTGCTGCCGACCGGATCAGTCCAAAACTACTGGAGTTTGATCTGGATAAGATTGCATCAGCCCTCAAGCCTGAACGCGATCTCCAGTTCAATTACATGGGTCTTCAGACCATCTACGACCGTTATCTCATTCACATAGGGGGTCGTCGGATTGAGTCACCCCAGTTCTTCTGGATGAGGGTATCGCTCGGGCTTTCCATCAATGAGGGAGAAGAGAAAAACGAGCGGGCGATCGAGTTCTATGAGTTGCTATCCAGTTTTCTTTTCACCTCATCCACCCCGACTCTCTTCAACAGCGGCACTCTCCATCCCCAACTGAGCTCCTGCTATCTGACGACAGTGATGGATGATCTGGATCATATCTTCAAATGCATCAGTGATGACGCGAGGCTCTCCAAGTGGGCGGGTGGTCTTGGCAATGATTGGACCAATGTCCGTGGTACCGGTTCCTTGATCAAGGGAACCAACGGAGAGAGTCAGGGAGTCATTCCCTTCCTCAAGGTTGCCAATGATACGGCAGTCGCTGTCAACCAGGGTGGCAAGCGCAAAGGCGCCATGTGTGCCTATTTGGAAACTTGGCATCTCGACATCGAGGATTTTCTGGAGTTGAGAAAGAATGTTGGGGATGAGCGTCGTCGCACCCCTGACATGAATACGGCCAATTGGATTCCCGATCTCTTCATGAAAAGGGTTCGTGAAAACGGTCAGTGGACGCTTTTCAGCCCGAGCGATGTTTCCGATCTCCATGACCTCTATGGACGAGCCTTTGAAGAGCGCTATGCGGAGTATGAATTGATGGCCGATCGGGGTGAGATTCCACTCTTCAAGCGCGTTGAGGCCGCTTCGATCTGGCGTAAAATCCTATCCATGGTGTTTGAAACGGGTCATCCCTGGATCACCTTCAAGGATCCTTCTAATCTGCGATCGCCGCAGGATCATACCGGAGTGGTTCATAGTTCCAATCTTTGCACGGAAATCCTCCTGAACACCTCGGCGGATGAAACGGCCGTATGCAATCTTGGATCGATCGGATTGCCCTTGCATGTCAAGGATGAGTCGCTGGATCTCGTACTTCTGGAGAAGACGATCCGCACGGCCATGCGTATGCTCGATAATGTCATCGACATCAATTACTATCCCACTCCCGAAGCGAGGAATGCCAACCTGCGCCACCGCCCCGTTGGTCTTGGTCTGATGGGATTTCAGGATGCCCTTTATAAGATGAAGATCAGTTACGCGAGCGAGGAAGCCGTCGCCTTTGCCGACCAGAGCATGGAAGCAATCTCTTATTTTGCGATCCTGGCCTCTTCCGAACTGGCCGCAGAGAAGGGAGTTTACGAGAGCTTCAAGGGCTCCAAATGGGATTGTGGTCTCTTGCCGATTGACACGATTGATCTGCTTGAAGCGGAACGCGGTATCCCCGTCCTGATGGATCGATCCACCACGCTCGATTGGGAGATTGTTCGTACCTCTGTGCGCAAGCACGGAATGAGGAACAGCAACACGATGGCCATTGCACCGACGGCGACGATTTCTAATATCACGGGAGTCGCCCAATCCATTGAACCGACTTTCAAGAACCTCTTTGCAAAGGGAAATTTGAGCGGAGATTTCACCGTCATCAACAGCTATCTTGTTGAGGATCTCAAGGCGCTGGGTCTTTGGGATCGCAAGATGATCGAGGAACTCAAGTACAATGACGGTTCGATTCTTGGAATCGATCGGATCCCTGAAAGCGTCCGCGAGATTTATCGGACGGCCTTTGAGGTGGATCCGTCCTGGTATATTGAGTGCGCCAGCCGCCGTCAGAAGTGGATCGACATGGGGCAGTCGCTCAATCTTTACATTGCTGCGCCAAACGGACGCAGGCTCAATGATATGTATTTCCATGCTTGGGAATCGGGTCTGAAGACCACCTATTATCTCCGCTCCGTGGCGGCCAACACCATTGAGAAGAGCACACAGCAAGGCCGTTCCAATTGGGTCAATCAGCCCAAGAAAAAGGAATTCACCCCGGAGCAGGCACAGGCTTGCAGCATTGAGGCAATGCGTAACGGTGGTGAATGTGAGGCATGCCAATAAAAACTGACCGCGCGACCAAAAATCTCGAAAAACAAATCTATTCCCTGTTAGACTGACACCCACCCAAACGCAAAAATAAGCCATGTCCTGCTGCAACGCATCCACCGCAAAAGCCACCTTCCACGATCTCACCAAGAGAATCGATGCCGACCAGAAACGCCTTGTCAATTGCAAGCAGGTCGATGTCAACCAACTCATGCCCTTGAAATATCATTGGGCTTGGGATTACTACACCAAAGGATGTGCCAACCACTGGATGCCTAATGAGATTCCGATGCAGGGTGACATTGAACTTTGGAAGTCGAATCGTCTGACGGCTGAGGAGCGGCAGGTCATCATGCGCAATCTCGGGTTCTTCAGCACGGCTGAAAGCCTCGTGGGAAACAATATTGTGTTGGCGATTTTCAAGCATGTCACCAATGCGGAGGCCCGCCAGTATCTGCTTCGTCAGGCCTTTGAGGAAGCCATCCATACCCACACCTTCCAGTATATCGTCGAGAGCCTCTCGCTCGATCAACGGGAAGTGTTCAACATGTATCATGAGGTCAACTCCATCAACGAGAAGGATGCCTTCGAGATGACCCTGACCTCCGCAATCATGGAGGAGGGCTTCTCCACGGAGACACCGGAGGGTCTGCGGACATTCCTCAAGAATCTCGTCGGTTTCTATGTCATCATGGAGGGAATTTTCTTTTACAGTGGATTTGTGATGCTGCTCTCCTTCAAGAGGCAGAACAAGATGATCGGGATCGGCCAGCAATTTGAGTACATCATGCGCGACGAGTCGATTCACCTGAACTTTGGAATCGATCTGATTAACGGCATCCGTGAAGAAAATCCCGATATATGGACGGCGGAGTTTGAATCGGATATCCGTGCGATGATCATGCAGGCGGTAGAACTCGAGGTGGCCTATGCACAGGATTGCATGCCGCGTGGTATCCTTGGACTCAATGCAGGACTCTTTCGTGAGTACGTCCAGTATATTGCAGACCGTCGTTTTGATCGTCTCAATATGCCAATCGAATTTAACAGCCAGAATCCGTTCCCATGGATGAGTGAAGTCACTGATCTCTCCAAGGAGCAAAATTTCTTCGAGCGTAAGGTCACGGAGTATCAAAAAGCCGGCTCGTTGGAGTGGTAGGTCACAAGAGAACTTTTACATCCTAGGATTTCCCTCCCGAAGTCCCGAAAACCCAGAGGCAGCCCGCAGTCGGATCTACAAAACCGAAGGCGGGCTGTTCTGTTCGCGACCCAACAGCCTTTTAGCCTGTTGGGTCTCCTGGATATTGGATAAAAGTCAAATTAGCGTGAAATATTTTTTGACTGTTTTGCTTCTCTGCAACTCGCTGGCGGGTGCCGAACTGCCAAAGGCATTGGATCTCAGGATACGGAAAAATCATCCTACCGCATTGTTTGACCCACGAACTGCGATGGGGGCTGGGCTTGATGGGCATTGGCAGGGGGAGACGGATGAGATCTTTACGCCTCGAAACATCAAACGGATGTTGGGTGCCGGACTTGGGCCGGTTTCCGTACGCCTGCGGACGGAATTGGCGGTTGAAGCATGGCACTGGAACCCCAAGGGACGCTGGAGTGATCCGAAGCACGGAGAGGGATACTGGACATCGGATGCAACACCTGGCGCACCGATTCATCACTCGTATGGCTATAAGCTTCCCCGACGGGGCACCACCCTTGATGAAGCCAACGATGACGGATACTCCATGCTGGATGATGGCGACTCCGAGACTTTCTGGAAGAGCAACCCTTATTTGACGAGTCGCTACACAGGGGAGGTTGATTCTGCTCATCCGCAATGGGCGGTGCTCGATTTTGGAAAAGCAGTTCCCATAAATTCAGTCAGAATTCGGTGGGCTGAGCCGTATGCAAAGAAGTTCGAGGTCGAGTATGCCCGTACGGGTCGTGCCTATTTCGGAGGCCATCCATGGAATGTCTGGAAACATTTTCCCTGTGGAACCATGACCAATGGAATCGGTGGAGATCAGACGATCCGACTCACACGACAGCCTGTCATGGCCCGATATCTGCGTCTCTGGATGACCGAAGGATCGGGAACTTCTGCTGCCGGATCAGATGACCCCCGTGACAGGATGGGCTATGCCATCAGAGAAATCAGCGCGGGAATATCAGATGAAAAGGGAGTGATTCATGATCAGGTCAGCCATTCACCGGATCATGCGCAGACGCTGACCTATGCTTCCTCCACCGATCCTTGGCATCGTGCCATCGACCGCGACCCGCATGTTGAGCAACCTGGAATCGATCTCATCGCACGGTGTGGCCTTACCCGCGGTCTTCCGCTCATGCTCTGCATTCCAGTATTCTACGATACCCCTGAAAATGCAGTTGCCCTTGCCCGATACACCAGGAATCGAGGGATCGCCGTGGGGCGTTATGAACTGGGTGAGGAACCCGATGGCCAGCGAGTAGCACCGGAAGATTTCGGTGCCCTCTATGCTCAGGTTTCCCGTGGTATGCGAGCCTGCTTACCGGATCGGGCTTGTCTCGGTGGTCCAAGTTTTGTCACAGTTGATGTGGATAAAAACGACGATACCTACCGTTTTGATCATCGCTGGTGGATCGAGGATTTCCGACGGGAACTGGCAAAGCAGAAGCAGGGGCACAATTTTCAGTTTCTCTCCTTTGAATGGTATCCCTTCGATGATGTCGAGGGGAGTGAGGAGAAGCAACTGCCCCGCGCTTACGGGATGCTGGAGCGCGCCATGAAAAGACTTCGTCCTCTGGGACTCCCTCTAGTTGTCGGAGAGTCCAATTACTCAGTCTTTCCCTGCCAGCAAGAGATTGATCTTGGTGGTGCACTTTTAAATGCAGAGATGACGGCCCAATTCCTGACGGGTGGAGGGGATGCCTTTTATTATTACAGCTATGAACCCAATAAACTGGAAGCATCATCCGGTTCCTGGGGAAATCAGATGATGCTGATGCGGAATAGCATGAAGGGCGCTGCGATTCCGCTGGCCTCCTTTCATGCTTTGCGTCTTATGACTCAGAAATGGATGAATCCAGAGGGTGGTCCTCACCAAGCTTATGCTGTCAGCAGTAACAAATCCGGTATCCTGCGAAAAAATCTCAGCCTCTTCGCGCTGAAACGACCCGACCTGACCTGGTCGATCCTTGTGATCAACAAGGACACAACGCATTCATGGCGTCTTTCGCCGCTTAAGAAACAGCTTGGAGGACGCTGCCGTTTCACAACCTATTCAGCCAAAGAGTACCTCTGGAAGGCCGACGGCATGGACGGTCATCCGCTTCGTAACACTACTCCGAAAGAATCTGTCGTTTTCGGTGATGGGGAAATCACCATCCCCCCCTGGTCACTTACTGTCGTTACTTCAGAAAAATCCAACTGATCACACCCGCAACCGCCATCATCAGAACAGGGTTGATCTTGGTGAATAGCATCAGGCCAAGAGCAACGATCCCCATGATAGCGGTGGGAACCGTATGGATGGAAGTTTTGGCGATGATGACTGTGGCAGCCAGAATCAATCCCGTGGAGATCGGCATGATGGCCTGCTGGATCGAATGCCTCCAAGGGGACTCCTCCCAACTGTCCCAGAACTTACCTGCGAAGAACACCAGAATAGAACTTGGTACAAACATTGAGACTGTGGCAATGAGAGCTCCCAGGATCGCCATGAATACCCCATAATGAAGACATGCCTTGAGTCCGATGAGTGAGACAACCATCATCGAAGGACCCGGTGCCGCCATGCTGATGGAAAAAAGATCCACGAATTGCTGATCTGTCATCCATTGGTATTCTCCCACCGCTGCCTGATGCATCGAAGGAAGCACCACCTTTCCACCCCCAAAGGCCGAGAGAGAAAGGCTTGAAAACAGCAAAGCAAGATGAGTGAAGGTCTTGATCATCGGGGCTCCTCTCTTTCCTGATGACTCGCCCCAGTGACTGTTCGAGGCCTGTGCCACCAGATCGCAAGGGGGGAGACAATCAGAATGACATAAGGCACATGAAGATGGCCCAAGCGTACAAGGGCAAAGGTCAAGGCGATCAGAAAAACATCGAAGATGCCGGTGATTGCTTTCTGTCCCGCCTCAAAAACCATGCTGGCCATCAAACCGCATGCGGCAGCAGTCACTCCCGCAAGGATGGCTCCTGCGTCAGTGGTTTTCCCAGCGTAGAAATAGAGAAAACCAAGAACGCAGACCATGATGAACGGCGGGATGATCATTGCAGTCAGGGCAACAATCGATCCGATCGGACCACGCAGGTGATTGCCGATATAGACGGAAAGGCCGACCACATTTGCCCCGGGGAGTAGTTGAACGAGACCAAGCCCGGGAAGAAATTCCTCATCAGTAAGCCATTGTTTTTTGGAAACCACCAGTCGGCGTATATAGGCGGTCAGCCCTCCCCCGAAACTCGTCATGCCGATGAAGGCAAAAAGGGAGGCCAACTCAAGGAGAGTTGGAGGTGAGGCAACCCCAGGAGTTTTTTGATCAGGATTTGGGGCTGCCTGATTCTCCATGACTTTCGGCAAGTTTCTTGGCAGCACTCTTTTCCAGATCGGCCTGAATGCCTTCGTCCGAGAGATCCATCGGCTTGGAATTTTCCCAATCCTTTTCAAATATTTCCACGAGGCGTTTGATGAGGTGCGGATCGGTGAATCGAATGCCAAGTTCCCGACGCTCGTTGAAGCATTTGGGATAAATATTGAACGAACTCAGCAGGGCACGGTGTTTGTCGGCCAGGATCAGCTTCGCATGGAGGTGGGTGCCGTGGAGTTTGTGCGTGTGAATGCCAAGGTCCTCCAGAAGTCGAAGTCCGGCAATTCCGTCGAGCCGGTAGAAATCACGGAGTGAATGAACCGGAAGGGCCATGGCGTGAACCTTGACACCTTTCTTCATCTTCATGTGGACGAGTGCTTCGATCACCGGGGTGTCGACATATTTCTCATGTTGGATGAAGAGTGATTTTTCCGCGCCATTGATGAAATCAATGACTTCCTGCCGCGCCTTGCCGACGCTCCAGATCAGGTTGGAAATCGGAGGTGGGGTGAATTCCGTCCGGTTCCAGTCAGCCTCGAAACAGGCGGCCACCTCGGCCACTTCTGCCGGATCATTAGTCACCAATCCATAGTCTCGGGTTTCGCCAAAATATTTCGGCGCCCAGTTTAACGACATAATGAATGCCTGCTTACCGTCAACCACCATCGATTTTTCATGGGTGATGGGATACTTGGGATTGGTTTCCTCAACCGGCACCTTGGCATGCTTGAATACCTTGAAGGCTTCGTCATTATCATGCTCTCCTGTGAATCGGGAGGGATTGAGCATCACGCGCACTTTGATCCCCCTTTTGTGGGCACTGATAACCGCTTCAATTAGAATCGGATCAGTGAACTGGAACATCTTGATATCCAGGGATTTTTTAGCACCATCAAGAGTCTTGAGAATGGGATCGATACCATCGTCGGGTTGGACGATGAGGTGGTGAACGGCATCTTCAAACATACTCTCCATAGTGAAACAGGTACCCCTGATTTTCCAAGCCTATAAAGCGGCCAATTCTCCTCGCCACCATCTCCTGAAGGAGCATTTTCATTATTATATCAGATGCGGCTAAAATACCGCATGATTTCGCAGATGCGATGTGATTGAATATATCAATGATCAGGATTTTATGAACAAAAGCCACGCAATTTTACTCTTAATAACGATGGGGATCCTGATGGGTGGATGTAAAAAGAAGCCGGTTCAGATGATGAAGGCTGAATTCGGAGACCCTCAGGCCCAGTATAATCTGGCTCTCTCTTACTTTGATGGCAAAGGGGTTCAGAAAAATCAAAAAAAAGGGATTGAATGGCTCAAAAAATCCGCAGACCAAGGTAATAGTCAGGCCATTCTTTCACTAGCACTCGCGTATTATCATGGCATCGGTACACCGGTGAATCGTATCGAAGCGGTAAATTTGTTTCAAAAAATCGCCAAGACGAGTGACGCCGTTGCCCAGAATTATCTGGGAGCCGCTTATCTCAAGGGGGATGGTATTCCCAAGAATGAGGTCGCTGCTGCCGAATGGTTTCAAAAATCCGTCAATTTAGGAAATATCTCCGCAATTGTGAATCTTGCCTACTGCAATTATACAGGCAGAGGAGTCCCTGTTGATTTTCAAAAAGGGACGAAGTTGTTTCGTTTGGCTGCGGAGAACGGTAACAGCGAGGCTCAGTATAATCTCGGTCATGCGTATCAGATCGGATACGGCGTGACCATGGATCGCCTGGAAGCCATCAAATGGTTCCAGAAGGCTGCCGATCAAGGTGATATTTATGCGCAGCTAGCGCTTGGAGCTGCTTATAGAAGAGGTGACGGGGTCGATCTGAATCTGGAGAAGTCTGTTGAATGGTATAAGAAGGCCGCCGCTCAGGGTAATCCCCTCGCCGAATACGCCGTTGGCTCCGCCTATTATTATGGCGATGGTGCTCCCAAGGAGCCCGTCGAGGGATTGGCCTGGCTATATCTCTCCAACGCCTCGGGAAATCATCAGCAAATCTGTGAAATTGCAGAAAAAGCCCTTGGGGTGGAGGCCGTTCAGAAAGCCAAAAAGCGCGCCGCCGATCTACAGAAGGAAATTGAGAAACAGTCCCTGACCAAGGCTCCCAACTCCATATTTTAAGATGGAGAGCGTATTGAGTCAAAGGGAGCGCTTCCTAGCCGCCTGTCATTGCCATCCTCTGGATCGCCCACCGGTTTGGTTAATGCGTCAGGCGGGCCGTTCCCTTCCCGAATACCGAGCCCTGAAAGAAAAATATTCATTTCTGGAACTCGTCCGTACCCCTGAGCTTGCTGCTGAAGTCACACTTCAACCGATCTGTCGCTTTGGATTTGATGCCGCCGTTCTCTTCAGCGATATCCTTGTTGTGCCCGAAGCAATGGGGCAGCCCTATCATTTCGGTGAGAAGGGGGGGGGAATCGAAATGGAATTTGCCGTCAACTCGGCCAGTGAAATTAAACAACTGAACCAGGAGCAGGCCGTCGAGCGCTTGCGCTATGTTGGCGATGCACTTGATCTCATCAAACCTGCACTGGGGGGTGGCACTGCATTATTAGGCTTTGCAGGATCCCCATGGACACTTGCCCGCTATATGGTGGAAGGATCCAGTTCCGGAAAATCAGATCGTGCCAAGGAGCTCTTCTATTCCGAGCCATTGCTTTTTGCCAGACTGATGGAAAAAATCACCGCAGTGGTGACTGGTTTTCTGCTTCTTCAAATTGAGCATGGAGCCGAGGCTCTCCAGATTTTTGACAGTCATGGCGATATCCTCGCGGATGGGGCTTATGAGGAAGCTTCGGCGCGATGGATTCGTCAAATCATTGCGGATCTTGGTGCCAAAGTTCCTATCATCCTTTTTTCCAGGGGAGTTCCCAATCGCCTGGATTCCCTCGTCTCGACGGGTGCCGATGTCCTGAGCATCGACTGGCCCCAGTCGCTGGCCGCAGTTCGCAGGCAGCTTCCTTCAAATGTTGGGGTGCAGGGCAATCTGGATCCCTTCGTGCTGACGACCTCGCCCGAATTGGTGGCTGCTGAAACGAGTCGCATCCTCAACGAGATGAAGGGGTTGCCCGGTCATGTCTTTAACCTCGGGCATGGCGTTCCTCCGAATGCAAAGTTGGAGTGCATCCAAGCACTGGTCGATACCGTACGATCTTTCTGAGCGAAGTCATTTTACTACTGTCATGACCACACACTCCGTCGATCTCGATCTTGTCCAAAGGTACAATGTAGCAGGTCCTCGGTACACCAGCTATCCACCAGCGACCAAGTTCAGCGAGAGTGTGCAGTGGGAGGAGCTTGACGCACGCATCGAGGCCAACAATCGCTCCGAGCGCGATCTGTCAATTTACTTTCATATTCCCTTTTGTGAATCGCTTTGCTGGTTTTGCGGCTGCACAACGGTAATCACCAGCAATCATGAGCAGGGAAGCGATTATATCGATCACCTGGAGCGTGAAGTTGCGACGATGGCCAAGCGTCTGAATCCCAAGCGAAAGGTAGCTCAACTTCATTTTGGGGGCGGCTCGCCGACTTTCCTTCAGCCTGATGAAATTAAACGGCTTGGTGACATCATTCAGAGGTATTTCACCTTTTCTCCAGACATTGAGGCGAGTGTCGAGGTGGATCCGCGCCGACTTACTCGCGATCACCTCGTGGCCCTTCGGGAACTTGGGTGTAACCGTGCTTCGATGGGAGTTCAGGACTTTGATGCGACGGTGCAGCAGGCGATTCATCGAATTCAGCCGCAGGGAATGACCCGGCAGGCGATGGAGTGGATGAGGGAGCTTGGATTTGGATCGGTCAATTTTGATCTCATCTATGGGCTTCCACACCAGTCACTGGAATCATATGAGAAAACATTGGATGCCGTTCTGGGGATGCAACCTGATAGGCTTTCGGTTTTCAGCTACGCCCATGTTCCCTGGATCAAACCTGCGCAGAAAATACTGGAGCAAAAAAATCTCCCCACTCCCGAGACGAAGTTGCAGCTTCTCAAGCTGGTCATTGAAAAACTAACCGATCAAGACCGCTATGTTTATATCGGCATGGATCACTTTGCCCGACCTGATGACGAGCTAGCCGTCGCCCAAAAAAACAAACGCCTCCAACGAAACTTTCAAGGATACAGCACTCATGCGGGATCGGATATTTATGCTTTCGGCATGTCGAGCATCTCTCAGATCACCGATGCCTACTGGCAAAATGAAAAAGAACTTCCGAAGTATCGGGAAGCCGTCAAAGAGGGGAGGGTACCAAGGAATCGTGCCTACCTGATGAGCGGTGAGGATATGATCCGCCGGGAAACAATCATGAGAGTAATGTGCGATCTGTCTCTTGATTTTTCAGCAATCTCGAAACAGCTGGGTATCCGATTTGAAGAATATTTTGCGGATGAGCTAGCGCGCCTCAAGCCGTTTCATGAGGATGGTCTTCTGCAGCAAACGCCGGGAGGATTTCTTGTGACTGATGCCGGAAGGCTATTCATACGAAATATCGCGATGTGTTTTGATGGCACCCTGGAGTTAAGCGATCAGAGGCGGCATTCCAAGACGATCTAGGAATCTAATTTCATGATGAAACCCGTCGCCATCCTCGGAGCTGGAATTGCAGGACTGACGACGGCTTTCTATCTGAAAAGAGCAGGAATTCCTGTGACGCTCTATGAGGCGAGCGGGCGGGTTGGGGGAGCGATCCAATCGATTCGAAAAGATGGCTATCTGGCAGAGTGCGGCCCCAATACGATTCTGGAAACCAGTCCACGGATCACCAATCTCATCAGGGATGCCGGGTTGCAATCGCGGCGGGTCGAATCTGATCCTAGGGCGGGAGCCCGTTATCTGGTTCGTTACGGGCGCCCTATGAAGATGCCGGAATCACCGATTGGGTTTCTTGGGACGAGACTCTTTTCATGGAAGGCAAAACTTGCCGTATTGCGTGAACCCTTTGTTCCCGCTCGAAGGGATGGAGTTGAGGAGAGCGTGGGTGATTTCGTTGCGAGACGGCTTGGCAGGGAGTTTCTTGATCATGCCATCGATGCCATGGTGGGAGGAGTCTATGCGGGAGACCCCGCCCGACTCTCTGTCAGTCAGGCATTTCCTAAACTTGCAGCTTTGGAGGATCGCTACGGTTCACTGATCAAGGGGAGTCTTCTGGGGGGGCGCGAGCGGAGGAAGAGGGGTGATGTTGCGAAGGATCGGGCCCCCAAATTTTCCTTTGACGAGGGGTTGCAGGTTCTTCCCGATGCCTTGGCACAATATCTCGGAGACGATGTCTGTCTCAAATCCGCCGTGACAGGAATCCTCAAACTGGATGACTCATGGAAACTTTCCGTCCGCATGAACGGGGACGTATTTTCAGCGGAACACAGTGCGGTGGTTTATGCCGGAACGGCTTACAATCTTACTGATCTCAAGGTCGAATCCGCCGCAGTAAAACTCGATTTTTCCCTCTTCTCTGAAATCCGCTATCCTCCGGTTGTCTCCGTGGTGTTGGGCTTTCGCCGTGAAGATGTCGATCACCTTTGTCAGGGATTTGGCGCATTGATTCCCAAGGTCGAGGATTTCAAAATTCTCGGGACAATTTTTTCATCATCCCTCTTTGTCCATCGCGCCCCCGAGGGACATCTCACGCTGACGAGTTATCTCGGTGGAGAACGATATCCGGAATTGGCCCTTCTGCCTCCAGAGGAGATATACAAGTTGGTGGAACATGATTTGAAACGTCTGCTCGGAGTGAAAGGAGCCCCAACCTTCCGGCACTGCGCCGTCTATCCGAAGGCGATTCCGCAGTATAATCTCGGCTACGGTCGTTATCGCAGAATGATGGATGAGATCGAGGCGACTGTACCGCAGTTTTACTTCACTGGAAACTATCGCGAAGGAATTTCCCTGAGTGATTCGATTATTTCTGGCTGCAAGATGGCTGAACGAGTTGAAAAATCGCTGCGATCCAGCCACCTTTCCTTTTCATGAGTAAACAAGGACTTTTGTTGATCAATCTTGGTTCACCCGATTCCCCGGAAGTGGCCGATGTGCGGAAATATCTTGGCGAATTTCTGATGGATGGGCGCGTCCTCGATGCCCCATGGCCGATCCGCTGGTGTGTGGTGAATCTGGCCATCCTCCCCTTCCGTCCCAAGCAGTCTGCCGAGGCTTATGAAAAAGTCTGGCTTCCGGAGGGCTCCCCCTTGGTTGTCACCAGCCGCCATGTGCAGCAGGAGTTACAGCGACGATTTGGTGATAATCTTGTGGTGGAGTTGGCGATGCGCTACCAGAGCCCAGGTGTCGCATCGGCGATCGCAAATCTGAAGGAACGGGATGTCAAGGAGCTGCTGATTTTTCCACTATTCCCTCATTACGCGATGTCGAGTTTCGAGACAGCTGTAGTTCACGCCCAGGAAATCGCGGCCCGGATCGCACCGGAAATGAAGCTCTCGATCATCAAGCCGTACTACAGCGATCCCGACTATATCGAGGCTCTCGTAGAGAGTGCTGCGCCGTATCTTCAACGGGACTATGATCATCTCCTCTTCAGCTTCCATGGGCTTCCTGAGCGACATCTGCGCAAATCAGACCCAACGGGAAGTCATTGTCTCACAACCTCCGACTGCTGTAATGTGCCCTGTCCCGCCCATGCAACATGCTACCGAGCCCAGTGCTACGCAACTGTACGGGAGTTTATCGCTAAGACTGGTCTCCCTGCCGATAAATACTCCGTGGCTTTTCAATCCCGTCTAGGACGCGATCCCTGGCTGAAACCCTATACTGATTTTGAACTTACCCGCCTTGCTGAGAAAGGAGTTAGGAAGGTGCTCGTGCTCTGTCCCGCCTTTGTCAGTGACTGTCTGGAGACGCTGGAGGAAATTGCCATGCGAGGAAAAGAGATTTTTCAGGAATCCGGTGGGGAGGACCTTACACTCATTCCCTGTATGAACGAACACCCCCGCTGGCTCGATGCCCTGGAGAAAATGGTAAAAACAACGCTGTCTTAATAAGTCACCGTTGGCTTCGTAGTTTTGTCGGCAGGTTTCTTAGGATCATTTTTCGGAATACCAAGCGGCTTTGCCGGGCCATCCGAGTCGCGCGTTGGAGGGAGAGGGTTGGGGAGATTTCCTCCTTCGTCACCAGGATCCTTCTCGTGGGGATCGAAGAAGTGGTCCAGGGCAATGAAGAGAGATTTTGAATGTCGGGCGAACAGGATGTTGAAGATGACGATCGGCGACAGAACGGCCAGCAGCAGGGAAACGATGTCGAGATGATAAAACGATTCCAGAACGACATAGATGATAATACCAAGAATACTTCCTGTCCCGTAATTGATCACCCATGTGGAGGCGAGGAAGTATCCGGGTTCCCTTTCGTAGGGGTAGCCGCATCGCGGGCAGCCATCTAGCGGAGTGAACCAGTCACTCAGTGATCGGGTGCGAAAAAATGGAAGGAAGATATGAGTAATGCCACAAACGGGGCAGCGTAGCATCAATGCCCGACCCAAGTAGCTCAGGATCGTTTTTCCGCTTCCCATCGTCTCCATCTGAAAATCTATTAATTTGTCCAACGACCATTGCTGCTTCCAAGTTTTGGATGCCAGCCCGGATCATCGCTTCCCGAATAGTCTGTTGTGCCCACGGCTCCGATCATGCGCTGGCCCGTTGCTTTTCGCCACAGCTTACTCATGCTCTCTCCTGTGTGGCACCCCCAACTCTTGATGAAGGAATTGGGCGAGAAAATATCCCGGCCGATCTTGGATAGTTCGGTTTCGTGGAGCCATGTCTTAGAACCACTGTCAATTTCATTGCTATAATCAAACATGAAGCAGGCACGGTTGGAGTGGCCAAAATATTCCAGATTGGCAATCTTGACAGCGTCGCGTGGCTGTCCCGCATTGAGATAGTTGATAAGTTCCTGTTTGGAATTGAAAAATACGAGATGTGTCTTGAACTTCTGTTGGACGCTCTGAATTTCTGGAATGAGATCCCTTTTTTCCTGATGAGATCCGCGACGGATATAGCCAGGCTTATAGACCAGCCAGGTAACAAAGGCATCATCCCCATTTCGCTCGCGCAACTCTTGGAGACGGATGCGGGAAGCACGGACAAAATTCGCCCACCAATGGTCATGGGGAACTTTTTTGAATTTTTCCCATTCGATGAGGGAAGGTCCGCCCGTGATGACAATGTATTCTGGTTTGTAAGACTGCTGGGCGCGGAGTGCGCTGCTACCAATAGCAAGAAGAAGCAGTAACAACGAAAATAGAACTCGGTTCATGGTGGAACTATGTGATTTTCAAAAAACTATTCCAAGATTCTATTCCAAAGCGATGACACACTCGATCTCCACATCAAATGGCCCCGGAAGCTGAGCTCCAACAGTGGCGCGTGCCGGTGGATGATCACATCCAAAATATTCTGCATAGACAGTATTCATGGCCTGAAAGTTCTCCTGACTCAGATCGCTCAGATAAACACGACAAGAGACCGTGTTTTCAAGTTTTCCTCCCGCGCCGTCGACAATCCGACGGATATTCTCGAGAACGAGTCGAGTCTGTTCGGCGATGGTGCCGCGTTCGATTGTTCCTGTAGTAGGGTTCCATGGGGTCATCCCCGAGACAAAGAGGAGAGACCCTGCACTCGAAACAGCTAATGAATAAGGACCAAGTGCCGGCGGGCAGTCAGGAATGGAGCGGTGAGTTTTCTTCATGGAATTAGATTAGGTTATACAATTCTATAGTCATTGTTTGCGGCCAAATAATTTAATAAAAATGCCCTGAATGGGCGTTTTCCCAATTAGATCGAGCGGGAATTTTTACGAATCCTCGCACGGGTCGGTGAGACTTTGCGTGGTTTACCAGAGGGTTTGGCCCAGCCCTCTGCATCTGCTACGGCAGAGGGGGTGAAGCCAGTCGTCCCCTTCCTGTGTGACTTCGTTTGCTGGGAAGATAATTTTTCCTTCGGTTTGAATTTTTTTCGCTCAGGCGCAGCAATTGCTTTGCGGAGGGAAGCCAGATCTTCCTCCCTGAGATCCCGGTAGCTTCCCGGCTTGATTCCCCTGAGAGTGAGGGGGCCAAGGCGGGTGCGCGTGAGTCGCTGCACTTTGAAACCCAAGTGTGCAAGCATGATGCGAATCTGTCGCTTGAGCCCCTGATGCAGGATGATCTGGATTTTATTGGGGGCAAGGTTGCGCACGGATTCTATGCGGGCCATGGAGCCTTCGATCCAGACTCCCTTTCTAAGAGCGGTGGCATCGTAATCATGAAACGACTTGTCCAAGACGACTTCATACTCCTTGTCGACTCCTTTGGAGGGATGCATCAGTTCCTGTGCCAGGGCACCATCATTGGTGAGCAGCAGAAGTCCCTCGCTCTCCTTGTCAAGACGACCGACATGAAAGAGGTGTCCAGCATCCGACGGGATAAGTTCAAAGATCGTCCTCTCAGCAAACCTGTCACTGCGAGTCGTCGTATAGCCAGAGGGCTTGTTGAGAAGGATCGTCCGAGGGGCAATGGCATGAATGACACGACCGCTGATGCGGACATCATCATCTTCCGTGACGCGCGTGGCTAGATCGCGGGCCACGGAGCCGTTGACCGAGACGCGGCCTTTAAGGATATGCTCTTCGCAGGATCGACGGGATCCAAGTCCGGCTGCCGCCAGAAAGCGGTTCAATCGCATCCCTGATTCGGATGCAGGCTGCGATGCTGCTTTGGAAGTCTGTTTTTCAAGCTTCGATCCACGCTTGGTGGCATTCCGTAGCGACGGAGCGGGATTTGCATCGGAATGATCCGAGGTAGGGATCATATCAGTTCTACCCGAGGACCACTCTGGAAAGAGCGGTGACGAATTTTAGGCGTCAGGCTTTGTTTTGGGAAGGCCGATGACACGCTGTCCAGGCTTGAACTGACCGCGTTTCTTGAGCACTTCAACGCGTTCATAACGCTTCAGCACGCTGCGTTTGGCAGCGATGGTGCTGCTTCCTTTAAGGCTGGGATGTTGGCTCATGGGTCGTGGAATCTAATAAAAGAAGAGTGCGATGGCAACTGATTTTAATGATTTTTACACCATGCCAAGCTTCATACGACCAGCCTCACTGATCATGTTCTGATTCCATGCAGGATCCCAGACAAGCTCCACTTCGGCTTCGTCGATGCCTTCAAGTGTCAGAATCTTGGCGCGTGCATCCGCGGCGATGGTGGGACCCATGCCGCAACCAGGGGCTGTGAGGGTCATTTTTACGAGCGCTTTGGTCATGCCTTCCTCGGGATGAAGAAGCTGGCATTCATAGATGAGGCCGAGATCAACGACGTTCACCGGTATCTCAGGGTCAAAGACAGTCTTGAGCTGGTTCCAGACGGCCTCTTCCATCGATCCCTCCACAACTGTTTTCGCCGAGGTCGGTACTGCGGAGGCTTCAAGCCCCAAGGCGTCCATGTCTTTCTCATCAATGCGTGCCAGACCGCCAGGAGTTGCCACGGTATAAGTGCCTCCCAGCGACTGGGTGATCATGACTTTGGTGCCAGCTGGAAGAATGAGTGGATTGCCACTTGGAATCTGAATGGCTTCAGTGTCGCGCTTGAGGATGATTTCTTGATGGGAGCTCATAAAACAGGAGTGAAAGTTAAAAGGTTAATGGTGAAATGTAAAAGGGATTGCTGGATTCCTTGGAACTGGCGCGGCTTGTTCCTGGAGCTGGCGGAAGATTTGTGTGGTCAATCAGGATGAGGGAGTCGTCAAGAGCGTGATTTTGACTTTGTTCGAAGCGGTTACTTGCTCTGCCAAGGTAGGACCGGAGGGAGCAGGCTGCCCTGATTGCTTTGATGAGGTCGGATCAAGCGCCGAACGGAGTGCATCTTCGACAAGCTGGGCGCAATGGATTTTCATCGGAGGAAGGGGGCCGAGTGGAGCAGAAAGCTGCTCGCCGGAGAGGGAGAGTGCCTCGGCGGCGGTCTTGCCCCGGATCATTTCGGTGGCCACGCTAGCCACGGCAATGGCAGTCTGACATCCAAAGGTCTGGAAAGAAGCCCTATCGATGACTTTACGGCCATCTTCCTCCTTGAACTTCACCCACATACGGAGCATGTCACCGCAATCACTCCTGCCGACAGTTCCAACTGCATCGGCGGATTCCATCTCGCCGAGGTTTTTTGGGTGGCGCGCTGCCTCCTCGATGGTCTGTGTGAGTGGAGATGTCGTATCGCTCATAAATTACTCCGCCTCCACGGTGTAGCGCGGAAGAGTGGTATCGACCGTCGCGGCAAAGGCATCAATCCCGCCAAGCACCCCTTTTACTGCGCTAAACCCATGCCCTGCAAAATAGGCGGCAGCGTCAAGAACGCGAGCGCCGGTATGATCGATCAGAATGATTTCAGTTTCCTTGGGCCAGCCCATCACGCTTTGCATCACTTCCTGCGTCATCAGAGAACTGCCAGGAATAGAGACGGCCTCAAATTCTTCCCGTGTGCGTATGTCGAGAAGTTTGAGTGAGGGATCGCCAAGGCGGGCATGCAAGTTATTTGCTGCAATCAAGAGTTTTCCATCCTGCTCATGGCCGTCCTGGATCTCCTTGAGGACGGTTTCAGGATCAAGAGCGCCATTCCGTTGGCAAATCTGTTCCAGTGTCTCTGAAAGACCAAATCCACAACTGCTGCAGCCGCCGATATGATAAAGTTGAAAGAGAGTGCGCCGCGCTCCAGGGTAGAGCGAGAGCAGTTCCTCCATCGGTAAATTAATCATGGCGTTTTTTTATCGAAGGGTACCACTGGGTAACAGTGGCATTCTTCCTCAGGATGCCGTCGATTGAATCCCTCTGCAACGACTAAAGAGAGGGACTATCCTCTGATGAATCCGCGAACCATAGGAAGCAAGGTTTTGGCAAGTCGGTGCCATTTGGCAGCCTGTTCGAGTCGCCCTTTAAGGGTTCCCCCCGATTCGGGAGAAAGCTTGGGAATGGTATTCTGTAGTGCCGCAATTCGTACAGAGGAGCGCTCTAATTTTGGGAGGAGTTGCTGATAAAGGAAGATGGAGACATAATGTCTCATTTCTAGTTTGGCGGTATATCGGGTGACTCGTTGCCCCTCGGCTTTAACCGAGGTGATGGCCTCTAGTTCAGCCAACCGCCGAAGTCCTTGGCTCGCGGACCCGACACTGATATCAAGGATGTTGACGATTTCTTCCATCGACATTGGTTCCGTCGAGGCAAAAAGCAACCCGTAGATTGACCCGATAGAGGGGGGATTTCCAAAAAGTTCTGCTAGATCGGCAAAAACTTCAGCCATTTCCAACTGAATATGCTTCAAGGTTTTAAGTTCTAAATCTTCTGATACAAGCAATTCATTCATTGTGGTTAATCAATCAGAAAGTGAGCGCAATGCAATTCAAATCTAGATGAAAAACATGCTTTTAAGAATAAATCTGTAATTTACATGACTCATTCATAGTCCCGTATGTTACTATGGTCGCATGGTTACTATTAATTCAACTTATGATGGAGCGCTTCGCTGCACCTCCGTTCATGCCCCGTCCAGCCAAACATTGATCACTGATGCTCCTGTTGATAATCATGGCAAGGGAGAAAGCTTCTCCCCTACTGATCTGGTAGCAACAGCTGTTGCCAACTGTATGTTGACTGTTATGGGGATCACAGCCGAACGACATGGGATTGATCTCAGGGGGACAACGGTTGTCATTGGCAAGGTAATGAGTGCTGATGCGCCGCGCAGGATTATATCACTTCGTTCTGTGATGACCATTCCTCTCCCTGCTGATCATCCTCAGCGCGCTCTGCTGGAAGCTGCTGCCAAAGCCTGTCCCGTGAAGCAAAGTCTCTCACCGGAGATTGATACCTCCGTGGAGTTTGAGTGGGTAGGTGAAAGATCGGGCTGCGACAATTGAAGTGTTTTATTTTGTAAAAACCAACCTGTGTATGTAGTGCATCAAGATTCATGAGTAACGAGGCCCG
>JBAXTN010000034.1:0-31216 GCA_037130175.1 bacterium | reverse complement strand
CATGCCATCTTCATACCGCCTAGCTCCACATTGATCCTACAGAAGTTCCTGAATAAGTCATCCCTGTCGCGACAGTGCACGATCGACTCATTGCACTCGGCAAGCGCCCTGTAGAGCTTAGTCAGATGCTCGATTTTACGGGTAGGAACCTTGATGTCGGTGATGTCTTTCAGAAAAACGACAAACATCTCCTCTGAGGGACGATATTGTGCGCTGACTTCCACCTCAATGATCCTTCCATCCTTGCAACGATGCCTGGTCTCAAAGCGATCCTCTCCCAGTGCCATGATTTTTTGAATATGGGAAGCCGTCTCGTGGAGAGTTTCGACGGACTCGAGATCGCCGATACTCATGCGCGTCAGCTCCTCGGAGCTATATCCGGTCATCGTGCAATAGGCTTCGTTGACCTCACGGATATGTCCCTGTGCATCCAGAATGCAAAATCCGTCCATGACGGCATGGAGAATATCCCGATTCCGCTCTCCCAACTTCCTGACCACCTCCATCGCCTCGACCTTCTCCGTAATGTCTGTTTGGATCGCCATGAAGCCCAGCAACTCACCCTTGCCGTTGCGTCTGGGCATGATCTCCAAGTCGAGCCAGTAGGGAGTGCCGCCCTTTGTATAATTGAGAATTATCTCCTTGATTCCCCTTCCCTCACTCAGCGCGAGATGAATCCGTGCAACCGTTTCCCGATCCGTGCCTTCTCCCTGCAGAAAGGAGGGGTTCTGGCCCAAGGCATCCTCTCGCGAATAACCTGTCAGCTTTGAGAAGGAGTCATTGACCCACACAATCCGTCTCTCACGATCGGTAAAGAGGATGATGCTCCCTGTCTTCTGCGCGAGCAGCGTGAAGCTCTCGCACATGTCCAGATGATTCTGGTGGGAGATGGTATCACCACAAGGCATGACGCATCATAAAACTCTTCCCCCTCCTTACTCGATAGAAAAATCAACTGATTTCCGCATTGGCTCCCAGCGGTTCTCGTGGGATTAATTCTGTGTTTACCTAATTGGCAATTCATTTGCTGTGGGTAGGATATCCCCATCGCCACCCAGCTCGAAGGCCATATCATGTCACGCCCTGTCACTCCGATGATCCGCGACCCGCTTGTCGTCGCAGGCAGTCTCCTGATCGCAATCGGGATCTCGGCGATCGTGGGATGGCTCACGGGCGTTGAGTTTCTCTTGAACTGGTGGCCGGGATTTTTCCAGATCCTTCTGGCCAATGCCTTGTGCATGGTTCTCTTGGGTATGGGTCTGTATGCGTTCGCCCTGAAGAAACCGGGTCTGACGACATCCCTTGCCCTCTGCGTAGTGGGGATTGTGATGTTCAATCTCCTTGAGGATCAATCCGGATTCTCCCTTGGGCTGGAGAGGGCCTTGGATCATTTGCTCGGCAACCGCGCACTTGCCTCCAAAGTCTCCCGACACATGGCATTCAATACCGCCGCGGCGTTATTGAATGCCGCCGTCATCCTGCTTGTCATGGCAAGAAGTCGTCGCAGAACCGCCCTCCTTTCCATTCTTGCGGGGGTCATGCTCGGAGGTGTGCTCCAGGTTCTCCTGGGCTATCTCTCCGGCATCCATGTGATCTATATTTTGGGGAATACGATCATGTCATTGCCCATGGTGACCGGGTTGGCCTCCTTTGCCATAACGGCCCTTTTCGAGGCATCAAAGGACGGGAAAGACTGGGACCTCTCGCTCCCCTTCTTTGTCACCGCCATCGTGCTCCTAGGAACGCTCGGTCTCGTGACCGTGCAGCATCATCATACCCTGAGTGAGACCAATACATTTCTGCGCAAGACACCGGCTATCCGGGACGCGGTGGAATCGATTCTTTTTGATGTCGGCTATGCCGAGGCTCAGGAACGAATCTTCAATGCGTTACCCGACGAGAATTCTGCCGTCGCCCTGAAGCTGACTCTCGATAAGTCCCGCAGAGATACAAAGACCCTGGCCGGTCTGGTCATTGAAAGTCCTGTTCAATTTGCCAAAGTTCGCCAACTCATCGACCTGATTCATATCAAAACTGACGACTTGGCAGGAGTTGTCGGTGAGCAGATCAAGGCATCAACTCCAGGTGAACAACCCCAGCCAAGATCTCCAAAGGTGATTGATTTTTCAAAGAGCGTCAGAAGTCTGACCGCTGAGATTCTCAAGGAGGATGAACGCGTCCTCAACGAACGACTCGATCACATGGAGGCCAATAACAAGTCTCTGAGGGAAATGTTTCTCTTAACCGCGTTGACCTCCGCTCTCTTCATGCTGGTCTCCATCGTGCTTGTTCAGTTCGAAAAACAGGCTCGCAGGCGCGCCGAGGAATCCTTGCTCCAGCGCAATCAGGAACTCCTTGTGTCCAATGCCAGAGCGCAGGAGGCGACACTGCTCAAATCCCAGTTTCTGGCAAACATGAGTCATGAGATCCGCACGCCGATGAACGGGATTTTGGGGATGCTTGGGCTGCTGTTGGAAACTTCCCTTTCCGAAGATCAGCGGGAACTCGCCTCCACAGGTCATAAGAGTGCCGAAACCCTGCTGACCATTCTGAATGACATTCTGGATTTTTCAAAAATCGAGTCCGCGGAGCTTGTTTTTGAAACCGCTCCCTTCCATTTGATCGAACCGCTGGAAAACTCGATGCGTCTGCTCTCCGGTCAGGCACAGGCCAAGGGGTTGAAGTTGGAACTTCAGCAGGAAGGCACCCTGCCCGCCACCGTGCTTGGTGACATGGGAAGACTTCAACAAATCCTCATCAACCTTCTTGGCAATGCCATCAAGTTCACCGAACGGGGGGAAGTCCTCCTGCGGGTCTCTCCGCTCAATCAGGAGGAAAAGTCTGTCTACCTTCGATTCGAGGTGCGCGATACGGGCATTGGGATTCCACCGGAGATTAACTCGCGGCTTTTCGTCCCATTTGCCCAAGGTGACGGACGCTCTGTCAGAAAATTCGGAGGAACAGGCCTCGGTCTGGCGATCTCCAAGGAACTCGTCGAACGGATGGGGGGAGAGATCCATCTTGAGAGCCTCCCCGGACAAGGTTCGGTATTTTGGTTCACCGCGTCGTTCGCCCTTCCAGAAGGCGACTTGCCAGTGCTGAGTCCTCCTGACGCAGAAGCAGCCCGGGAGGTAGTTTCCAAACAAGATTCACCCCCTAAGGAAACGGTTCCCGCTCCCGTCCAGAAATCTCCCACTGGAGAGATCCGCATTCTTGTGGTCGAGGACAACCTAGTGAATCAGAATGTGGCCCGTCTCATGCTCCGCAAGGGGGGGTATGAGCCAACCATCGCCGAGAATGGATTGAAAGCCGTCGAGGCTGTTAAGTCAGGGAATTTCGATCTGGTTTTCATGGATTGCCAAATGCCGGAAATGGATGGCTATGAGGCCACGAGGGAAATTCGCCAATGGGAGTCCGATCGTCGGCATCGAGGCGAGTCCTTCGATCCCGTTCGCATCATCGCCATGACGGCCAATGCCATGATGGGGGATCGTGAGGCATGTCTGGACTGCGGCATGGATGACTACCTCAGCAAGCCTCTGAGAACTACGGATCTCGCCAATGCGATCGCCCGGGCAGGCGGTCGGAACGGCTGAAGATTTTTTCCGCCTCGCAAGGAGAAGCTTTTCTCCTGATACTCTCCAAGCCATGTCAGTCCCCGGATCTCGACTCCTACTTGCAGTGATCATGATGCCCCTTCCGGTCGCCCTGGGTGTGGAATCCTCCAACCCACCGGTTGCAGTGACCAATCAGATGACCGCAGCAAAAAACTCCCTGCAAGATCGCTTGGGAGAAGTCTCAGCGTTGGTCAAGGCATTGCCGGGCACAGGTGACAGCGGCTCCCCTAGCGAACGCCTTAAAAAGGCGGCCCTCGAGGTCGCGCTTGAACAGGCCAAGGCATGCATCACAGCAGCCTCTGACGCCGATGCTAGGACACTTCTCGAAGAGATCGGAAAGGCGGCGACCCTCAGTGCCGATACCATGCTCGCCCCCGGCAAGGAGAGCAGTACGGCAAGCGCCCTCCGACCACCCAGAGCCTCCATGCACAATCCCTATCTCGATCGCATGGTCTCTGGAGCGACGCTTGAACTAAAAACACCGGACATCCGATGGCCCAAAGAAACGGCTAACTCCAAGGCTTTTGACAGCGCCCCTCTTGGGATCAATTGCAGAACGCTAGCCATCAAAATGCAGGGGTGGCTCTGGCTGCTTGTCAATCCTGCCAGCCCCCTGCGGGGAAACCCCGAGGTGCTCGCCCGGTTCCTTCGTATCGCCCATGCCTATGCAGATGCCTTGGATGTGGAGGGAGGTTCATTTTTGAAAATGGATAAATCAACCGCTGCTGCCTCCATCGTGAGTAATGTGGACGGTGTTTTCGACAGGTACGCCCTCTCTTCTGCTTCCTCCGCCCTGAGAGAGTTCTCAGAGATTTATCCCGACCTTCTCCTTCCCTCGCAGAGAGCGCTCTGGGATCGTGCCATGCATACTGCGGGAAGTCTCGTCAGCGCTAAAATAGAGTCGAGGGAGGGTTCCTATGCGGTTGCTGATCTGAGTCAGGCCTTGGCGCTCATCAATTTTGGCCTTTACCTGCACGACGATGCCTGCCTTGCGAAAGCCAAGCTCCTCATCGAGGCTCAGTCCAAGAATATCTACCCGGACGGTGGCATCGCAGCGAACGATCATCAGAATGATGCCAATCTGCTCCATGATTACTCCACGGCGCAGATGGCCGAAATTTACGAAATCACCCGGGATCCAAAGCTTGAGGAGCTTCTCCGAAAAACGGAATGGTATGGCCCCGTATCGAGCGGAAAAATGGGGGAATTCTGGACCGTGGCCAGCTGGAAAGATCTTTGGAACAGGGACGATGCGCCCGCGGGTGGCGAGCCCGTAGCAGCACTCACAAGCAACCCCTACTTGCGGGGAATGCTCGACAAGCCTCTTCACGGATTGGCTCCTCTACCTATGAAATGGGCTGAGAACCGCGCTTCCATCTCTTGGTATCGCGATGATGTAAAACCACTCCCATTGCCCGACAATTACACCATCATCGACCGGAATATTAACGGGCCGCGGGCATGGTATGGCCGCTTCAATTACGCCGCCACCCTGCGGCCGATCCCACCGACTGAACCGGGACTCAGCACCCTGATGGGAGCTCATGTGCTCTCATCGGAAGGAAAAATTGGGCAAATCCTCATGGGGGTTTATCCCCGCATTCGACTTAAGGGAGAAACATTAAATCCAGACGGCAGGCCGATCCGTCAGGCCTACGCGTGGCCGACCAGCAATCTGCAATCGTCCCTGGTGATGGGGCGTTCCTTCAGCGCAATCTCCGCCTCGTATATTCTTCATCAATACCAAGGATGCAACAAGGGGCATGATACGGATTGGAAAGGACGCCAACTCTGGCTTGGCCTTCCCGACAGGATCATTGGACTCCTCGAAGTGGAACCAACCAGGGAGGAAGCCTTGGCATGGGGTGTGGAAGGTATGCTCAGATTGGGAATAGGCGGCACCATCTACGGCAAACCAACCAGTCTCCAAGCTCAGGGAGAGGGAATCTATCGCTACGGGGATCTCACCATTACCCTGCTGGGACACAACTTTGGCACCATCAAGCCAAGGGAAGTCCCTTTCCGCTATCCTAGTGCTCCGGTGACAGAGCTAACACTTCTGGATGATAAGGGTGCGGCTGATCCCAAAGGCCCATCCAACTACCCGCTTGGCACCAATTACTGGTTTCTGGTTGAGATCCGACCCTCCTGGGTGAAAGCCCCCGCCTCCGTGCGGCAGCTTGATAAGTCTTCTGGGATCGTCGGATTTGAGGCGGATGTTGCGGGCAAACAATTTTTCCTGATGAATAATCTAGGCTCCTCGGAGCTGGCGTATGAACTACCCCATCAGAAAGGGGACCAAAAGCACACCCTGCGCACTTCCCTGAGCGATGAGATTCAGACGAATGCTCCGGCCTCCCTCACTCTCAAGCCCCGGGAGCTGGCCGTGCTAGTGACTAGCCCCGATTCCGAAGATCACCTCCGCGGATATCCAAGCTTCGCCGATATGATCGCCCATCCTTAAGGAAACGCTGATTTAGGAAACCGGTCGCATTCACATCTCCCGTGCTGCTTCGTTCCATTATATCTTTCCTTGCTCTCCCGTGTCTCGTGGCAGGATTGATCCCTCTCCTGATCTCCGGAATCAATTCTCCCTGCCTTCTCCGGTCAAATTTCGGGTTCCTGCCGATGGGTATCGGCTTGGGGATTCTTGTTGCATCCGTCATCTCTTTTCACCGGCGGGGTAGGGGAACCTTGGCGCCGTGGGATCCTCCCAGACATCTCGTCGTTCAGGATCTCTATTGCTTGACCCGCAATCCCATGTATCTAGGCGTTCTGTTACTGCTCACCGGATGGGCTTTGATCACTGGCAATCCGTGGAACTATGGCTACACCATCCTCCTCGCGATGATCTTCCATCTTCGGGTTGTTCATTATGAGGAGCATCAAATGAAACGGCGATTCGGAGAGGAATGGGAGGACTACCGCCAAGCCGTGCCCCGATGGGGGGTACGGCTACGACCCTATTCGCCAAAGGAACCGGAAGATGATGCCAGTCTGGAGGACGACACATGGAAGGACTGAGACGAACCACCAGGATATCCCGCTGCCTGAGGATCGTCATGAGTTTGATGGCGGCCATCATGTCTTTGGGATGCGTTGTTGCCGAAGAAGAAAGTCCCCCATCGCCTTACCACCTGGCTGCCTCAGCATTCGATCCCTCGGTGACGGATGATTTCCATCAATTGCCCAGAGACCCCTTAAATTGGAGGAACTGGTCCACGACCCCCTACGGTGCGTGGTATCATCTCGGCGTGATCCGTCATGTGGTTTGCAGCCGATGGGGCCCTCGTTTCATCAACTTTCCAGCACCTGCTCGGGTTTTTGAAAAAACTGCCGACTGGCAGCGAAAAAGGCTCTTTGCGGCGGCAGGAATGCTGCTCGGCAGGTATCGCTACGCGCATCATCACATGCAGGTCTGGAATGTTCCCGATGAACCTCAATGGACGGCTGCACACATCACTCCTGGTGAGGGAATCGACTGCTCCGATTTCACCACATGGATGTATGATTACGGGTTGGGGGTGCGCCTCTCGAGTTCGGTCGTGCAACAGGCGGAGACTCTGACCGCTCCCGTCGGGGGATACCCGCATCATGTGGCCACGCAACGCATCGGCGATATGGCCCGCGGTTTTCCACGCGACTATCAACAGCTTGCGGCAACACTTCAACCCGGAGACCTGCTCTTCATCCGGCGCTCAAACCGCCCGGACGCACCGATTGCCCATGTCGTTGTCTGGCTTGGAAACTATGCCTCCGACAGCACGGGCAGGGATCACCACCTGATTCTGGATAGTCACGGATCGGAAGTTCTCGATTCCGAGGGGCATCAGATACCTTCCGGGCCGGCTATCCGCCCGTTCCGTGAAAAGAGCTGGTATTTCCGTTGCTATGATCATGCCCTGCGACTGCTTCCATTAGCGAAGCTCTGATTACCCCAAGGAAAGCCTCGCAGCAGGGCAATCATTGATGTCAAAAGTTTCACATTTTTATTCTTGTCTTTTTTACGGACTCATTTCATGAGATGCTGATGCACTTTTGTATAAAAAAGCTTCTCATCATCTCCCTGGTAGCAATTCCATTAACTCCGGCTTTTTCCGAGAGTGCTAAACCCAGCAAGAGTTCCACCAAAAAAGCGGATCCTCAGGATGCTCTGAAGCTTGCGAACATTGACAAAGTCACTTCCTACGGTGGCATTGAATTCGGTGCCCCCCTCCCCGAGTCCGGATTTATTCTGGAGCAGGATCGCGGCAGTTTGAAAACCTACAAGAAGTCGGGCGAGCAACTCCTGCTCGGCCCAGCCCTTCTGGACTCGGTAGTGTATTACTTTTTCAACGGAAAATTTTACGGCGTTGCGTTCCACACCAACGCAGCCCACACAAACGACATCGAGGATGCACTGGCGTTGAAGAATATTTTCATCGATGCATTCGGTAATGGAGAGGACTCGGCGGGTGGAGAGCCCTCCACAATCTGGATCGGCAAGAAACACGGTCTGATCTACGACCTCAATCCCTCAACAGGCGATGCCAGCGCCTTTCTTTTTGACAAAAATCTTCATGACGCCGTGCTGACGGATCAATCGGCTGGCGAACAAGCGGCCGCTCAACAACTCATCAAATAATCACCATGAAAAACACCTTCACCAACAAACTCAAATCCCTGATGCTTGGCGGTGCACTCGCCATCTCTGCGGGAGCCAACTCCAATGCCGCTGCCATCCCCACCTCGGATGATTCCTCTCTGGATCAGCGTGTAGCCAAAGTGCGTCAGTCCTTGGACAATCAGTCCAACGGTGGGTTGGAGCGAGACTCCGATCAGGAACGAGGAGGTCCAGGAACACTCTGGTGGCGCAACGGTTGGGGTAACGGAGGATTTTACCGTCGTTGGGGCAATGGTGGCGGTTGGGGCAACGGCTGGCGCAATGGTTGGCGCAACGGCGGGCCGTGGGCCAATATCCGGTTATAAATTTGGATATCCCCACACCCAGCTCGGAATCGAATGATTCCGAATCAGGGCAGCAGGGCCTTCTGTCCTGCGGGGAGGAATGGTTGAGCCTGGCAGTGATTCAACCTTCCCCGTTTTGTAACATCAACTGCGACTATTGCTACCTTCCCTCGCGATCAGACACGCACCGGATGAGCGAGGCAACTCTTCGCTCTGTCGTGAAGGGTATTTTTGCAACGGATCTTTCCCGGGAGTCGCTGACTTTTGTCTGGCATGCCGGAGAGCCGCTGGCCGTACCAATCGCTTGGTATCGCAGGGCCTTTGAAATCATCCATGAGGAAGCACCTCGCCATCTCAGGATTATTCACTCCGTCCAAAGCAACGGCACGCTGCTGGATGAGGCGTGGTGTGATTTTATCAAGGAGACGGGGATTTGTCTCGGACTGAGCATTGATGGGCCAGCCGAGATCCATGATGCCCATCGCAAGACCAGGCAGGGAGGCGGAACTCATGAACGGGCCATGCGTGGTGTCGCACTCCTGAAAGCCCACGGCATTGACTTCCATGTCATCGCCGTCATCACGCAACATTCACTGGGCCAAGCGGACCGGATTTTTGATTTTTTTGTCAGCAATGGCATCATGAGCTTCGGACTCAACATCGAAGAGCAGGAAGGCATCAATACTACGAGCTCTCTTCAAGCCGAGCATGATGATCGGGTGGCTGCATTCTTTCGCAGAATGTTCGAGCGCCAAAAGGCAATGCATGGAGCTGTCAGCATCAGGGAATTTGACTATGCCCTTCAACGACTGCTTTCCAAACGCGATGCTGCGTCCGAGCACTTCGTCTATGATAACGAGCAGGTTCGTCCCTTCGGAATTCTGAGCGTCGATTATCAGGGGAATTTTTCCACTTTTTCACCCGAGATGCTGGGATTAACAACCCCGAAGTATGGCAATTTCAGCTTTGGATCATTCCTCACTGGTGGACTGGAAAACTCTCTCACTTCCGAAAATTTTCTCGCCGCCTTGGAGGATACAAAAGCCGGCGTGGAACGGTGCAGAAGAGAATGCTCGTTTTTCAATCTCTGCGGCGGCGGCGCCCCCGCAAACAAATATTTTGAGAATGGTTCCTTCGACTCCACCGAGACATCCTATTGCCGCAATGTCATTCAGTTGCCGATCTCGATCGTTCTGGAGGACATTGAGTCCGAGCTTTCCGCGACCTCGGCATCATAGCACTAATAATCTCACCTCATACACACCCATGAAAACCAACCACTCATCAATGCGCACATTACTCACTCTGCTCTCACTTGCCTTCCTTTTGTTTCTCAGTGGCTGCGTCTCAGCGGGCGTACGACTCTAAGCTCCCCGAGCATCGGGCACTTTCGTTCCGGAGCGGTTGGAGCGGTTCAATTTCTTCCGATGATTGCAAATTGCAGAGTAAATGATTGACCCCGGTCATATCTATGCGGGAAACTACCTCCCGTGCGTGTCCCCAGACAAGTAGTTGAAGCCCGCCGCCTACGGTTGACTGAGCTCCTTCAGGAGCGGGGCTATCTGCCGATCAGCGATCTTTGCGATGAGCTTGGAGTTTCTGAGGCTACCGCCCGACGGGATCTTTCAGCCCTTGAGAGCGAAGAGAGGATCACACGCACTTATGGAGGGGCACTGGGGGAGTTTAATGCCTCCTTCATTTCTTTCAGGGAGCGACTTCGCGAGGAAACCGAGGCTAAAAACGCGATCGCGCGTACGGCCGTATCCCTCATCAAGCCTGGGATGCGCGTCTATCTGGATGCGGGAACAACGGCCTTCTCCATTGCCCAGGAACTGCGCCGGAATCTCCCGGAAGGACTCACCGTCATCACCAATAATCTCGCGTTGATTGAACCTCTTGGGTCGCTTCCCTCCGCCAAGACGATCCTGCTTGGAGGGCAGCTTCTGGAACGCCAATCGGTCTTACTCGGTGACGAGGCTGTGAGGGCAGCGGCTTTGCAGAAAATCGACCTCGCCTTTCTCGGAGCACAGGGGATGACGGCCGAGGGTCTCTGGAATTCACAGAGGGACATCATTCGCCTCCAGCAGGCAGTGATGAAAAGAGCCCCTCTTTCATTTTTCTGTCTCGACCACTCCAAACTCGGCCACAAAGCCCCCGAACATCTCGCGGACTGGTCAAGCATCAGTGCCCTGATCTGCGATCTATCCATTCCGGAACTGCGCCGCTCAGGCATTCTCCTCAAGCCCGGCACACTTATTTCTCCCTCCTCAGTCTAATTCTGACCAATCGTTAGCTAAAACCAAACCACACCCCAACCCCTCGTTATTCATGAATACCCAAGACATCATCCTTATTGCCAACGGCGATCTGCGTACCTCTGCCAATCAGAAATGTGAGGAAGCGCAACTGGCCATGGAGGCCCTGCTGATCAAGGCCATCGAGAAGGAAGGTCGCCAGGTTCGCCGCGGCCACTCCTTTGATCCCAAGAAAGGTCACAGCTTCATCGATAGTCAGAAATACGGCATGGAGGTCTTCCGAAACATCCCCAAGGATGCGCCGATCATCGTGGCCGAGGCGGTCTGGCAATACAGCCACCATCTACTTCAGGGACTTCTCACCCATCAGGGTCCCATACTTACCGTCGCCAACTGGAGCGGCACATGGCCCGGTCTGGTCGGCATGCTCAACCTCAATGGCTCCCTCACGAAGGCGGGCGTGAAGTACAGCACCCTCTGGAGCGATGATTTCAGCGACGAAGTTTTTTTGAAGGGCCTCCGTTCCTGGCTCACCACCGGGTCGGTCTCCCACGCGACTCCTCATGTGAAGAGCTACGAGAAGGCCGGGGTTCCCGCCGAGGCTGAAAAGCTCGGCGTTGAGTTTGCAAAGAAATTCCGTGACCACAAGGAGATCATGGGTGTCTTCGACGAAGGCTGCATGGGCATGTACAACGCGATCATTCCCGACGAACTCATTCACAAGACAGGGGTCTTCAAGGAACGCCTCAGCCAGTCGGCACTCTACGCCAAAATGCTGACTGTGAAGGACGAAGAGGCCCACAAGGTCTATCAGTGGCTCCTCGACCGTGGGATGAACTTCCACTTCGGTCCTAGCGAAGAAAACGATCTGACCGAGAACCAAGTCCTCCAGCAGTGCAAGATGTACATCGCTGCGGTTCGCATCGCCGATGAGTTCGGCTGCGCCACAATCGGCATCCAGTATCAACAGGGACTCAAGGATCTCGCCCCCGCTTCCGATCTGGTTGAGGGACTGCTCAACAATGTCGAACGCCCTCCCGTGTATGACGAGAACGGCAAGGAACTTTTTGCCGGCGAGGCGCTTCCCCACTTCAATGAAGTCGACGAGTGCTCCGGTCTCGACGGACTCATCACCTACAAGCTCTGGCGCCAGCTCGGCTTCTCACCTGAGAACACGCTCCATGACCTGCGTTGGGGCCGCCACTACACCGGCCCGGGTGGCAAGAGCCTCTCGGAGACGCTCGACGCCTATGTCTGGGTATTCCTCATTTCCGGGGCTGCACCACCGGCACACTTCATCGGAGGCTTTAAGGGCACCTCGAGCGAGCGGCAACCCTCCATGTATTTCCGCCTCGGCGGTGGCACCGTCAAGGGTATCAGCAAGCCGGGCTGGATCGTCTGGAGCCGTATCTTTATCGATGGCGGTGAACTCTGTTACGACACCGGTCTCGGCGAGATCGTCGAACTGCCGCAGGCAGAAACTGAAGATCGCTGGAAGCTCTCCACGCCCCAGTGGCCGATCATGCACACCATCCTCCCCGGCATCAGCCGTGACGAGATGATGGCGCGCCACAAAGCCAACCACATCCAGGTTGTTTATGCCCCTGACAAGGAGGGGGCCCGGAAGGGACTCTATGCCAAGGCCGCCGCGATGCGTGAGCTGGGCATGAAGGTTTCCATCTGCGGCGAGGTCTAACCACCTGCCACACAGCCAGTCGACCGCAACCATCGTTCGTTTCACCTCACGATCCCTCCCCGGTATGTCCTCACATTCGCATTATCTTGCCATCGACCTCGGTGCCGAAAGCGGGCGCGTCATGCTTGGGACGCTCTGGGAGGGGCGACTGACCCTGGAGGAGCTTCACCGCTTTGCCAACGGGGCCGTGGTGATCAACGGCACACGCCGCTGGGATCTTCTCCACCTCTACGCGCAAATCGTGGAGGGATTGAAGAAGGCCGGGGCACTCAACCTGCCGATCCGCTCGCTCAGCACCGACTCATGGGGTGTCGATTATGTCCTGACCAAGAAATCGGAACCCTTCCTTGCGGCACCCTACCAGTATCGCGACGAGCGAACCGATGGTTCCTACGAAAGGCTTGGGGAGGTGACGCGCGAGGAGATTTTTGCAGCGACCGGCGTTCAGTTCATGACCATCAACACGCTCTGCCAGCTACATACCGATCTGCTAGAGCGCCCCGAGATGTTGAAGTTCGCAGACCAGTTTCTGCTCATCGGCGACACCATCAATCACCTGCTGGGAGGTGACCCGGTCGCGGAGGCTTCGCTTGCAAGCACGACGCAGCTTTACAACCCGGCACACCATGATTGGGCCAGATCACTCATCGCGCGGCTCGGTCTGCCCGAGGCGATCTTTCCTAAGATTGTTCCCTCGGGAACCGTCATCGGGACTCTCTCGGGTGAGTTGCAGGCCGAGACGGGCCTCGGCCCTGTCAAGGTCGTTGCCTCCTGCTCCCACGACACTGGTGCTGCCATCGCCGCTGTTCCGGCTAGCAATCAAGAGGGCTGGGGTTATCTCAGCTCGGGCACATGGTCGCTGCTGGGAGTGGAATCCCCTGTTCCCATCCTCACCGAAGAAGCACGGCAACTTAACTTCACCAACGAAGTCGGCTATGGGGGCACGATCCGTCTTCTCAAGAATATCACCGGGCTCTGGATTCTTCAGGAGTGCATGCGCTTCTGGAGGGAGAGCGGTCAAAACCATACCTACACCGATCTGGTGAATTTCTCCCTCGAAGCCCCGCCGCTGACATCCCTCATCAATCCGGCGGACCCACGCTTCCTGAGATCCGGGGGCACGACAGCCTCAGGTGGCATGCCCGCGCGGATTGCGGAATATTGCGGGGAAACGGCGCAGCCGGTTCCTGAATCGGTAGGTGCCATCGCCCGATGCATTCTGGAGAGTCTCTCGCTCCTCTATCGCAAGACGCTCGGTGAACTGGAACAGCTCACCGGCACACCGATCAACCGTCTCCACATCGTCGGTGGCGGCACGCGCAATGACCTGCTCAACCAGTGTGCGGCAAGTGCCACGGGTCGCCGTGTGATTGCCGGACCGATCGAGGCAACGGCGGCAGGAAACATCCTGATTCAGGCACTGGCCTGCGGCTCCGTATCCTCCCTGACCGAGGCCCGCGAAATCGTCGCCCGTTCCTTTCCGCAAAATACCTACGAACCGCAGGAGACCCCCGTTTGGGAGTCCGCCTACAAGCACTTCATCTCCCTCCCCTAACCCTTTTCCCTTTCCCGATGCGCATCTCCCTCTTCATCCCATGCTTCGTCGATCAGATCTACCCCCAGGTGGCCTGGTCGGTAGTTCGTGTGCTGGAGGATCTGGGCCATCAGGTCGATTTTCCCGAGGGTCAAAGCTGCTGCGGCCAACCACCATTCAATACCGGCTACTGGGACGAGGCACGAACGGCTGCTAGGGTAGCCCTGGCGGCATTCCGTGATTCGGAAGTCGTCGTCGGCCCTTCAGGATCGTGCGTGGCGATGATGAAGGTCTTTTATCCACAGCTCTTCAAGGGTGATTCCCAGGAGTTGGAAGCGAGGGAACTTGCCGCCAAGACCCATGAATTTTCAAGCTTTCTGGTTAACACGCTTGGAGTCACTGATCTCGGGGCAAAATTTGAGGGCAAAGTGACTTTTCACGATGGGTGCCACGGTCTCCGCGAACTCGGAGTGAAGAAGGAACCGCGCGCCCTGCTTGCCAAGGTTCGCGGTCTGGAGTTGCTTGAAATGGCCGAAGCCGAGTCCTGCTGTGGGTTTGGCGGAACCTTCGCCGTGAAGTTTCCGACCATTTCAACGGCGATGGACGAGGTGAAATGCGCCTCCATTCTCGAAACTGGTGCCGATGTGGTCGTCTCCAACGATTCCAGTTGTCTCATGCAGATCCGGGGCATGCTCGACAAACAGAAAAGCACCATCCGCAGTCTCCACCTCGCCGAGATTCTCGCTTCCCGTTAACATCCCCATCCTGACGCCATGACCACTTTTGCCTCCGAGTTCAAGAAGATGGCCGGTCGTTACACGGCAGATCTGACGCACCGCGCCTTCATCAAGAAGGCCCTGAGCGGCTATTACCAGAAGAGGGATGATTCCAAAGCCTCATTCCAAAGCTGGCAGGGAGCGCGTGATCTTGCCGCCGAAACAAAATACGAGGCCGTCAATCACCTCGACAGGTATCTTGTGGAATTTGCCGAGAAAATCGAGGCACGCGGGGTCAAGGTTTTCTGGGCCCCCTCCGCCGGCGAGGCCCGCGACTACATCCTCGGTGTCGCCAGGGAAAACGGCGTTCGTTCCATCATCAAGTCGAAGACGATGACCAGCGAGGAGATTCATCTTAACGATGCCTTGGAAAAAGAGGGCTACGGCGTCTTTGAATCGGATCTCGGGGAATACATCGTCCAGTTGCGCAAGGAACCTCCGTATCATCTTGTCTTTCCCGCCATGCATCTCACGCGTGGACAGATCAGCGATCTCTTCCAGAAGGAACTCGGCTCGGCCCCGACCGACAGCCCTGAGGAACTGACTATGATCGCCCGCAGCGTCATGCGCCAAAAATATTGTGAGGCCGACATGGGGATCAGCGGTGCGAACTTCGCCGTGGCCGAAACTGGAATGATTTCCATCACGGAAAATGAGGGGAATGCGCGCCTGACCACATCGCTGCCACGGATTCATGTCGCCATTCTTGGCATTGAGAAAGTGCTGCCCCGCTTGGAGGATCTCGCCCTTTTTCTGCCGATGCTTGCCACCGCGGGGGCCGGACAGCAGATGACCTGCTACAACACGATGTACGGGGGGCCTCGCCAACCGGGCGAGATCGATGGCCCCGAACAGATGCATGTCGTGCTTCTCGATAATCGGCGCACCGAGATTCTGGCAGATGCCGAACAACGCGACACCCTCGGCTGCATCCGCTGCGGAGCGTGTCTCAATGTCTGTCCGATTTTCAAGAATGTCGGCGGTTACAGCTACGGCACCACTTATCAGGGACCGATCGGATCGGTCATCACCCCCCACTTGCGCGGACTCCAGGATTGGAAGCATCTCTCCGCCGCCTCCTCCCTCTGCGGAGCCTGCACGGAAGCCTGCCCGGTGAAGATCGACCTGCACCATCATCTTCTGCAAAACCGTCGCAACGCTGCTGCCGCCAAGCCCGTGCTGATCGAAAAAATCTCGTTTCTCGGCTTCGCCTGGCTGATGAGCCATCCGTCGGTTTATCATCTAGCAGCAAAACTCGGTCGTATTTTTCAGCCACTCCATCCCCTCGTCAACGGAACATTCCTTGATCCCCTGATCGCCTGGACCCGATCACGGGCCTTTCCAAACCTTGCCCCCACTTCCTTTCATGAGCAGTGGAAAAAATCCAGAAAATGAGCGACGGCAAAACAATTATTCTCAACCGCATCCGCGAGGCACTTCGGGAAAATCCAGCTCCCCGGCCACATGCCTCTCACACTTCCTCCGACCGGGAGGAGGTTCCTCGGGATCACACTCCAAGGGAATGGCTTCCAAAGGTTGGGGAGAGTCTTGTCGAGCAGATCGACCTTTTTGCACGGCAGTCAGAGGGACTGAAAACGGAGCTCCATCGGTGCGGCAACATGGAGGATGCCCGGGCGATCCTCTCCATGCTGACAACAGAAGGAGGATGGAAAAAAATCGCCACGCATACCACCCCGGATACCTCCGCCCTGTTAGAAAAAAATTGTTCCGAGATCCTGAAAACAGACACCGGATACCGGATTGATGATCTGGAATCGTGCGATGCGGGAATTACCGGATGCGAGTGCCTTGTCGCCCAGACAGGTGCCATCCTCGTCTCGGCACCGAGTGCCGGTGGGCGTGCCCTCTCCGTACTCCCCCCCCATCATATCATCATCGCCAGAACCTCGCAGATGGTTCCTGACCTGACTGCCGCCCTGGAACTGGCAAAAAAGCGCTACGGGAATAAATTTCCCTCCTTTCTTTCGTTTATCACCGGCCCCTCCCGCACCGGTGACATCGAGCGCATCCTTGTCCTCGGCGCCCATGGCCCAAAGCGACTGACCGTTCTTCTGCTTGAGGGGTAAAACAAACCCGGGTCTAATCCATTTCCACACGCTATTTCCGCCGATGCATCATCATGCCCGGATTGGCAAGACTACCTTTGTGAAACAGGAATATCCTCCCTTTTCGTTGCATGCAAGTCGCCCGATTGTCCTGCTTCTGCTGCTTGTGGCTTCCTTGATGCTCCTTGTTTGTCCCGGCAGCAGACTATGGGCTGATTCTCCCATCCCCCTGGTTCAGAAACCTCAGCGTCCCAATCCTGAACTCGGCCCGACAAAGATCGGCTATGCAGTCTATATCGCCGACATCACGCGCATCGACAGTTCCACCCAGACCTTTCTGGTCAACTTCATGCTGATCCTGCATTGGAAGGATACACGCCTGGCTTACTCCGGTCATCAAACGAGAGAATATGCACTTTCCGATGTCTGGGCTCCCCCCATCCTCTTTGAAAACCAAACCAGGGATCTGGTCCGCTCGCTACCCGAAATCGTCACCGTTACGCCGGACGGATTGGTCTCTTATCGTCAGCGTTATATCGGTGAGTTTTCACAGGCACTCGATCTGAGAGCCTTCCCCTTTGACCGGGGCACCTTCGGCATCCACCTTGTCTCGCCGGGCAACAGCCCCGACGAGATCCTCTTCCTGCCAGGGGAAGAGGGGCTGAGGATCGGGCTGAAAAACGGCATCGGGATCGCCCCGCAGATCTCCATGTCCGACTGGCACATTCTTTCCACCGACAGCGCGGTAAGGCCCTATGTCATTACCCCGGGAACCCAGATCGCCAGTTGCGATTTCAAGTTCACCGCTGCGCGCAATTCGTCGTATTTCATCATCAAGGTACTGCTGCCACTGCTGCTCATCGTCATGATGTCCTGGGCTGTCTTCTGGATCGATCCCTCCGACTCCGGAGCCCAGTTCAGCATTGCGGTGACGGCGATGCTGACCCTGATCGCCTACCGCTTCGCCATCGATGCCAATGTGCCAAAACTTCCCTATCTCACCTGCCTTGATAAATTCGTTCTCTTCAGCTCGCTGCTTGTCTTTGTCACCCTCATTCAGGCGATCATCACGAGCAAGCTGGCAAAACACGGCAACCTGGAACGAGCCCGTGCCATGGATAGACACTGCCGATGGATTTTCCCCCTGATCTTTTGCATCATGACCGCAATCGTTTTGCTTTTCTGAAATTTTCCCCAGTGGCCGATCAATCACTCCTCCATCCACTACTCGCCTCATGCAAGTTGGGAGGCTGTGCCTTGCTGGCTGTAACCCTTCTCGCAGGCTGCGCCTCGGATGCCTCCGTGAAGGTGCAACAGCCCCGGTACAAACCGCAGGCAACCGCCGTGTCATCCTCTTCTGATCGGGTGAAGAAGATGGAAGTATCGATCATCAATGCCCTCCATTGCGGGGGACGGCGTCCGCTTGTCGCGCTTGGAGAGAACATGGTGGCTGCACACACCGCTCTGGATCTGCTCAGGGCCAATCCCAAGGACAGCATTGCCCTGCACGATTACAATTTCGCAGTCGCCCGCATTCTTGGCCTTATTAAGGCAGCCAAGCTCAATCCCTGGAGCCAACCGCTCACGGTTCCGACAAGCAATGGCCCGATGCTGCTTGCCTACAAACCCGATCCGCGCCCCCAGTGGAATCCCTCACTCTACACCTTCACGCCCGCGGATCAGTTCAAAATCGACGGAATCTATGTGAAGGAGCACGCAACCCGTCCGGGTATTGGCGCGCCGATTGTGGCTATCGGCAAAAGCTTCAATTCCGACTGGCGCAACAACTACTTCACGAGAAAAACATATTACGGGGTCACTGCCGTGATTTCCTTTAAGGGAAACAAAGGCTTGGTCGAGTTTGCTGATCCGCTGCATCAGGAGACCATTTCGCTTAATGGCCATGCCTATCCCCTGGCCGCAGATTTCACCGTGCCTCTGGCGGTGATGCTTGCGGAAAGCGCTCCCAATGCCCCAAAACTCCAGCGGATGCTCAACCCCGAGAAATATGCCTCCACCGCGCATCTCTCACGTCTCGAACCGTATGATCCGAACAAGACCGTTGTTCTGGTGGTTCACGGACTGATGGATGCCCCCTCCACCTGGGCCCCGATGATCATCCACCTCCGCAGCAACCCCGAAATTCGGAAGCATTACCAGTTCTGGTTCTTTAGTTATCCCTCAGGCTACCCGTATCCCTACTCTGCATCCCTGCTGAGAAAGGAACTGGATGGTGCGGAACGAAAGTATCCCTTGCACAAAAAGATGATCGTTATCGGTCACAGCATGGGAGGGTGCATCAGCCGGCTCTTGATCACGGATTCGGGAGAGAAGCTCTGGAAACTTCAATTCGGCAAGACCCCCGATCAAACCAGCCTCTCTCCCGTAAGCAAACGGCTCCTTGAGGAGGCACTGATCTTCCAACATCGCCCGGAAATCGGTCGCGTCATCTTCATCTCCTCTCCGCTGAAGGGAAGTGAGATCGCCAAAAATCCCCTAGGCCGCATCGGTTCCATGCTGATCAGGACACCGGGATCACTTCTCTCTGTGGGAAGCGATGCCCTCAAGCACATGTCTTTTCATGCGGGTGATCTCAGGATTAAACGCGCCCCCAATAGCATCGATACCCTCTCCCCAAACAACCGCTTTGTGCGCAACATCAATCAGATTCCCATCACTGCCGGCATTCCTTACCACACGATTATCGGCGATCAGGGAAAGGGCGATTCACCGCATTCCTCCGATGGGGTCGTCCCCTATTGGAGTTCGCACATGGATGGAGCCGTCTCCGAATGCATCGTCCCTAGCGGACACGGCGCACATCAGCATCCCAAGACCTTTGCAGAAGTGACCAGGATTCTGAAAGCCAATAAGCCGACTCCTCAGAACCCCTGATTTGGAGAACTTTTTGTTCTTGGTAAGGTCGGGGTCTAGTTTTTTGTCAGGACGACATCACTGACATCGATCTCGCCCGCGCCCGAATTACTCGCCTTGAACATGATATTGACAAAGGCCGTACCCACCGGTGCCTTGGCGACAAGCACCCCGTCTACCCAACCTTTGCCGGCGATAGCCATGGGACCAGCATCCCTTTTGATGTTCTTCAGCTCTTCGGGAGTAGGTGTTCCCTGAGGCCCTGCGGCTTCGGGATTATTGAGCCAGGTGCCTTTGGTATCCAGAAACTGGATCATGGCGTAGCCTGGAGATCCTTTGTTGGTACTCGTCGTCTTGCTTGTATACGCTAACTGGTAGCTGGTCTCGGGACTTGCTGGCACTTTTTGATAGAGCCCGATTCCGGCATGATCGTCCGTATCGCTGAAATGGGCTGCTTTACCCGATTTCCTTGTCCCATCGGAAATTACTTCCACCTTGCAGACCTTTTCGGGGGTGGGTGTGCCGACTACCTTGCCGACAGTCCATCCTGTGGTCCCCTGTGAAAAATCTCCGTTTTGGAGAAGATTTTGTGCCGATGCCGCTGAGAGCAAAGCAAAAGTGTAAAGGAATGCTGAAAGGAGGATTGTCTTGGGGAGCATTTTCATAGCGAGAGACTTTTCATGTTGCATCCTGCTTGTCAACTCATGTTTGCCTGTTCCAGGGCGGAATTTCTGCCCAACATCAAAGCCGCCCATTTCCCCCTCTTGAGTGTCCTGAGATGCTGGAGTTGAAGCGTTAAAAAGGTCTTTAGAATAGCCGACTCCTCCACCGCCAGAATGCCGGAGAGAATCAGCCTGCCGCCGGGCTTGACGGCTCCCGCAATCATCCCTGCCGAAGCAGTCAGAATAGTGGAGTAGAGATTTGCCGTCACGATATCGTAAGACCCCGCCTTACCCGGCGGCTTCCATCGCAAGACATCGGCTTTTTTAAAGTGTGAGCGGGGCAATGCGTTAAGAATTGCATTCTCTTGGGAAATCCTCACACACCGGTCGTCAAAATCAACTCCGAGAATTTTTTCGGCACCCAGCACTTCTGCGGAAAGTGTCAAAATGCCGGAACCGCACCCCAGATCCAGCAACGACCACTTTTTGCCAGCCTTGTGCAGAGAAATCGCCGCCTGCACAAGCAACTGTAAGCAGCGAGCTGTTGTTGCATGATCGCCTGTGCCAAAGGCCATGCCGCTTGGGATCAACAGGGCTTTTCCTTTGCCAAAACCTCTCTCTTTCAGAAAGAGTTTCTTGTCACGATAAACCCGAAGTTCTCCGGCAATCCTTAAGGGGTCGCAGATTTTGGTAGCCGGGGGCTGCCATCCCGCTGCATCGAAAGGACGGACGCTGCCGCCGAATCGGCTCCTGATCGTTCGTGCCGTGACGCGATCCGTATAAAGATCGATCCGGATTGCACGGGATGCTGGAAACTTCTTAATCACAAGGGCTTGCTCCCCGGCAAAGCGAAGTCTTTCAACCCATGTATCCTCCCATTTTTCGGAGGAAATCCGGGTCCAGAGATGGGTGATGGCCTTCATTTGCCCAGTTGTTATCACTATTTTGAAGGAAAGCCCCTCATTTTCCACTTGTCCGGCGCGGACTCTCTTCTAGGCTCCCTCTTATGTCGACGGCCATTCTGCCACCTCCTCATCTCCATGCCACGCCAGTCACGGCACCGATGGCCTATGATTCCAAGGTCGAGGGCAATATTATCATCACCAAGCTGGATGCCGCCATCAACTGGATGCGAAAAAACTCGCTCTGGCCGATGCCGATGGGTCTGGCCTGTTGCGCCATCGAATTGATGGCCGCTTCGTCCTCACGGTTTGACATCTCTCGTTTCGGCGCGGAAGTCATGCGTTTCTCCCCCCGTCAGGCCGATGTCATGATTGTGGCCGGGACAGTGACTTACAAGATGGCTCTCTCCGTGAAGCGAATCTACGAGCAGATGCCGGAGCCAAAATGGGTGATTGCCATGGGTGCGTGCGCCTCTTCCGGCGGCATGTATCGCAGCTACGCAACCCTTCAGGGTGTCGATCAGATCATTCCCGTCGATGTATACATCTCCGGCTGTCCTCCGCGTCCCGAAGCTCTTCTTGACGGACTCATGAAGCTTCAGGCGAAGCTGATGACGGAAAGTTCATTGCTCGATCAGAAGCGGGCGCTGCTGGAATCGATCCGATGAGTGCAGCTGACGATGCCGGCAAAATTGAGGCAGCTTTTGCCTCCGACAAGTTCCTGCGGAGTGAATTCCGTGGCGAGACGACTCTCTCCTTCGATGCCTTCCGTCTCCGTGATCTCTGTTTCTTTTCACGCGATCAGCTAGGATACGATATGCTGCTCGATATCAGTGCCGTCGATAATTTCGGCACAGATCCCCGGTTTGAAGTCGTCTATGAACTTTATTCCATCGAGAAAAAAACCCATCTCCGATTCAAAATCACGACTCCGGAGGATGTTGCCGAAGTCGACACCGTCTGTGATATATGGCCGACGGCCGATTGGCATGAGCGCGAAATTTGGGATCTGATGGGGATTCGTTTCAAGAATCACCCCGACCTTCGCCGCATTCTGATGTGGGAAGGGTATCCGTACCACCCTTTGCGCAAGGATTTTCCTCTCGAGGGACTGCCAAGCGATGTTCCTGATGTCGCCTTCACCGAAGTCGCCCCGCTCGCAGGGGGGCCATTCGTCACCATTCCTACCGAGGGCAATACCGAGGTGCGCGAACCCCGTGCCCGCCATGCCGGGGAGATTCCCACATCGGCCACCTTCATCGCGGAGCCTTGATCGCCGGGGAATCTGCCTTCCGCGAGTATCTTTCCCGTCTGGGGGGGGAGACGCGTGTCGCTCTGGACACGGAGGCCGACAGCCTTCACTGCTACTTTGAAAAGCTCTGTCTCATCCAAAGCGGATGGGGGCAGGATCCGCAGAGCGGATGGGCCGAGGATCTCAAGTTAATTGATCCTCTGGCAGGACTTCCCTTGGAGGATTTCTTTGTGGCCCTAAAGGGGAAGACCATCCTCTTCCATGATGCCGATTATGATCTTCGACTCCTGCGACGCATCGGGGACTTTCCTGATGACAGGATTTTCGACACCATGATTGCGGCACGCCTCACCGGAGAACCCCAGCTTGGGTTGGCGGCTCTGGTGGAAAAATATTTCGGCATTACCCTTTCCAAAGCTTCCCGCAAGGCAAACTGGGCCCAACGCCCCCTTTCCGATCAGATGGTCGAATACGCACTCAATGATGTGCGCTTCATGCCGCAGTTGGCTGACATTCTTGAAGCGCGGCTCCACGAACTCAACAGGATGGAGTGGTACCGCCAATCGCGGGATCGCATGGTCAAAGGAACCCGTGAAACCCGCCAGAGGGATGAGGAAAATCTCTGGCGCATCACCGGTTACGCAGCTCTCTCTCCGCGTGGATGGGCCATCCTGAGAGCCGTTTGGCACTGGCGAGACAATGAGGCAAGGCTCTGGGATCGCCCCTCTTTTCATGTGCTTTCCAACGAGAATCTCCTGCATCTTGCCGATGAGGCATCCAAGGGAGGAAACTTTGCCCGCCCCCGAATCCCCCAGCCGCGTGCCGCCAGACTTGAGGAGACGCTGGAAGCAGCCCTGGCACTGACCGAGTCCGAATGGCCCAAAATGATCCGAGGCATCCGCGTGCGGGCCAGTAAGGATCAGGTCGACCGGTTCAATAAACTCCGTGATCACCGTGACAAGATAGCGCGCGATCTGCAGCTTGATCCTTCGATTCTGGCTCCCAAAGCCGCTCTCGAGGCCGCCGCTGCGGATCTCAATGCCCCCGTCCTCCTGCCTTGGCAAAGGGAACTTCTCGGTCTTCCTGTCCTAGTCGAGACAACCGGGGAGGATTGATTTCCCTCACAGCTGTTCCCAAGGATGAGCATTCCCAAGGAAGTCTCCGCATTGATCACTCTGGCATTGAGCGAGGATCTTGGAAAAACGACTGCCGATTCCTTTAATATTCTGGGTGATGTCACCTCGTTGGCGTTCATCCCTGCCGAATCAACTTCGAACGCCACGCTCCTAGCCCGGCAGTCCCTCACACTCTCCGGCCTTGAAGTTGCGATCGAGTGTTTCCACCGCATCGATCCAACACTCTCGATTATTCCACATGCCAAGGAGGGAGATGAGGTAAAAACAGCTCAGGCGCTTCTCACCATCCACGGCTCCACACGCTCGATCCTCTCGGCGGAACGCACCGCTCTCAATTTTCTTGGCCGGCTCTGCGGGATCGCCACACTTTCCAGCCGTTACGCTGAAGCCGTGCAGGGAACGCATGTCAAGCTGCTCGACACGCGCAAGACAACTCCCGGTTGGAGACTCCTTGAGAAACAAGCCGTCAAAGCCGGTGGCTGTGTCAATCACCGCATGGGCCTCCATGATGCCGTCCTGGTGAAGGACAATCATCTTGCCTCTCTCGGTGATCTCTCGCTGCTGTCACCCGTCATTCAACGGATAAAAAGGGAACATCCCGGTCTCGAAATAGAGATCGAGGCAGACACTCTGGAACAAGTGGAGCAACTGCTGTACCTGTCCGGCATTGATGTCATTCTGCTCGACAACATGTCCTGCGAACTGATGCACAAGGCGGTTGCGCTTCGGAATGAAAAAGCCCCTGGAGTTTTATTGGAGGCAAGCGGGGGCGTGACTCTGGAAAGTGTCCCTGAAATTGCCCGCACAGGCGTGGATCGAATCTCGGTCGGTGCCCTGACCCATTCCGCCGTGAACGCCGATCTCTCGTTGGAAATCGAACCCGGTTGAGTCATGCCTGCGGACTCAGCACTCGACGAGGCGTTTCTCACTAGGGCATCACCTTGGGGGATTCCCATACAGGTTCTTGCTGAAATAACCTCCAGCAATGATGAGCTTCTGCGCTTGGGAGAAACAGGCGCGGCACATGGGACGCTCCTGTTTGTCGAAAAGCAGACGGCAGGGCGCGGGCAGTTTCAACGCGTCTGGGCATCGGGCGAACCACTCGGCCTTTGGTTCTCGCTGCTGCTCCGCCTTGAGATCAGCGATACAACCATTCCTGCTCTCTCGGGCTTTGCCGCTGTCGCCATCATCGAGACACTTGATGCACTCGGCTTGAGTCATGCCCGAATCAAGGCCCCCAACGATGTTCTCGTGCATGGTCGCAAGATTTCCGGCATTCTGGTTGAGACACGCACGGGGAAAAATCCCTTCGCCGTCGTTGGAATTGGCCTCAATGTGAATCAACAGCTGAAGGACTTTCCCTCCGAACTGCAATCCACAGCCACTTCCATGGCTCTTGCCGAAGGAAAGTGCTTTGACCGCAACCATGTCGCCGCGTTGCTGCTCCCTGCTCTTGCCAGGTACGAGCAACTCATGCGTCACGATCCCGCCCACTTGCTCGCCAGTTGGAACTCACTACTCTTGGGTATCTGATGAAACCGTACGACGCATTCCGTCCCATCCTCGCCATCGAGTCATCTTGCGACGAAACGGCAGCAGCCATCCTGCGCTCCCCGGGGATCATCCTCACAAGCATGATCGCCTCACAAGCCGAGGAACACGCCCGCTTTGGTGGAGTCGTGCCCGAGGTTGCATCGCGCAATCATCTCCTCGCCATTGATCCGCTCGTCCGCCGCGCTCTGGAAGAGGCCGATCTTTCTCCACAGGATCTCGGGGCCGTGGTTGCCACCTCGGGACCAGGACTTGCTCCTGCATTGCTCGTCGGGGCCTCCTATGCCAAAGGCTTTGCCCTTGCACTTGATATCCCGTATCTCGCACTCAATCATCTGGAGGGGCATCTGCTCTCCCCTTTTCTGGGAGAGGAGACCATTCCGCATCATATCGGCCTTCTCGTAAGCGGTGGGCATACACAACTCACCGAAGTGCGCGGTGCCAGTGACTACACCATGCTTGGCAGAACGCTGGATGATGCGGCGGGGGAGGCCTTTGACAAGGTGGCAAAACTGCTTGGTCTCGGCTATCCCGGCGGCATCGAGATCGACCGTCTCGCCGCCACAGGAAACCCTGAGAAATACCCGTTTCCCAAGGCACTCATGGAACGGGGAGAGAGGGGAACCCTCGATTTCAGTTTTAGCGGACTCAAGACCTCTGTCCGCTACTTTCTGGAGAAGAATCCCGACCTTGCCACATCAACGGAAGGGATGGCTGATCTCTGTGCTTCTGTGCGACACGCCATCGTCGATGTCCTGATCCAAAAGACCGCCCGCGCCGTCGAATCATCCGGCCTGAACGAAGTCGCCATCTCCGGAGGCGTCTCTGCCAACAAAGCTCTGCGTCTGGGACTACAGGAACTCTGCCGGACAAAGGGATGGAAACTTCATCTCCCGGCTCCCGAACTCTCCACCGACAACGCGGCCATGATCGCCTTCGCTGCCATCCATCATCTCAAAGCCGGTGAATCCAGCCCCATCGGGCAAGAGATCTCCCCACAGTGGGGAGTGGGGAGGTAGGGCCGCAGATTGCTTCGGCAAACTTGCACCAAAATCACTTCAAAACAGTCACTGAATCGAATGAGGCGTGAGTACGCCCGAGTTCAATGCCTAGCATTAGCTAGGTCCCACGCGTATTGCCGAAAAGTTGGATCTGTAGCCTCGGCGCATAGCGAAAACCATGTTCGAGACACATTTCAGCTAATAGCGGCCCGCGCTCACGCAGTGTCTCAACATCAGTCCCCTCGGGCATGAGCAGTACACGATCTCTGGTAAAGCCCGGAATAGTTCCCACTTCAGCGAGGAAGCTTTCAATCTCAGGCATATCCTCAACGGCTGAGACGACAAACTTAAGTTGGGAGGGATAGGAGTTCAACCATTCACGGGTGACCTGCGGCTGGAGTCGTGTGGATTCGTGCTTTTCACGCCATGGCCCTGCCTGTTCCAGATCTGGAGTGGAGTTCGCGAGTTTCGGACTGAGGGAAGCGAGATCACAGGGAATGCCGCCGGGAGTAACAGTCGCCGCTGTTTCAATGGTGATGTGCATCCCTTCAGCACGAAGTCCAGACGCCAGTTCATGAATGCCAGAGGCGATCATTGGCTCCCCACCGGTCAGTACAACATGAGGGCAGTCGTAGGCTTTCACCTGTTTGATGATGGTAGAAATTTCCATGTTTTCCCCATCGGGATTCCACGAGGCATAGGGAGTGTCGCACCAGCGGCAGCGAAGATTGCAGCCCGAGGTGCGGACAAAAACGGAGGGGACGCCGAGCAGCAATCCCTCTCCCTGGATGGAATGGAAAATTTCGGAAATGTGCATCAGAGGAAGAGGTAAAAAGTCAGAAAGTGGGAAAGCTAAGATATTTAGAGGCACTTCTCTTTACTTTCGCGCCTTTTACTTTCCTACGTTCCCATCTCTTTTTGAGGTTTCAAGGGAAGAGGATCGATTGCTGCATAAACCGTTGGATCGGGGACTCCGGCCAGCAGGAAAGCCTCGCGCCGCTCAACACAGGTGCCACAGCTTCCGCAATGCAACTCCCCCCCCTTGTAGCACGACCATGTTTTTGAAAAATCAACTCCGAGTTCCACACCTCGTCGGGCAATGCCAGCCTTGTCGGTCTTCACAAAGGGACGCAGGAGCTGGATGCGCGCATAGGTTCCTTCGGAGATAGCGCGGGCCATCGGTTCGAGGAAGTCTTCACGACAGTCAGGATAGATCGCATGATCTCCAGAGTGCGCGGCGATGACGATACCCCCGGCTCCGTGGCTCTCGGCAAATCCGGCGGCGATTGCGAGCATGATGCCGTTGCGAAACGGGACAACGGTTCTCTTCATGGATGCCTCCTCGTAATGCCCGTCGGGAATGCTGCCGCCGCTCTTTAAAAGATCGGATTGGAATTCCCGCGCAACAAAATCGAGCGAGGCAATGCGATGCAGCAATCCCGCTTGCGCACAATGCCACGCCGCCATCGAAAGTTCCCTGGCATGATGCTTTGCCCCGTAGTCAAAGCTAAGCCCGGCCACAACTTCATGCTCCCTCAGCGCCTGATGAAATGCCGTGACGGAATCCATGCCACCGCTTAGCAGGACGACGACTTTCACCGGCTTTTCTTGTTTTTCCCGGCCAAATGAGTCGCCTCAACCCTGATTCCAATGCCACCACGGGGTGAAAAATCGCCGATCACCGTGGCGCGGCGCGGCTCAATTGCGGCAACCACATCGTTTAAAATCCTGTTCACGATCCCCTCTGCAAAAACGGCCTGATCACGATAGGCACCGAGGTATTGCTTGAGCGATTTGCTCTCGATGCAGCGACGATCAGGAGTGTAACGGATGGTGATCTCCGCAAAATCAGGCTGCCCGGTCACGGGGCAATGCGAGGTGAATTCCTTCGTGGAAAAGGTGACTTCATAATCGCGTCGTGAGGGGCTTTCAAAGCTTTCCAGCACAGCTTTATCAGGAGAGTCAAGCGGTGGCAGCGGCCCTCCACCCAGAAGGGTGAGCGAGGATTTTGGTTTCGGGATTTTAGCCATAGCATGATCGTTCCATGCCTTTCCCTGTCTTTCAATCCCTGGATGGTAGTGTATGATCTTTCCGTGCGAAAAACTCTCCTCTGGATTTTCTCCATTCTTATAATTTTCATCCTGCTTGCACTCGCCGCGGGCGTGGTTCTTAACCGTTGGCTCTCAGGCGAGGGATTCCACACATTACTTGAACAGAAATCTTCGGAAGCACTCCATGCCAAGACCTCCTTTGGAGAGCTGCAATGGGGCTGGCTGGAAATTTCCTCTCCCCGCTTCAATGCCGATGGTCAAGGGGGGACATCGCTTCGCAAGATGGAAGCTGGTGGGCTGCACGGTCGCTTGGATCCCACAGGGCTCTTGCAGGGACTCTGGCGTGTTCAGGAAATTTCGCTGGAGCATGCTTCGATTCACATCGACTCGGCCCGCCATCCCAAGGATGCAAGCCTCAGCGTGCATCAGCAGATTGCCACCCCGCCTCCATCCCTCCCATCCTGGATTCCCACTCTTCTCGAGATCGACCTGATCCGTTCTCAAAAAACCGATGTGCTGATTGAGCTTCCTTCTGGAATGGCCATTGACATTCAGGGTACGCATCTGGAGGCCAGACCCGAGGGACACGAAACTCGTTTTGAGGCGCGAGGTGGTACGCTGAAAAGTCCGTTTCTTCCCGATCTGCGTCTGAACTCGCTTCGCTGTCGAATTAAGTCCGACCTCGTCGATCTGACCGGTGCAGAACTCGGCTTCCCCTTGGGAGGAATCCTTCAACTCGAAGGCAACTTTCCCGATGCCAAGGAAAGCTTCCTGACCGGTCATTGGGAAAAGGTGCCCATCGCCACACTGCTCCCCGCCTATTCCAAGCAACTTCTCGGCACGGTGGATGGGAATGCCACCGTTAGTTGGGATTTGGCAGGCGTTCACACGGTCACCGGAAATCTCCGCGCCCACGATGTCACCCTCTCCGAGATTCCGATGCTTGATGCGGCGGCACGATTCACCGGCATGGAGCAGTTCCGCCATCTCCCTGTGCAGAAAGTGGAAGCCTCCTTCTCGACAAAAAACGGTATTACTCAATGGAATGATGTCGTGCTTGAATCCCGGGGCATGATGAAACTCATCGGCTCGGGAAGCATTGCCCCGGGATCCGTCAGCGGATCTCTCTGGCTCGGCCTGCCTGCCTCCATTGTCGCTCACCTGCCGGGGGCCGTGCAGGTATTCTCTGGCAGCGGGAACGATGGCTTCCTCTGGACACCCCTGTCTGTCGGCGGAACCCTCTCCAATCCATCCGAAGATCTCACCCAGCGCTTGACCGCGGCAGCACTGGGAAATGTCGCCAACACAGTACTTCAAGGAGTGCAGCAACTGGTCAAACCATTTTCAGGGGCTACCAATGCCCTGCCGACCAATGCAATCCCTGCCGCCTCCGATGCGGCAAAAGGTGCCATGGATATCCTTGGGGGATTTCTTAAGTAACACGGCTTTTTCCCAACAGGCGAAGAGCCTCTTCCAAAGCCAGATTGGGGTCGGGATAGCAAGTGAGATTGATGTAGGGAAAATCGTGCTGGTTGCGGAACCATGTCATCTGCCTTTTGGCATACCGGCAGGTCGCCTGCGTGATGGCCGTGATAGCTTCTTCGCGTGAATTCTCTCCCCGCAGGAGCGCGCGGATCTCTCTAAGTCCCAGCGTCATCGCCGCTGTGGAACCGACTTTCTCTTCAGGCAATGCAGCCACTTCGGCCTCTACGCCACGGGTAAACATCGCATGCACATTCGTGGCAATGCGGGCGTTCAACTCCTCACGATCCCTGATAATCAGCATGGGGTAAACGCCGGGAGGAAGTTTCTTTCTCTGCGTACTTCGAGAGTGGGCCAGGGGCTTTCCTGTCAGCAGAACGATTTCCAGAGCGCGCTCGACACGGCGGCGGTTGGCAAGGTCGATTTGATCGGGAGCCTCACAATCGGCAGCTTCGAGGCGGCTTATGAGCGAGGGAAGGCTGAGGAGGGATAGTCGCTTTCTAAGAACGGGATCACTGGCCGGAAGTTCATCCAATCCTCCCAACAGAGCCTTTAGATAAAGGCCCGTACCACCCACGACAAGGGGTATGCGCCCACGCCCCGTGATCTGTTGCAGGATCGGCTCCACCATGCGCTGATAACGACCGACGTCAAAGCTCTCGCGGGGATCAACCATCCCTATGAGATGGTGCGGGATGGCAGACTGTTGCTCCTTGGTGGGCTGGGCCGTAAGGATGGACATTCCTTCATAAACCTGAAAGGCATCCGCTCCGACGATCTCTCCGCCCAACTTTGTCGCCAACTCGAGGGCTAAAACAGTTTTGCCGACCCCAGTGGGGCCGGCAATGATCACTGTTCCCGTTGGGAAGCGTGCTTCCTTACGGATCACGGAAACAAAACTACAGGGACGGACTACGCTGCCGCTTCGTTCGACTCGGAAGCTGCCTCGTTTGAAGCTTCACGACGCTCGGATCGTTCGCTTCGGCTCTCGGCCACGGCCTTGGCACCGCTAACGACCATCTTGCGGCCCATATATTCCTTGTCATGAAGTTCGGTGACAGCACGCTTGGCTTCCTCGACGGTGGAGAGCTGGACAAATCCGAATCCCTTCGAGCGATGAGTCTCGCGGTTGGCAACAATCTCGACATTCTGGACGGAGCCAATGCCGCTGAAGAGTTCCATCAGGTCGCTCTCTGTGGCATCAAAGGAAAGGTTGCCCACATAGACACGAGGAGTCGTGACTTCAATGCGCTCCGGCTTGCGTGATTGGCGGAGTGAAACGCCTTCCGGCCGATCAGCACGCGGTGCACGCTGAGGTTTGCCGCTCTTGGCAGGGGCTGCCTTTTTGGGGCCAAGCCCGATGGCTCCGAGGATCTTGGCAAAGAAGCCCTTCTTCTGGACGGTTTGACGGGTG
>JBAXTN010000033.1:0-32167 GCA_037130175.1 bacterium | reverse complement strand
CATGTGTTACCCATGTCTTGAACCAAGGTGTTACCTATGTCCTGACCCGTGCCCTTCGCATCCGTTACGGCAGCTTTCAGGTTTCATCCTTATTACGCCCTCTGACTTCTGCCCTCTGATCTCCTCCCCATCCCCCTTCCCATGCATGTCCCGTCTCCTCGCCACCATCTCCGATCAGGAAATCATGCAGCACGACAACGGAAGTTTTGCCTTCCTTTCCGGACTTACCATTGACGGTGATGGCTCGCCCAGATGTTACGGCCCGGACAATAGCGGACTTGATCACACCGCCAATGCCGGCAGCATCGGTGACTGGTATGGCATCGTGACCGATGCAGAAGGCGAACCGATTGTTCAGGGAGCCACTGATCCGTGCCCCGGAATGTATATCTCCACCACCAGCCTTGAACACCGCCAATATGCGAGCACCGATCCACGCCGCTACATTGATAGCGAGACGGTGCCCTATGTCGTCTGTCCCGGCTCACTTGCCCGCAAGGCAACGGGAGCTGTCCTCGGATGCCGGGTTGTCGTTACCGATACGCGCACTGACAAATCAATCCACGCCGTCTGCACAGACATCGGCCCCGCCACACATCTTGGAGAGGCCTCCATCCGCACCGCCGAATTACTCGGTATCCCTAGTTCTCCCCGACATGGTGGTACTGAGGATCACATCATCCGCTACACCTTCCACGCAGGCGAAGCCGCCGAGGGCTATAAACTTCAGCCTCTGGGATAAAATCCACTGATCCCTGAATGGTATTACGCTTGTTTCCGGCGACAGAATGCAAGCAGCACCAACCCACTCAGACTGAAGAGCGCGATGGCCGAAGGCTCTGGAACTGGATTTGGGAATCCACCGGCCTGAGCGGAAAAGTAAACGGTGCCATTGCCGACCAGTGAGGATCCATAGTCATTGGTCAGCAGGCCCATATAGCCGTTCTGAGCATCATAGAGCATGTTGAAGGCATCAAAGACATTCCTTCCCGTATTGAAATAGTTCGGCCCCCAAGGAGATTGGTTTTGCGAAAAGATCCCGTTGGTTCCTGAAGTAGAGAAGCTGATGTCCGTGGGGTTGAGAGCGCTGTTGCTGCTCATATCGATATGATAGCCCACTCCACCACCAACCGCCCCTCCTGAGTTCAACAACTGGACGGTGATATTGTTGGAGACAATGTCATTTGAACTGGCCAGCCCTGATGCACTGAAATAGGCACCGCTGATCCCCGAGTCCAAGAGGACCGTTCCGGGGTTATTGGTCACCCCACCATTGACGACTGTTCCCATGGAGGCCTGCCAATCGGGCACCGAGTTGGTGGAGGAGAGACCCGTGGGATTGAGCTTGGTGTAGGCATAGCCTGAAACATTGTTCGCAAGACCCAACTGAATTCCGTTGGTTTTGACGATATATCCTGCAGCGAGGTTTGTATTGTTAAGGTTGATCAGGGGATTGTAGATCTGGTTCTGATTGTTGGCGATCGGACCTGTTGTGGTCGAGTTGGTCACTCCTCCCAAATAAAAGCCAACTCCGAAATTGGAGACATCGGCAAGGAGTCCAGGATTCGAAGCATAGGAGACCGATTGACCCGTGGAAAGCGTGAGCACACGGTTGGTGTAGTTCGCTGTGCCTCCACCATCCAGAAGGACCGTGCCGTTTGACGCGGCAGAGTCTTTGATTCCAAATGTTGTGCTCGCATGGGCGGTATCGCAGGTAAGCTTCTGAACATCGAGGATGGTCACCGAGGAGGTGATGGTATCCAGATGTCCGGTGGAAAGGTTGGTAACGCTGAAGGTCATGGTGGTCGGCGTCCAGTATCCATCATAGACTCGCCCAGAACTACTGAGGTTAATCAGCCCGGAAAATGATCCGGCATTGGTAAAATTGTTCCCCAGCGCATCCGATGAGGCAAAGACACCACGGGATCCGGTGTCCACATTCATGGTGAAATTTGTACTCAATCCTGTACTTCCAGGCAGTGTAAAACTGATGGTGACATCATTGGTATTGCCGGGGGCAAAACCTCCCGTGGCATAGGGAAGAAAATAGGAATCCGTGTTGGTATATCCAGCATAAGGGTCGGCTTGAGCGAGAAGGACGCAGGAACCCAGTGCGGCTTGCAGAAGTATGAGAAATGGGAGTTTTTTCATGGATGCTGGAGGGGCAAAGTACTTTAGGTGGTGTATAGGTCGAGCAGGCGAAAAGTGTAAACGAAATAAATTCTTAGACCGGAGTGACTCCTTTCTTGATCAGAAGATTGCCGTATTTTCGCATCTCACCCGTCATGACGACGGCATAAGCACCCCGTGCTCGTTCATAGAATGCGAAGCGGTCGATCCGTTCAGGGGACTTGGCAGAGGGAGCGTGGCGATGCACGACCTTCATGTATTGCTCCCCGACAGCCGGATCAAGCTCATCACCCTCAACTGCGGCCATCATCACGAGCGGCTGGGAGTAGCTGTCGAGTTCAAAGAGCGGCAGGATTCCATCCAGCAGGGTCGTGACATCCAGTCCATCGGCCCTCACGACCCGATCGTTGAAGGTATGTCCGGGAAAGTGAGCATCGGCTAGAATGAGTTCGTCCCCATGACCCATTTCGGCAAGGGTGAGCAGAAGTTCGGGACTGATGCAGGGATGGATACCTTTGAGCATGATCACTCTCCTAGCTCTTATGCCGCACTTTGACAAGTCAGCACAAAAGTTGGGTCGATGGCCTTCAGCGGTTTTGGAGTGTTCCTGCCGTCACTCCCAGCTGTGCCCTCGCACGGAGGGAACGCCAAGTTTCCGATCCTTGGGTATCGTCGATCAGAAGGGCTTGATAAGCATTGAGGATGGCCCTGGTTTGTGCTGCATCCTCTTCCAGCAGTTCGACACGGTAGTTGCGCAATCCCAAGGCATGGAGTTCACGATAATAGTCGGCTCCCGTCTGAGCTGTGGCATTGAAGAGGGTATTGCGACAGCCTACATCGGCTCGGAGGGGATGTCTCATCCCGACGCGATCCTTGAGATGGAGGCGATGGCTGTCACAGGGGCGACCGCAGTTGGTATGATCGGTTCCCTCGGAGAGGAAGGCTGCAAAGACACAATGCTCCATATGAAACATCGGCATGTGCTGATGGATTGTCAGTTCAAACCACTCGAGGGGTGCCTCCCTCAGGAGATCAAGCACCTGGGCAATATTGAGATCGTAGCTGATCGTAACGCGCTTCAATCCCTGACTCGTGAAGAACTGCGCGGTGAGAGGATTGGAAATATTGAGGGAAAAGTCTCCGATGCACTCCAACTCACTCCCTGCAAAGTGGGTGATCGCGCCGAGATTGCGGATAAGCACGCCATCGGGGGCAGCATTTTCGATCAGCTTGAAGAATCCCTCCTCCGCAGCTTTTTGAATGCGCGGAGTTGCAAGCAGGATGCGTGCCTTGGGACTGCCGCCACCCGCAGTGCTTCCATGTTCGCGCACCAGAGCCACGGCCTCTTTGTAGCGGCGGATATCCTCAAAGTCGGCATAGAGTTCCTTGATACCGCAATCAAGTGCGGCCTCCAACTGCTCCATGGATCGGCAGAGCACATGCAACACAGATTGTTTTCCAGACTCAGCCCCAGAAACGACGGGTGCTGACCGATCATAGAGGTCATGCCATGAGGCTGCTACCTCAGTTCGTGGGAGATTCCGAGCCACGATCATCTTCTCCATCAGATCACGCCGCATCCGATTGATCTCAGAAAGCGGCAGGATGACATTTTCTTCGATTTGAAAATGCAGCTCCCGAAGAGCAAATCCACTCTCCGAGGTTTTACTCAACTGAGCACGCAGTTTTTCGTCACTCAGCGGTGCCGTGCGGGCTGCCTCAAGCAGGATCGCGGAACGGATGGTAATGCCTGATGAGGTGATCTCCAAGGGTTCCCCCACCCGGCCTGAAACAGTCACATCGAAGGGCTCTGCCTTGCGCGCATCGATGCGTCCGGCATAAGAATTGCGGAGGCGTTTGTCCAGCTCAGGATCGTCGGTTTTCCAGACACGATCTCCGATGTTGAGACGACGAGGGTCGAGATGCCCGTGCCGGAAATAGAAGCGACTGCCACGGATTTCGAAAATACGACCTCCCTGCTCACGGTCGGTATCCTCTCCGGTGTCAAAAACAACGCCATCACCCGGTCTGAGAGGAACCTTTGTTTCAAAAGCAATGTAGTCCTGATTGATCTCGGCAATTGTTCCCAGAAAGGGGCCGCGCTTCTTCCCGAAGCGGGCATGAACGAGTGCCTGATGATCTACCCCGTGCAACCATCCACTGTAGAGTCCTCGGGAGAAGGCCATCTCCAACTGATAAAGATCCTCTTCACTTGCTTCCTGAGCCCGACCCGCCAAGGCCGCATCGATGGCCTTCCGATAAACCTGGCAGACGGCAGCAACATACTCTGGTGACTTGAGCCGTCCCTCGATCTTGAAACTCGTGACGCCACATTCCAGAAGCTTCGGAATATCATTCACCGCCGCGAGATCCTGCGGAGAGAGGAGATAACGCCTGTCTCCGAGATCGCGCAGGACTCCATCGACGATGAGTTCATACGGCATCCGGCATGCTTGAGCGCACTCGCCACGGTTGGCGCTCCGCTGACCGAGAGACTCACTGGTGAGGCACTGACCCGAGTAGGCCACGCAGAGTGCTCCATGGACAAAAACTTCCAGTGGCATCCGCGCCGGATCAAAGCGTTTTAGTTCCCTCAACGACAACTCCCGCGCCAGCACACATCGGGTGATGCCAAGACCCCTCGCCACCTCCACCCCCTGCGGAGAGGTCAGTGTCATCTGTGTCGAGGCATGGATGGGAAGCTCTGGCACGACCGCTGCGGCCAAACGCACGAGTCCTATATCCTGAACGATCAGGGCATCGACTCCGCCACGGTTGAGCAAGCGGAGATAATCAACTGCGGCATCCAGTTCACCGGTGAAGACAAGAGTGTTGAGTGTCACATAGGCCTTCACCCCATGCCGGTGACAGAAATCAACGACCTCAGGCAATTCCTCCTCGGTGAAGTTATCGGCCCTGATGCGTGCATTGAAGCGAGGAAGGCCGAAGAAGACGGCGTCGGCTCCGTTGGCGACAGCCGCTTTCAGGCAATCCCAGCCACCGGCGGGAGCGAGCAGTTCTGGTGAAAAAGTCATTGGGCAAATTGAAAAAGGGCAGGAACAAACGATAAGAATTTAGAGATCAGATGGCTGCCGAAGGTGAAACATCAGCCTCCAGCCGCCACCTTCATCAGTTCGAGGCGATCTCCATCGGAGATGATTATTTCCTGCCATTCGGAACGAGTGAGAGCTGTGCCGTTGTATTCCACAAGCATCAGAGGCGTGGGAAGATCGAGCTCTGCAAACAAGCCATCGAGATCAGTCGCACTCGTTTCCCGCAACTCCCCGTTGACCGTGATCCTTCTCATGCTGGACTTCCCAAAATAGCCGCATCCCAGTCTTTCCAGACAGGTTCCAGTCCCCGCGCCCTCAACATCGAAGCCACCTCGAAGGAACTCCGTTCATCGCCTATAGAAAATTGTTCCGTGGCCGTCGTTGCGGAACAGGAACTCTCCACCTTGCGGCCTCTCAATGTTTCGTGCAGCTGATCGGCTCCCTGCCCCGTATAACCACCAGGCTCAGTGTGGCTCCCGGCACTCATCATCGTCACTCCGAGCGTGGAAAGCGCATCGCGCAGCGGTGCCGGCTCCCGCGTGCTCAGGACGATGCCGACCTGGGGAAAGGTGATGCGCAGGGCGCAGAGCAACTGGGTGAATTCCCGGTCTTTGAACGGATGCTTCGGCTCGAAGGAACCGGCTGCGGGACGCAATCTGGGCATGCTGACTGTTAGTTGGGACTTCCAGCAGACACGCTGAAGATGGAAGAGATGTGCGGCGAGTGCCACAGCCTCCCTCCGCCATTCCGAAAGACCGAACAGCACGCCGATACCAAGCCGTCGAAATCCCGCCTCATAGCCTCTCTCCGCAGTATCAAGGCGCCAGTCGTAATCCTTTTTGGGCCCTGCCGTGTGGAGTTCGCGATAGGCCTCGCGATCATAGGTCTCCTGATAGACGACGAGTCCCTCGGCTCCGGCCTCCACCAAGGGACGATATTCCTCCGCCTCCATCGGCGCCACTTCGAGGGAGATGCTGGGAATTTCTCTGAAGAGTCGCCTGATGCATTGCTCCATGTAACCGCCGGAGACAAATTTGGGATGTTCTCCCGCCACAAGCAGCACATTGCGAAACCCCTCCTGCGCAAGATGCCTCGCCTCGACGGCCATCTGCTCCACCTCCAGCGTCACCCTCATGATGGCGTTGTCGCGGGAAAATCCGCAGTAGGCGCAGTTATTGATGCACTCATTGGAGAGATAGAGTGGGGCAAACATGCGCATCGTCCGGCCAAAATGGCGACGGGTAAGCACCACCGATCGACAGGCCATCTCCTCAAGGGCTCGATCGCTGCACGGTTCAAGCAATCTGCGAAATCCAGTCAGCTCTGATGATGGGTTGTCGAGAATCGAATCAATCTGTGCGGAAAAAGACATTCTCAGATTAAGATGCAAGATACCCCTCGGTTTTCATACTTCATAATTCATCCTTTTTCCCTCGATCCTCCGACCAAGTTCTTCCATCTCTGATTCGGTCGGAGCACGGCCCTCTGCTCGCCAGCTATCATCGAGATCTGACACCCGGGCGATGCGCCCCTCTTTCCAGATCAGAGAGTTGGGAAAGTAAGGGCCGACTTTCAGAGGATCGCTCCAGCGATGGATTGCAACCGTCCTGTCGGCATGGAGAGCTGCCGCCAGATGCATCGGTCCGCTGTCCGAACTGACAATAAAAGAGGCTCCGCGCAGGATGCCGAGCAGTTCCAGGAGATCGGTTCGGTTACTCCAATCCTCGACATGGGATGGCAGATCACTGGGCGACTTACCACGCCCAACGATCATGACCCGTTGGGTTCCCGTGCCTCTGATGAATGCACGGATCTGAGATTCGTTCAGGTTCTTTCCTTCACCACGGGCATAGGGATGGAGAACAATGTAGGGTCGGGTGGCATCAAAGCCATGGGGAAAAGTTCCCTGCGGAAGTTGAAATTCCGGGCTCTTAGGCCGTGGAATTCCAAGTTGATCGAGTACTCCGAGATAGCGATTCACGGCATGGTCATCACGGTTCACCAAAGCCGTCTCATGATAAAGAAATCGTGAACCTTCCCGGGCGTCGGAAAGACCGATTATCCTCCCAGCGCCGGAGATCCGAGCAAAAAGAGCACTCCGCATCAAACCCTGAAGATCAATGGCAAGATCGGGTTGCCAGCCCCGTAACAGACGCAGCCATGCCAAGGAGCGCAGCCACCCCGATGGCCCCCGGAATCTGTCCCGCGGAAACAGGATGGTGTCGGAGACCGCTGGATGTACTTCGACAAGGGAACGCCAGGAGGGATGAATGAGCCAGCGGATTTCGGCCTCCGGCCAGTGATAGTGCAGTACCGAAACCACAGGAAGTGCATGGATCACATCACCGAGGGAACTCGGCTTAATCAAGAGGATGCGCCGTGGATGTCGCAGTGTTGTCATGAGTCTCCAGAAGACGCTTTTACAGACCGATCAGAAGCCTGTCGCCGAGTTTGGCAGGGAGACCGGCATCAAGCACGGCCTGACGGGCTGTCTGAACATTGTATTCCACCCGGCGCAGCCAGATACCCGAACTCTCCTCATCATGAATCAGATAGGAGGCACGCCAGTCACCATCGCGAGGCTGACCGACCGAACCGGCATTGATGAAAAACTTCTGATCCGGGGGAAGTTGCACCCCTTCATCCAGAAGAATCTCTCTCCCTCCTTGCACGAAGATACCCGGCACATGGGTATGTCCGAAGAAACAGAGAGGCGTGCGCTGACAGGCAAGACTCAGTTCCGCAGCCGAAGATGTGCGGATATATCCCCAGGAAGTGGGTGAGTCGAGCGTGGCATGCACAAGTGTGACCAGTCGAATCTGACGGGTCGGACGCAGTGCTGCCAGCCAACACCGCTGATCTTCTGTCAGGTTGGCCCGCGTCCACTCCAGCACGCTGACCGCAGAAGGACTGAAGTGATCAAGCGGTTCCAGACCCGCAACCGCCGAATCATGGTTGCCGAGAACGCAGACCCCTGGGAGAGCACGCACGATTTCGACGCACTCTGACGGATTTGCATTGTAACCGACAACATCTCCAAGCACATGGAATTCCTCGCATCCATACTCGCTCGCATCGGCAACCACAGCCTCCAGCGCCTGAAGGTTGGCATGAATATCGGCAATGATCGCGCAGCGCATCAGCGGTGTGATGGTTTGATGACAGCAGGCTGTCGAGGTTTTACCCGTTCTCCTTCAGGAATTCGAAGCTTCTCCTCCATCTGGCCTAGCAACTTAAGTAGTGTCGGCAGGCGTTGCTTTTCACCCTCCACATAGAGGGCCTTGAGACGATCGTACGCCTCCCTCTCCCTGCCCGGCACTTGGGCCATCTCATAGGCGGCGAAGCGCTTCACATAAGCAGGGGCATCGGAAAACGAAGCAGCCTTGCTGAAGGCCTCAGCCGCACCGGCATGATCTTTCCGACGATCACGCAACAGAATGCCGAGCCGCTCGTAGAGATAATAATCCTTGGGATTGTTACGAATTCCACGCTCCAAGATGTCCCGACCAAGATCGATATACTGACTGCTGGTCCTCTGCTTCAGCACCTCACTATGCTGATTTTTATCCTGTTCCGCAGCCATGCTGGCATTCCAGGCCATATGCCATGCGGCGATATCCCAGTAGAGACGGGTGTGTGGCTGGAGAGTCGTCACCGTTTCGAAAAGAGCCGCCATGCGACCCCACTCGGTGTTTTCCCAAGCGATGTGGGACTTGATCCACAGGAAGGCGGCTACCGGCGAACGAAAACCACTCAGAGCGGCAAGGAATCCCGATTGACCGATCTGTTCCCTCAGACTCAGATCAAGAGCAACAGTTCGGAAACCAGCCTCCTTTCCCGATTTCTGAAGTTGGATCTCCCAAGGAAGCAGGACCGCACCCACGAGGATCAGCATCACGGTTGCACTCAGGAGGCGGAATGGTGCAATGCGTCCAGTCATACAGGAAAAGGCCATGAGGAGAGAGATGAATGAAAGGAGATTTCCCTTTTTCAGGTTTCTTTGTGACTTGGGTTGCTAAAGTTCCCTGTTTTGAAAAAGAAAACAGGCGAGCGCGTAATAGACCGATGCATAGACACCTCCAAGTGCCACGGTCTGCCAGAAAACATCCATCGGAAGATGAACCCCGGCCACGATGTCATCCGTCAGATTAAACGCCTGAAGGTCTGGGAAAATGAGTGCTATCAACGCGGTGAAAAGCCGTGTCCACCAATGCATGCCCATGCCACTTAGCCAGTATTCGCGGGCAGTGACCTGAAGATGTCCAATAAAATAGGCACATGCCGAGACGAGTATGGCAAAGATTCCGGAAGTGGCAAAAGTGGAGATGAAAAGAGTTAGTGATGCCAGCAACACCGACTTCACCAGTAGGATCGCCATTCCGGGAATCAGATCCCATGTGAAGGCGGAGCGCTTCACTTCGGCGATGGCTGCTGCCAACTCTTGAGGAGATCCTGCAAGGGATCTCTGGGTTTCAGCCAGAACAACCTGTTCGCGCATCAGCAGAACGGCCAAAAAAAGCATTCCCATCACCACCGTCGAGAGTGCAAGCATCATGACGACCCCAAGCAGCTTGCCAAGCAGGTATTCATAACGGGGAACAGGTTTGGAGAGAATGGTGAAGATCGTCCGTTCTTCCAGATCGCGGGGAAGCAGCATCGCCGTTGCAAGTATTGCCAGAAGGCAAAGAAAAACCGACATGGCCCCGAGGGCGACATCCTTGAGCATCTGGAACTCCCCCTGAAACGAGATCTTTGCAAGAAATGAGGAACTGCCGATCATGATCAGGGCAAAGAGCAGCAGGAAGTAGAAGACTTTTTGCCTGACGAGTTCAGTAAAGGTATTGCGACCGATCGCCATCACCCGGGCTGTGGAGAAGAGGGAATCTTTCATGAATGCTTGCGAATTTTTCCAACGGGAAATCTCGTCCCGACATCGAGTCCCGATACGGCGCTGGAGATCTGATTTTTTTTTCTACCATGGGCGATGACCGTCTCCACCCCGGCACTCACGGCAGTCTGCACAGCCTGAAGTTTGGCCTTCATTCCCCCCGTCGAGTGTTCCCCCTTCTCGGGTGTAACATGTCGAAATGCTTCTGCAATATCAGTCACGACTGGAATCCTGGCGGGTTTTGAATTTCTGGAAGCTTTGGCGAGCAGTCCGTCCGCACTTGTCAGCAGAATCAGTAATCGGGCATTGAGCAGTTTGGCAACTTCCGCCGAAAGCCGGTCATTATCGCCGAATCGAAGTTCCTCCACGGCCACGGAATCATTCTCGTTGATAATGGGAATAATGCCCGGCGAGGCGAGCAACCTGTTCAGCGTGACACTGGCATTGCGACGACGCCCTTCATTGAAAATATCATCATGTGTCAGGAGAAGCTGGGCCGGCCTGAGCCCGTGAGGGGCCAGATGACGCGTGTAAGCTCCCATGAGGGCGGGCTGGCCGACTGCTGCACAGGCCTGTTTCCCGGCGAGATCAGCGGGTCGCTTCTGCAAGCCCAGCGCATCAACCCCGGCGGCCACCGCCGCACTTGAGACAACCACGCAGGGAATACCCTCTGCACTCATCGCTGCGATATCAGCGCAGAGCCTGCCGAACTGGGTTGTGTCGAGGGAGCAGCCTCCCTCACGGGCCAGGATGCCGGTGCCAAATTTCAAAACGACAGGTCGGTGTTTCATGGGGTATTGATCGGTTTATTCTACCCGAGAAGCCAACATCAGTTCCAGAAATCCCGCTTCCAAGGCCAGGGCCTCCTGAATCCCGCGCTCCAGCGAGGATCGAAGTTTTTCAACGGCATCCAGACATCGGATCAGGCGAAGGGATTCCGCCGGATTAGGATTCGTGCCACCGTCATGGAGATGTCTTAAGGAGGATCCGAAATAGTTGGCGACGAGTCCCAACAGACGCGTTCGTTCCTGCAACGCCTCCGACTCGGCACTGGCCTTGAGAGACTCCTCCCTCTCATCCCAGTCATTCTCTGTCGTTTTGCCAAAATGAGCTTTTTCTGTCGTCAGCTCCTCTTTCATCCTCTCCGAGGCGATCTCACGCGCTTCTTCCAGCAAATCCCTGAACACCCGGGTCAGTCCAAAAGCCGCCGTCGCATCGGCACGGGAATCAGTTGCAAAATATTTTCTCATCACGGCAGTGAGGCGTTCCTCGCGTGAATCAGCGGGAGGATGGTCTTTGGAATAGAGCGCCACGGAAATACACCGCGAACGGATTGTCTCAAGCAATGCTTCGGGCATCTCACTGGTGAGCAGCAGAAGCGAGCCATCGGTTGGCTCTTCCAGCGTTTTAAGAAAGGCATTTGCAGCCTGCGGCATGAGCCGGTCGGCATCACGGATCACAGCAACCTTGCGCGCCCCCCTGTTGGGAGTTCGATGGATTGCATCTTCCAACTCCCTCACCTGCTCGATCAGCAGACGACGCGATTTGGAGCCAGGCTCGATGGCGTGATAATCGGGATGTTGCTGCACTGCGATTTCTCCACTCCCAAGAAAAAGGCCGGCAAGTTCATTGGCAAATTCATCCACTCCGGAGTCAGGAGTTCCTGAGATCAGGTAGGCATGGCCGAGCCGCCCTTCTTCAAGAGCCTTCTCCAGTAGTCGCAGTGCTTCTTCTTTAGAAAAGGCCATCTATTCTTTCCTCCAATCGCAATTTGAGTGTCGCTGCGATCTGCGCCTCCACGGCCTCAATATTTCCAGAGGCATCAATGATCGCGATACGCTCGGGATGAGCAGCGGCCAGCGTGAGGTAACCTTCGCGGACAGCTTCATAAAATTCCGCTCCCTCCTGTTCCATGCGATCCTTCTCCTGAGATCGTGTGGCGGCCCTCTGCCATCCCTCGGTCGCATCCAGATCGAGCAGCAGGGTCAGATCAGGCCATGTTCCTCCGATGGCAAATCGATTGATCGCAGCCACTTGATCAGCTTCGAGTCGGCGTGCCACTCCCTGATAGACAGTCGTCGAATCAAGAAACCGGTCGCAGAGCACGATGCATCCCCGTTCCAGAGCGGGACGAATCACTTCACGCACAAGCTGGGCGCGGCTTGCGGCAAAGAGGAGTAGCTCGGCCTCCGGCGTCATCGCTCCTGCAGTCTCATCATGTTTGAGCAAGTGACGGATCGTCTCACCGATAGGCGTCCCGCCCGGTTCACGAAGCTGCACAACCTCACGGCCAAGTGCCTGAAGACGCAGCGCTAGGCGGATAATCTGCGTCGATTTACCACAACCTTCAGAACCTTCAAATGAAATGAAAATGCCTTTTCCTGCCATGAGCTAATCATCTTAACGAAAAGCACGGGAGAGTCACAACTCGCTAATTGTGATTTAAGGAAACGCTGATTTAATCCCACAAAGACCATCACCCCGCTACCTCTGCCTCCTTATAATTTTCCATAATCCCATGGCTCAACACTGGCTCGTCAAATCAGAACCCTCCGCCTACTCGTGGAGCGATCTCGTTCGGGATCACAAAACCGCGTGGACTGGAGTGCGGAACTTTCAGGCCCGCAATAATCTCCGAACCATGAAAAAGGACGACTTGGTGCTTTTCTACCACAGCGTGAAAGATCCGGCAGTAGTCGGTATCAGCAAGGTAGAAAGGGAGTTCTATCCCGATCCGACAGCGTCCCAAGGAGACTGGAGCTGTATCGATCTGGTAGCGGTTACTTCCCTCGTCTCACCGGTTCCACTTGCTGAGATCAAAGCGGATCCCTCGCTGAAAGACATATCCTTGATCCGTCAATCCCGTCTCAGCGTCATGCCGCTGACAGCTAGGGAGTATCAGCGGATTGTTGGGAAGGGCTAAACGCCCCCCATAATTACCAAGTGAGGGGGGTGCAAAGTCTTCCATTCGTGGGGACATCGGATCGGGTCAGAAGAAGCTGATGTAGAACCAGATGACCAACCCCACGACGACAAGCGAGAGAGCCACATCGATCCAGTTCCAACTGGCGCGAGTGGCGGTTTTTTCCTCCTCCGTGGCCCCATACCAGGTGAATTTGAGCGTCTTGGCATCCGGAGCTGGAGTCATCAGACTGATCACCACCATCAGGACCAGGGTGGTGACGAAGAGAATCTGACACCAGTAGAGCCAGTGAATATCCTCCATGGCAAAGAGCAGTCCGTATTTTGCTTTGACTGGAGCAATCGAGTTAGCATATTGGTCCGCAGTGATACTCCCCTGATAGAGTTGCACCTTAAGTTCCTTCAGTGAACTGCCATTGGCAACCGTTACATCCCTGAAGATCAGATCCGCTGCCAACCGGGCAAAACCGCCCACCACACCGACAATGAAAGCCCAGAGTGCGGCGGGAGCCGTGGCGCGCTTCCAGAAGACGCCCACTAGGAACAAAACCGCAATGGATGGCGAGAGATAACCCTGCACGCTTTGCAGGTATTCATAGAGATTGGAGTGGAGAGCCTTGATGACAAGCACCCAGCAGATTCCAGCAAAGACGATAACCGCGGTGGCCAGACGGCCGACAAGCACCTCGGTTTTACCGGAGGCATTGGGGTGCCATTCGCGATAAAAGTCCATGGTGAACAATGTCGCTGAAGCATTGAACTTGGAGGCAAGAGAGGCCATCAGTGCCACGATCATACCGCAGGCAACAATCCCCTTGATGCCATGCGGAAGGATCTGAGCAACCATGGTTGTGTAGGCTGCGTCACCCGTTGTGTTGAATCCTGAGCCCGGCATCTTGGTGAGGGCAAAAGCCACCATGCCCGGCACCAGAAAGATAAAGACGGGGGTGAGTTTAAAATATCCCGCAAGGATGGTTCCACGGCGGGACTCCTGCTGATTCTTTCCAGCTAGGACGCGCTGGACGATGTATTGATCCGTGCACCAATACCAGAAACCGATGATGGCGGAACCGGGCAAGATCGCCAACCACGGCCACTCGGGATCATTATTGGAGCGGATGAGGTGAAGGTTGGCACCGACCGTTGCCTTAGTGACATTCCATCCCTCCATCAGGCTGCCATGGCCCAAAGCATGCAGACCGAAGTAGAGGATGCAAAGCGAGCCGAAGATCAGCACCGGCGACTGCAGGACAGCCGTATACATGATGACGCGCATTCCACCGAAGACCGTGTAGACGCCGGTCGTGAGGGCCAGACTCAGGGCAATCACCCAGAAAATGTCGATGTTGTGACCGAAAAGCGTAACAGAGTTGATGCCCAAAAGAGTGCGAATGACCACATCTCCTGCATAAATCGTCGCCGCAATCTTGGTCAGCACGAGACTTGCGATAGTCAAGAGACTGAGAATATTTCGTGAACCACGGCTGAAGCGCAGCTCAAGAAATTCAGGCATGGTGAAAATTTTCATGCGGTCATAAAGCGGCACAAAACACCAACCGAGGATCAGAATCATCCAAGGCTGCATTTCCCAGTGGGCCATCGCCATGCCCGTCACAAATCCCGCGCCTGCGAGACCCACAAGATGCTCCGAGCCAATGTTCGATGAGAAGATGGAGGAACCGATTTGCAGCCAATTCGCGTCACGACCGGAGAGGAAGTAGTCCTTGCCCGATTCGTTCTTCTTGCGCATCGAGAAGAGAATCACTCCGATCATCCCCACGATAAAAAGGGCGATGACGAACCAGTCGAGGCCATTGAAAACCGGCTCCTGCTGGATGCTTGCGAGAAAGAGGGTGAAGGTCATGTCGAGGGGTATCTTGGGTTGAGGAATTGCACTTATTTCTGGCCGTAGTAGGCAGTGGAGCCGTGCTTGCGGAGAAAATGTTTATCTCGCAGAACTTCCGGCAGTTCCGAAGCAGCCGGATTCAGGGTCAATGTCTTAAGAGCCATCTCGGCACAGATCTCCAGGGCTAGGGCATATTCAAGAGCCTTAGCAGCAGTGCTTCCCCAGGCGAAGGGCCCATGTCCCGCCACCAGTACCGCAGGGATATCCATTGGATTACTCCCGGCAAAGGCTTCGACAATCACTTTTCCCGTCTCCCACTCATAGTCACCGGAGATCTCCAATGAAGTCATGTGACGGGTCACAGGCACCGGACCGCGAAAATGATCGGCATGAGTCGTTCCCAAGCAAGGCAATGGACGCAAAGCCTGGGCGAAGGCCACAGCATTGCGAGAATGGGTGTGGACGACCGAGGCGATCTCCGGAAAGGAGAGAAAGAGATAACGGTGAGTAGGCATATCAGAGGAGGGTCTAAGCGCCCCTTCGACAACCTTTCCCTCCAGACCAACGATCACCATCTGCTCTGGGGTAAGATCGGCATAATCCACCCCGCTCGGCTTGATCGCAAAGACTCCTGCCTCCCGGTCGACCATACTGACATTGCCAAAGGTCAGATCGACGAGACCTGTGGCTGGCAGACGGCGGTTGGCCTCGCAACACTCTTCGCGGATGGATCGGTAGTTCATCAATGAATTTGTTACAGCCGGCCAAGTCCTGGGGCTATGTGATAATAGACTTCGTCGTTGCGGAGTTGCTGGCGGAATCCACGGATCGTGGTCTCCGCATCAATAAGAGCAACCTCCACTCCTGCGATCTCGCCGAGATCCTCGATATGTTCGGCAGTGACGGCGTAGCTGTATCCGGTGTGGTGAGCACCTCCGGCATAGATCCAGGCTCCGACCGCCGTTTTGAAGTCGGGGCAACACCTCCAGACTGCGCGTGCCACGGGGAGTTTGGGAAGTTCCTGAGGAGGCTTGATTGCATCGACCTCGTTGACAAGCAGGCGGAAACGGTTGCCCAGATCCATGAGGGCCACATTGACGGCTGCCCCAGCGCGGGCGTCAAAGACAAGTCGAGCCGGATCGGCCTTACCGCCGATGCCGAGTGGATGAACCTCTATTCTGGGACGATCTGCGGCAATTGATGGACAAATCTCCAACATGTGGGAGCCGAGAACAAGTTGGCCCGAAGGGTTTAGCTCGTAGGTGTAGTCCTCCATGAAGGAGGCACCGCCAGGAAGGCCGTGGGAGATGACTTTCATGGCACGCACGACGGCAGCAGTTTTCCAGTCCCCTTCTCCAGCGAATCCGTAGCCCTCGGCCATGAGGCGCTGGACGGCCAGTCCCGGCAACTGTGCCAAGCCATGCAGATCCTCAAAGGTGTCGCTGAAACCAGTAAAGCCTCCCTCTTCCAGAAAGGTGCGGAGGCCGATTTCCTGACGGGCGTTGTAGCGGAGGATGGCATGGCGATCTCCCCCCCTGCGGAGGACGGGGTCAACGGCGTAGATCTGCTCGTACTCGGCACAGAGAGTATCGATTGCGGTATCACTGACAGACTCCATCACGGCCACAAGATCACCCACCCCGTGCGTGTTGACCGAGAAGCCAAATCGGGCCTCGGCGGCCACCTTGTCTCCATCGGTGACGGCCACCTGGCGCATGTTGTCTCCAAAACGGACATAGCGACCTCTTTGCCAGTCGGCCCAGGCGCGGGTGACGCGCATCCAGGCGGCGACACGATCCTGAACCTCATGGTCACTCCAGTGGCCGACGACCACCTTGCGAGGGAGGCGAAGGCGTGCGTGGATGAACCCGTGTTCCCGGTCGCCGTGGGCAGCCTGGTTGAGGTTCATAAAGTCCATGTCGATCTCGGCCCAGGGGAGATCCTGATTGAATTGAGTGGCGAGGTGCAGGAGCGGCTTGCGGAGTTGGAGCAGCCCACCAATCCACATCTTCGAGGGTGAGAAGGTATGACACCAGGTGATGACGCCGGCACAGTCAGTATCGCCGTTCGCCTCGAGCATCACTGCTCGAATCTCCTCTGGGCGGGTGAGGACGGGCTTGAAGACAAGCTTGAGCGGCAGGCTGCCGGAGGCATTGAGTTGGTCGACGATGGACTTTGAGTTGGCTGCGACCTGGCGGAGCGGGCCCTCTCCGTAGAGGTGCTGACTGCCGGTAAGGAACCAGATTTCGGAGGTTGGGATGTTTTTCATAATCGGGTCGAGAAGGGGATGATTTAGGGGATCGATGCTCAGGCCTTGATGCCGCGGCCTTCAGACTGAATGGCGAGAAGAGCTTTCATCACGCGGGAGAGGTCAGCTTGCCTGTTGACGCCACCGAATGCATCGTGCAGTTCACGGTAGAGCGCATAGAGCTTGTTGTAGCTCTTTTGCGCTACTGCATGAGGTCGATAGGACTTGGGAGAAAGCGTCACCATCGCCTTCTGGGCCACTTGAAAATTCTGATGAGCCCCTGCCAGAACTGCTGCCGAGATGGCCGATCCCAACGCACAGGCCTGACTCGATCCTGCCACATGCATCGTGCATCCGGTGACATCGGCATAGATCTGCATCAGGAGGGGATTTTTCTCCGCGATGCCACCAGCACAGACGATGCGTTTCACCGGAACTCCATATTCGCGGATGCGTTCAATGATGGCCCGTGCCCCAAACGCAGTCGCCTCGATAAGGGAACGGTAGATTTCCGCGCGGGTCGTATGAAGCGTCTGACCAATCACAAGGCCGCTCAGGAGAGGATCAACAAGGATGGTGCGATTGCCGTTGTGCCAATCCAAGGCAAGCAATCCGCTTTGGCCGGGTTTTAACCTCGCGGCCTCCTTAGTAAGGAGGCCATGAAGCGCGGCATCACCACCGCAAATCCCTTCCACCCACCATTTGAAAATATCCCCTACCGCCGACTGTCCTGCTTCAATGCCGAAGAAACCTGGCAAGATCGCCCCAGGAACAATTCCACAGATCCCAAGAATGTCAGCCACTTTTTTGCTCATGGGAACCACCGCGCAGTCACAAGTCGAGGTACCGATAACCTTCACCAGCGTTCCTCCCGAAACACCGCAGGCGATGGCTCCGTAGTGGACATCGAACTCTCCGATGGCAATCGGTATCCCGATGGGCAATCCCAATTTCTTTGCCCAGGGAGCGCAGAGTAAACCCGCAGCAGTTGTCGCATCATGGGCCTTGTCGTAGAGACGGTCTCGAAGGACGGCTAGCTTGGGATCCAGGAGTGTGAGAAATTTTTTGTCAGGTAAACCACCCCATTCGGCGCTGTAAAGTGCCTTGTGTCCAGCAGCACAGATGCCGCGCTTTACGTCTCGTGGATCGGTGATTCCCGCGAGCACGGAGGGTATCCAGTCAGCCAATTCCACCCACGAATAAGCGGCATCAAAGACTTTTGGCGCCACCTTCAGACAGCGCCATATTTTGCTCCACCACCACTCGGAGGAATAGGTATTGCCGCACTTGGCGATAAACTGCGGCCGATGCTTGGCAGCGAGTTCCGTGATCCGTGCTGCCTCCTGCCAACTTGTGTGATCTTTCCAGAGCCAGCACTGGGCATGGAGATTGTTTTTCCATTTTGGATGTTGCCCGAGCGCGCGATTCTGATCATCGACAGGAATAGGGCTAGAACCGGTAGTGTCCACGCCGATCCCAATGATTTGGTTGGTCGAAAAATCCTTCCTTTTCTTTGCTTCTTTTAGAGCAGCTGTGACGCTTTTCTGCAGCCCAAGCAGATAATCACCCGGATGCTGCCGGGCCAGATGGAAATCCTTCGGATCAAGCAATACCCCCTGCTTCCCGCTAGGATAGTTGAAGACGGCAGACCCAAATTCCTTACCATCACGACACCGTACCACGAGGGCTCGGACTGAGTTGGTTCCGTAGTCAATACCGATTGTGAAGGAATCCTTTTTCATAGCGTTTCTGTGGGAGGGACTATTGGTGCTCAACTTGAATTTTCAAAAGTTGAGCACCATGGGGTTGCAGGATGCAGGTGTATTCATTCTTGATGCTATCAAGATCCTGCCTCGACCAGAGATCGCGTGCTTTACAGGAATTTTTCATTCCCAAGTCATTCAGACTCAGCGTTACCTTGGTAGGTTGATCGCCGCGATTAAATAATCCGACAGCCTTGGATCCATCACTGAGCTTCTTGGACCAGATATCTGCAGTTCCCTCCTTCTTGATGAACTTTCCTTTTTCTCCAAGAGCATCCTGATTCACGGAAATCACCTCGTCGTTTGTGATCAGGGAGAGCGTATCGGGAGGGTACTCGACAAGATTGCCTCCCAGCATCAGAGGTGATGGCATCAGGGACCAAAGGCTCATCAGTGTCTGCGCTTCGTCACGAGTGAGTTTGGAGAGGCGCTCTTTTCCAACTGATCGGTTTCCGATACTCAGTTTTCCAAAAGGTATCATATCGGAATCGGGCCACCGTCCTGGTCCTCCCACTGACTGCCATCGTTCAGCCAGATCAAAGGTGTGGTTAATATCTTTCCAAGTGTCCCAGAAATCACCCGAAATTCGCCACATGTTGGCATGAGCCTCTAGGTGATCGGATTTTTTTAGGGGTGTTTCCCCGGGGGATGTGGAAAAGACGATGGCCCTTCCGCACTTGTCAATTGCTTTGCGGATCGCCTCAATCTCAGGATCACTGTAAGGGGACGAAAGATCGTCTACCTTCACAAAATCAACTCCCCATGAGGCATAGAGTTGAAAAAGAGAATCGTAATAGGCCTGACCAGCAGCTGATTTGCCGTCAACCCCATACATATCCTTGCACCAACCACACGTACTGTTGGTTTTGGCTGCATCAACTGCGTGAAAGGTGGATCCCTCAATGGGAGTGTTTTGAGTGACCGCCTGCCGAGGGATTCCACGCATCACATGAATACCAAACTTCAATCCCATGGCATGAATCCTGTCGGCCAAGGACTTGAATCCCCTGCCATCCGCAGCCGATGGAAACCTGCTGGATGCTGGAAGTAGTCGGCCATAAGTATCCATCTCAAGCTGGCTTCCGATTCCATCTTTGGAATGCTTGATGGCCGCAGAATCCGACCAACGGTAGTCAACCACACAAACATTCCAGCCGTGGGGAAGTAGTTTTTCCTTCATGACGGCTGCATTGGCAATGAGTTCGGCTTCAGTCACACTGGAACCGTAGGCGTCATAACTGTTCCAGCCCATCGGTGGTGTGGGAGCAAATTTCCAGAAATCCGCATTCTCGGCACGAGCGGAGATCGCCAAGAAAAATAAAAGAATCGCAATCGAGTGCTGGGATTTCATGCGGGGGGAAACGAACAACTACACATTGATGCTTGCCTGGAATCACAGGCAATAGAGACGATAGTTGACAGTTGAATGAAATCTCCAACTCTCAGTGATATCGCCGCCCTGACCGGTCTTACAAAGTCCGCCGTTTCGCTTGCCCTCCGGCATGATCCACGCATTCCTACAGTCACCCGACGACGGGTGGAAGAGGCTGCCGTACAACTCGGATACAAACGAAATGCAGTCGTGGCTCACCTCATGTCGGAGCTTCGGAAGGGTGGTCATGGGCAAGGGGGAGGTGCTGGAATTGCTTTGCTGAACCTGAACGAAAATCCCGACGCCTTTCACTCCCACCCCACCATACCCGCTTATGTTCAGGGATGCCGCCTGCGGGCCGAAGCACTGGGTTACCTGCTTGATGAATTTCCGGAGCCGGTGATCGGCATGGAGGGAAAACGACTGCTCAGGATTCTTCAGGCCCGGGGCCTGCGAGGCTGCATCCTGACGGGATTGATGCGGAGTAACAGGATACCCTCACCCATTCTTCCTGTGATCAGCAAGCTTCCCTGCGTCATCACGGGCGTCAGAACTCTTGAACCGCAACTCCCTTTTGCCTGCGCAGATCATCATGCCGTCGCTCAACTGGCACTGGCAAAGGCACTGGAGAGAGGGCGCCGCCGACCTGCACTTGTATTAGATGCTGAAATCGACGAATTGGTGCAGGGAAGATTCACCGCGGGATTCCTGATTGGTCAGAGGGAGTTATCCGCACGGAACCGCATCCCTCCCTTTTATCATCATGGCAGCAGCAAGACACCGAGTAATTCCTTCGTGACCTGGTGGAATCGTTACCAACCCGATGCCATCATCTCGCTCTTTCACACCGTCGAAGACTGGCTGAAAACCATGCGGGACAGCATTCCCGAGAAGACTGCCCTTATTCAACTCGAGGTGCGCCAGCGGCGGAACGAATGGGCCGGTGTCAATCAGCACAATGACAGAACCGGAGCAGCAGCGGTGGACCTACTCATTCAGATGATCCATGCGGGAGAGACAGCCCTCACAGCACAACCCCGAGCCATGCTGATCGAACCCAGTTGGGAAGAGAGTGTTATATTTCCTCAATGAATCGTACATCTCCCTGAACAATCCGAAGAGGCAGTTCCTGCAAATGCCACGCCCGGCAGCTCTTACTGGTTCTTGTTTTTACGCTTCTCAAGAATGGCAAATCCCCACATGAAGCCGCCGAAAAGGAGTAGGACGATGCCCCAATCAAGGTTGATATTGATTCCTAGTGAGATTTTGTAAAAAGCCGGGTCACCGCCGGTGACAAATCCGGTGACGGTGAGGAGAAGTCCGATCAGGGTGAACATGATGCCGATTGGAAAGCGAATATCGAGGCCCATAGAAATTTGGAAGTTGGAGTTTAGGAGTGGGAAGCAGGCGATACAGGGAAATGAATTTTACCAGAAGAGATAGTTAAGATAGACGCAGACTATCAGCAACACGATCCCGATAAACTCGGGGCGTGCGTACCATGCCTGCGTGACGATTTGCTTCGGGGTAAGGGAATAAACCAACCCCTTGAGATCCTCATCACTCTTCGTGCGCTTGGTGGCGAGGGAGATCACCACGGTCAGGAGAAAGCAGACGGTGAAGGCGAAGCTCGCCAGCCAGAAGTTCTGAGCCATGTCACTCGGCAGGACGGCTAGCTTGGCAAGGTAGCCACCTTTCACTCCCGGCACATTGCCTTGGGAGATGGTGCAGGCGTGGAAGAGGGCCGAGGCCGTCGTTCCGCTCACCAGTCCAATGAACGCTCCGGTCGCCGTGGTGCGTGACCAAAACATGCCAAGCAGGAAGGTGGCAAAGAGAGGCGCATTGACGAAGCCGAAGACGAGCTGAATGATGTCCATGGCATTGCTCCACATGCTCGCAAAGTAGGCGGCTCCGATACTTAGCAGGATACCGACGATGGTCACCATGCGTCCCATCCAGGCATAGTGGTCATCGCTCCTGTCCGGCGCGATGTATGCCTGATAGAGATCGTAGGTCCAGACGGTATTAAACGCAGTCACATTCCCCGCCATGCCTGACATGAAGGAAGCAAGCAGGGCGGTGAGTGCCAGTCCCAACAATCCTGTAGGGCAGTAGCGTTTCACCAGTGAGAGGATCACGCCATCGTAATCATTGACCACAGCATCCTGCAGACGGATGGCAAGTTTCTCATCGCTGGCAGTGAGTGTCTCGGGAGATTTGAGCAGAGCTGCAATTTTGGCAGGATTGAAGGAAACTCCAGCCTTGGCAGAAAGATTTTCCTGCGCAGTGGCAAGATCGGTACCACCGGAAGCAGATTGCTTGATGGAAGCAATCGTCGTTGTCATGCGTGCCTGGGTGATAATCGCCTGAGGAAGCCGATATTCCTTTCCGGCTGTCGCACTGAGGGCAAGAGCAATCATACCCGGCAGGATCACCAGCAGGGGAAAGAGCATCTTGGGCACAGCTGCGACAAGCGGGGTGTTGCGGGCAGCGGTCATATCCTTTGCCGCCATGGCGCGTTGCACGACGAGGAAGTTGGTGCACCAGTAGCCGAAGGAGAGCACAAATCCGAGTCCGAAGATCATCGCAAAGAGATCCACCCCCATGGGATTCTGCGACGGGCCGGCAATCAGGGGAGTCCAGGCACTCGTCCAGGCATCAGGCTTGAAGGTCTTGCTGGCATCGCTCACCAGATTAAGTGCCACTGGATCGGTTGCCACACCTGCCAGCTTGTCTTTCACGGAAGTCCATCCACCCGCATCCTTGAGTCCCAGCCAGACAACAGGAGCAAATCCGAGAACGATCATGAAGAACTGAAGCACCTCGGTGTAGATTGCTGAGGTCAGCCCCCCTTTGAGTACATAGAGAAGGACGATCAGGGAGCAAACCCAGAGGCAGATATTGTATTCCCAGCCGAGGAGTTGATTGAGAAGCTTGGCTAGGGCATTGAGTGAAATACCCGAGGCAAAAACCGTCATGATCGCAAATGAGATCGAGTTAAAGGCGCGTGCCCGCTCATCGAACCGAAGTTTCAGATACTCGGGTACCGATCGGGCTTTCGATCCGTAGTAAAAGGGCATCATGAAGACCGCCAAGAAGATCATTGCCGGGATGGCCCCGACCCAATAGAAGTGGCAGGTCGCAATGCCATACTTGGCCCCCGAAGCTGCCATGCCGACCAGTTCCAGCGCACCAAGATTCGCCGAGAGAAAAGCCAGTCCCGTGACCCAAGCCGGAATCGATCTTCCTGACAGGAAGAAGTCAGCCGAGGTCTTCATGTAGCGCTTGAGCGCAAATCCAATCCCAATCACAAAGGCGATGTAGAGCCCCAGGATGGAGTAATCAATGAAGGTCAGGTTAATGGCAGTCTGGTGCATGATGTCTGGGTAGGAGCTAATAGGTGGAGTGATAAGAGGGAAGGGTTACTTTGCTGAAAACCGGTAGATAATTGTATTCTTGTAAGTTTGGCCTGGCTTGAGGACGACCGTTGGAAAATTTTTGTGATTGGGAGAATCGGGATAATGCTGCGGTTCGATGCAAAAACCGTTTCGGAAGTTGTAGATCTTGCCCCCTTTGCCCGTGAGCGTGCCATCAAGAAAATTGCCAGTGTAGAACTGGAAACCGGGAGCGGTGGTAAGTACTTCCATAACACGCCCACTCTTGGGATCTTCGACCGTTGCGACGACGCCTAGCTGTCCAGAGAGTTTGGCAGCAACCCAGTTGTGGTCATAGCCTTTGGCGATTTTCAATTGTTCAGCCTTCTCGTTAATGCGTGCACCGATTGTTGTCGGCTGACGGAAGTCAAAGGGCGTCCCTTTTATGGAGGCGATCTTGCCGGTGGTAATGAGTTTCTTATCCACCGGGGTGAAACGATCCGACTTCAGTGTGACGATGTGATTCAGGATGTCTCCCCTTCCCTGTCCGGCGAGATTGAAATAACTGTGGTGGGTAAGATTAACGATCGTCTTCTTATCGGTCGTTGCGCGGCAAACAAGCTTGAGTTCATTTTTGTTAGTCAATGTGTAGGTGGCTGTGACCGTGAGTGTGCCAGGATAACCCTCTTCTCCATCCTTGCTGATGTAAGTCAGTTTGAGTGAAGGCCCCTGCTTGGTCATTAGTGGTGCAGCCTCCCAGACCACCTTGTCAAATCCCTTGAGCCCTCCATGCAAGGACTGTCCGTTGTTGTTACGGGCGAGCTGGTATGTCTTCCCATCCAGCGTGAATTTTCCTGACGCGATGCGGTTGCCATAGCGGCCAACCAGACAGCCGAAATAGGGGCTCTTCGTTTCGTATTCCGGAAGCGTCCTGAACCCAAGGACGATATCGCTGAACTTCCCCTCACGATCAGGCATCTTGAGCGAAGTGACGATCCCACCGTAGTTACTGATGGTCACGGAGGCTCCCTTGCTGTTGGTAAGCGTGAAGAGTGTGACTTTCGTTCCGTTGGTGGTGGTTCCAAACGATTTGGAGGTGATGGAGGGTTCAGCGGCGTTCATGAGGGGTGTGCCAGCCACCAAGGCAATGGCAGCAATGTGAGGGATAAGGAATTTCATGAGGGGAAGCTTTGATCTTTGTTGAAAATTCCTGCTCTTTGCAAGACTGCTTGATGATCCACTGAAAGCGAAGCTATGTTCTTGTTTTGACAACTCCCCCCGATCGCATGTCACCTCCCACCTCCCTCTCCCGTAGATCCTTTCTCGGTACGACAGCAGCCGCACTCGCCTCCGGAATGCTACCTCATTCAGCAAAGGCCAAGGAAACGGCTTCTCAGCAAGGAGCTAAGCATGGTGGAATTTTCCCGAAAGATTTTCAATGGGGCACGGCCACCGCAGCCTATCAGATCGAAGGAGCGGCGGCAGTGGATGGCAAGGGGCCAAGCATCTGGGATGCTTTCTCCAAGAAGCGAGGAGTCATCAAAAATGGAGATAACGCCGAGATCGCCTGCGATTTCTACAACCGCTATCCCGACGATGTGAAGCTGATGGCAGAGCTGGGCGTGAAGCATTTTCGCTTTAGTATCTCCTGGCCACGAGTGCTTCCCGAAGGTACGGGAAAGGTGAACGCAAAAGGCTTGGACTTTTATAAGAAGCTGACAGACACCCTGCTCGCACACGGGATCACTTCCCACGCCACGCTCTACCACTGGGACCTGCCACAAGCTCTTCAGGATCGCTATGCCGGATGGCAGAACCGTCAGGTCGTGGAGGACTTCGGGGCCTATGCCACCCTCATGGGAAAAGAGCTTGGCGATCGCATCCACTACTGGATGACGCTCAATGAGATTGCGAGTTTTACGGGTGGCCCCTACGGCATCGGAAAAGCTGGCACCGCAGCACCCGGAGTCACTCTGTCATCAGAGAAGGAGCGCAGTCAGATCATCCATAACGCACTCCTCGCCCATGGCACCGCCTGCATGGCGCTGAGAGCTTCATGCCTGAAGAAGCCCAGTGTCTCCCTCGCGGAAAATTACTGGCCTCTTGTGCCCGTTGTGGCAACCGAGGCCGGAGTAGGGGCTGCATGCAAGGCCTTTCGACGCGAGAACGGAGGTAAGCTCATTCCCATCCTGACCGGCAGCTATGATCAAGGTTGGTTGGAGGATCACAAGGACTCCTTACCGGATATCCTTCCCGGAGACATGAAGATCATCCATCAACCGCTCGATGCTCTGGGTTGTAATTGCTACACCGGCAAGTATGTCACTCCCTCGGATGATCCGAAGGGATATGAATTAATTCCGTGGTTTCCCAATTTCCCGGTGGGAAATACCTCTTGGTTGCACATAGTCCCCGAGTCGATCTACTGGGCGGTGCGGCTCGTCGGGGAAGCAGTGCATCTTCCTGATCTGCCAATCTTTATCAGTGAGAATGGCTATGCAGATGGCACGGTGGCCAATAGCGCGGGACTTGTGAATGACATTGATCGGATCATGTATTTCCGGGCTTACCTGACCCAGCTTGCACGGGCCAAATCCGAGGGAATGCCTGTCATCGGTTATTTCCCATGGAGTCTTATGGATAACTTTGAGTGGAATGATGGTTTCTCAACACGATTCGGACTCGTGCATGTGGACTATGCCACCCTAAAGCGAACCCCAAAACTGAGCTACAACTGGTATCAGGAGGTCATCCGCACTGGCAGCATAGTCTAAGGCTATTGTCCCAATAGCAGTTTCAGATTTTTCACGGAATCAAAATACTCCACGGCTGTTGTACGGGCGACCTTGGAGAGTTGCTTCCAATCCACGATCACACGCTGCGTCGCGTCAATCGCTTCATCCAGAGTCCGGACAAAAAGCATTCCCGACTCCGAGGGAAGGAATCGCTCTGCTCCCGTCGGCTCCGTCACCACCGGACGACCCAAGGCTAGGAAAGCCGCCGCGCGATCGCTCAGCCAACCGCTTCCCATGATTGACTCCAGTTTCACCGCCGTGAACTCCGCGGAGGCTCCAGCCAGATAGCGGTAGTAGGCGGCAGGCGTACGCGTCAGGCGGTGAGGCGTCACCACATGCCAACCAAGGGATCGAAGCCGTTCCCGTTCGGGATCATCGGCGTTAAGGTTCATGGCGAGTTCAAAAGTCACACCTTTGACGCGACGAGGCAGTTCCAGATAGGGAGCAAAAGCTGCCTGCTTCGAGTAATCGCGCCATTCCCCTCCTATCGTGATATTTCCATCCCAATACCATTGACCGATCGTGGTGAACTTTGGTTTCCGGGGAAGTGCAGGGCACGGATGCGGATGGAGGAGATCTGTATCAACCAGCGGAAAGTAACTCTTCCAAGGAACAATCGGTTTGGGCAGTCGAGGATCGATCTGATCCATGCAGAGCCCGATCGACCAGAACTCATCGTGGCAGGACTGCCCCATCTCCATCTGATCCATCCAGAAGAGCACCTCCGATGGATCGAGACTGCAAAGAAGCCTGCGGCCAAAGAGATTCGCAAGCGGTGGCTTGATCGAATAGCTCAGATTCAGCAAGACCCCATACGGAGCCAGTTCACGAAGAGTTGCCAGTGACATCCCGGAGGACTGCATCCGGTCAAGGTGATGCTCCTCGGAACCTTGCTCTTTCTTCAACGGCCGCAGTAGCAAACAATACTCCAGACCATACGCTGCCATGCGCCGCTGAAAGACCCGAACACAATGGGCATCCTTTACGGGATCACCACTCGCTTGCAACACTTCCAACCAAATGCAGCGATACTCCGGCATCCTCTTGAGTCCCATCAGGTATTGTAATGGCACCGAGAAATTCCCTCCGCCTTCGGGATATTTTGCGGCGAACCCACAACCGACAAAGACGGGAGTTGTCATACACCTGCCCGGTCTAGGAGTGACTTCAACACTTTCTCCGCTTCAAAAAACTCACGGGCAATTTCCAAAGCAGCGCGGCTGTGCTTTTTGTAATCTGCGCGGATGGCGGCGACTCCCTCGACGATTTCCTCCATTGAGGAAAAGGCTATGAGTCCCTCCTTACCACCGTAGTGGGCTTCAAATCCCGTGGCCTGAGTCAGCACGGGTCGTCCGGCAGCCAGATAGCAGGCGGTGCGGTCGCTGAACCAGCCTGTATTTAAGCGGACATACTGATCCTTGGCACAGGTGAATTCCCCCTTGGAGTTGCGGATATAATCCCGATACCCATCCCAATCGACGCTCAGGTCGTGGGGCAGGACGAGCTTCCAATCGTTCTTTTCAAAAAGCTCTCGTTCTTCTTCCTTCTTGATGTCGGTTGCCATTTCAAAAGGTTCGCCAGAGAGTCTTGGTGCCTCGACAAAACGGAGGAACTCCAAGGACTTACTCCAGAGGTAGTTCGAATCACGCCAGAGGATGTCTTTCTTACCACTGGTGGACCAGTTGCAGATCGTCGTGAAAAGGGCGGTGGGATCAGGGGCAGGAGCCTCAGTTGTGGGACACCAGAGATCGGTCACGACCGGTTGCTTTGTCGTGAGCCATGGCAGATCATGCGTCGGAACGGCAAATGCCGGGGTGCCGATATTCTCGCCAAAGGAGAAGAGATGTCTGTGAGCCTTGAGATAATCAATGGTCTCACTCTCACCAAGATCGATCTTGATCTGCTCCACTCCGGGATCGCTCTCGACATAGATCAGATGACGAATGAAATTGAGTTCGTCGTTGAGATCATGCGAGCCGCAGATATTCAGGGCACAATCAGCATCCTTGTAGAGTTGATTGAGTGCCTCACGCGACATTCCCACGACCTCCACGGGATCCTTGTAACGAGCGCAGTAGGCCCAGCAACCCTCGAATCCATACTGAACTGCAAGTTTGCCGAGTTTCTGCGCGGCGTAGGAATAATCGGCGTTAATGTCGAAAGCGACGGGGTTATAGGAATAGTTGGAGGTATCCTCGACATAATAGACCTCATGGCCGAGTCGTTGCAGCCCGACGATGTAGTGAATGTGCTGCCAGATGACTCCAGCAATGGGCATTCCTCCCATGAATCCGAGAACGATGATTTTTTTCTTACTCATGATAATTGGGTTTATGAATTGATGGGAGTAGTTGCCGGTTCATGCCCAGCGGCACGATAGAGGCGAGCGTAGGAGCCATTCAGCGCGAGGAGTTCCGGCCCCGTTCCCTGCTCGGCGATACGGCCATTTTCCAAAAGCACCACCCGTCCCAGATGATGGATCGTGGAGAGTCGGTGCGTGATGATGAGAGTCGTTCGCCCCTTCATCAGGTCGGCGATTGTCTCCATGATCGCCTTCTCGGTCGAGGGATCAAGAGCAGATGTCGGCTCATCCAGAAGAAGAATCGGTGCATTCTTGAGAAACGCCCGCGCGATGCCAATCCGCTGTCGTTGTCCCACGCTGAGGTGGCCGCCTCGTTCACCGACAGGCGTGTCAAATCCCTGAGGCTGCGCCATGATGAAGTCATAGGCCTGAGCCCGTTTTGCCGCCTCGATGATCTCGGCTTCGGTAGCCCCCTCGCGGCCATAGGCTATGTTTTCACGAATACTGCTGGAGAAGAGTAGCGTATCCTGAAGCACCATCCCGATCTGGGCTCGCAGTGAGGCCTTTTTCAGCGATTTGAGATCATGGCCGTCAAGCCGTACCACCCCCGCACTCGGATCATAAAAGCGCGGCACCAGACTGATCAGCGTACTTTTGCCCGCACCGGTTCCGCCGACGAAAGCCACTGTCTCACCCGGTGCTATCGCAAGATCAATCCCAGCCAGCACGGGTGCCTTGGGATCATAATGAAAGACTACCCCGGCAAAGGTGATCTCCCCACGACATGCGGGCAGATCGATGGCCCCCGGAGTATCCTTGGTCTCCTCCTCGCGATCAAGCACCTCAAAGCAGCGTTGGGCCCCGGCTGCCGCTCCCTCCAACGCCCAAGCGGTGTAGGTCAGTTGCTGGATCGGCTGATAGAGAGTGGCGAGATAGGCAACAAAGACAGTGAGATCCCCTAGGCTCAGATTACCAGCAAGCACCTGCACAGATCCCTCGTAATACATCGCGGAAGTACCGAAGGCTATCAGCGTCGTCACCAGGAGAGCACTCCGCATCGAGGTCATCTGAAGACGAAAATTGGCCTCCAGACTCCGTGTGGCATGACGGATGAACTGCGAAACTTCAAACGATTCCCGTCCAAAAGCCTGCACCATCCTGATCGCCCCGAGACCCTCCTGAGTCGTCGCCAGCAGATCACTTTCCCGCTCCTGAATCGTCGTCGACTCACTCCTGATCCGATCTCCGTAATGACGGATCGCCCAGAAGAGGGGAGGCACCACCACCAGCGAGACGAGCGTCAGCTGCCAGTTCATCCTCATCATGATGGAGAAGGCACCAACCAGCGTCACGATGGCGCCAAAGATCGTGGTGAATCCCTTGTTGTAGATTGTCTGGATCGACTGCGAATCATAGGCGACGCGGAAGGATGAGTCACTGCTTCGTCGCGCATCATGGAACTGCAACGGCAACGCCTGAAGGCAGGTATAGATCTGCGTGCGCAGATGGAGGAGGGCCTTGAGTCCCACTTTGATGAAGAGGGCGTTGGAAAAAAGATTCACCAGTCCCGCCAGCACCGTGGTTAGCAGGAGCACGGCACTCAGAACCAAGGCCGCACCATAGGAATTTGTCCAGCCGAGCCAATGGGCAATGACCTCTCTCGAATCTGCCACACCCGAGGCCGTCTTGCTCTGCAGGACTCCGTCGATGAGGTATTTAACCGGCCAGGGAGCGAGGAGATTGAAGCCTATCCCTGATGCCATGAGAACGATGGCAACGATTGTCTGCCCCGTGTAGGCACGAAAATATCTGAGGGTTCTGAGGTAAATGGACATGCTGTAATAGTTCTCAATGAAGAGAGCCAGTGCATCCAAGTTACTTCGTCGGCACGGAAGGTCACGCCGGAACACTTTGTGGGCGTAAAGATTTTTTCTAATTCCTTGAACGCCGGACTATCCACGCATGTCTCACCCTACACAAAGACACCACTATGAAATCCTCCTCCAAATCCAAGAAGACACTTTCCAAGATCACCACCATGTCGCTTGGTGATCTGGTGTCGGCGGTATCCTGTTATGCCCGTAACGAGCGGGAGACTCTTGCCGCCATTCAGGATCTCTTTCGTAAGGGAAGCGTTGTCGCCCAGACCGCACAGGGGCGCAAACGCCTCAGGCTGGCATAAAAATCTCACAGGAATAAAGGGGTTGAAGAGGATAATTTCTTTCATAGTGGAAGATGGCGCGGACTGAAACGGGGTGGTGGAAGGAGATGCCACGGACGCTGCCGTGGAATCATGTGCGTGAACTGACGAGGGTGCTGTCTTCTTCTTCCCTGTCGTGACCGCTCCTTTTTTTCTCCAGTCCCCCAAGTCGTAGGTCATAGAGTTTCCATCGTGATGGATCTCTAGTTTGTCGCCGTCAATCTGCTGGGAGACTCAGGGATTTGAATGCAGAGGCCAGAGCCACCAGAGGGCGCTGGTGACGCCTCGGGGATAGTGCCGGCAACCATAGGCCTTATGATCGGCGGAGGTTGTGATCTGATCGGTAAAGCAGACCACCGGGGAGCCTAGAACTTCGTAAGCAACGTGTGCCAAGTCGGCATCGTGGCCAGTGGCATTGTTTTTTAAGCCAAGGACTTTTTCAGTAACGAACTGGCTGAGGAAAACCTTGCTCATCCAGGTGCTGCCCGCCGACGACGAGAGATTCCAGCCGCCAGTTTTTGCATCAATGCAGACGCCTGATACCAAAATGGTTTGAATGTGTGTTTTGAGATGATTCATCAGGACTCCGTAGGGGCCGTCCGAGCTCAGTTCATTGCCCAGCCCCATGGCGTAGGGGTAGACAAGACTTTCGACCGCAGGAATAACCGCAGTCTTAGATTTCCCATCGAAAAGACCGGGAAAATAATTTAGGCTCGGGTTCCAGTGTGAGTCGATTCCTTTGGCGGTGTAGGCGGCGGCCTCGGCTGATTGCTTGGCGAGATCCGGTTCGCCGAGTTGATTAAAAACCGGCTTGAGCATCAGGTAGCAGGCGAACGATTTCATGGAAATGTAGAGGCTGTTTTGTGGTGCATTTAGGGAGGGGTCCATCGCATCGTAGGTAGTGCACTCAGGGCGGTTGCGCCCTTTTACAATGGAGGCATAGGTGGTGATGCCGTCGCGATGGGCGGGGTCGGGATCGTCTCGGCGCAACATCGAATCAAAGGCTTGATGGATGACCGCCTTGTTGGCCTGGAGCCAGGAATTGTCTCCGGTGGCTTTCCAGTAGAGCCCGGCGCAGATAATCCAGTTCTGAAGTTCTTCCTGGGTCATCGGGGTGCCGTAGGAGGCCCCTTTTTCGCGGGAAGCCAAGCCAAGATTGCTCCCCATGTCGTGGTAAAATGAGATTCCCCCGGGAAGGGTCTCAGTCTGTCCGGGGAGCGCAATCTGGTCGGTGTAGGAATAGAGCTTCGTGAAATTGTCGAGCTCGTTGCGCA
>JBAXTN010000032.1:0-32426 GCA_037130175.1 bacterium | reverse complement strand
GCATGTGTTACCCATGTCTTGAACCAAGGTGTTACCTATGTCCTGACCCGTGCCACCTGATCTAAGAGCCTAAATATCTTAGCTCTTAGCTATCTCACAGAAAGTCCGGCAGGAACAACTTCCTGCCGGGCTTTTCCTTGCCGTAAGCAGCAGCAATCTTACGCTGGAGTCCAATGGTGCACTTGAATTTTCAGAATAACATTCCAACCCGCATAAACCGGCTATCACATCTATTGAGAATATCGTAGATAATCATCTTTACTGTTGACGGTTTGGCCATTTTTCTACAATTATAAACGACCTTTTGTATCGTTTATATATCCCTCGCTTTCACTTTCGTAATTTCCAATCAATCGACCCTGATTTGCCGATGAAAACAAAAACCAAGAAGTTCTCAACCGCCCTGCTCGCTTTGGTGGGACTCACGCTCCTGAGCTCGGGAGCCCAAGCCGATCAGGTACTGACCTCCGGCGATGTCTTTGTCGGGTTCCGCTCCACCACCAGCCCTAACAATGCCGTCCTCTTCAATGTCGGCAGTGTCAGCCTGTTCACCAATTCAGTGAATTTCTCCAACTTCTCCTTCGGTGGCTCTGGAACCACAGGAGCCGATCTCGTCAATCAATTCGGCTCAGGCTGGTATACAGACTCCACCGTCACTTGGGGTATCTTCTCCGCTCTCACCGGCAGTTATGCCCTGGCCTCCAAGGCCGAGAGCGTCAACGGAACACAGTCATCTCCCTACGCAGCCCTGAATACGGCCAAGACAGGCAACCTGATCACCGGCATGAACACGGTTCAGAATAACTACATCACCTCCACAGCCGCTACCAATACAGCTAACGCGGCCTATCAACAGGGCGTAGCCAGCGGCACATACTACTTCGCCATGAATCTCAATCCCGACTTCACTTCGACTGCATGGCCCAGCGGATCAAGCATCGAGGGCTCTCTCTCTCAAAACCTCGATCTCTACTACTTCACTCCCGCCTCCGTCCAAGTACTCGGCGGTGGAGGTGGCAACTCTCTCACCATCAACAGCAACGGCGTGATCAGCTATTTTGCCTCAGCGACCAACAGTGGCACGAATGTGTGGAGTACGAATTCAGGGAATCTCAGTACGATTGGGATCACCAACAGCCAGAACCTGATTTTTGCGGGCAGTGGGGGATTGGTCACCAACAACCAAGTCTCAAGCCTCTCGGGCATCACCTTTAGCAACACGGCCTCCGCCAGCTACACCCTGAGTGGCTCCAACATTGCCATTGGTGCCTCCGGGGTCGTTAACAACTCTACAAACACCCAGAACGTGGCAACCGACCTGACCCTCTCTGCGCCACAGACATTCAATGCGGCCTCCGGGAACCTCTTCTTCGGAGGTGCGATCACCAATGGTGGTAACACCCTCAACATCGCAGGAGCCAACAACACCGCTTTGGCCGGCGCCATCAGCGGAGTCGGGGGTCTCACCATGGCCGGCAGCGGTACGACATCACTGGGTGCGGTAAGCACCTTCAGCGGCAACACGCTGGTCTCCTCCGGAACGCTCCTCATTGCAGGTTATGGAAACACCAACAGTGCCGTGACTGTGGGCAGCAGCTCGGTTCTCAACGGGGTCAATGCCGGAGGCCCTGCAACCCTCGGAGCCGTCACGGTCACAAACGGTGGCTCTCTTGCTCTAAGCAATGCCGTGACAGATGGAACGCTCTATGTGAAGTCCCTCTCACTGGCCAGCAACTCCCTCTCTTCATTCGATATCAAATCGACTAATAATTATAGCTCTCTCAATGCCAGTGGAAATATCGCCCTCGGTGGTGCACTGACTCTTGCCATTCAGGGGTTGTACAACAACACGAATAATCAAGGACTTTTCCAAGTGTATACCTCGGGTGGCGCGATCACCGGAAACTTCTCCAGTGTCAATATTACCGGTTCCTACGCAGGAACCCTGGCGTACTACTCCAATAACAATACCTGGCAGCTCTGGAGCGGTTCGGGAACCAACTCCTTCTATGCAGGCATCAATCTAAATTCTGGTCTGGTCACCGTAATCCCAGAACCCTCCTCCTACGCTCTCTTCGCTCTGGGCTCGATCGCTTGTCTCGCCTTCATCTCCCTGAGGCGCAATAAGTTCCAAGCATGATCCCCTGATCAAACCGATCCGAGATTTGGCATACGAGCTTAAGCCTCGTTGGGAATTTCCATCGGGCACTTGCCGTCTCTACCGCATTCATCACCCGAAGTCCTGATCCTCCCATGTATCGTCCTCTTGCCATCATCCTGACAACCGGAGCGATCGCTCTCTCGGGAATGACGGCTTGGATCATCACTTCGGTCGTCAGGGAAAACAGAAGTGAGGGAGTGTCTTACGCAATCCCTCGCGAACGGAAGGACGCTTCATCTAGATCAGCACTCTCTTCCCTTCCTTCCGGAAGCTCCCTAGTATCCTTGCAATCCAACACAATACCAAAAGCATCGGTCGCGGGTTCTCCCAGCTTCACCAGATCGAGCGGAGGCGGCCAGAATGATGCCTCTCCCAGCACGGCAACGGCCTACCACTCCTTGCCAAATACTGCTCCCTACACCGCCACACCGGCCATGGTTTCCGGTTATCAACCCGTCACCTTGGCAAGCACGATGCAGTCACCGGTGACCCAGCAGTCTGTCACATCCTCCCGTCCAAGCAGTTCAGCAGGATACAGTACCCCCGCAGTCTTCTCGGCGCAAACTGCCACTGCAACCGCGATCACATCTCCGTCAGTGCCTGCAGTGACAACCACTCCGCTCGATCCCTCCGCCCCCGGTAATTCGATCACGGCAGACGGGAATCTGGTTTCCGTCGACGGCGTCCAACAGTCTTCCAGCAGCTCAGATCTCAGCCTTGCCGTATCGCCGGGATCAGGATCATCCACGAAGACATCGGGACATACGCGCAGTGGCCCCTCGGAGGACGAACTCTTCCGAGGCAAGTGGGGATGGGCTGCTTATGACCTTGCCAAACGCATCGCCAAGGGACTGTCAACGCAATAGCAACCATCAGCAGGATTCGGCGATGTTTTATCCGGCAGTAACCTAACGACCGATCGGCCTGATTTGCAGGCGTTCCATTGAGAGAGATTCCGTTTGATCCGGTAAACTGAAAGCTTAGTTTTCTCTTCTTCGCGTTGCTGCCACATTTCCTCAGTGTGAAGAGCCACAGTTTAGTTCTTTGGAAAGGCCAGCATCTTAAAGGGTTCTATAGGGAGGCCTGCGGAGGGGGCGCTGATCCCGTTGCCGTGGTCGGTGTAGGAACACTCTCTTCTCCATCACCACCGCCATAGCCCAAGACTTCCACGCTGATGATGGAAGCAGGAGGTTCTGGTGCAGGTGCGGCATCGTTTTTAGCGGCCGTCGTTGCGGTCGATGTGCTTGCAGCCCCTACGGTTGCAGCAGCAGAGGCGGCGCCGACATTCGGAGCTGGTGGAGGCGGCAGAGCAGGAGGAGCACCTGTCGTGGTTCCGCCAACGGAAATATTGTCGGCATTCAGAATTCTTGTGGCTGCCAGGTTGAGGTTACCCGTGGCACGGATACCGGCATCACCCGCGTCAATGACACCGGCAGGTGCGATCAGATCGACATTACCCACCGGGGCATCCTTGACCGTGGCCAGCACGCCGATACCACCACCGGTGGCGAGTCCGGCCAGATCGCTCTCCACATCGGAGCTCTGCGGGTCAAGGATAACACGAGTTGGTGGGGCGGAAGCTACAGTCTTTGCTGTGGATCCCGCCGCAATATCACCCATGTTCGACCAGATCATGATGTCTCCTCCTCGCAAGGTGAATACACGCCCAAATGGCATGGTGATACTCTGCTGGGCGTAGATATTGATGCCTCCTCCGTGCTCCGTCACGATTCCCGGCAAAGGAAAGCTGTCCGAGGGTTTTGTTGGTGAGATGGATATCCCGCCACCTGGAACGAGGATAGTGATACTTCCTCCGTTTTTGGTGTCGATATACCTGTGATTGATACTGATGTTGCCCGATTTTGATTCGCTTCCGATGAGTGTCTGAATGGCATTTTCACCAGCAGCATAGTTTCCGAATCCCGGCTTTCCCCCCTTGTTGTGATCACGACCGGCATCACGGAGAACGATGTAAAAAAGATTGAGAGCCAGGCGGGCTTTCTGCTCTTTGCTGAGCGAGGAGGAATCAATGGCATCAATGGAATTGATGCCATGACTGTCGAGTGCCGAAGAAAGCCCATTATTTCCCGTTTCAGCAAGTGCGCTCTTCAGTTCGCCAAAGTATAAATCTGCATCGGGCAGTGTGGTCAGCTTCGACAGCAGGGCTGAGACATTGAGGCCGCCCGAGGCGAGTCCGGTTGGGAGATCCACTCCCGCAGCGACAACAAGATCGGCCCCGGCAAATGGCAGGGCCGGATTGCGGGAGTTCCCAATGCTTGTGATCCCATAACCGGGCCCATCGTCATTGGGATCAGCAGATCCCATGTCGATAGTGCCGCCAGCCAATACCTCGAGCGTTCCTGGGCCACTGATCTGAATATCACCGCTTTGCTGGGTCGGAAGGAGATTGGATCCCAGATCGGACTGTGCAGCAACTCTCAGACTGCTACTGGCATTGTAAAGGATCAGGTTTCCTCCTGCGGAGACAATACTGACATCGGATGATGAATCCTGCTGGATTGCGAATGAAACATCCTCAATGTTCCCTCCGGCAAGGATGTCCGTCGCCTTCGGTGCAAAAAGCTTGATACCGGAAAGATCCCCGGTCTCGGCATAAAGCCTGATCGGCATCGTATCGTCGGCATGCAGGAGACTCTGATCATGCAATGCCAGCTTCTGCTGGAGACTCGGTGCCGTGCTACCAAGATAGGCGGCACTCTCCGTCAGTGATCTGCTCACACCCGCAAGATAGTATGTCGTCGTGGTGGCAAAACCTCCCGCCCCCCCAATGACACCACTATCCAGAACCTGGGCAAGCGGGGAAAGGATGCCCGGTATGGAGAGGGGGTTAGCATCCGATACATTGATCATTGAATAAGCCCATGTCGATTTTGCCTTCACCTGATAGAGACCATTGATCGACCCGTTGGCTTCCAGCGAGAGGTTGCCAACTGCCGAGGGAGAAAGGGTTAGATTGCCCTGAAGATTGATGTCGCCCCCCAGAGCAGCAAGAGAAACGGTTCCCGGAAGGAGTGAAGCAAGTATTTTAAGATTTGCATTACCCGGAGTCACTTCGTTGATCCTAAGCCATGGCTGAAAATCTCCGGGCTTCCCTGAAGTTCCTGACACCGAACCGCTCAATAAGTCGGCTGATAGCCATTGAGAATAGGCTGGCTGTCCCTGCAACTGGGTTCTAAAGGAGATGCTTCCACCAAGGGAAGTGGCCGAGAAGGAACTCCCGGCATCATAGCTCGAAAAGTAGTTCTTGTAGGATAGTCCATCGTTCAGGCTCTGCGGCAGCAGGAAGATATTACCCACAGGCCCCAGCAGGGCACTGCCTCCCGAGAGAACAGAAATACTTCCCTTGCCAAGGAAGAAAGAGGTCGGCAGATAGGTCTCCGATCCGGGATCTGCATAGCTGATATTCTTTACCAGCGAGGTGAGATAGGCACCGCTAGCATCGCGGGTCTTGTTCGTGACAATGGCACCCTTGACATTGATCTCGGCATTACCCCTCTCGACATAGTAAACACCGGCATCGAGGTTGCCTCCGGTCTTTACTGTAATATTACCGCCGCCCGTTTCCACAAGTGTCCCCGCAGAGGGTGATAGCAGGTTGCCCAGAGAATCCCGTGCCGTAACCCGACCCTGAGTCGGGACTACGGCATCGACATTGCTGATGTTCCCGCCGGCCACCATGCTAACATTACCCCCTCCTAGGGCACCTACCCCCTCGAAGAAGTTCGCAAAGTTAATCCACCAGCTTGTTGTCATCACCTCACCACTCGCCAGCGTCACCCACTGACCGGCGGCGCTGACCTCCCCTCGTTTGGAAAGCCAATTGTCGGGAAGCTCTCTGGAAGAGTCGGCGGTCAGTGTTGGATCGTCAGCATAAGGAACCTGAAAGGATTTTGTCAGCGTCTGAAGATGGGCAATGTTGCCACCTGCCTGTAAGGTCACATTGCCTCCCCCTACCGAATATTGCGCGCCATAGATGACCGGCTGTTGGTAGGTTCCCAATGCATTGTTATTGATGTTGAGAGTTGCCCTGACCTCGGCCGTGTGCAGATCAAAAGTTCCGCCCAAGCTGGGATCGGTTGTCTGTGAGCCTGCCGTGTAGATTGTGGCAAATTGATTCAGTAGCCGGATGTCGCCACCCGCGGCGATGGATATGTCTCCCGTACCGGTTCGTATCACTTGATAGTTGCCGGCGATGGCATTGGGTGCGTAGGCCGCCTTGGCTGAACTGGATGAGGGAATGATACCGTTGGAGATCTTTGTCGGTTTACCGAGATTCACGGTGCCCGAGGAATTCACAGCCAGGGAATTTGCCGAGGTGAGATCACCACCTGCGGTAATACGGTAACTCCACGATGACTGACTGATCAGGTTGTTATGGGCATCTTCTACGATAGGAAGCAATGGTGCGAAATAGAGGCCGTAGTTATTACCCCCGGCATTGGCAGCCGGGTTGATACTATCTCCGAAACCATCGGAGAGACTGCCCTTGAAGGTAATGTCCCCCTTGGCTCTGAAAGTCAGGAATCCTGCGTTCTGACCAATCGTCGATCCGGTGGGATTTCCCGATGCGTCGAGAACGGCCACCTGCGTTCCATAGCGAGAGAGTGAAAGATCCCAGTCGTTGTTAAGAAGCAGACTGCCCTTTGAGTTTACAATCTCCTCACCGGGGTTCACCTGCAGCAGGGATGCCGTGCTTGCAGGGAGACTTGCGTTCACCCTCGCATCAATTGCGTTGGCATTCGCCATGAATGTCGTGGCATTTGCGAGAGCCCTTGTCTGAAAAACATTGTCCAATGACCAGGATACATTACCGGAAACAGAGGGAGTGACTCCGTGGGAAGATTGCTGAGCAAGATAGAGATTTCCCCCGAAGAGGACATATGTTCCCACAGCATAAGTTTGTGCTGCGGACCAGGCACTGCCGACCTTGGACCAGAAGGCAACAGTGGTCGGTGTCTTATTACTGGCTGCCTGTAGTGCGCTGTAGAGGGATCCGTTGAAGAGCACCTTGTCACCAACTGCATAGGGTTGGGAGGAGTTCCAACTGCCGATATTGATGTCGGCTGTTCCGACGGAATTTGCATCTTGGCGGAAGAATCCCTCCAAATTGATGGATGAGGCACCGGTGATTGTGGCCTTGATGGGATTGATTTGAAGATCGGAGTTGTCGGTAGTTTGCGGAGCGCGGAGATGGAGAGTGCCGGATGCCTGTCCGAGGCTTGGAACAAGTTGGTGTGTCGCATCGATCCCCAGATAGAGATCGAGTGTTGCTCCTGCCTGTAGGTCCACAACGGATATACCAATATCATAGGTTGTTTTCGGAGGTGTCGAAGCTGTCGGAGATTTGGCAGCAATGACGGCAACGGCAGGATTATTGCCTGCCTCTAGGTCGATACTTCCTCCTTTCCCTGCATTGTTGAAATTCTGCCCGTGGGCATCAAGTACTGCTCCCGATGCAAGGATCAAGCTCTTACCCGCAAAGAGGCTGATGCTTCCTCCCGTGTTTCCTGAGGCGTCGATAGTGCCGTTAACTCTGATCGATCCAGCATCAGCTGAGAGTGTGTAGGAATGGGCCTTGGCCGCCGTGAGCGTGACATTCAGGTCGTTCCTCAGGCGGATGTTCTGCGACTGGCTGAATCCTCCGCTTGTCAGCAGGTTCTCCAGAGGGTCGAGATTGCCTCCATTGTAGGAGCCCAGATCCGCAGTGAAGAGTCCTGCGGTTCCATTGGCTGCTGATGCATCGACTTGACCTCCCAACAGGGCAATACCGTTGGGGGCATTGAGGGTGAGGTTGCCAGCATTTCCTGCCTCCGATTGCGCACTGAGGTTGAGTGTTGCACCGGGGCTGAGGATCAGGTTGCCGTTGTCGGAGGAGAGGGAGATGGAGCCGGCGTCGGTATACTCGGTCACATCAAAGAACTGGCGTGATGTTCCCCCCACATCCAAGAGTGAGGAGATGGTGAGGTTGCCGGTGGTAGCCTTGACCGAGAGGGATCCGCTGGGCAGCAGGATGGGGGCTGAGATGGAGACGCTCGATCCCTGAAGCGAGAGAGAGGCCCCCAAACCCGGAGTGAGTGATGCAGCACCTGGATCGGTGATATTGAGCACTCCTCCCGCTTTAATGGAGGTCACCGCACCACTCGCCCCGGTAATCAATGGCGCAGAAAGGGTCAAATTGCCGGCAACGGAGAGTGTTCCCTTTGCATTTCCGGTTCCTTGGACGCCACTGGTCAAGAGAGCCGAAACATTCTGGAATCCTCCGATGCTCATCACAGTTTCATTGTTCAAGTAGTCCCCACCTCTCAAATTCAACACACTCCCGGAAAGGTTGAGCGATCCGCCAGTTGCCGTGGGGTTGCCTCCTGACGGGTCGGTTGATGCGTTATAGTTATCAAGCTGAATGGACGACGCGAGGAGGGTATCTTGGGAGTTATTATCGCCGAGAAGTTCTCCTGCACGAAGCCTCAGGGATTCCATTGCTGATGAGCCCAGAACGCCGCTGCCGTGGAAGTCGATGCTCGAGTAGCTGCTCAGATTGAGCGTGTTGGCAAGAGAGAGATTTTGGAGCACATTGCCCCCGAGGTTCAGTACCGTGCCCGGTTGGGTGGATCCGTCAAAGTTCAGTGCCAATTTTCCGGCAGCAATGCTGATCGTTTTACCTTTCAGCACGACACTCGGGTCTATGGATGCAGTTCCGGAGGAATCCAGTGTGATAGATGCTCCGGAGAGATTAGCCCCCGCTCCGATCTGGAAACCGACCACTCCGACCTGATCGTTGCCCGTGCGTGTCGTCAAGGCGTTCAAATCACTGCTCACCCGTACCAAGGCGCCATTTCCACTCACGGCAACTGGAGAGGCGGATTGATATCCCACGGCAGAGACAGATGAACCGCTGTTCATGATCAGGGCATTTTTAGATGCCAAAATCACATCAGATGCTGAAAGTGTTCCACCTGCATTATCCACGCTGACATGAGAGGAGGAAGGAGTGATGACCGTCCCGGTGGTGGTAACTTTACGAGTACCGCCGATCAGGAGACTACCGGCATCCCAACTGCTCAGGATGGAGGAGTCGAGGAAGATGGCTCCCGAGGGAGTGGCGGATGAGGCATTTCCAACAAGAATGTTGGCGGGACTGCTGAGGTCAATATTGGCTGACCGTCCTCCGTTGGCTCCTGCGCTCATCACTGCCCCCTGGAGTTGCATAGCAGTGGTGGCCTTAATCACCAGACTGGCCGCGTTGTTGACCGGAAAAGCTACCTCTTTGGAGGGAAGGAAACTGGATGCCAAGGAAAATTGATAGGAGGATCTCTGCGCCAGAACTGCGGGCGAATTAATTTCGTAAAGAGAGGTGATCGCTGGAACATGTCTGCTAGAGTTTAGATCGTTGAAGCGGTATCCGGCCACCAGAGCCGAACTATCGTTCTGAGTCACGCTTGCCGGCTGGTTCCCCTGGGAAATATTCTTGAGAGTGATCAGGTAGGCACCCGGAAGCACGGCATAGCGAGAGGGAAGCAAGGTGTAGGTGCCAGCGGGCAATCCCGCCCCTGTAGCGATGGTGATGCGGTCTCCAACCGAGAGCGAAGAGGAAGTGTAGCCGGGATCTCCATCTGTCGTGCTTTTTCCCGTGTTCTGGTCAACAAGTTGAGCAAAAGGGGCTATAGGGAGCAGGTCTGAGCTGTATCCCGCTATGATCGCGTAACTTTCGCTCACCTTGCTCCAGTAGTTGCCCACCGAGGGAGGCGCTTGGCTCTTAGGATCAGAAGGGTCAATCGCCTGCCTGGCCGAATAGAGAACTCCATCGTAGGTAACCCTGGCTCCTTGGCTGTATCGGTATTGATGTCCATCCCAATTACCCTTCTGAATCTGCACTTGAGACTGCGCGGTGGGATCAATGTTTCCCTGGAGTCCACTGATCCATTGATAGGCTGCCAGATTACCTCCACCCCGCAGGTCAATGACTGATCCACCAACTGTGCTCACCGAGGCTCCCGAGAGATTCACCCCTTTTGAGGGGAGTCCGATAGTCGTAATATCAACTCCTGTCGGATCGATCCATTGCTTACCGTTGATGATGATCCCATAAGGGATGGTGATTCCGACTCCCGTGGTCGGATCGATCGCCGAGACCGAGGTCACGCTCTTTGGACCGAGCACCAAGCTGGCAGTTGTCGGCATGGTGGCAGGTGCGGGCTTGTCGATCCCTGCTCCACTGATCGGATCGATGGGGGAGATTCCTGTCCCATCCCATCCGAGATTGATGGTTCCAAACGGGGCTACCAAAGTTCCATTTTGCATGATTGAGGAGGCATACAGCGACAAGGTTCCTGCAGCAGAAAGTGGTAAGGGTATGGGGCCTCCCGCCTGCTCCACGGTGATGGAACCCTTAGCACTTCCGTGATCGTAGGCCGCCAGCGTGAAACTCGTTGCCGTGGTGGGATAGATCTGAGCCGCTCGAAGGATCAGGTCTCCGGCAATGTCGAATGTTCCTCCTCCCCGTATAACCCCTCCGGTCGCATCCAGGGTTGCCTTGCCGATGTTTTTGAGCAGCAGGTTACCCACATCCAAAATGCGGGCCTGCACGCTCAAAGATCCCGGCCCGAAACTTGGAGCCACATAGGGTGCTAGGAAGATCTGAGTCTCCGCCACCCCACCAACCGGCGGGCCTGTGTTGGGTTGTCCGAGTGCCACATAGGGAGCACTAATTGAGACGGCAGCATCGGCACTGATCACCCCCCCTCGAGCCACCTTGATACTTCCAGGCATCGTCAGGCTTACAGGCCCGTTGAATCCCACATTGCCTCCCAACACCAAATTATCGAACCCTCCCTGCATCGCAGAATCCGCAGCAAAATAGCCGTAGGAGAGAGATTTTTTTTGATCCGAAGCAATCCTCTCGGCCAATGCGGGTTTGCTTTGAAAAATCTGAAGTGTCGGATCAGTGGGCACTCCATTTGGATCGAATCGTCCCGAGTTGACGGAAAGGGTTCCTCCCGTGGCTGTGGGACCACCGGCACGCCCGAGAAGGGTTCCCAAGGCTAGGAGTTCTTCTCCTCCGCTCAAAGTGATGGTTCCTCCCTGGCTGTCAACACGAGTCGTGTTGGCCACTTCCTGTTGTCGGTTTAGAACGGCATGCGCCAGAGTGGAACCTCCCGTAAGGCCTGCAGCTGTCGGGATGTAAATATCCCCCGAGGATCCGGATACATCAATCAGGGATCCGGAGTTCAACACGATGTTACCGGAAACATTTACCGTTCCTCCATCAATCACACTCCCGATTCTCCTCCCCAGTCCCAAAGGATCACCCCTCCTAATCACCATTCCAGCCGTACTGATCAAGGCTCCCGAGCCGACAACAAGCGTCGGCTGGACAGAAGTGGGAATGATAGAAGCATCGTGGCTTGGATAGGTTCCGGCACCCGTAAGGGAAATCCTTCCTCCTGGCACACTAAGGGATCCATCAATTTGAGTTATCTTACCCGAAATCGAAAGCGATCCTGTCTGGACATTGAGCGACTTTGGAGAAGCAGTACTTTGGAGAATAGAAAAGCCCCCCTGCATCGAAAGTGCTGCGGAAGGACTACTCATCACGATTTGCGGATCAAGCTGGATGCGAACACCTTGTTCCAGAAGTGTCTGACCCCTGACTTCATAATTGCCATTGCTATCCTTGAAACCCGATGAGGCGAGGCTCAGAGAAACTGCGGGCCTCACAAGATCAGGTTGGATGAAATCCTTCGTCGTGATGCCTCCCGATACAAGTTGAATGGCTTGATTATGGACGACAGGGCGGATGACGGTTCCAGATGTAATGCGTACTCCTGGTATCTCATCAGCAGCCGTCCCGCTTTCTGCCGCGAGTCCGATACCACTCAGGGAAAATGTCGCAAATCCACCCTGGTCAAAAAACGATGGAGAAAGTGCCAGAATACGAGAATCGCTCACTGAACCACCGATTTGAAAAGCTGGAGCCGCTATGCTGAGGGAGCCTGATTGCGCTCCCGGACCGGCATACCCCTTAAGACTCCCATCCATCTTTAGCAGGCCGTCATGAATCGTTGTCACTTCAGGATCCTGTCCTCCGGACAGGGCTATACTGCCTGCACTTCCATAGATAACTCCGCTGGAGGAGGCTCCAATCAATCCTCCATCCGAAACATCGAGAAGACTCCCCTTTGCAAAGGAAACCCTGTAACCGGAGAGCGATATATTTCCGCCGTCCGAAACAATTGGCGACTTGTAGGCATCCGGACCGAGATTATAGGAAACGGTACCGGCGGTATTCAGGACAGCGGTTGAACCCACAAGAAGATTCCCTCTTTCGGAATTTGCTACCGAGGGAGTCGTCCCCGCTGCATCTGCAACCTGCATATCCGCGTAGCTAAAATCATAAGTCGTAACATTGATGGTTCCTCCGGGTGCATTAATATGTCCATCTAGTCGTATATTCGCACCGGAGAGTATCACCGAACCCTTAGGTCCCATCTGAAGGCTGATGCTTTGAGGCAATACGATGGTGCCGTCGTGGTTGTTGACAACAAGGGAACCGATGGCATCGCCAGAAAAGTAACCTGCATTAAGGGTGATCTGCGAGTGAGTGAAGGAATCCCCTGCGCCATTGGCAAAGAGCACCGAGGGCTGATACAGGGAAGATGGTTTTTCATCTGCAGTGGTCCCATTGACTTCGAGATCGAGTGTGGAAGGGGTTGCCAGCGTACTGAGCGTCGGGGAACTTCTGATCTGACGCGGTCCGTTGACCACCGTTCCTTGAATCTCGCCGTTGAGTGCCATGGATGGGGCCTGAATGGTGATAGCTCCTCCGGAGACACCAGAAATATAACCTTCCTGCCAGGTCTTTCGAGTGGGATCCAGGATGCTCTTGTAGGTCTTGGTCACCCCCCATTTGGCTGAAGACTCGGTGGTACTGCCAGTGTATAGGCTGTAGAGCTTGTCTGGGGTTGCTTGGGAGATATCGACAATATGCCCCTGGTATTTGAGCTTTGTCGTGGAACCGTAGCCTCCGCCGTATTGAACCCAGCCACCCGAGACATCAAGCGTGGATCCTTGGTTCAGCACCACCGAATCTCCGGCATTCATCGCAATGGTCCCCCCGGCGGCCGTGAGCTGACCGACCGTGCGGTAGATCAGATTGAGAAATCCGGTGGCATCCCCAAGAGGAGTCCCCACCCAGTACTGTCCGTTGTAGGTTCCCGTAACCCGGGTATCAAGATTCAGGCTTACCCCGCGCACTTTGCCGCTTCGTTGCAAGGGGGAATTGGCCAGTTCACTGCCTCTCAACTGAACACTGAGAAAATTTTCCTCAAACGGTGCATCGACTCCGGTCGATCCTGCGGCACTGATGGTCGCACCACGATCCAACACGATGCTGCCGGCAGAGGCATCACCGACAGGGCCTAGAACGAAGAGGCTGCTATTCTGCCCGGATGGTTTGAACCAGTTTCCTGCTGAGATGTTAACACCAGCTCCGAGGGTTGCATTGAGGCTGCTGGATCGAGTCGCCTGGGTCATATCCAGCGCTGTGCCTGCGGCTGCAGATGCTCCGGGGGCATAGATCGTAGCTCCGCTGCCAACATGGATTGACCCTCCCGCTATGTTGACTATGGAAGATAGGGCGAGTGATGAGCCCACGGCCTTCTCGGTACTGCTCCAATCCGGGAGGATGCGAATGACGCTTCCAGCTCCGATCTCGACGCTTCCGGTGGTTCCTCCCGGCTGCGAATTGTCATAATAATAAGGCTTGTTGCCGGGAAAGGCGCTATTCCCAACCACAGCGTTATAAAATGCCTGGATATCAACACGGCCGTTATAGGAGACGGTGGTCGTACTGTCGATTGCTCCATTGTGGATGATATTCCTGCCTACCATGGCCACATCACCTTGAGCGATCTGGACAAGTCCGTTATTGATCACCGTGCCGACCTGATAGCCATTCCCATCCTTGGTGGCTCCGGCAGCATCGGCCACCTTGCCCACATAGACATCAAGTCCCCGCAGACTCGCATCGGTGGAGGGATGAGCCGCCATGCCGACCTGTAATCCTGCCGCCATAATAGTCTGTCCGCCGGGGGTGGAGATGGTTCCGTTGTTGATCACACTTGATCCAATCAGCATCACTCTGCCTCCAACACTCGCAGAGGAGACGGGCGAGGAGATGACAGCCCCCTGATCCACAACGACCGATCCTACCTGATTGGCTCCGATGTTTCCTGGGTTAAAATCATCCGGAGATGATGCAGTAGATTGACTGGATCCTGTCAGAGGCAACGCCGAAAAGAGAAACTGGTAGCCCGGATTGTTGAGCAGTCCCCGCCCGGAAATCCCCTTGAGTGGATCGCCCGCAAAATTCGGGTTGATGGGTAATGTCGAGGCGACAAGTGTGTGAGTGTTCACTTGGGATCCGTTATGAAAGAGAATCCCGTTCTGATTCAGAATATAAATCTGCCCTTGGGCGGTGATCTGTCCGTAGATATGGGAGGGGCTGACATTGCCCATCACCTTGTTGAAGGCGATCCAATTGCCGACATCTTTTCCTCCGGCACTCTGGTCAAAGTTGAGCGTGGTCTGTTGCCCCACATTGAACTGATTCCAATAGAGATAGGCATTCTGTGAGCTCTGCGTCACGGTCACCGTATTCCCGCTCTGATTGAGCGATCCGACGCCGCTCCATTCTTTGGGAACAGTCGGCGCTTTTGAATTCATCAGTCCTGAGGGATTATAGGGATTCAATCCACCCAAGACCAACCCATTGGGTGTTCCTGAGGGAGCCATCATTGAACGAGCGTTGATCTGTAGTGTCTTAAAAGCGGCTACCTGTGCGTCAGTTTGCTGAAGGAGCATGCGTGCACGGCTTGATGTCAGCGCGGCGGAAGCTGCTCCGGCGTTCTGGAGATTTGCCGCCCCCCCTCTTCCTCCTCCAGCGCCACCACCTCCCATCGTACTACGAGCCATCGAACCCATCACCACCGGTGTCGATGTGAAGAAAAGTATGGGGCTCAGCATCAATGAGGTAAGACGCACCAACGGTGAAAAGCGCTCTGATTTCTCCAACGGAAAATCACGACGCAAAGTCACTCCCCACCTCTGGGAAGAGCCTCTGGTGATTCCGTTTTTCATATCCGACTAATTTTGTCGTATATTGATACACAGTCCACTGAATATTTTAATAAATTCAAATTTCTAGCTGCGACCTTTTAAGGCGATTTACCTCATCGATACAGCCTACAATGCCGCTTGAGGAGGCGGGGTGGAGCCGGAAGATGTCGTCGGTGACGGAGTGCTATCTTCCGGTGCGTCACCGCCACCATAGCCGAGGACTTCCACGCTGATAATTGAAGCGGGAGGCTCTGGAGCAGGTGTGGCATCGCCTTTAGCCGCTGTTGCTGCAGTAGATGTGCTAGCCGCACCAGCCGCCGCTGCAGCAGAGGCACCGCTGACATTCGGAGCAGCCGGCGGTGGAGGTGCAGCAGGCGCACCTGAGGTCGTTCCACTGGCAGCAATATTGTCCGCATTCAGAATCCTTGTCGCGGCAAGAGTCAGATTTCCAGAAGATCTAATGCCGGCATCACCTGCATCGATCACGCCGCTCGGAGCGATAAGATCCACATCCCCTACCGGCGTATCTGCCACTGTGGCAAGCACACCGATACCACCCCCTGTGGCCAAACCCGAGAGATCCGTCAGCACATTGCCGCTCTGTGGATCGATCAGCACCCGAGTGGGGGGGGCTGAAGCAACTGTCTTGGCCGAGGATCCCGCTGCGATATCCCCCTTGTCAGACCAGATCATGATATTCCCGCCACGGAGAGTGAAGATACGACCTATGCCGATAGAGACGCTCTGCTCGGTATAAATGTTGATGGCTCCCCCATGCTCGGTGACAATGCCAAAAGGAGGATTCTTTTTATAAGTATCAGTGGAATCCAGCGTGATACCTCCACCCGGTGCCAGCATACTGATGTTCCCTCCATTTTTGGTTCTGATATCCCTTTCGCGAGTGAGGATGTCACCGGTTCTGGCGGCACTTGCAAAGAAAGTTGAGACAGCCTTCTCCCCAACCGTGTAATTCTGATATCCCGGCGAATCTTTTTTACTGTAGTTACGACCCGTGTCCCGCAGGACGATGTAGAATAATTGCAACTCCAGCAACGCCCTCTCCTCAGCCGACAGCTTGGAACCGGCTCCAAAACTGCTGGCAGTGACTTTCTTGTAGATCGGATTATGCGAGTAGGTCATTGTGGCAGTCAGCTCCGCGAGATAGGTCTCCCCCTCACTGCTCGAGAGAACTTGGGTCGCAAAGGCATCGAGCGCTAGGACATTGCCGGTGGAGAGACCGTTGGGCATTTTGAGTCCCGCAGAGATCACTATGTCTGCACCGTCGTATGGCAGATAGGGATTCCTGTTGTTTCCAACGCTAGCGATTCCGTTCCAGATGGAGCTGTCATCATTGAAGTCTTTGTATGGTTTAGTGGGACCGTTCCCGAGATCAACCGTGCCTCCGGCCAACACTTCCAGCGTTCCTGGACCGCTGATCTGAATGTCTCCGCTCTGGAGCAGCAATGCCTTGATCCTCTCGTTAACGATGGCAGCTTGCGCCACTTTCTGCAGTGGAGAGAGCGGATCATAGGATATGAGGCTTCCTCCTGCAGAGATCATGCTGATATCCTCCGAATTATTGTTTTGGATGTAGAAGGCCACATCGGTGATATCACCGCCTGCCGAGACTTGTGTTTTCTTGGGGGAATACAGGGTGAGTCCTGAAATATCACCGCTTTGTGCGTAGAGATGCATGGGCTCAGGATCTGCCTGATGAAGCAAGGTCGAGCCATGACGAAGCAACTTGGTCTGCAACGCACCGTTGGCACCATTAAATGATCCGCTTTCGGCCAGAGCTGTCGGCAGAGAACCGCTACCGCTCATCGGTGTCGTCACACCGGGAAACAGGGAGGGAGATGCATCTGAGAGATTGAGCGTCGAGGCAGCCCATGGGGAACTGACGATGCCCTGCTGGTTGATTCCGTTTATTGATCCCGATGCATAGACCGAGAGGTTTCCTAGCGATGAAGGGGAGACCAGAATATTCCCCTCCAGCGAGATATCACTGTTGAAGGCTGCCAGACTCACGGATGGCGGGAGAAGGGATGAGATTGGCGTAAGGCTAGCTTCAGCGGGATTTTGCAGATTCACCATAATCCAGGGCTGATAGGCCCCTGCAAAATTATGCGTCGTTGAAAGAGCAATGGTATCCGAGAGGGCCCATGTAGAGAAGGAGGGTGCTCCCAGAATCTGCGTTCGGAAATCCAGTTCTCCTCCGAGTGCCTGGACAGTGTACGACGATCCCATGCCACTACCACCCGTGAGATCATAAGTAGAGAGGTAGGAGCGGTAGGAAAGATCGTTGTTGATACCCTGCGGCAGCAGGAAAAGATTGGCCACCGGCCCAACCAGAGCACTGCCATTTGCCGTTACTGAAATATTTCCGCGACCGAGCAGAAAGGAGGTTGGCATGAAGGTCTTGCTATCAGGATTAGCCTCCAGATGCCTATTTTGGAGATCAGTGAGCGCGTAGAGATAATCCCCGTTCACATCACGGGTCTTGTTGGAAAAGATGGAGCCGTCTGCATGGATCGTAGCATTTCCCCTCTCCACATAATAGACACCGGCATCGAGATTGCCACCGGACTTTACCGTGATATTTCCACCACCTGTTTCTGTGAGGATCCCTTGAGAGGGATTCATCACCGCCCCTCCGGACCTCGCGGTAACTCGTCCCTGTGTCGGGACGGAGGCATCCACATTGCTGATATCCCCCTTGGCGATCATCGTCACATTTCCACCGGCCAAGGCCCCGACTCCTTCAAAGTAGTTTGCGAAGTTCACCCACCATGTCGTCGAGGTTAATTCGTCAGACAGAGTCTGCTGATCAGCGACAGTCAAGCTCACCCACTTTCCATCGGCCCCGATATTCCCCCTGCGCATCAGCCAGTTAAGAGGGATCTCCCTGGATGAGTCTGCCGTCAGGGTCGGATCATTCGCATAGGGGGTCTGAATCTCGGTTTTTGCTCCTGTGTGAGGATCCGTGTAGTATTGTTGCGTCAGCGTCTGGAGGTGCGCAATGTTTCCTCCTGCCATCAGGCTGACATTGCCGCCATTCACGGAGTACTGAGGGTAATAAACGATATTCTGCTGGAAGGCTCCGATCCCAAGGGAAATCAGATTTTGAAGCGAGTTGATGGATAGCGGAGTATCAAAATTTCCTCCCAAGGTGGGATCCACTACCTGAGACCCCGCTGTGTAGATTGTGGCAAACTGGTTCAACAATTGGATATCACGACCCGATGAGAGGGCGATGTCTCCTGTTCCAGTCCGGATCACCTGATAGTTTCCGGCAAGAGCGTTCGCGGTCTGGTTCACTGTCGGATCACCGGTCAAGCTATTAGCATTGGCCGTCGGAATACCGATTTTGATATTCCCCGTACCGGATGATCCCATGGCCATAGGATTGGCAGAGGTACTTTCTCCTCCCGCCGTGATACGATAACTCCACGATTTCTGACCATATTTTGCACCGGAGTTGTCGGTCAGGATCGGAAGCAGGGGGGCAAAGTACAACCCATATGCTGCTCCATCAAAGGCAAGTGCCTGATCCGCAGTGTTGATGCTGTCCCCAAAACCATCGGAGAGACTGCCATTGAAAGTGATGTCACCCTTTGCTCGCAGAGACAAGAAACCGGGATCACGCCCGATGGTCACGCCGGCATCATTACCCAAGAGATCCGTCACATGAAGTTGTTGCCCGTATCTGGCAAGAGAAAGATCCCAGTCGGCATTCAGCACAAGACTTCCGAGCGAGTTGACAATCTCCTCACCAGGGTTCACCTGAAGAACCGAGACATTGGCGGGCGTCATCGGAAGTCCGACCCTTCCACCTATCGTGGCAAAATGAGCCATAAAGAGGTTAGCATTATTCAGGGCAGTCGCCTCATAATTATCAATGGCTGCCGTCCCAATTGTGACTGCATCCTGTCGGAAGAATCCCTCCAAATTAATGGATGAGGCACCTGTGATTGTGGCCTTGACGGGATTGATTTGGAGATCGGAGTTGTCGGTGGTTTGGGGAGCACGGAGATGGAGCGTGCCGGATGCCTGTCCCAGACCTGCGATGGCATCGACTCCAAGATCCAGAGTGGCTCCCGCCTGGAGATCCACAACGGATGTCCCATTTGCAAACGAGGCACCCGGAGCGGTGGCGGCAATGACAGCCACCGTAGGATTATTCCCTGCTTCCAGATCGATGGAGCCACCCTTTCCTGCATTATCAAAGTTTCGCCCATGAACCGTCAGCAAGGATCCCGGAGTGACAACCACACTCTGTCCGGCAAAGAGGCTGATATTCCCTCCGGTAGTTCCTGAGGCGTCGATGGTACCGTTAACTCTGATCAATCCAGCATCAGCCGAGAGTGTGTAGGAATGGGCCTTAGCCGCTGTGAGAGTCACATTCGGGTCGTTTCTCAGGCGGATGTTCTGCGACTGGCTGAATCCTCCGCTGGTTAGCAGATTCTCCAGAGGATCTAGGTTGCCTCCATTGTAGGAGCCTAGATCCGCAGTGAAGAATCCTGCAGTCCCATTGGCTGCTGATGCATCGATAAGACCCCCCAGCAGGGCTATGCCGTTGGGGGCACTGAGTGTCAGACTTCCTGCATTGCCTGCCGCCGGTTGGGCACTGAGGTTGAGTGTTGCACCGGGGGTGAGGATCAGGTTGCCGTTGTCGGAGGAGAGGGAGATGGAGCCAGCATCCGTGTATTGTGTGACATCAAAGAACTGGCGTGATGTGCCACCCACATCCAAGAGTGAGGAGATGGTGAGGTTACCGGTGGTGGCCTTGACCGAGAGCGATCCGCTGGGCAGGAGGATGGGGGCTGAAATGGAGACGCTCGATCCCTGAAGCGAGAGAGAGGCACCCAAGCCCGGAGTGAGTGATGCAGTACCGGGATCAGTGATATTGAGTGATCCTCCAGCTTTAATAGAGGTCACCGCTCCACTCGCACCAGTAATCAACGGCGCAGAGAGGGTCAAATTGCCGGCAGTGATCATGGAACCCTTGCCGGTTGTCTGGATTCCACTACTCATGGTGGCTCCCACATTCTGAAATCCTCCGATGCTAATAGCTCCGGACCCAAACGTCATGATGTTGCCGGTGAAAGAGAGCGATCCACCCGCGGCTGCGGGGACGCCTCCCGAGGGATCGATCGAGCCATTGGCATTATCCAGCGAGATCAGAGAAGCCATCATACCGACGGTTCCCAAGTTATCGCCAAGGAGTTCCCCGGCATGAAGCCCAAGCGAGAGCAGGGAGGCACTACCGAGCACGCCACCGCCATGAAACTCGATGGAGGAATAGCTGGTCAGATTGAGAGATTGAACCGTGGAGAGTCTTTGCAGCAGAGAGCCGGAGAGATTGAGCATGCCGGCCTGACTCGATCCGTCGAAGTCGATGGCCATTTTTCCTGAACTCAGGTTGATGCTCTTTGCGTCAAGCACGGCGGTTGAGGCGATGGAGGCATTGCCCGAGGAATCGAGGGTGATGGAAGCACCGGAGAGATTAGCACCTGCTCCTATCTGAAAACCAACCACACCAGCCTGATCGTTGCCTGTACGCGTCGTCGAGGCGTTCAAATCACTGCTCACCCGTACCATGGCCCCATTCCCACTAACGGCAATAGGCGTCGAGAGATCGGTTCCAAGAGCCCGGATTGAGGAGTTATCCTTGAGTGTAACCTCGTTTTTTGAGGCCAAGATCACTTCACCTGAGGTTAGCGGTGAGCCTGCATTGTCCACCACGATGCGTGAAGTCGAGGGGGTCGTCGTGAAACTTGTCTTGTCGGCTGTCGGCACCCGAATTCCCCCGACGAGAAGACTTCCTACACGCCAGCTCGAAAGCAGGGAAGCGTTCAGCACAATGGCATCCGACGACGGAGATGAGGAGTTACCCGAGATCAGGAAATTTTTGGTTGATGAGATATCGACGATCGATCCATGCCCCCCAGAGGCACCCCACCCACGCACAGCGCCGTTGATCGACATACCTGAGGCTCCGTTAAGTAGCAAATAAGCGGCATCCGAAGGACGGGAAGAGGTGGTCGATCCTTTGAAAAATGTGTCTGCGCTGATGAGTGTGTATTTAGACATTGCAGCAATCTGCAACGGTGAGGAGACCTTGTAGAGAGAACTCAATCCTGAAATAGCGGGAGCTGACTGAAGCCCATTGTAAGGGGTACCACTCACGATCACCGAACCATCAGGTTGGGCAATCGCGCCTGCCAGACGGGAAGCGGCCAGAGGAGTGATCAGAAAGGCTCCCGGTTGGTTGGCATAGCTTGACGGAAGAAGGGTGTAACTGCCTGCAGCAAGTCCGGAACCGGCCGAGATTTTTATTTTTGAACCGATACCCAGCGTTCCATCGGCATATCCCGTTGGGGCAAAATCTGGCTGATATCCAGGGATAACCGCGTAGGACTGCGAAACTTTGGACCAATAAGGTCCGACAGCAAGAGGTTGGCCTGCACTATCCTGAGTGGCAGACCAGATCGTCCCATTACGATCGGTCACAAAATCCCCCGCATAAGACCTCCCGCCGGCATAAGACACGGGATCCGAAGCAATATTGATCTTGCCTCCCGTACCCTGAACCCACTGACTCAATGTCACCTCTCCACCCCCTCTCAAATCGATCAGGGAGCCGCTTTCCGTCACGATATTTGCTCCGGCCACAGTGACGGATTTGTAGGGCAGTCCTTCTGTGGTGATATTGGCTCCTGAAGGATCAGTCCAGATCTTGCCATCTTTGGTCGTGCCGTAGGGTACCGAAATGGAGTTGCCAGTCTCGGAATCTAGTCCCGAAACCGTGGTCACACTGCCTGACACGAGCGTGATTTTGCTGGCGGTAGGTACAGAAATCCCTGAAATGGGATCCACCGGCGAAGTTCCGGTCCCATCCCACCCCAGATTGATACTACCGAAGGGAGCCACGAGCACCCCTCGTTGGGTAATGCTATCTGCGTAAAGGGATAGAGTTCCTCCGGCCGAGAGTGGCAGACTCGCAGAGCCGCTTCGCTCAATGCTAATCTTGCCCTTGCCAATGCCGGCACCCGAAACCGCAGCTCCCGAAGCATCATGGTTGTATGCTGTGATTTCGAATTTCGTACCCGTGGCGGGATAAATCTGTGCCGCCCTCATAGTGAGTTCGCCGGCCATGGCAAATGTTCCATCACCACGGATGGAACCACCCGAGGCATCCAGTACCGCAACGCCGATGTTGTTCAGGGAGAGATTTCCGACATCGATCAGACGGGCATGCACATCAAGCTTACCTGGACCCCAGGAGGGCTTGGCAAAGAGTGTCTGCTGTGCCGGGTCAAAGACGCTGAGACGCGAGGGATCATCCAATGCCAAAGGTGCCACAAACGCTCGCCCAAGGGCTATATAGGGGGCGGTAAGACTCACGGTGGAGTCGGCGTAAAGAACCCCGCCGGTGGCCACCTTGATGCTTCCTGGAAGGTTCATCGAGACGGGGCCCTTGAAGAGTACATTCCCGCCAAGTGTCACCGCGTCAAATCCGCCGTTGGCAAAGGAGCCTACCGTGACATGGCCACCCCCATTGGGAATTCCAATGTTTTTGGACGAGACAGTGCTTCCCGGCATTGCTTCGCCCAAGGCCGAGATGCCTGTTTTCTTAAATGCTGTGGGAATCGCCATCCCATCTTGGGCGATTACAAGATTGGGGTTGACAAGATCGGTCAGCAAGGCCGGATCATTCGGCGCATAGAATCGTCCTGACTGAATTGATAGTGAACCACCAAGCGCCGTAGAACCTCCACTTCTGGCCATCAAGGTCATGTCGGAATAGAGCATTTCCGATCCTGAAAGTGAGATCGATCCTCCTTGGGAATCAACCCTCAGGGCAGACAATTGTATCTTGATCATTTCTCTCAGCCCACCCGTTCTGACGAGACCAAGCTGATCGGGAAAATAATCGTAAGTTCCAGAGGAGCCAGAGGCATCTAGTACCGCCCCCTTTTCCCCCAGGATGTTGCCTTGAATCGAAATCGAACCTCCAGGCAGCACAGCTCCAAACCGGGGTCGCTGATTTAGAGGATCATGGGCATAGAGGGCAAGACCTGCAGTGGAAATCGAAGCGGAGGGCGCTATTTCGACAGTGACCTGTGGAAGCAGCTGCTGCTCCAAATTGGGATAGGTGGATGCTCCTGTGATTGAGACAGTTCCGCCGGGAGCAACCACCGATCCCAGCATGGCCACTGTACCACTCGAAGCCTGAAGCTTAAAGCCACCTCCTACCGCGGATGCAAATCCGCTGTTGACTACAAGCTGCGGATCGAGGAGCACGGAGGCCCCGGCTCCCAACACGGCATCACCGCGGACGAGCAAGGGATTTCCTCCCACCAATCTGTTATCCTTAATCCCGAGGGCACTGAGTGAGATCGAGGGAGCTGGACGGTATGGATCATCCAGTACCTTAGGACCGAGAAGAGGAGTGCCGTGATCGAATGCAACCATCTGCGAGACCACCTGCGGGTGGATAGTTGTACCGGGACTCACAGAGATCCCCGGCACAAAGTCCTTGGAAGAACCTGCCACTTCAAGTCCATATCCTGAGAGGTTGAAGGTTCCAAATCCTCCCGTGTTGAAAAAAGCAGTCGGGAGATTGAGGATCCTTGGGTCTAAGGAAGTCCCACCGATTTGAATGACTGGTGCTGTGACGGATAACGTTCCCGGAGTGCTACCATCAATCCCCCCATAGCCTTTGAGTGTAGCTTCAAGCGATAACGACCCATTGTGTATGGTATTTCTTCCGCTGTCCTGACCTCCTGAAATGGCAATCGAACCAGCATTGCCATAAAGCGGCTTCCCGGAAGCACCGATCAGGACTCCGCCCGAGACATCGAGGAGTGCCCCTTTCTGCAATCGGGTCTCATAACCATTGATGGAGATTGTGCCACCATTCATGGCAATGGGGGTGGCATACCGACCTGAGGAAGTCACCGCATCGTTGAGCAAGAGACCGGCTGTGGAGATCCTTGCCGTCGAGCCCACTGTCATGAGGCCGCTCTTGAGATGGGAGAGCCCCTGACTGGCAACCAAGACATGGGTCCCATCGGTTTTCACCACTTCAGTCACACCATTTTTACTAGGACCGTATTGAGCCACTTTTTCCCCAGTGGCGTTGATCACCAGGACATCCAGAATCGACTGGGCATGCAACTGATCCGAGGAGAGGGCATTGAGCACACTGTAGGGAGTCAGATCCGCCTTCAGCGTCACAATCCCGCCCGGAGCTACGATGGAACCCTCGACATCGACATTACCCGCCTCCAGACTGACCGACCCGTTCACTCCGAGATTGAGGGTAGTATCAGAGTCGACCTTGATCGAGCCGTCATGATTGAGCACGGTGAGATGGCCGAATCCGCCAGGCGAGACAAGTCCACTCGGAACACTGTAGGCTGGTGGATTGCGTGAACCTGTAAACATAACATTCTGAACGACAGTATCACCGGAAAAATTCAGCCCGAGGGTGGCAGTTTGCGGCAGACTGCTTGATGTCGCGGCTGTGTTCTGCGTGGTATTGGCGCGTTGTTGCTTGGGGCCAACCACCGTGTTTCCAAGCAGTTCCCCATTTAATGCAATGGAGGGTGCTTGGATGGCGATGCTTCCCGCATTGTCACCGGACATATACGCTGGTTGACTCTGCTTGTTGCTCGGATCCAGCGGGCTTGTCCCGTAAGTTTTGGTCACACCCCATTTGGAGGAGCGCTCCACGGTGCCCCCTCCTGTGTACGTACCATCATAGACCCGATCAGGGGTGGCCTGGGAAATATCGACCAAGTGCCCCTGATATTTAAGTTTTGTCGTGGCGACTTTTGCAGCGGAATATTGCACCCAACCGCCCGAAACATCGACCTTGGAACCGCTCTGAAGATCCACACTATCCCCCGCCATCATGGAGAGAGTTCCACCCTTGGTAGTAAGCTGCCCGACACTCCGCTCGATCAAACCGGAAAATCCCGTAGCATCGCCAAGAGGTGTTCCAACCCAGTACTGGCCGCTATAGGTTCCACTGTTCCTCGCATCTACAATGATCGACTTGCCCCGGATCGGGCCACTGCGCTGGAGGGGTTGATTGGCCAGCTCGGAACCGCGCAATTGAAGGGTGAGAATATTCTGTGCGCTGTCAACCTGAATTCCCGTCGATCCGGCCACATTGATTGTGGCACTGGGAGAGAGGGTAATCCTTCCCCGAGCATGGTAGAAGCTCGCAGCGGCCGGATCAGCAACAACGGCGTCATCAGCACCATCGATCATGTTTCCGGCACGCTGAACCAACCATCCTCCGGCATTCAACGTCACGCCGTTGAGAAGATCCTGTCCCAGTTGGGACTTGGCATAGGTCACGGAGCCATCGGATGCGGTGTATTTTGTGCCGATCGCGCCCGGAGCAAAAATCGTTGTTCCGTTCTTGAGATTAATGTTCAGACCGATGATGGAGATTAGCGAGTTGAGCGCCAATGCCGAACCTGTGATCGTCTCCTTGCTTTCCCATTCCGGCAGAATCCTGATCAGACTTCCCTTCTGGAGATCCACCACTCCTGTGTTTCTGAACACAAATGCCGGTTGCCCGTTCCCTGCAATATATGCAGGATTGTTGAAAGCGTTGTAGTTGGCCATCAGGTCAACTCTCCCATTGAGCGAAACGGAAGTACTGCTCTCGATCACAGCACCTGATCCATTGCGCACCGTTTTTCCGGCGATCGTGGCATTGCCCTGCTTGACTTCGATGAGACCAAAATTTTCGGCGGTTCCAACTTCATCAGCTGAAGCCGTGGTCTGGACTGCTGCTCCGTTCAGAGATCCGGAAACCTTGCCCACCGTCACATCCATGCCACGCAAACTTGGATCAGAAGATGAGTGCGGCGAGAGGGAAACCTGAAGCCCTGCTGCCAGAATGGTTTGACCGTTTGGGGTGCTAATCGAACCGGAGTTTTTCACCTTCGGGCCGATGAGTGCCACCAATCCGCCGGTGTGGCTGGCGTTGGCTGGGGAGGAAATGGAAGCACCAGCCTCTACCTCCACATTGCCGATCGGACCATTCACCACAGGGGTGAAGGAATTGCCGAGTTGCAGGGCCGTGAACAGAAACTGATTGTTCGGATTGTTGACGATACCCTGGGCTGCGAGGGCCTTCAACCCGTCTCCCGCCAGATTTTCGTTGATTGGAAGGGTTGAGGCAACGAGGGCATGGGTGTTCACTTGGGAGCCGTTATGGAAGAGAATCCCGTTCTGATTCAGAATATAAACCTGCCCTTGGGCAGTGATCTGTCCGTAGATATGGGAGGGACTGACATTACCCATCACCTTGTTGAAAGCGATCCAGTTGCCGACATCATTACCTCCTGCACTCTGGTCAAAGTTGAGCGTGGTCTGCTGCCCCACATTGAACTGATTCCAGTAGAGATAGGCATTCTGGGTACTTTGCGCCACAGTCACCGTATTCCCACTTTGATTTAGCGATCTGATGCCACTCCATTCCTTGGGAACATTAGGAGCATTCGGATTCATCAGGCCCGAGGGGTTATAGGGGTTCAGTCCTCCAACTGCCAACCCGTTAGGGACGCCTCCCGAACTGATCATGGATCGGGCATTTGCCTGGAGCGCCTTCATGGCGGCGACCTGGGCATCTGATTGCTTCAGCACTGCCCGCGCACGCGCAGCCGTAAGGGAAGCCGAGGCGGCCCCGGCATTCTGGAGATTGGCAGCACCTCCCTTGCCACCGGCACTTGCTCCTCCTCCCATGGCATCGCGCGCCATCGAGGCAAAGAGAACGGGGCTAGAACTGAGAAATAGGAGGAGGGTCAGAACCACAGAGATCAGACGGAAGAGGGGATGCTGATTCAGAGGTCGGACACCGACAGTCGAGAGTCGAGAGTCGAGAGTCGAGGACTTCGCCAAGAAATCAGGCAGAAGGCGCACGCCGGTGGCCACTGGTTTAGGCAGATGAAAAGGAACCTGTTTCATCGTTGAAATATGAGCGGAACACACCTCTCCGTCAGAGAGATTAAGTCTCTCGGTGGAAGTAGTCGGCATGAGGGCATAAGAACCGTTCAGACTACACCAAATTGGACTTACTCAATGTTACAATTTCGACATAATTGCCCTAACGCAGCGTGCCTCCACGCCCCCATGGCCCCCCTTGAATGACTGAGGCTGTTATCTTAGGAGATTATCCATTCCCTCAGGGCCTATCTGCGTGGCAAGATCCTGTTGCAATTCCGTCATCTTCCTATTCCAAGTCTCTGGATCATGCGGCAAGATATTTACCCATTGACTGTAAAACGTCATGTATTCTTGCTGTGAAGCCGCATAAAACTTCTGTTGATCCTCACTTAGATGACCTAACCCCGAGGGTCGTACTTCATAGAAAATCGGCTTAGTGACTTCTTCCTGTTTTGTTGCCTGATCTGGCGATGTTGTCATCGCTTCTTCTGATGATAGTTGCTTGAGTGAGTTTTCTGCCGAGGTGTTTTCAGGCAGTGTAGCGTCAGCTAAAGAGCGAACAAAATGCGGCGAATCGTGTGCTGGCATGGGTGCTGCCACTGTTATGACCGTGAGATGGGTCGTTTGGTAGACCAACACTCCCAAAAAACTCGCGGCACTGAGTGCCAGAACTCCGAGAATGATCAGAAGTTGTTGCTGTCTCATGACCCAAGATAGTGCAGAAATCGGGTATAAACTCCAATTTCCTTATATGCCTACTTCTTGACTAGTCTCTGATGATTTTGCGGCGAATACCGAAGGCCAGACAAGCGATCGTTCCCAGAGCAAAGAGGGCGTAGGAAGAGGGCTCTGGGATAACGGTGACCAGACCGGAATTCAGATTGATCCCTGCATAGAAGGCATTGGTTCCAGTACCGCTCCAGAGCTGCCAGGTATTGTTATTGGAGTAGTACGCCAGATTCCCTGTGTAAGAACCCGAGAGGGTCACACTGGAGAAGTTTCCGCTGATCGCACCACCCGAGGAATACACTTGGAAGAGTCCCTGATTATTCGTGCTGTTGTATAACCCCTGAATGGCAAGAGTCAGCGCACCGCCGAGGGCGATATTTCCACTGGCATTGAGAGAACTATAATTATTGGTCGATTTGATATCGAATGAAGAGAGAGAGTTGCTGGCAAGTGAGAGGGACTTCACATAGAGCGTTCCATCGGTCACGGCATTGCTCAGAGCAAGGGAGCCACCGTTTGTGACGGTGACGGCTCCGAGAGTTGCAGGGCCTCCGGCATTGATTCCGTTGAGAACCGAGCTGCTGCCGACAGTCACGGCACTGTTTGTATTTCCATAGCCTGCAATGAGGAGCGTTCCGGAGGAGACCAAGGTATTACCGCTGAAGGTGCTTACTGCACTGAGGGTGGTCGTTCCTGTTCCGGCCATGGTGAGACCGCCGAGTCCAGAAATTGCTCCACTCAGGGTGGTATTGTTGGCTCCTGCGACAGTGAGAAGGTTGCCACCATTGGTGATGGCGCCGGAGACGACTAGATTGCCTGAGGCTGCATTGAATGTCTGCGAAGCGGATAGAGTCACTGGAGTCGAAACTGTCTGGGTATTGGTCGAGTTGTTGACGATCCCGGAGGCACCGATAGCAATGTTGGACCCGCTCAGGGTGTAGCTGGCGGAGGCAGTGTTGCTAAAGGTGATGCCCGAGAGGCTGGTCACTTGTGCGTTGTTGGTGACCGAGCCGCCGCCGCCGGCAAAGACCAGGTTCTGGCTGTTGGTGATCCCAATCGTACTCAGATTGCCCGCATTCGTAGCCCAGACGTTGGTACCGCCACTAGGTGCGACATAGGCCAGAATCGAAATAACCCCGCTTGTAATCGAGAATGTCCCCGTCGTGAGTTGGCTTGAGATAATTCCTGTACCAGATCCATCGTCGGCTGTGGCGTAGGCAACAATGTTATTATTTGTAAAAGATGTGATTGATCCGGAAAGTGTTCCCGGAAAGAATCCAAAGCCATTGGCATCATTCGCTGAAGCTGATGATTGATTGGCCGTGTTGTAAATTGAGTAATAGTGACTATTGCCGAGGCTGTCTAGAATGGTCGATTCAACCGATCCTGCATTGGTTCCTGCTTGATACATAGGATCAAGAGCTGACCCGATGGTTGCAACCGAAGAAAAATCCAGTGCCTGGCCAGTATTCGCACCCGTGGTCCCAATGGTTAGACCAAAACCGGTAAGGTCAACAGCATTGACCTGCGGACTGCCAATCAGTCCCCACGAAACGACATTGCTACTAAACCATGAGGATCCATAGGTCGCACCCAGAACCGCTGCCAGTGCATTCGTAGAAAAATTGAAGCTTGAGAAGCTTGAACTACTCAGATCACCAAGATCAATCTGAACATTTTTGCTCGATCCCGTACCGCTTTGAGCAGCAAAGAAGAGAAAGGCATCACCAGGAGTATAGGTGCTTTGTGCTTGAATTCCAACGGCAGTGAAAAGCGTTAAGTAAATTGCTGGGAGAAGGAATCGCATTTTCATTGTGTTGTAATTATCGGTGGCAAGCATTTATCAAAGAAACCCCGGATCATCCATAACGATGATCCGGGGAGTCAATGGAATTTAGCTTATTTTAGCTTATTTAATAGGTCCGCCATCTGTGGTGCGGGATACCTTCATCTCGCTGAGTGCAATATTCGGAGCCAAGTTCGGATCCGTGGATGGCAAGCTCAGCACATTTGTTGAGATCGAATAGGCGAGGTTGGTCGCCTGAGCGGAAGCGATCGTGCTGTTGTAATAGAGGTGCTCATAGCCCCAGAAAGGATAAGCTCCTGAGATGGTATTAGAGTAACCAGCATCAATGTTGGTCGTGGTGCTTTGGTTATAGTTACGAGGAAGGTAGCCATTGTAAGCCATCATTTTGAGACCGTTTGCCACCTGCCCACAAGCGTCAGAGACACCTGCATAACCGATCAGGTAGTTGGTAGCAGAACCACGGGCGACCGCACCCAAGCCAACCGTTACAGTTGGAGAAACGGTATTGGTCATGTATTTGCACAGACTTCCGCCCGAAGATTGACCGCCAAACCATACTGGTGAGCTGACGCCATTGATTGTGACTGCGGCTGCTTTAGGAAGAGCCGTGATCACGCCCCCAGATGCCGTGACATCGTACTGAGTCACTGTGGTGGGCTGAGTTCCAATCTTACCAACCAGGAAGGAGGTGAGACGGGTTCCGGAATCAATGTTGCGACCCGTCAGGAAGCATCTGATATTTGTATCAGCTCCGTTACCAGTGAACTCAGATCCAAGCACATACCCATTGCCGGTTGCAATGTCTGCGAAAATCGGAGTCGTTATATTGGTATAGGGGCATGACGTATTCGCAACAAATGTGAATGGAACAACACCAAGACCCAAGCCGTTCGTGTAAGGCTCGCTCAGAGCGGTGTAAACCAAGCCATCCTTGACGCCGGTGCCCGTGAATACAGACTTGCCCTGAAAGGTATCCGAGAAGGTAAGAGTAGCCCTAACGGAAGTCGTGTTCGAATTACCAACCATCGTTGTGAAGTTCACGCCACTGCTGATGTTGGTGCCGAAGGTGCCGACCAAACCATTTGCTGTCAGCTTGGTGATGTCGAGGAAGGGGATCGTCTTCACATTCGTGGATGGGCTGGCCACCGACTGAATGCCTGATTCCGATCCGGTCCAAGAAGCCGCCACATCAACAGTCTGGCCGTTGACCGTGCAGTTTGTGAAGTAGATCGTTCCTGCACCGACATCAGTGAGGCTGGTTGCGGAATCACTGGCTGCAATGTTGCCTGCTCCAAGTGCTGTCTGGAGTGCTTTGTTGGCAGCCTTACGGAAGGCCGTAGAACCGGTGATATAGATCACCTCTGCGGAGGCGGATCCAATCGACCCGATGGTGATGGCAGCCAAGGCGGCCATCAGGATGGATTTAGTGTGTTTCATTGTGTGTTGATTTAGGTTGTTTTACTGATGTGAAGTTGTGAGGATGAATTAAGCGTTGTGAGACTTGCGGCGGGAGGCGATCACAAGCAGGAGAGCGCCAAGACCGAAAAGAGCATAAGTACCTGGCTCTGGAACCGCAGAGACATTGATCTGACCACCGCTCACTGAGAAGCTACCCGTTGTTGTCTTGCTTGCGATGATAGGAGTTCCGCTACCATCGTCAGCCGTGGTGTAAGCTACAATGGCATTGGAGCTAAAGCCTGTGATTGCTCCGGAAAGTGTTCCAGAGAAAAATCCAAAGCCATTGGCATCATTCGCTGAGGCCGAAGACTGGATCGTGTTGTCGTAGATTGAGTAGTAGTGGCTGTGGCCAAGGCTATCCGTGATAGTTCCCTGCGAAACCCCGGTTACTCCTGTTCCAGCACCATACATTGGATCCACAGCGGAACCGATCGTCGAAACACTGTAGAAATCTAGCGGCTGTCCGACATTGGATCCCGTTGTGCCGAGCGTCAGACCAAATCCGGTGAGATCTACAGCATTGACCTGAGGACTACCAATGAGCCCCCATGAAACCTTGTCGTTGGAAGCCCATCCGGCACCATAGGTGGCGTCCAGAACAGCTGAAAGAGCGGAGGATGAAAGACTGAAGCTGGAGAAGCTGGAGCTGGTCAGATCACCAAGATCAATCTGAATATTTTTTCCGGAGTTTGATACCCCTGTTTGTGCGGTAAAGAAGAGAAGGGCATCGCCGGGGGTATACCCTACGGCATTTGCGTTTGAGAAAGCGGCCAGACCCGTCAGGGCGATAGCGGCTGTGAGGAGTTGTTTTTTCATCTATTTGGGTTTTGTTGGGTTATTGCGTCTGTGTTGTTTTTACTGCGAGGTGAAATTTTTCGTCTGCTCCGTCTTTGTTTCGGATGGCTCTCATGGTCGCGGAGCCAGTGTTGATGAGGGTTTGTAGTCGGCTTGTTGGTCAACGCCCGCAACCGGATGGTGGCGAACGCTCGGACTATCGCCAAAACACCACCGCTCGTCATGACCTTTAATGTTACAATTTCGTCACAATTCAAAGTGGGGGATTTTCCCTATTTTTTGAATCTGTTAGCGCATTTTGGAGATGAAAAATGAGGGGAAATTTTGGGGAGGGGATGAGCGTAGGAAATACCGAAAACTAAAAAACTG
>JBAXTN010000031.1:0-32899 GCA_037130175.1 bacterium | reverse complement strand
AGGGGAAATTTTGGGGAGGGGATGAGCGTAGGAAATACCGAAAACTAAAAAACTGACACGCTGACATGGGACAGCTGAAGGCTGAAGAGCGAAGTCGGAGCTCAGAAAAGCAAGTGAACCTTGTCTCCTCCGAATGGTGTCTTCCATTTTTTCTCCCGCTAGTAATGAGTTTTCAGCTTTCATCTTCCATGGAACCGCTTTTTGCTATTCTCCATGAAGGTTCTCGTCCTTGGTTCCAATGGCCGTCTTGGGGCCGCCCTATCCCGCCGTTGGAAATCACTTCCGCGGATTTCCGAGTTGATCCCATTAACTCGAAAGGAGATCAATCTTTCCGATCCTCTCTCCGCCGAAGCCGCTCTGGCCGCCTACGCATTCGGCCCCGGCGATGTCGTGGTGAACTCCGCCGCCGCCACTGATGTGGATGGCTGTGAGCGGGATCCCGAACTTGCGCGCCTTATCAATGCGGAGACACCGGGCCGCATCGCCCGACTGTGCTCTGCACGGGGTGCCCGCCTGATCCATATCGGGACGGACTATGTCTTTGACGGTCTGCTTGACCGACCCTACACCGAGGAGGATGAGGCGAGACCGGTCAGCCACTATGGTGCCACCAAACTGGAGGGTGATCTCGCTGTGCTGGCAGCCAGTCCGTTGCATTGTGTGGTGCGGGTCTCATGGGTTTTTGGCCCTGACAAGCCAAGTTTTGTCGATGCCATTGTCCGCCGTGCACTGACTAATCCCGAAGCAGCAGCCGTCCACGACAAGACCTCCTCCCCTGCCTATACCGAGGATCTGGCTCTCTGGCTTGAGTCATTTCTTGATCTTGCGCTTCCCGGAGGCGTCTATCACCTCTGCAATAGTGGCACCTGTTCCTGGCGGGACTACGGAGAATATGCGTTGGAGTGCGCCAAGCATTACGGCATTCCCGTACTCACGACAACTGTCTCACCCTTGAAGCTCGCCGACATGAAAGCCTTCGTTGCCATCCGGCCTCCCCACAGCGCTCTGGATACTTCGAAATTCACGCGGGCGACTGGCATTGTTCCGCGCTCTTGGAAAGAAGCAGTCAGGGAATACTTCACCTCATGGCAGGTGTAGTCCTCCGTTTTCTCCTACTTTCTGAGTTCATCGCATGAAACCACTCCTCCGCATCTGGCCAGCCGTGGTCGTGGCCATCGTGGTCAGCTATTTTTTTATCGACCGCTCGCTTTGTAGTTACATCTACGACCATGCCGTGCCCCAGCAGATCTGCGCACTCTTTCAGATCCACCACTGGCCCCCTGTGCAGGCAGATCAGGGAGATCTGGAGGGGCATCAGCTCAATCTCTTTGTCCAGCTTGTGGAATGGCCCCCCATTCTGACTGGTCTGGCCCCCTTCCTGTTGCTTGCGACTCCCTTTCTAAAATCGGGCAGGTTCCGCACGCTCCTCATCCTCATGAGTGTCAGCATCCTCTTCACCTTCGGACTGAAGAACGAGCTCAAGTGGATCTTCAGCCGGGACTGGCCCCTCACCTGGACGCATAATAACCCCTCATGGATTGGCAATCACGCCTATGGATTTCTATGGTTCCAAGGAAAACTCTTTCAGGGTACCGATGCCACTGGATCATTCCCTTCGGGTCACACGGCCATCGCCTTTGCCTCGTTTCTCCCGATTGGCTTGATCTACCGCAGGCTTCTCCCTTTCTGCATCGCGCTGGCAATCTTTGAAGGGCTCTGCATGGTCGTGATGGATTATCACTTTTTCAGCGATATTCTGGCAGGGGCACTTGTAGGCACCACCTGCACCCTGCTTGTCAAATCGACAATCCTGCCTTCGGATCTCCCGGCCGATGCCCCGGATGTAATTCCCAAAGAGCCTGTTTGAGGAATTTGTCATTTGATCCCATGTCCAGCCACCGGTTTTATCTCGCGCCTGATCGTTGGCTTCATGAGCGGCCAGAGTTGGAGAGCGCGGATGCGCATCACTGCTGCGATGTGCTGAGGTTGGGGGCGGGAGACTCTGTCGTCGTCTTCGACGGTTTGGGAAAGGTCGCGGAAGCGGAGCTTTTGGAGGTGAATAGGAAGCACTGCACGCTACGCATCGGCACCCAGGCCGTGACGACCGAGCCGCGCTGTGCCATCACGCTGGCCCAGTCTGTGCCCAAGGGTAAGAATATGGATCTTGTGCTGCAAAAGGCCGTGGAGTTGGGGGCCTCGTCCATCGTGCCGCTGATGACGGATCGGACGGTGGTGCGCCTGGATGAGGCTGATGCGGAGCGCAAGCGGGAGCGATGGCAGCAGATCGCCATGGAGTCCTGCAAGCAGTGTGGACGCAATACGCTTCCGCGTGTGTGGCAGCCCTGCACAGTGGAACAATTTCTCGAAACTAGGACGGAGGGACTTCTTCTTCTGGCCTCGCTTCAGCCAGATTCCAAGCCCATCAAGGAAGTTCTGGCTGTTTACCGGCAGGCCAAAGGGCATCTTCCCGACGATGTCACGGTGCTGATCGGCCCGGAAGGGGATTTCACCCCCGCCGAAATCGCGCTCTTCAAAGCAGCAGACGCCGTTCCGGTGACGCTCGGCCCGACCATTCTCCGCACGGAGACTGCCGCCATCTACTGCTTGAGTGTCCTTGCTCACGAGCTGTTTTAGCCTTTAGCCTACAGCCTTTAACCTGTAGGGTGCCCCCCTTTCATCATGTCCGCCCAACCACTTACCGACACGCAGAGCCTTCCCGATGATCGCCAGATTCCAATCGACAGAGTCGGCGTGAAGGATCTGCGCTTCCCGATCCGCGTCCGTGACAAAAATCACAACGAGCAGGGAACTATCGCCACGGTGCAGATGACAGTGGATCTGCCTCATCATTTTAAGGGAACGCACATGAGTCGCTTCGTGGAGGTGCTCAATTCCCACGGCCCCATCCTCCATGTGCGTAATATCCGCGAGATTCTTGTGCAGCTCACCGAATGTCTTGAAAGCGATCAGGCTCATGTCGATTTTGAGTTTCCCTATTTCATGGAGAAGGCAGCTCCTGTCACCGGAGCAATCGGATTGCTTGATTACACGGTGAGGTTCAATGCGACTCTCTCCGGGGGACCCAAGGGACCGGTTGACTTCATCGTCACGGTGATCGTTCCGGTGACGACTCTTTGTCCCTGCTCCAAGGCGATCAGTGCTTCGGGCGCCCATAATCAACGCGGTCATGTCACCTTTGCTGTGCGGTGCGCCAAACCAATGTGGATCGAGGAGATGGTGCGGCTCGTGGAGGACTCCGCCAGCTCCGAGCTTTACAGTCTGCTGAAACGCCCCGATGAAAAGTTCGTCACCGAACAGGCTTATGCCAATCCTGTCTTTGTCGAGGATCTGGTGAGGAATGTATCGGCACGGGCGGAACGGGATGCGAATATTCTTTGGTATCGGATCGAAGCCGAGAACTTCGAGTCCATCCATAATCATAACGCTTATGCCCTCATTGAATCCCGGGCGACCGGCATGAATGACACCAAACCCTCCTGATCTCAATGGAACGCATTGCCCTTCTTGCCTCCACGCTCTGCTATCTCTTCAGCTTCGGTCACACGCTCTTCGTCCTCGGAGCGGGACGATTCCATCCGGGGAGATTCAATTTCATCGCCATGGCTCTCGGGGCGGCAGCACAGGGTTGGTATCTCTCACTGCGCGGTGTCGCCGAGCATGCATGTCCCTTGGGAACAGTCCCTGAGACGCTGATCTTTCTGAGTTGGTCAATCGCGTTGATTTACCTCGTGATCGGTCCCTCTTATAGGATCTCACTCATGGGGGCCTTCACCGCACCCCTGGTGCTTCTCCTGCAAATTGTTGCCGTACTCCTACCCGAGGGGGCTCGGTCGGGTTTTTTCCGGCCCAATCCCTGGGTGGAGACTCATGCGGCTCTCTCACTCGTGGCCTATGGCGCATTTGGTCTGGCGTGTGTCGCCGGTTTTATGTTCCTGCTTCAGGAAGGCCAGCTGAAGTCCCGCCGTCCCGCCCCTATCTTTCATCACCTCCCTCCGATCACCGTTCTTGCCAAAGCCATCCTGCGGCTGCTTTGGCTCGGATTTTTGCTCCTGAGCTTGAGTTTTGCCGCCGGAATGCACGCTCATATCATGATTTCAAAAGCCAAATTTTTCTTCTCGATTTTGATCTGGGTTCTTTATGCGATGCTTCTTGCGGGAGCAAAGACGGGGTTTTTCACCGGTCGGCGTTTTGCTATCCTTGCTTCAACAACTTTCCTGCTGGCTTTGGTCCTGCTCCCGGTGATCCAGCATCTCTCCAGCGGCACTGAATAGCGAAGCGCTGATTTAAGATGAATATTCTCTGCGCCGGCATCAATCATCGTACGGCCCACCTTGAGGTGAGGGAGCGGTTTGCTGTGCGCGAAGATGAGATGGCTGGCATGCTGGGCCGCCTTTGTGAAATCGAAGGTGTCTCCGGGGTCGTAATGCTCTCTACCTGCAACCGGGTCGAACTCTACGCTTCCGGCCTCTGCACCTTGCGTGCATTGGATGGATTCCGCTCCATCCTTGCCGAGCGAACCGGATTGGAAGCCCCTCTCTATCACCATGACACGCCTCAGGCGGTCAGACACCTTTTCCGGGTGGCAAGCGGGCTTGATTCGATGGTGATCGGAGAGACAGAAATCCTTGGCCAGGTGAAAAAGGCCTACTCGATAGCTAATGAAGCGGGAGCCGCCACCCGGTCGCTTCACAAACTCTTTCAACATGCCTTCCGTGTGGCCAAAACGGTTCGCACCGAGACTCAGATCACGAGCGGTCCCACCTCCATTGGATCAGTGGCAGTGGAGTTGGCCGGAAAAATCTTCGGCTCACTGGAGGGTAGGCGCGTTATGATTCTCGGTGCCGGGGAGATCAGTGAAAGAACCGCCAGAAGTCTTCAATCCAGAGGGGTCAGGAGCGTGATCGTCTCCAACCGCACCTATGAACGCGCAGCATCACTTGCCGCTGAGATCGGCGGGATGGCCCTCCATTTTGATCACTGGGAGAATGCCGTCGTCGATGTGGACATCCTGATCAGCTCGACGAACGCCCCATCCGCACTCCTGACTCCTGAGAAGATCGCCCCACTGCTGAAACTTCGTCGGGGAGCTCCCCTCTTCGTGATCGATCTGGCCGTTCCGCGCGATGCCGACCCCGCGATCAATGAACTCGACGGGCTCTTCCTCTATGACATCGACAGTTTGGAACAGATCGCTGCACAGTCGCTGGATATTCGCCAGCAGGAGGTGGTCCGCTGCGAATCGTTGATCGATCATCATGTGGGGGGATTTCTGAGCTGGCTTAAGACCGCTCGCGAACCGGGGATGCCAACATGACGAAAGCGCTGATTCTTGGAACTCGTGGCAGTGATCTCGCTCTGGCGCAGTCGAAGATGGTTCGAGAAGCCTTACTGTCGGTCCATCCCGGCCTCACGGTCGAGCTGAAGATCATCACGACGACGGGGGATGCCCGAACCACTCTGGCGCTTCACGAGCCGACTGCCGAGGGGGCGGGACTCTTTACCAAGCAACTTGAGGAGGCCTTGCTAAACGGAGAAATCGACCTCGCCGTCCACAGTCTCAAGGATCTTCCCGTGGAGACTCCCGTCGGACTTTGTCTCGCTGCAATCCTGCCCCGCGCATCGACCGGCGATTTGCTTGTGTCGCATCATCCAGGAGGGCTCGCCCTGTTGCCTCCGGGAGCAGTCATTGGCACAAGCAGTCCCCGTCGCGCCCTATTGCTCAAGAACCGCCGTCCCGATCTGATAATGACAGCGATCCGCGGCAATGTTCCAACACGCTTGCAGAAGGTGGCAGCGGCTGGATCCTATGATGCCACCATCCTTGCTTCGGCGGGACTGTTGCGGCTTGGTCATGATCTCTCGGGAGAGAGTATGGAACTCAATGGCGTCACGCTTTGGATCGAACATCTCGGCTGGATGCTCCCTGCACCCGGCCAAGGGGCCATCGCCGTGGAAATGCGCGATGACGCCCCATCCATTCCCCTCGTCTCAGCCCTGCATGATGCCGCGACTGCACGATGCGTGGAAACGGAGAGACTCGTGCTCAGGCATCTTGGAGGCGGCTGTCATCTGGCACTTGGTGCCCTGGCTACAGAATCTGATGGCATGATCCATTTGCAAGCGGTCTTTGTGCCGGAGGCGAATGCACTAACCCGATTCGCTACCCTCTCCGCAGCAAGCCCCTCCGAGACAGCCCGATTGGTCGCGGATCAACTCCTCGCTTCATGAAAAAGAAACCCACCGAGGGGATCTGCTATCTTGTTGGAGCGGGGCCAGGCGATCCAGGGCTACTGACCTTGCGCGGGTGCGAGTGTCTGAGGCGGGCGGATGTGGTGATCTATGACTATCTGAGCAATCCTGAGCTGCTCCGCTTTGCGCCCGAATCTGCCGAGAGGATCTATGTGGGAAAAATCGCCGGACAACATGCCGTCCATCAAGAGGAGACCAATGAACTGCTGATCAAATTCACACGGGCCGGCAAGTGCGTCGTGCGCCTGAAGGGAGGGGATCCCTTTCTGTTTGGTCGTGGAGGCGAAGAGGCTGCGGCCCTCGCTGCGGCAGGTCTACGCTTTGAGATCGTACCGGGGGTGACTTCGGCCATCGGAGGACTTGCATACGCCGGAATTCCCGTGACGCATCGTACAAGCAACTCAATGCTCACGATTTTCACGGGACATGAGGGGCAGGGCAAGGAAACCTCCAGCATCGATTACAAGGCCATCGCCTCGGCTCCGGGAACAAAGGTCATGCTCATGGGATTGAAAAATCTAGCGACGGTGACACGGGAGCTGACCTGCGCAGGAATGTCAGAATCGACACCGGCAGCCTTGGTAAGTAATGCGAGCATGGGGCGGCAGCAAACCCTCGTCGGCACTCTCGGCACGCTGGCAGAACTTGCCAATGCCAATGAATCAGGGACCCCTGCGATGGCGGTATTTGGCGAGGTGGTCAATCTGCGAGGATCGCTCAACTGGTTTGAAAATCGACCTCTCTTTGGTCGTCGCATTGCTGTCACTCGCTCCCGGGCCCAGGTCGGCGGTCTGCTGGAAGCACTCCGTGAACTTGGTGCCGATGCCTACGAGTTGCCGACCATTCGCATCGAACCGCCCCGGGAGAAGACTGCGTTTGTGGAAGCCCTCGCCGATGTGCGCAGCTACGACTGGATCATTTTCACAAGTCCCAACGGGGTGGAGGCATTTTTCAATGCTTTCTATGCCGCCTATGAGGATGCCCGTGAACTGGGAGGGGCGCGCCTTGCGGTGATCGGCAGCGGGACGGCAAAAAAGGTGCGCGAGTTTCGTTTCGGCATCGATCTCATTCCCAAGGAATTTGTGGCTGAGTCACTTCTCAAGGAATTCAAGAAACTCAATGTGGAGCATCTCCGCATCCTGCTTCCCCGCGCCGCCGGAGCGCGCGAGATGCTCGCCTCCGAATTGGAGAACCTTGGTGCCATTGTTGATGATGTACCCGTCTATGAGACCGTTCCGGAGTCGGAGGATGTGGCAGGCGGCATCAGGCGATTCCGTGAGGAGGGTGCGGACATGATCTCGTTTACCAGCGGCTCGACGGCAATAAATTTCATGAATCTCGGCCTGTCGATGCCGGAAGGGATCAAAACCGCCAGCATCGGGCCGGTCACTTCAGGAGCGTTGCGCCAACTAGGGCTTCCGGTTGACCTGGAAGCTCCACAACACGATATAGTAGGTCTTACGGAGTCAATCCGCAGGTTTTTTACAATAATAAATTAAAGCTGATTTTAAGAATGCTCAGAACTTTTGGTGGCGCGAAGCCACTTCGGGTCGTAGAAAGAAAGTAGATAGGAAACCATTATATGCAAATTCACCTAAGCCCCCGTCATATCAAGCTCACCGCAGCCATCCACGCCCATGTGGCCGACAAGGTTGCACATCTCGAGGAATACACCGACAGCATCCTTGCCGCCCATGTCGTGCTGCTCTTCGACGAGCACCGTTCCAAGAAGAAGGACTATCAGGTGAAGATTCATCTTGCGATGCCCGGCCCCGACCTTCATGCGGAGGATTCGGAGGATGATCTTTACGCAGCCATCGATCTTGCGGTTCACAAGCTGGCCCAGCAACTCCGTAAGAGGAAGACCAAGATTAAGGAAAAGGCCAAGCACAAGGTACAGGTCGCCAAGGAAGTGGAACGCCACGGCTACCGCCGCTAAAGCTGGACCCGACTAAAGCAGGGTGGTTGATTCAGAATACAAAGTTCAGCTGGAGGTTTTTGAAGGACCTCTGGATCTGCTGCTCTACCTCGTCAAAAAGGACGAGGTGGATATCTACGATATTTCCATCGAGAGAATCACGACACAGTATCTGGCGTACCTGGAAGCATTCGAGGTGCTTCAGATTGAGGTGGCAGGCGAGTTTCTCGTGATGGCGGCCAATTTGCTCTATATAAAGAGTCGCACACTCCTGCCCAAGGATCTGCAGATGCCCGAGGAAGAGGTTGAAGAGGATGATCCCCGATGGGAACTGATCCGTCAGCTTATTGAATATCGCAAGTTCAAGGAGGCTGCAGGCCAACTGCGCGATCGTGAGGAACTTCAATCCGCACTCTTCCCCCGTGCCACATCCCCCGATCCCGCGCATGCCCCGATGGTCGATGAGAACATGCTCATCGGGGATGTCGGCATCTTCGATCTCATCAATGCCTTCCAGCGCGCCCTCAGACGCCTCCCACCCGAGGAGAAGCAGGGGGAGATTCATGAGGAGACATTCACCGTGACCGACAGGATCAATCATCTCATGCGGATGGTTGATCGTGGGGTTGCGATGAAATTTGAGGAGCTTTTCAACGCCGCCGTCTCCCGTTCCGAAGTGGTGGTGACTTTTCTGGCTATCCTTGAACTTATTCGGATGAAACAATTCAGCGTGCGTCAGGATGAACAATTCGGTGAAATCTGGCTTGAACGCACCCACCTGAGCGAAGAAGAACTCTCCTTTTCCGAAGATACCAATGAGTAATACTCCTCCACCCGATTTTCTCCCCGACGCCGAAGGTCTTGGCAGTACAATCTCCGAGGAATCCATCCTACAGGGAGTTTCTGAAACAGAAGGAAATCCAGCCGAACTCCCCGATATTGTTCCCGAGGGGACGCTCGCGGGCGATGTGCCTCAGGGTGAAATACCCCGTCTCTCACTCGTCATCGAGGCAATCCTCTTCGCCTCACAGAAAGCCGTCAGCCCCAAGGAACTGCTCGCCTACTTTAAGGCTTCTGCGTCGGCTGAACCTAACTCCGTGGCCAGTGCTTATGGACGGATCAAGGAGACCGACATCAGGGAAGCTCTTGATTCACTGCAGGCCGAGGTGTCCGCTTCAGGACGGGCCTACCAGGTGCGCGAGACTGCCACCGGATGGCTACTCAGCAGTGCGGCGGGATTCGCCCCTTGGCTGCGCGCCCTTTATCCCGAGGCCAAACCAACGCGCCTGAGTGCACCCGCCTTGGAAACCCTCGCCATCATCGCCTATAGGCAACCGATTGCCCGCGCTGACATGGAGGCTGTGCGGGGAGTTGCTGTTGACGGCGTCATGCAGACTCTTCTCGACAGGGGGTTGGTAAAGATCGCAGGCCGAGCCGAAGTTCCGGGGCGCCCGCTGCTTTACGCGACGACACAGTATTTCCTCGATCACTTTGGTCTGCGCCATCTTGACGAGTTGCCGAATGCCGCCGAGTTGCGTCATCTTCCTCTTCCAAAGGGACTTCCTGAGCCCTCATCCCAAGCTGCCGACGATGAGGGAACCCCTGATTTACCTAGGGTCTCTGAAGTTCCGATGGATTCGATCCCGGAGGGAGAAACACCTACACCCGAAGCTTAGAAAAACGCTGCTTTTCATGAATCATCCCGATCCGCTTGATGAGATACGCAAAGCCATCGACACGTTGGATGGCTCGTTACTGGGTTTGCTCAATGAACGGGCAAGACTTGCCCAGGAGATAGGAAGGATCAAGGAGCGCTCGGGTTGTCCCGTCTATGTGCCGGGACGCGCGGAGCAGTTGATGCGAAGACTGGTTGCACAAAACAAGGGTCCGCTTGACGAAGCGGCCATCCGGGCGATCTATCGGGAGATCATGTCGGCATCGCTCGCCTTGGAAAAGGATACTCTCATTGCGGTGGAGGGAAATGTCGCCGGGCTTACGCACTTCGCAGCAAAACAACATTTTGGTTCCAGCGTTCGGTATGGTTTTTATGATGACGCAGCGCGACTCTTCGCGTCCGTGGCACTTGGTTCCGCAGACTGCGGTGTGATTTCATTTGGAGAGGATGGCCCTGATGCAAAGATTCTGGAGTTGCTGGCCGACGAAAGCGTACCCGGACGAATTTTTCTTTGTGCCCAGATAATTCTTAGCGGGGAGAAGGGGAATATTTCAGCCCGTTATCTGGTACTCGGCCCATCGCTCAACGCTCCCTCGGGCGACGATCAGACGGCCCTGCTTATTCACCTTGATGATCAACCCGGAGCGTTGGCCAAAGCGCTGGATCCGTTCCGGGTGGAAGGAGTCAATGTGCTCTCGATCCATAGCCGTCGTTCACCCCGTGGCGGTCTCCACCTGATGCTGGAAATCGAGGGGCATGTTGGGGAGTCATTGGTCAGGAAATCACTAGAAACCTTGAAATCTGTCGGGATGAAGCCCATGGTATGTGGCAGCTATCCACGCTTTCATTGACTCTTTCTGATTCACCAGCTCATAAAATGGTCAAGCCTCCCGTCACCATATGCGTTGCCTGTTTCGACCGAGTCGTCTGGATTCAGGTCGAGGGCAGGGGAAATTTTCAAGGAAGCGGTTCTTTAAAAAAATTCGTCCACGCAATGATTCAGCGTGGCTACCGGGAGTTCATCATCGATCTGGCAGCCTGCGATCACATGGATTCAACCTTCATGGGAACCCTGACCGGCATTTCCCAGAATCTTCGCGAACTGGGACAAGGGAACCTACGAACCCTTAATGTCAGCCCGCGCAATGTGGATCTGCTGGAAAATCTCGGCCTTAATTTCCTTTTTTCGGTGGAACCGATGGAGGGCGAATTGAAAATGCCAGCCGAACAAGGGGCGGAGCTAATCGAACTCCCTTCGGAGACGAGCCCCGAGAAGGAGATCGTGCTTGCCGCCCACGAGGCGCTTGCCTCAGCAAATCCGGTCAACGCCAACCGCTTTCGGGATGTGCTGGAATATCTGAAGCACGAATCGGGAGCGAGGCAGGGTGCTTAGGGAAGTGCTGATTGAGGGAAGAAGGGATTTGTTTGGACCGTTCTTCAGTGAGAGCTTCTGACTGCTCTTTTTTATCTGCAAATGAATAACTCGAGTGGTGCTGGTCTTCTTCTTCAATCTCGTTCATGGTGATGCCTTTTCATGATGCTTCAGACGATTGAGACTCTTGTCATCGCCCTCATGTCCCTTGTCATGGGGGTGCTTGGTTTTATCGTTTTTGGCTCCAACAGACGCGTTGGTCAGCTCAGAAAAAGCTCTGCGGAGATCCATCAGGAGGAGAAGCGGGTTTTTGATTTTTTGCATGGGCTGGGTGCAGCCTTTGCAGAGGGGGTTCCTTCCACCGAACTCAACCGTCTCATCGTCGAGGGCGGAACTCATATTCTTAAAGCTGATGGAGGCGCACTTTATCTTATCGACCGCACCGGAAATCATCTACTCCCCTCCTTTCTGACCAAGGGATGTCCTCCTCTTGTCGTCCTGCCGGAAAGTCTAGCTGCAAAAGCGGAAGAAGGTGGGAGTGATCAGGCGATCGAGAGCTTTCTCCGCCTTCAGGCAGTTCCAAGAGGAAACGACCTCCTGGGAACTGCATGTGATTGGAAGGAACCACGGTTATTGACTGCTCATCATGATGGAAAGGAAGTCACGGAAGAGGATGCATTGTCCGCCCCCTTTTCCACGCAGGGCTTGGAATCCGTGATGCTTGGCCCCCTTCATTACAGGGGCAAGTTACTCGGCGTGCTGGCGATTGCCAACGGAAGGGGCAGCGTCCCTTTCCGCCACGCCAAAAAGGAACTTTTTCAAGCGATCTTGGAGCAGTCGGCTTTTGCCCTTTTCAATCAGGCCATTTATCTTGAAGCGGGGGAGAAGCACGCGATGGATCACGATCTCCAGATTGCCCGGGAGATACAGAAGATTCTCCTCCCCTCCGATGCGCCGGAGCTTCCGGGATACGAAATCAGCGGACTCAACCTCCCAGCCCGCACGCTCAGCGGGGATTATTTTGATTATTTGCCTGTTGATGACGATCATCTCGGCATTGCGATTGCCGATGTCTCGGGCAAGGGGGTTCCCGCCTCCCTCATCATGGCCATGTGCCGTAGCGCCGTGCGCAGTCAATCCCGAGGTCACATTTCCCCCGCCACCGTACTGAGAGCCGTCAACCGACAACTCTATCCCGACATGAAAGAGGACATGTTCATCAGCATGGCCTATGTGGTGGTCAACCGGCACTCCGGGGAAGCCCTGCTGGCGAGAGCAGGTCATGATGCCCCGCTCCTGTTCCGTGCGGAAACCCTTGAGGTGGAGCGTCTCAACCCCAAGGGAATGGCCGTGGGGATTGACAGCGGCGGGGTCTTCGATAGGTTTTGCACAGACTTTCCATTCCGTTTTGGACAGGGGGATCTCCTTCTGCTTTATACGGATGGACTTACCGAGGCACTTGATGCCGCAGGTAATGAGTTTGGCGTAGAGAGGCTAACCGGAGAACTGCTGGAAAGTGCCCGCGACGGAGCCGTAGAAACCCTCCATCGGCTGGCTCATTCAGTGCAGACCTTCTCGGAAGGGAAGCCGCAGCACGACGACATCACTCTTATAGGACTACAGAAACTCTAAAACATTCTATCGCAGCCTTGAAAAAAGAACACCAACCCCACACACCCAAACCCGCCCAGCATCCTTCCGAGGAACCCGTACATCCCGACGTCTCCAAATCCCCGGAGCATCAGGAAGCAACGGATCAAGTGGCCTCACCCAATCTACAGGCCGAGGTGGATCGTTATCGCGATGCCGCCCTGCGGGCCGCAGCCGATCTTGAAAACTACCGCAAGCGAATGATTAGGGAAAAAGAGGAAGCGATCCGTTTTGCCAATGCCGGACTCCTGGAAAAACTCCTGCCCATTCTGGATAATTTCGAGCTTGGTCTTGAGGCTGCTCGTGGAGATGAGTCTGCCAAGGGTATCGTCAACGGCTTTGCCATGATCCATCGGCAGCTTGGAGACTTCCTTCAGGCCAGCGGGCTTCAGCCCATCGATGCCGTCGGCCAGCCCTTTGATCCTAAACTACACGAGGCGTTGGGACATGAGTCAGACCCCGCCCAAGCCGAAGGTGTCGTTCTGCGTCAGCTCAGGCGCGGATACCGACTTGCTGACCGGCTTGTGCGGCCATCCAGCGTCATTGTGAACAAGGCATAGTCTTATGGCAAAAAGGGACTACTACGAGGTACTGGAAGTCACCCGCACCGTTGAGTTTGAGGAGATCAAGCGCTCCTATCGCAAGCTTGCCGTGAAGCATCACCCTGATAAAAACCCCGGGGATGAGACCGCGCAGCTTCGTTTTCACGAAATCTCCGAGGCCTACGAAATCCTAGGGGACCCTGAAAAAAGAGCCGCCTACGACCGCTACGGTCATGCCGCCTTTCAAGGTGGGATGGGAGGTTCCGGCGGGATGCACGATCCCTTCGATCTCTTCCGCGAAATGTTCGGAGCGTCGGGAGGATCGGCCGGCGGTGGCATCTTCGATCATTTTTTCGGTGGGGGAGGAGCTTCTCAGGATGGTCGGGGCTCCGATCTTCGGTACGATCTCAGAATCTCTCTTGAGGAAGCCTTTGCAGGATGTGAAAAAGAAATCGAAATCCGAAAACTCGACACCTGTGACACCTGCGACGGCTCCGGCGCCGCGAAGGGGGCAAAAGTCTCGACTTGCTCCCTCTGCCGGGGACGAGGTCAGGTTGTGGCCTCAAGAGGGTTCTTCCAAGTTGCCCAGACCTGCCCGCAGTGTCATGGGGCAGGGCAGACGATCGACAAGCCATGCCGCGATTGTAACGGTCAGGGGCGTGCTGAAAAAACATCGCGTATCAAACTCAATATTCCCGCAGGAATTGACGAGGGGTCACGCCTCCGCTCCAGCGGCGGAGGTGAGGCGGGTGCGCGGGGTGGTTCCAACGGCGATCTTTATGTTGTCATCCATCTCAAGGAACACCCCGTCTTTGTAAGAGAGGGAAGCGATCTGCATTGCCGGATACCGATTCCATTTGTGACGGCTGCCCTGGGTGGTGAAGTCCAAGTCCCAACACTCTCCGGTCCAGTGAACTTAAAAGTCCCTGCGGGGACGCAAGGCGGAAGTGATTTTCGGGTCAAGGGTCACGGCATGACGCGCCTCCAGAGTCATGGCAAGGGGGATCTCCATGTCAAGCTGGAGGTTGAGGTGCCCACCAAGCTAAACTCCGAGCAGCGCCAAGCATTGCAGAGTTTTGCCGAACTCTGCGGCGAGGAAAATACCCCGATCCACAGAAGTTTTACCGAGCGGATCAAGGATCTCTTTAGCGTTTAGTCATCATCCAGCAATTCCTACGAACCTGGAGCAACAGGAGCGTGACCTCCATGCACCCTTGAGATACCTGCGGCAATTCGTTCGGCAAGGCGTTGCCTGACGGCAGGATTTTGAAGGCTTGCATTCTCAGTAGGATTGGAAACGAACCCTAGTTCCAGGAGCGTGGCGGGTCGTAAATTGTGATGGAGAACATAGTAGTGGCACGGCTTGACACCTCGGCTATGGGATCCGTAGCAACCTGAGATTTCACGCAGGATGTTTGCGGCGAAAGGAGCGGAGCGTGGATTGTAGTAATAGGTTTCCACTCCTGTGGCGGAGCGTCTTGACGCCCAGTTGCAATGGATGCTCACGAAGGCGGCATCGGGATGGGCGTTGGATATTCCTGTGCGCACACCAAGCGGGATGAAAATATCCGAGTTGCGGGTCATCACGACATGGTATCCTCGTTCTTGCAGAAGCGGTCTCAGTCGCTGGGCGACATCGAGGGTCAGCATCTTCTCATCCATCCCCCGGACAGCATGGGCACCATGATCATACCCTCCATGACCGGGATCGATCACGACAGTTCGAAAACTTGCAAGATCAGCGCTTGTATCAAAAAGAGCGCATCCCGGCAGCAGCAGCGCAGCCAGTACAGGGATCAAACGGAGGGCTGCAGTACGGTATGAAATCATGGGCGGTGACAGAAGCATGACGATTTCGGAATCTAGGGAGTCCCAGAATAAATCGCAAGGTGCCTGTTGGAATAAGCACTGGGGACCAAGGCGGGGATCAGCAAGCAATGGCAGGGCAAACAAAACGGGTCATTTTGTCTCGTAACGATGTTCAATATTGGGTTTTTCTGACTCATCCCTACCCCTGTTTTCTTAAGCATAAGAGAAGTGGAGCCGGTATGCTCTTTGCTGAACTCCATTTGGAGGTGGAAAAGTTCCCTTCCACGACCAATCTTTTCGAAGGCGGGAGGAGGTATGGTCGGAACGGTACATCCCGCCGGAAGAATCATAACACTATGCACGCAATAGCAACATGGAATCCCTCAAGGGATCTTGATGAACTCCAGCATCGCATCAACAGCGCTATCGGTCTCCCAACCTTTCGCAAGGATGGGGAAAGAGGTCTCGTAGCAACCGAATGGGCACCCGCAGTCGATATCACCGAAGATGATCGGGAATATCTGATCAAGGCAGAATTGCCCGAGCTTAAGAAAGAAGATGTGAAGGTGACGGTGGAAAACGGAATCCTCTCCATTACAGGAGAAAGGAAATTCGAAAAGGAGGAAAAGGGTAAGAAATATCACCGTATCGAACGCTCCTACGGCACCTTCACCCGCAGTTTTGGACTGCCCGAGGATGCCGATACTGAAAAGGTGGAAGCAAAATTCAGCGATGGAGTTCTTCATGTGCAGGTAGCCAAGAGCGAGGCCGCCAAGCCGAAGCACATCGAAGTCAAAGTGGCCTAGAATCCTACTATGATCACGGAGGTGGAAACTTTCCACCTCCGTGAAGCGGAGTTAATGGGCAGCGCTTTATTTCATCCCCATCTTTTTCAGCTTTTAAGTTTAAGCTTTCAGCCCTTGCCTAAGGGGACGCTAATTGATCCCATGCCTCCAACTTACCTTTGCCAACGATGTACGGCCTGCTGTCGCTGGCCGGGATTTGTCCGCGTGACCCAGGAAGAGATTCAGGAGATTGCATCCTTCCTCAAGATGGACGAGGACCTCTTTATTCAGGACTATACGCGACTCCGCCCCAATCGCGGAGGCTTGGCGCTCATCGATCAAGAGAATGGCGCCTGTTTTTTTCTGTCAGGAAACGATTGTTCCATTCAGGCGGTCAAACCGCAGCAGTGCAAGGATTTCCCCAACAGCTGGAATTTCCCCGGATGGCGCGATCTCTGTAAGGCCATCGAGTTGCCAGTTCGTGATACGGCTTAGTCTTCTACCAGGGAAATATTGCCCCCCTCACATTCCTCCTTTGACCGGACCCAAGGATACCGTTAAATCATTGCATCGTGGGACGACGCTCTAACAGAAACAAACGACATTCAGAGACCACGCTGCCACCGGCGGGAGAGCGTGTCTTTCAGGGTATGGCTGTGGCACCGGGAATTGCAGAAGGAAAAGTCCTCATCCATTTTCAAGAGGATGAAGTCGTTCCCTTCCGTGATCTTGCGGACGCCGATTTGGATGCGGAAGTTGCCCGATTTGAGGGGGCTTTGCTTGCAACGCGACGGGAGTTGCTCGAACTGCAGGAGCGCCTGAGCAATTCCGCCGGCGCAGGTGACGCCAGCATCTTTGATGCACACCTTTTGGTACTTGAAGATCCCAGCCTCATTGATGAGGTAAACAAAGGGATTCGTCAGAAGAAGAACAATGCCGAGTTCGTTTTTCAAAGCGTCGCCCATCGGTTCATCAAGACCCTCTCTGCGATCGATGATGCCTATCTGAGGGAGAGAGCCATCGATCTGGAGGATGTCGCTCGACGGGTCATCCGACAACTTTTGGGAAAGGCCGGACAGCGACTTTCCGGACATGATCGCAATCACATCATTGTTGCAGATGAACTCACCCCCTCCGACACGGCAACGCTCAACAAGGATAATGTAGCAGGATTCATCACTGAAAAAGGAAGCAAGACATCACATACCGCCATCATGGCAAGAGCCCTCGGCATTCCTGCCATCGTCGGCCTTGAGGGGATCTGCGACAAACTGGAGAACGGGAATGTCATCCTGATTGATGGTTATAGCGGCAGGGTTTATCTGAATCCCTCACCCGAAACACTCGCCGGATATCAGCAACTCGCCGAAGAGAAGGAACACATTGAGGAGAGTCTGGAGACGCTTCGTGAAAGTGACTCCGTCACCCTCGATGGACGCCACATTATTCTCTCTGCGAACATAGAGCTTCCCGAGGAGCTTGATGATGTGGCTTCATGCGGGGCCGAGGGTATCGGCCTCTATCGCACGGAATTCCTTTATTTCAACCGGGCAACCCCGCCCGACGAGAACGAGCAATACGCCATTTACCGCCAGGTAGCGGAAAGGATTGCCCCTCAGAGCGTGATCATTCGTACGCTGGATATCGGCGGGGACAAACCGACCGAGTGCCTTGATCTCGTCGAGGAGGAAAATCCCTTCCTTGGATGCCGTGCCATCCGTTTCTGCCTGCGCCATCCCGAAATTTTTAAGACCCAACTACGGGCCATTCTCCGTGCCGCTGTCCACGGGCATCTCCGTCTGATGTTCCCGATGATCTCGGGACGCGAGGAACTTCTTCATGCCAAGGCACTGCTTGATGAGGCGATGGATGAGTTGCGCATCAGGGGAGAAGCCTTTCAAGTGGATATCGAGCTGGGAATCATGATTGAGGTTCCGAGCGCCGCGATCATCGCCGATCTGTTGGCCAAGGAGGTGAAATTCTTCAGCATCGGAACCAACGATCTGCTCCAGTATCTGATGGCGGCGGACCGTGGAAATGAACGGATCGCCCATCTTCACGATCCCGCCCACCCCGCCGTAACCAGAACCCTGAAGACCATCATCGACGCTGCGCATGCGGCAGGCATCTGGGTGGGGATCTGCGGCGAGCTGGCTGGCGACATCGAGTTCACCCCCTTGCTGGTGGGGCTTGGCATCGACGAACTCAGCGCCAGCGCAGCTTTGGTGCCCCGGGTCAAGAAAGCGATACGAAGCCTCGATGTGGCCGCTTGTGAGGCGATCGTGAACCATGCCCTCTCCGGCGAACGGGCTGTCGAGATCTATGCTCGCACCACCGGCTTGGCCCGTACCCGCTACGGGGATCTTTTCTAATTTTCTAATCCTTGCATCGGCACTCAACCATCGCATAACTCTCGAACATGAAAAAACTCCTCCGCATACTTTTCCTCCTCTGTCTGATCTCGCTTTCTGCCCTGACGCCCTCTTTCCTCAAGGCAGCGGATCAGCCTGCATCAGCGACACCCCCTCAACTGAAATATAAACTGCTGTCGGGATTCAAGCAGCCTTTTACCAACGACCTCCAGTTTCATCTCTCCAAGGGATGGACTCCCGTGGGCGGGGTTTCCGTCACCGCGTGGAACAACGACCTCTACTTCGCACAGCTGATCTCAAAGAGGGCCAATTAGTGAGGCTTAGACAACTCAGCGCGTTTTTTTGCTAATAATCCCCTACTTTACCATCTTGAGAATAAAGGTCGCAATGTCGCGGCTTGCTCCGGGGCGCGCTATGGAGTGAAGATTTTTTTTCCAGCGTTTCCACGTGGCCTCGTGATTGGCAAAAACTTCCGTGACTGATGCTGCAAGGGACTCGGGATAGTGTGCAGCAAGACGACCGATGTCGTGGCGTTCGATGAGTTCGATATTCCCCTCCTCCTGTCCGGGAACTACATGACTGACCAATATCGGGCAATGTGCAGCCATTGCCTCATGAACAATGGCACCGCCTGCCTTGCCGATATAAAGATGATGTCCGCAGAGCAATTCGGGAATCTTGTCGGTCCAGCCGACGAGATGAGTCCGCACCCCGTCGATCACACCCGCAGCAACAATGGCTTCGTGCAACCCATGGAGCCTTCCGGTGACAACGGTTATCTCGACATTCGCCAATTTCTGCAATTCGCGGATAACTGCGATCGTGTGGGCCGAACGCGATGAGGGTAGATAGAGCAACCTCTTGGCACCGTGAATGACGGAGTCCGAGGGTTTCAACGAGGCAAGGCGAGGAGCAACGGGAAAACCGAGCACCTGAAGCACGGCCGGATCAGCCCCACCTTTTCGGAGCACTTCTGCTGTCTCTTCATCCGCAAGAAGAAATGCCTCGCTTCCGGCCCGATACCAGGAAGAGTTGATCGCCGTGGAATCCGTTACCATCGTGAATAGGGGAGCCATTGCGGCCTTGTGGCCTTGTTGGCGAAGTTGCCGGATCAGGTAGGCATAAAGCGGATAGGTCGAAATCACAGCGTCCGGGGTGTATTCCTCCAGCACACGCCTCAGGGCATTCCGAAGACTGCCGGCAAAGGGAAGGCTTTTTTCCAGGCTTCCGGGCTTATCAAGAACCGAGAAAATGGCGCTCCAGACCAAGGGATATTTGTTGATTGCCAGGCTGTATCCGGCCTGCAGCACCTTGGTAAACCGGGGTACAGTCTCCTGATAGACATCAATGACCGATGTCTCGACGCCGGGATGTTCACGGAGCGCCTCCGCAATGCAACGGGCGGCAGTGTTATGTCCTTCGCCGAATCCGGCTGTGAGCAAAAGAATGCGGGGCATGGTAAAAGAAAAAAGCTGAAACCTAAAAGTTGAAAGCCGAAATCCTCAACAGATCATTTCATTTGGTAAAAAGATAATGCGAAACGATCCACTCTTCCCCCCCCCGATAGGCCCAAAGTTCAGCGCATGACATGAAAAAAGTGCGCCAGTAAGCACGCCACTTACGGGCTTCATGACGCCCATAGGTCTTCTCCAGAATCGGCCTGATCGCCTTGTGGTTCACATCCATCGCATGGAGCCATGCCTCGGCAGTACGGGCGTAATGGGTGCCATTCACCCTCCAATGCTGCTCGATCCTGAGATGACCCTGAAAATAGAGCAGTAGATCATGTGATGGCATCGTCCCGCCGGAGAAGAAATAGCGGGTGATCCAGTCCGAGGGATCCCTGCCCTCGAAATGATAAGCGTATTCCCGGTGTGTGAAAATGTGGACGAAGAGCTTCCCTTCCGGTTTCAGCCAGCCTGCGATACGGCGCATGAGTTCCCGATAATTCTTCATGTGCTCGAACATCTCCACGGAAACGGCTCGATCGTAGCTTCCAGGCTCGGGAGCGGCGAATTCATTCATATCAGCCGTAATGATACGCACATTATAAAGCTCCCGACGGTGGGCCTCAGCTTCAATGTGCAACCGCTGTGTGTAGGAATTGGAAACGGCCGTGATGGAAGAGTTGGGATAATGTTCGGCCATCCAGAGTGTCAGGGATCCCCAGCCGCAACCAAGTTCCAGTATCTTCTGTCCATCCTGTAGCCGGGCTCGCTCGCAGGTGAGCTTCAACATTTCCTCTTCAGATTCGGCAAAAGTTGTTTTTTCGGCAGGCCAATAACCGCTGCTGTATTTCAGTCTTGGGCCCAGCACCTGAAGGTAAAATTCGGTGGGCACCTGATAATGCTGCTCGTTGGCATCCTCGGCATTAATGGCGATCGGCGCGTTGTCGAGTTCGGTACGAAAGGACACAAATCTGGCATCACGCTCTTCAACATCACCTCGGGCCTCCTCCCGGAGTTTTGAGGAAAGCAAATGACGAATCCCAGATCGGACAGCAACATCAGGAATCAGGCCGTAGGAAAGCAATTTGTCGATAACGCTCATGGAGAATTTTTTGGAAACCACGGGATGAATGGGCTCGTGGTAAGCTGGTAGGCACGATAGGCCTCACCACGAGATCGTAGTGACTGCTGCTCGGTGTAAGGAATGCCTGTCACACGGAGCAAAAAATAAAGCATCAGGGCCGGGCAATAGAGAGTCATCCATCCCCACGGCGCTGGAAAGGCAACGACAAAAAACGCAACCCAGACGAGCCATTCAAAAAAGTAGTTGGGATGGCGGGAATACCGCCAGAGACCGACGGAACAGACTTTGCCTCGGTTTGCCGGGTTGGCTTGGAAGAGTGCGAGCTGATGATCGGCGATAGATTCCCCGGCGATAGCAACTATCCAGATAAGTAATCCAACGATATCCGAGATGCAAAGACCGACACGACAGTCGAAGTTAGCGAGGAGTACCGGGAGGCTGAGGAAAACCAGCAGCAGTGCTTGGGCCTGAAAAAACCAGAAGAAAAAGAAATTCTCGTGATCCTTGACCGTTTTTCGCAGTTCCCCATAGCGCCCATCTTCGACGGGGTGATGCCCCATCACGCGCCTCCAAAGATGGATGCCCAACCTAAGACTCCAGATCACCACCATCAGAGTGATGAGATTTTGCCGGATTGGTTCACCATCTCCAAAGATGCGGTAAAGGAGTGCCATAGGAGCAAATCCAAGGGCCCAAGCAATATCAACAATCCCAGCATTGCGCATGCTCACGGAAATTTTCCAAACGACCACCATCAGGAGGCTGGAACCGGCCAGAGCCAAAAGAAAAAGATTGAGAGGATTCATTTTTCCTTCGCAATGCAGATATTTGGAACCGGGCGTTCCCTGTGATGCCCTAGCTCGTATGCCGGGGAGTAAATATCAAGATTGTCCGGTCTGGTGAAAATGATCTGGGCCACGGAGATATGCCTCGTCCCGAATGCAGCTTCACAGTAACAGAGGTAGTACAACCACTTGCGGATAAACGGTTCATCATAACCGAGCGCACGCACATCCGGCAGCACCGCAGAAAAGTTGCGGCGCCATTCCTTGAGCGTCCTGGCATAGAAGGGGGTCATATCCTCGTAATCGAGAAGATTGAGATCTCCGGTGGCATTGACCGCATCGGTGATGCGACGCATCGAGAGCAACAGCGACCCAGGGAAGATATGTTTCTGAATAAAATCAACACCATCCCGTAGAATTGGAAACTGATTGTCCGGGCAGATAATCGTCTGGATACCCACCAGTCCACGGGGTGCAAGAAGATCTGACACCTGCTTGAAAAAAGTCTCAACATAGCGATCGCCGACCGCCTCCAGCATCTCGATCGAGACGATCTTGTCAAACCGCCCCGAAAGATCCCGGTAGTCGCTGAAAACCACCTCGACCAGATCGGAAACTCCCTCCGCCTCGACCCTAAGGGCAGCCTCGCGGAACTGTTCCTCGCTGATGGTGACCGCCTGCACACGGCACCCGTAATGCTTCGCCGCATGGATAGCAAACCCGCCCCATCCACAGCCAATCTCCAACACCATGTCATGGGGTGCAAGTTGAAGCTTGCGGCAAAGCTGATCCCATTTTTTACGCTGTGCCTCCTCCAATGTCTGGGCAGATGGATCATAATAGGCCGCCGAGTAGGTCATTGTGGGATCGAGCCAGAGCTTAAAAAAATCGTTTCCCAGATCGTAATGCTCGCTGATGTTATCCCTGCTTTTTTTCCTGCTATTGGGGCGGAGAGCGTGACCAAGGCGATTCACCGCTCCGAGCAGATCGAAGGCGCCGCGAGATCCGGATTCGCTCGTGCGCACTCCGGCCAGATAATCGGAATTCAGGATAAACCATGCGATCGTTCGGGTCAGGTCCTCCGTCTCCCATTCTCCAGCCAGATATCCCTCCGCAAAACCAATGGCCCCAAAGAAGACACACCGTCGGTAGAACCCTTCATTGCAAACGGTGAGCCCCGCCTGAAGCTCCTTTCCAAGGCCTCCGAAGAGGCGCCTGGCCCCTCCCGGCATCGTTAATCGGAGCTCGCCCCGGCGGGCTCGTGAAAAAGCATCAAGCACCAGCTTGCGGTAGAATTTATCGGTCAGTGCCATGTGGATCTTGAAAACAGCAAACCTTCATAATGCCCACGCCGCAAAAATTTCGCCAGCTTCTGTTTAGCTGAAGTTTCGTGAGCAAAAGGGCACAGCTTCTTTCCTATTCCCTCTTGACCTTTTCTCATGGCTTCTAGAAGGAACATCCATGAAAAAAGACCCACGGCACGATGAGAGTGCATCTGCGGGATATGTATCCACCGGCCACCTGCCTCCTTCCGAACTCGTCGTTAGGTTTGTTTTCGAGGCTTACGAACGTTTCAAAGAGAACAGTGAAGGTGAAAACTCTACGGTTTATCCAGCCCTGGCGAGGATTTCGAGCCGCCTGTTCGGCATCTGCATTGCCGATACTGCCGGGAAGATTCATTCGGTCGGTAATTCTGACTGCGAATTCACTATCATGAGCGTGTCGAAACCATTCGTTTTTGCCCTGGTCTGTCAGGCACTGGGTGTGGAGACCGTCCGAGAGAAAATCGGTCTCAATGCAACAGGCTATCCCTTTAACTCTCTCGCCGGCATCGAACGGAGCCCCGACGGGAGGACAAACCCCATGGTGAATTCTGGGGCCATTGCAACAACCAGCCTGGTACCCGGTGTCACCGTTGAAGAAAAATGGTCGTTCATTCACGAAGGACTTTCACGATTCGCCGGTCGGGCCCTGTCGCTGGATAAGGAAATTTATCAGTGTGCCGCTGAAACCAATTTCCGGAACCAAAGTATCGCCCGACTTTTACAGAGCTACGGTCGCATTTATCTCGATCCGGCGCAGGCCGTGGATCTCTATACCAGACAATGTTCGTTGATAGTGACCGCAAAGGACCTGGCGGTCATGGGTGCAACACTGGCCGATGGAGGCGTGAATCCCGTTTCCAAGGAACGGGTGATTGATGCCTCGGTCTGTCACTATACCCTTGCCGCGATGACCACCGCAGGCCTCTACGAAAACTCCGGCGACTGGCTCTTCGATGTGGGCTTGCCCGGTAAGAGTGGAATTAGTGGTGGGATCGTGACGGTTTCTCCGGGAAAGGGTGGCCTGGGAACTTTTTCTCCACTGCTTGATAAAACCGGCAACAGTATCAGGGGACAGTTGACGGCACAGTTTCTCTCCCAGAAGCTCGGGATGGATCTCTTCGCTTCCAAACCTGTTTTAGAGACTGACTGAAAAGTCCCATACAAGGGCCAACGCACCTGCTCTCCATCCTGTTTCTGCTTGGTTTTTCAAAACTGCCTACCTAGCTTTCAGGCGGTTCATTGAGCTGGATGCAAGGTCTTCGGCAAAGAGCCAAACACTACTATGACTGTCACGATCAAAAGCTTCACCAGCCTTCACTCCTCTCTTCTGGCAATGCTCTCCCTGATGCTTTGTGTTGCAGGGTGTTCGCGGAAGGAATCCCAGCATCCCGAAGTCATACGACCGGTCAAAACCATGCTCATCCTGACGGCGGGAGAAACAAGTTCCCGTTCCTTTCCCGGAATCATCGAGGCATCCAAGCAGGTTGAACTTGCGTTTCAAGTCACGGGACTCCTCGTCAGCCTGCCGGTCAGGGAGGGGCAGAAAGTGGTCAAGGGTCAGGTGATCGGCCAGCTGCGGCAGGATGAATTCAAGGCAAGACTGGAAGCACTCAAGGGGCAGTTGGACAGGGCCCGTGCCAACCTGCAGGCTTCACGCGCCGGAGTCCGCCCAGAGGAGCGGCTTCGACTGGAGGCACAGGCCCGTGCTGTGAGCGCCAAGTTGGCCAATGCGCAGGCTGAGTTCAACCGTTCCGCCCAATTGCTCAACAACAGAGTCATCTCGCCACTGGAACATGAACGCACGGAAACCTCCCTGCGCGTAGCTCAGGAGAATTACCATGCTGCCATCCAGACATTGGAGCAAAGCACGGTTGGACGGGATGAGGAAATCCAGGCCAATGAAGCGGAGGTACGCAGCCTCGAAGGGCGCGTGGTGGAAGCCGGCATTCAGCTTGATGACACCACCTTGAGAGCCCCTTATGATGGCGTGATTGCACAGCGTTTTGTGGAGCAGGGACAAAATGTGAGCGCGCGGCAGCCGGTGATAAAATTTCAGGATGTCAACGAGGTCACCATTGCGCTCGATATTCCGGAATCCGTCATGATCTCCGATCTTCGCTCAGCGGACATCGTGAAGCTCCAGGCATCGTTCAGTGCGGCACCCGGCGTTCAGTTTCCCGTGCATATCACCGAGATCGCACAGCGGGCAGATCCCGTGACTCAAACATTCCGTGTCAGGGTGGCCATGCAATCTCCATCAACTCTGAATCTGCTGCCGGGCATGACTGCCACAGTCGGCCTTACCTATCGGCGCGCCCTGGTTCTGGGGAATCAGGTTCTGGTACCCAGCACGGCCTTGTTTCAGGAAAACTCAGGCCAGCAGATTGTCTGGGTGATTGCTCCCGACGGGAGTGTATTGCGACGCCCCGTGAAGACGGGCTCGGTAACGGGTGGCAGCGTGGAGATTCTCGAAGGCGTATTGCCGGGTGATCGGATCGCGACTGCCGGAGTTTCTTTTATCAGGGAAGGCATGACGGTGAATGATCTGGGTAATGGCCTCTCAAGTTCCCGGCCATGAACCTTGGCGTCGCTTCCGTTAAAAATCAGCGGGTTGCCTTTCTCTGCATCCTCCTGACACTCCTTGGAGGGTTTTATTCCTATCAGAACATAGGACGACTGGAGGATCCAGAGTTCACGATCAAGGAGGCGCTCATCATCACACCCTATCCGGGTGCCAGCGCCGAGGAAGTGGCCAAGGAAGTGAGCAATCCCATCGAGACAGCCTGCCAGCAACTGGGCCAACTCAAGCGTGTCGATTCAGAGTCCACGCGGGGTCGCTCCGTGGTAAGCGCGATCATCAAGGATCATTTTAACAAACAGTCGATTCCACAGGTTTGGGATGAACTGAGGCGCAAGATCGCAGATGTCCAGCCCGCACTGCCTCCCTCCGCGCGGGGTCGCAGCATGGTTATCGACGATTTTGGGGATGTGTATGGAATTTTCCTCACGATCACCGGCGAGGGATATTCCTCTGCTGAACTGCGCCGCTACGCTGAATTCCTGCGCCGTGAGGTTCAGACGGTACAGGATGTTCAGAAAGTGGAACTCTTTGCCGAACAGCAGGAATCGGTTTATCTTGAGATCTCACGCCAGCGCCTGGCCCAACTGGGAATCAATGAGGATCAGATCTACGCGCAGCTTCAGGCAAAGAATGTTGTCGCCGACGGTGGACGGGTTCGTGTCGGGGATGAACATCTCACCATTGATCCCACCGGAGGTTTTCAGTCGGCGGAACAAATGCTTGATCTGGCCATTGGTTCGGATCGCACAGGCAGACAACTTCTACTCAGGGATGTCGCCAAACTCAAACGGGGAGAGCAGGATCCCCCGAGACGCCTGCTTCGATTTGACGGTAAGCCGGCCATCGGTCTGGGTATCTCCACGGTGCAGGGCGGTAATGTCGTGACTCTTGGCGCAGCAGTAAGAAAGAGGCTTGCAGAACTGAAACGCAATCAGCCAATCGGCATCGAGATCGGGGAGATCAACTTCCAGCCCGATGCTGTGACAACAGCCACTAACGCCTTCTCGTTCAACCTGGTCAAGGCGGTGACCATTGTCTTTCTTGTTCTCCTGTTTGCCATGGGGATGAGGGCGGGATTTTTGATTGGCATCGTCTTGATGCTCACCATTCTTGCAACGATCCAGGTCATGTATTTTCAACATATCCTGCTGGAGCGTATTTCTCTTGGGGCCTTTATCATCGCGCTCTGCATGCTCACGGACAACGCGATCGTGATTGCTGAGGGGATGAAGGTCCGTATTGAGTCAGGCGAGGATAAACTCAGCGTGATCCGTGATGTTGTCGCCCAGTGTCAGTGGCCGCTGCTCGGGGCCACTGCGATCGCCGTGATCGCCTTCGCAGCAATCGGCCTTTCCGACGACAACACGGGAGAGTATTGCAATTCTCTTTTCTGGGTCATCTTCATTTCGCTTGCGATCAGCTGGGTGGCAGCCATCACCATCACGCCTTTGCTTGGATACCTGCTTTTTAAGCCCGATCCCGAGGCTGCCAGCAAGGATCCCTACGCGGGCAGACTCTTCCAGACTTACAAACAAATCCTGATCGTCTCCCTGCGCCATCGCTGGATTGTTGTTGCTGTCTCAATCGTGCTTTTTGTCGCTGCACTCTATGGATTCCGTCATGTTTCCCAAAGTTTTTTCCCTCCGGCGACACGTCCTCAATTCCTTGTGGATGTCTATTTGCCGGCGGGTACGCATATTCGGGAATCCGAGGCATTTGCGGATACCGTGCAACGATTCATCCAGCAGCAACCGGGTGTCGCCCATGTCAATTCCTTCATTGGAGGCGGAGGACTCAGGTTTCTGCTCGTCTATTCCCCGGAACGCGAAAATCCGGCCTATGTGGAGTTTCTGATCAATGTGGCCGATGAATCCAAGGTCAGCAAAGTTCAGGATGCGGTGCAGCACTACATCGACACGAACTTCCCCAATGCCAACGCCGTGGCTAAAAAATTCCTTTTGGGTCCCGGTCAGGGCGGTCGTATCCAGGCCCGCTTCAGCGGCCCGGATCCAATGGAACTTCGGGCGCTCGCGGACAAGGCCATCCAGATCATCAGGGATGATGGCGGTGCCGTCTGTGTGCGTCACGACTGGAGGGAACGCGAAAAGGTAATCCGTCCGAAATTACTGGAGGAGCAGGCACTGCGAAACGGCATCACACGCGTCGAGGTGGCGGAGGCACTGCAGTCGGGATTTGAAGGCCGTACGGTCGGCTTTTATCGCGAACCCGGGGATAGCGGACACGGTATCTATCCTCAGGAATCCCGCCTTCTGCCCATCATCGCCCGTCCGCCCCTCGATGAACGAAACGACATCGATGCCCTCCACGGACTCCAAATTTGGAGTCCTGTAGCCCGGAGAATGATCCCACTCAGCCAGGTTGCAACCGGTGCTAATCTTGCCTGGGAGGATCCTGTCATCATGCGACGGGACCGATTCCCGACCATTACCGTCCATGCAGATCCACGCAGCGGCCTGCCGAGTGAACTCTTGAGCAGAGTTCGTCCTGCCATAGAGAAAATCCAACTGCCGCCGGGATATTCGCTAGAATGGGGTGGGGAGTATGAGGATTCGCGTAATGCACGTAAGGCTCTTGCAGAACCGCTTCCCCTCGCTCTTGTCATTATTGTCCTGATTGTCATGGCCATTTTCAACTCCGCCCGATCGACTCTTGTAATTTGCATCACGGTACCGCTTGCGATCATCGGGGTAACAGCCGGGCTTCTACTCACGAATCAGGCCTTCGGATTCATGGCGCTGCTCGGTGCGATCGCACTCGCCGGCGAGCAGATCAAAAACTCCATCGTGCTTGTTGATGAGTTTAAAACACAGAGACATGACCTTGGAAAGCCCGTCTATCAGTCCATCGTGGATGGTAGTGTGAGTCGCCTCCGTCCGGTCATGCTTGTAGCCGTCACTACGGTTCTTGGCATGATTCCCCTCACACAGGATCCGTTTTTCTCGGCCATGGCGGTAACGATCATGTTTGGTCTCTCCTTTGCCTGCGTGCTCACGATGATCGTCGTCCCATCCCTCTACGCTATCTGTTACTCGGCGCATGAGTCTGATGCGCATCAACAAGGGGCGTAGAAAAGCTCCTGGTAAAGGGGTCATGAAAGCAACAGCAGCACTCTGTCTGTGCCTGCTGCTTGCATCCTCCTTGTTGGGATCCCCCTCCCAGCATGAGATCGAATCGGATAATCTGGACGCAGATTTTTCTCCTGGAGAGGCCACTTCAAACACGCCTGCTGAACTGGATGAAATTACGGCGCTTCATCCCGGATATCTCAGCTCACTGGGCATCGATCGCCCCTTCGAATACCTGACTCGTGCGTTACAAACGCTCGATCAATCAACCGGTTTGAGACTGGGTGTGGCCCAGACCATGCTTTTTTTGCAACCCATGGGAGGGCAAAGTGATCGATACGGTGCAGCAGGTGATACGGATTTGCTTTCTTCGTGGACTCTTCTCGGAAGAAAGACAGCCGATACGGGACGTCTTGTGACCACGGTGGAATATCGCTACAACATGGGCTCTCAGCCTCCTTCTGCACTCGGCAGGCAGATCGGCACGCTGATTCCTGTCACCAATGGGTTCAACGACCGGGGTTGGGTAGTCAGGGATGCCTATTGGATTCAGCGGCTTTTTGCGGCAAAGCTTCGCATTCTTATTGGTCGGGGCTATGCCTCTGATTTCGTCGGTGCCTACTGGATGCAGAATGTGAATAATTCTTTTGTCAATCGCCACTTCTCCGCCAACCCCTCGATTCCCTTCCCCGGGCATGGCCCGATCTGCGGTATCTCATTTCGTCCCACCGAGCAATTTTACATTACCGGAGGTGTAAGCAACGCCTATGGTCAGGCAACGCAGAACGGTTTTGATACGCTGTTTAATGAGTGGTCGCTTTTCAGTTTCACCGAAGCCGGATTCACTCCCGCTTTCCATGGCTTGGGTTCGGGACGGTATGCATTATGCATGTGGCACATGGATGCTCGCGGACTAAACAGTCTCCCCTCCGACTCGGGTCTCACGGCCATCCTCGATCAAAACCTTGGAGAGCGTCTCCAGACATTTGCCCGTTATGCCTACACGGGAGGGAAACTCACCAATGTGAAAAATCTGGCGCAAGTCGGTTTTGGTCTGAGTGGTTTGATCGGCAGAAAGGAGGATCTGAGCGGCCTTGCCTATTCACTTGCCACTCCCCTGGGCAGGGGATCAAGGAATGAATCGGTGATCGAGATGTTCCACCGTTTTCAAATCAGCCAGAACAGCCAGTTTTCCCTAGGTGTGCAGCTGATTGCCAATCCCGGAACCGCGCCGACAAGCAGCACCGAGGGGATCGTCTATGCCAGATTCCGGGCCTCTTTCTGAATTGACTCGGCCCCTGTCATCACGGAGCGTTCCACCTTCCAAATGAAACGCATCCGCATCACCCACAAAACCGAATATAACTACAGCCAGCCTGTAAAATTCGGCACTCACCGTGCACTGATGCGCCCCCGCGAAGGTCATGATGTGCATATCGAGAAGGGTAGCGTGGAGATAGAACCCAAGGCATCCATTCGTTGGCTTCGTGATCTTCACGCCAACTCGGTGGCCATCATCAACTTCGAGGCACCGGCAAAAAAGCTCAGTATCTTCAGCGAGGTGGATGTCGATCTCTACGATGACAGTCCCATCACCTGCATGATCGATGCCACTGCCCGTTCCTACCCCTTTCAATATGTGGCAAGCGAACAGGTCGGGCTTATTCCCTACCGGCTGCCTGCCTATCCTTATGACAGTCCTGTGCTCCAAAAATGGCTTTCTGATCTTTACCAACCGGGCCAACTCATCGACACCTTTGATCTGCTCAATAATCTGAACAACCGTATTTATACGGGGTTAAAATACACCCGCCGTGAAGATCCCGGGGTGCAACTTCCCCACGAAACACTCGCTCTCGGCGGTGGTTCGTGCCGCGACTACGCCGTCCTCATGATGGAAGCTGCGCGCTATTGGGGATTTGCAGCCCAATTTGTCACGGGATATATCCAGATGGGTGAGGGACAGCATGGCGCCACCCATGCCTGGACTGAGATTTATATACCGGGCGCCGGTTGGCAGGGCTTCGACCCCACCAACAACAAGCTCGCGGGGAATGAACACATTTCCGTGGCGGTGGCACCCTCCCATGTCGAAGCCTCCCCCCTTTCGGGTACATGGGATGGGCCCTCGGATTCTTTTGAAAGCATGGAAGTTTCCGTCCAGGTTGTAGCACTCAACCCGTAAGAAAAATGAATACCAGTCTGGCGATTGTTCTGACACTGCTTGGGTGCGCGGTAGCGATGTTTGCGTTCAATAAACCACGCATGGATGCCGTGGGGCTTCTGATGCTGATCGCTCTTCCCCTGACAGGCGTCATCACGACAAGCGAGGCTTTGGCCGGTTTCAGTGATCCCAACATCGTCCTCCTAGGGGCTCTTTTTGTGATAGGAGAGGGGCTTGTCCGCACGGGGGTTGCCCAGCAACTGGGTGACTGGCTGATCAGAACTGCCGGAAAAAGCGAACGCACGCTGGTTTCCCTGTTGATGGGCGTGGTGGCCGGACTTGGTGCTTTCATGAGCTCGACAGGGGTCGTCGCCATCTTCATTCCAGTCGGATTGCGCATCTCACAGATCACCGGGACTCCGGCGAGCCAGCTCATGATGCCTCTCTCCGCGGCAGCGTTGATCAGCGGTATGATGACACTGGTTGCCACGGCCCCCAACCTCGTAGTCAACAGCGAACTCGTGCGCAACGGCATCCCTGGATTTACATTTTTCAGCTTCACTCCGTTCGGCGTGCCCATCCTCGTGCTTGGCATCCTCTATATGCTTTTTGCCCGCAAGTGGCTCTCCTCCGAACAACCCGTGAAAGATGAGGGTATTCGTCGCTTGAGTCTGCTCGATTTGGTTCAACGCTATCATTTGGCAGAGAGAGAATTCCGTCTACGCATTACGGAAGCGTCCCCGCTGGTTGGCAAATCTCTTGCAGAAGTCAATCTGCGTAGCACATCCGGAATGAACATCATCGCCGTCGAGAGAAGAGGGCGTTTTTCCAACGAGATTTTTGCCCCCAACAGGCAAACCCTGCTGGCATCAGGGGATATTCTCCTAGTGGATCGATTTTCATCGAAGTGTATCATCCGGGATTTCGTTCCGAAGAGCGCACTCGAACTCCTGCCCCTGACCGGTGAATATTTTAATGACCGCTCACAAGAAATCGGCATGGTGGAAGTCATGGTTGGCGCCGATTCGGAACTGATCGGGAAAACGATCCCAGAAGCTCATTTCCGTACCCGGTACCGCCTTACGGTGATCGGTCTCCGGCATGGCACGGTTGCCACAAAAGAGAATCTTCTCGAAGAACAGCTTCGCCTAGGAGACACACTGCTTCTGATCGGGCCATGGAAGGAAATAGAGGCTTTGCAATCATGCGGCAACGATCTCGTAGTCCTTAACATGCCCGCAGAGGTCGAAGAGATACTCCCGGTTCCCGGCAGGTCACTCCACGCGTTAGCATCTCTGTTGCTCATGGTGGGTCTCATGGTAAGCGGAGTTGTCCCCAATGTGCAGGCGGCATTGATTGCATGCATGCTAATGGGGGCGCTGCGCTGCATTGATCTCGACAGTGCTTACCGCTCCATCCATTGGAAAAGTCTTATTCTGATTGTCGGTATGCTTCCCTTCTCGATAGCGCTTCAGAAAACGGGAGGAGTCGAACTTGCCGCCCACGGGTTGATGACCATCACCGAGGGCGCCGGAACCCACGTGCTGCTGGGGTGTCTCTTTGCCATCACGGCCCTTCTCGGTCTGTTTATTTCCAACACGGCCACCGCCGTACTCATGGCTCCAGTCGCTCTTGCCATTGCCGGTGATTTACAGGCGTCACCCTATCCTTTTGCCATGATCGTTGCCCTGGCTGCCTCCACCGCATTCATGACGCCAATTTCCTCACCGGTTAACACCCTGGTGGTGGCCCCGGGCAACTACAGATTCAGTGATTTCGTGCGCGTCGGAGTCCCTTTCTCTATCGTGGTGATGATCCTGTGCGTTCTACTCGTACCTTTGCTGCTCCCGCTGCACCCTCATTGATTTTCATTGCCCAAATGTTGGCTTTTCTTCGCGCCCGGAAGCGAAATCCAGTGCTAAGCAAAAATCAACCAACCAGTATCATTCGTGATGACAACCGGTATTATTTTTCAGGAGGGGTTCTGCCGGATTCCAGCATATCGATCAGACGCGGATAGACGACGGCAATGC
>JBAXTN010000030.1:0-33971 GCA_037130175.1 bacterium | reverse complement strand
ACTGCTTGCTGCGCCCGTCCGGGAAGTCCACGGTCTCTAAAGTGCCTCCCGAATAACGTAGGCATTATTGTCCGTCTACCGCTTGCAAGCGGTGTCCTTTCGGGGAAGTTCACGGCGAAAACGACCTTCGCCTCACGGGATCACCGCAACTACAATCAAGATGGAGCGGCTTTCAATATCGGTGAGACCTTTGCAGGAATCAGGTTTGGAAAAGCAGTCTCCCTCGCGGAGCAATTTCGTTCGTTTGTTCCGATGGGCTGGGATATGGCCTCCATGGCACAACGATGGATTCTCGATCACGAGGCGGTAAGTACAGTGATCACGGGGGCCAGCAAGCCCGAGCAGGTTCTGCGCAACGCCGCTGTCTCCGAGCTTCCTCCGATTGATTCGGCAGTCCATATTAAACTCCGCGATTTCTACAACCGCTCCGTTGCCTGTGAGATCCGTGGCCCGTATTGATCCCAGCAGATTTCATCATCACCAATGAATTCCGCCCCTCTTCCGAGCCGCGGATCGTACCGTTGGGTGATCTGTGCCCTCCTTTTCGCCGCAACGGCGATTAACTACGCAGACCGTCAGGTCATCAGCTATCTCAAGGAGTTCTTCTGCTCTCCGGTAGACATGGGCGGATTCGGATGGACGAACTCCGATTACGCCAATGTCACAACGGTTTTCACCGCATTCTACGCCAGCATGACCATACTTACGGGTTGGTTGATTGACAAGATAGGCACAAAACTCGGCCTAGCCCTTTCCCTCATCGTCTGGTCCGTGTTTGGGATAGTTAACGCGTTTGTCGGCAGCTTGACCCCTGCACACATGGTCGTCAGGAGCCTCTTCGGAATCGGTGAGGCCGGCAACTTCCCTGCCTCGATCAAGACCGTAGCCGAATGGTTTCCGAAACGGGAGCGGTCGTTAGCGACCGGTATCTTCAACAGCGGAACTAATGTCGGAGCGATGATCGCGGCGCTCTTCGTTCCATGGTGTCTCATTCATTTCGGCGACCAGCTTGGCTGGAAGATGGCCTTCATCCTCACCGGTGCAGCCGGCCTCCCATGGCTGATCTTCTGGTTCTGGTTCTATGCGCCCCCCGCCGGGCAAAAGCGCCTCTCGAAGGAGGAATTCGACTACATCCACAGTGACCAGGATGAGACCCGGGAGCAGGAACTCCTCGAGGACAAATCCGGCACGAAAGTCTCCGCCTCCTTTTTCTCATTTTCTGGCAGGATGACGAAATCCGGCTTCGTCGGTGTCACCTGCATGACTCTCTTCCTGTGCCTGTTCTTCTATTTCATCTCGACAATGTTTCCTGCATTGAGCCGAAATGAGATCCTCTCCCTCTATGGTTGCGTCGGCGCAGTCGCATTCTGTTCCAGCCTTGTCGCGCAAGCCCGCCGCTGGCACGACCTCGACAAGTCGGGATGGTTCATCCTGCTGAATCTTGTGCCTGTCATCGGTACGATCTGTTCTATTCTCTTCCTTGCTATGCGGGCCGGAACAGAGGGATCGAATCGCTATGGCCTCGCCCCCAAGTCCGGAGTGCTCGGCTATCGACAAACATGGGCGTTCTTCCTCGGCAAATTCATGACGGACGGCATTTGGTGGTTCTACTTATTCTGGCTACCGGATTACCTCAAGAAACAGTTCGGAATGACAAAGCATGAGATTATGCTTCCCACCTTCACCGTCTATGGGATCGCGATCGTGGGCAGCATTTACGGGGGTAGTATCCCTATGACGCTGCTGAAGCGGGGTATGAAGATCTATCAAGCGCGGATGACGGCGATGTTCCTCATCGCGCTGTTTCCCCTAACGGTGCTCACCACCCAGTATTTCGCGGACGTGAGCCGCTTCGGTCACCTTGCTTCCACCTTTGCAGTCGTCATCATCTGCATCGGCGCGGCGGCCCATCAGGCGTGGTCGGCCAACCTTTTCACTACTGTCTCCGACATGTTCCCGACAAAGGTAGTCGGTTCCGTAACGGGACTTGGCGCGATGGCGGGCGGACTCGGTGGGGTGATCATCCTGAAGCTCTCGGGCACCATGACAGATGCCTACAAGGATCACCCTCAGCATGCTTACCTCATCATGTTCACGATCAGTGCGTTGAGCTACCTCATCGCCTGGTGCATCATGAAGATTCTTGTGCCCAAGCACAGGCCGATTACCAATCTTTGATCGATTCATGGACTGCCATTAACCAACGCAATCAGACAACATCGAGTAACCTTCTATCAACAATTATGAGCGCAATACCCTCAGCACGCCCCTTCATCCACGACGACTTTCTGCTCGAGACGAAGAGCGCCAGAAACCTCTATCATCACCACGCTGAGAATCAGCCCCTCATTGATTATCACTGCCACCTCGATCCTTCCGAGATTGCGAAGGATCGTCGATGGAAGACCATCACCCAGATCTGGCTCGGCGGGGACCACTATAAGTGGCGCGCGATGCGTGCCGCTGGGGTGCCCGAGGAGTTCTGCTCGGGATCCGCACCCGACCGGGAGAAATTCCGCCGTTTCGCTGCAGTTCTTCCGCGGGCTCTCCGCAACCCCCTCTACCACTGGTGTCATCTTGAGCTTTCCCGAGCCTTTGGTATCGAAACACTGCTCGGCCCAGATACCGCCGATGAAATCTACGATGCGGCAAATGAGGTGATCAATCGCCCCGAATTTTCCGCGTGCGGTCTCCTTTCGAAGTTCAATGTCAAGGTAGTCTGCACCACGGACGATCCAGTCGACACGCTTGAGCATCACCGCGCGATCGCGGCGGATTCGTCTATCCGGACGCTAGTTCTGCCGACATGGCGCCCCGATAAGGCGTGGGCCGTCGGCCAGCCCGTGACCTTTGTTCCTTGGATGAAAAAACTCGAAGCGGCGACCGATTCTGCCATCACCAGTCTCACTTCAATGCTCCAAGCTCTGCGTACACGGCACGACTATTTCGCTGATCATGGATGCCGCCTTTCCGACCGTGGTTTAGAATTCGTTCCCGAGGAGGAATGCACGCAGAAAGAGGCTTCCGAGATCTTCGACAAATGTCGATGCGGCCACCTCCTTTCGCCCCTAGAGGCAAGAAAGTTCCAATCATTCCTCCTCCACGAATTCGCCTGCTGGGATGACGCCAAGGGATGGACCATGCAGATACACGCTGGGGCGATCCGCAACAACAACTCCCGGGCCTATTCCCAACAGGGACCCGACACCGGCTACGACTCGATCGGCGATTTCACGATGGCCAGAGGACTCTCGCTTCACCTTGACCGTCTAGATGCTCAGGGAAAATTACCAAAAACGATCCTCTACAATCTCAACCCTGGGGACAACGAGGTCTTCGCCTCAATGGCCGGGAATTTTCAGGACGGGATCACCCCGGGCAAGATCCAGTTCGGCAGTGGATGGTGGTTTCTCGACCAACTCGACGGCATGACGCGTCAGATCGAGACCCTCTCTCAGATAGGCCTGCTCGGACATTTTGTTGGCATGCTCACCGACAGCCGCTCCTTCCTCTCCTACACCCGTCACGAGTATTTCCGCAGACTCCTCTGCAACATTATCGGTGCGGATGTCGAGCGCGGCCTCATCCCTGATGACGAGCGACTCCTCGGCCCACTCGTGCAGGATATTTGCTATAGGAACGCCCGCAGCTACTTCGTTTTCCCACTCAAGGACTGAGCCGGGGGCTCAGATGACGTACCATCACATTAGCTTTCCACTGCTAAAATTTTTCTCCTCTGGATTCTTGGTTTATTCAGAGGACTATTTCGTACACAAGAGGCTCTACAGAGATGGACAGGGAAGCGTGTTTGGCAGGTTGCCTCAGAAGAGCGAGAGAGACGGGGGCTTCCAAAGTGTCGAAAATGCTTATAGATGAGAATTTGGGTTTTTCTGCTTACTTATCGATTAGCATTCATTAATTGTAGAAACTTTTATCCAAGAATAGACAATCTATTCTGTTTTGTTATGTTCCTTACTCGAAAAGTGCCGACTTCTGGATGCTCTCTGCCGAAGCATCATGTTTTCCCAATGGCAGTTTACATAAAAAAATACCATGCCGCTCACGATAGGAATCCCACGAGAAACCGCCCACGGAGAAAAACGAGTAGCCACTGTTCCAGAGGTGGTAGAAAAACTTATCAAGCTGGGCTTTCTCGTCACCGTTGAAGCGGGAGCGGGTCATGGGGCCCATTTTAGCGACGAGTCCTATGCCATTGCCGGTGCCAGCATCATTGAAGGGGCTGCACCACTCTGGAGTGCCAGCGATATTGTCTTCAAGGTGCGTGGACCGAATGCGGAGGAAATCGCCTTGATGCGAGAGGGCACCACCTTGGTGAGTTTCATCTGGCCTGCCCAAAATCCCGATCTTCTTCAACTGCTTGCCGCAAAAAAAGCGACAGTACTTGCCATGGACAGCGTCCCACGCATTTCCCGTGCGCAGAAACTGGATGCCTTGAGTTCGATGGCCAATATCGCCGGATACAGGGCAGTCATCGAGGCAGCCCATCACTTCGGTCGTTTTTTCACAGGACAGATCACCGCCGCCGGAAAGGTGCCTCCGGCCAAGGTTTTTGTGATCGGGGCGGGTGTTGCCGGACTCTCAGCCATCGGCACCGCATCAGGTTTGGGTGCCATCGTGAGAGCGAATGATACGCGACCCGAGGTGGGGGATCAGGTGAAATCGATGGGTGGTGAATTTGTCACCGTGGATTACGAGGAGGAGGGTTCCGGCACGGGTGGCTACGCCAAACTGATGAGCGAAGGTTTTCAGAAAGCCCAGCGCGAAACTTTTGCCAAGCAGGCCAGTGAAGTTGACATCATCATCACCACGGCACTCATCCCTGGAAAACCGGCACCGCTTCTGATCACAACCGACATGGTAAAATCAATGAAGCCCGGCAGTGTCATTGTCGATATGGCAGCGGAGCAGGGAGGCAACTGTGAACTGACAGAACCCGGGAAAGTGGTTGTGAAACATGGGGTCACCATCATCGGCTATACCGATCTGCCAAGCCGACTGGCCAAGCAGGCCTCCACGCTTTACTCCAACAATGTGCTCCGCCTGACCGAGGAACTCTGCAAAACCAAGGACGGACAGATCAATGTCAACATGGAGGACGAAGTTCTCCGGGGCACGACGGTCATCAAAGGTGGGCAGATCACTTGGCCGCCACCGGCACCCAAACTTTCGGTCGCCCCTTCGAATCCAGCTGAAACACCCGTTCCCGCAAAGCCCGCCGCTCATGGCGATTCCGGATCGAAAACTTCAGGAATGACTGTCGCATTTGGTTTTCTGGGAGCCGCCCTTCTCTTTCTGCTGATCGGGGCTTACGCTCCTCCCGCATTTCTGGGACACTTCACCGTCTTTGTGCTGGCCTGCTTTGTCGGCAATATGGTGGTTTGGAATGTCACCCCCTCGCTGCACACACCGCTCATGAGTGTCACCAATGCGATCAGCAGCATCATTGCCATTGGAGCCCTGATGCAGATCGCACCTCCACTCGCAGGCTTTACGGATCGCCCCGATCTTTGGATTCGCTCCCTAGCGGTGCTCGGAATCACGCTCACCGCGGTCAATATGTTCGGCGGCTTCGCAGTCACCCGTCGTATGCTCTCCATGTTCCGTAAATAATGAATCCCTCATGATCTCCCTCAGCCTCGCTTCGGTTGCCTATCTGGGTGCTGCCATTCTATTTATTTTCAGCCTCGGCGGACTTTCTCATCCGGAAACCTCCCGTCGTGGAAATCTCTACGGTATCATTGGCATGGCGCTTGCCGTCCTGGCCACCATTCTGGGGCCGCGCGTCACCCCGGAAGGACTTCCCTGGATCATCGGAGCCATGGCGGTTGGAGGTTCGATCGGTCTCTACGCGGCCCGCAAAATTCAGATGACGCAGATGCCGGAACTGGTGGCTCTCATGCACAGTCTGGTCGGACTTGCCGCAGTGCTGGTCGGCTTTGCCAACTACATTGATCCCGCAGCCGCAGCCAATCTCAGCAGTGCAGAAAAGGCCATTCATGAAATCGAAATCTACCTTGGCATCTTGATCGGAGCGGTCACCTTCTCCGGATCGCTGATCGCATTTGGCAAACTCTCAGGGAACATCAGCGGCAATCCCCTGCTTCTCCCGGGTCGCCATTGGCTCAATCTGCTCGGCCTGCTGATCGTTATTTTTGTCGGATTCAAATTCCTGCATTCCGAATCGCTGGCTGATGGAATGCTGTTTCTGGGGATCATGACACTTCTCTCTCTGCTCTTTGGCATTCATATGGTGATGGCCATAGGGGGAGCGGACATGCCAGTGGTGGTCTCCATGCTCAACAGTTACTCGGGATGGGCTGCCTCGGCGACCGGCTTCATGCTCAATAATGATTTGCTGATTGTCACAGGTGCCTTGGTCGGATCAAGCGGCGCGATTCTTTCCTACATCATGTGCCGCGCCATGAACCGTCAGTTTCTGAGCGTAATCGCGGGGGGATTCGGCACCACATCGGGAACCAAGGGTTCCGGGGGAAGCAAAACGGCGCCTGAGGGAGAAGTGACACCCATCAGCGCTGCCGAGACAGCGGAACTGCTGCGCTCGTCGAAGAGAGTCATTATCGTACCGGGATACGGAATGGCGGTCGCCCAAGCCCAGCACACCGTGTATGAGATCACCAAGTTCCTGAGGGAACAGGGGGTAAAAGTGAGTTTCGCGATTCATCCGGTCGCCGGTCGTATGCCGGGTCACATGAATGTCCTGCTTGCCGAAGCCAAGGTTCCCTACGACATCGTGATGGAGATGGACGAGATCAATGACGAATTCCCAGAGGCGGATGTCGCCATGGTGATCGGTGCCAACGACATCGTGAATCCCGCAGCCCAAGAAGATCCGGGCAGTCCCATTGCCGGTATGCCAGTGCTGGAAGTCTGGAAAGCCAAACATTCCATCGTCATGAAACGGAGCATGGCCTCGGGATATGCGGGCGTGGACAACCCTCTTTTCTACAAGGAAAACAACAGCATGCTCTTCGGTGATGCCAAGAAAATGCTCGATGAAGTGCTGGTCGCGCTGAAGTCGTAACTTCCGATCGCGTCAGAATTTCTCAGAAGAGTGAGCTAATGGTTCTCGCGCGGTCGTAACAAATCAGCGACTGGCGGGAGCTGATAGGACTGCAAAGCAGCCCCGTCACGAGCGGCTCAGGAGAGACTGAGTTCAAACGCGAAGCAATGGCCGGGCATACCGCAAGCGAGCAACAATGAATCTCCGCGCTAAAATCCCAAGCCTAACTATTGGCAGATACCAATAAGTTCCGAATCTGGATCATATTGAAGGTAGGGCCCAAGCCACTTCTCCACCTCGGTGACAGGCATTCTCTTCCTCTTGGCATAATCCTCAATCTGGTCACGGCCCAGTTTTCCGACGGCAAAGTAGCGGGCCTCGGGAGACGCGAAGTAGAGGCCCGAGACAGAGCTGGCAGGATACATCGCCAGACTCTCCGTAAGGGTGATGCCAGTGTGTGTCGTGGCATCAAGCAGGCGGAAGAGTTCCCATTTCTCGGTATGATCGGGACAGGCGGGATAGCCTGCCGCCGGACGAATGCCACGGTATTTTTCACGGACAAAATCTTCCTTGCTTAGATTCTCCGCGAGGCCAAATCCCCAGAGATCACGAGCCTGCTTGTGCAGCCATTCCGCAGCAGCCTCTGCGAAGCGATCTCCAAGGGCTTTCACCAGCAGGGCCGTGTAGTCGTCGTGCTGTTTTTCAAAAGACTCGGCATAAGTGTGCACCTCTGGCCCGGCGGTGACAGCAAATCCTCCCAAAGAATCCATACGGCCAGAATCACGGGGGGCGATGTAATCGGCGAGGGAATAGTTTGGCTGACCGGCAGGCTTTTTATTCTGCTGACGCAACATGTGGAAGGTTCCAACGACCGAAGAACGCTCCGCATCGGCATAGAGTTCAATATCATCGCCCACTCGATTGGCAGGCCAGAATGCCATCACGCCGCGTACACGGAAGATTTTATCAGCAACGATTTTTTCCAGCACGCGCAGGGCATCCTGATGCAATTCGGTCGCCTGCGTTCCGATCTCCGGATCACTCAACAGTCCCGGATATCGTCCACGCATTTCCCAGGCATGGAAGAAGGGTGACCAGTCGAAATAGTCCACCAGTTCCCCAAGCGGGATTTCATCAAAGGAAATGAGTCCCTCCTTGGCAGGTATGGCAATCTCTGCGGCAGTCCAATCAATTGGCAGGATGTTTTCCCGCACGGAGGCGATGGGAAGCAACTCTCCCTTCACACGCTTGTTGGCATGTTCGTCACGGAGACGGCTGTGATTTTCTTCCACCTGCAACCGATAGGCCTCCTTGCGATCCTCGGAAAGGAGTTCGGCAGCAACTCCCACGACTCGGGAGGCATCCAGCACGTGAACGACGGGGTGAGGGTATTCCTGAGCGATTTTCACTGCTGTGTGTGCCGGACTGGTCGTGGCTCCTCCGATGAGCAGAGGAATTGTAAATTTCTCCCGCTTCATTTCCCGTGCGACATGCACCATCTCATCGAGCGAGGGAGTGATCAGGCCGCTCAGACCGATGATGTCGACTTTGTGTTCTCTGGCCGCAGCCAGGATCTTATCGCAGGGCACCATGACCCCGAGATCGACGACTTCGTATCCATTGCAGGCCAGCACCACACCCACGATGTTTTTACCAATGTCATGCACATCACCCTTTACTGTGGCCATCAGAATCTTGGTCGCGGCAGTTGTGTCGGCCGCAGCTGCTTTCTCGGCCTCCATGTAGGGGGTGAGGTAGGCGACGGCCTTCTTCATCACGCGGGCGCTCTTGACCACCTGGGGGAGGAACATTTTGCCGGCACCAAAGAGATCCCCAACAACGCGCATCCCGTCCATGAGGGGCCCCTCAATCACAAGCAGTGGCCGCACCAGTTTCTGCCGCGCCTCTTCAGTGTCCTCATCAATGAAATCGACGATGCCTTTGATGAGAGCGTGAGCGAGGCGTTTCTCCACGGGCTCACTGCGCCATGCTAGCTCAACTTTTGCCTCTTTCACCGCACCACCGCCGGCAACCTTCAAGGCCTCCGCATAATCCACCAGTCGCTCGGTGGCATCGGGACGGCGATTGAGGATCACATCCTCGGCCATCGAGAGCAACTCAGGCTCGATCTCTTCATAGACCTCAAGCATTCCGGCATTGACGATCGCCATGTCGAGACCGGCCTTGATGGCATGGTAAAGGAAGACAGAGTGCATGGCCTCTCGCACGGGATTGTTCCCACGGAAGGAGAAGGAGATGTTACTCAACCCGCCGCTACACTTGGCACCCGGCAGGGTGGCCTTGATCTCATTTACGGCCTCGATGAAATCAACTGCGTAGTTGTTGTGCTCCTCGATTCCCGTGGCGACCGTTAGGATATTCGGATCAAAAATAATGTCCTCGGGATCGAAGCCGATCTTGTCCACAAGCAGGCGATAGGCCCGGGTGCAAATGCGCACCTTATCGTCTTTGGTCGCAGCTTGTCCTTCCTCGTCAAAAGCCATGACAATGACTGCGGCACCATATCGCTGAGCAAGACGGGCGCGTTTGAGAAAAGCCTCCTCCCCATCCTTCAGGCTGATCGAATTCAAAATACATTTTCCCTGAATGCACTTCACTCCTTTCTCCAGCACCGACCACTTGGAGCTATCGATCATGATCGGCACACGACTGATCTCGGGATCGGCCACAAGGAGATGTAGAAAGGTTTCCATGACAGCCTCACTATCGAGCATTCCTTCATCGACATTGATATCAAGAATGTTTGCACCGCTCTCCACCTGCTGTCTGGCCACCGAGAGGGCAGCTTCGTAGTCCCCGGCAATGACGAGCTTGGAGAACTTCGGCGATCCCGTGACATTCGTCCGCTCACCGACCATCATGAAGGAATGCTTCTTCTCAATGGTGAGTGCCTCCAATCCGCTCAGACGCAGTGCGGCAACTGGGGTCGATGGCTTGCGCGGAGGATGGGATCGCACAGCTTCGGCAATCGCCGCAATATGCTCCGGTGTGGAACCGCAGCAACCGCCGACCACATTGAGCCATCCCTCGCCAGCGAAGTCCGCAACGAGTGCAGCCATCTCGGAGGCCGACTGGTCATAGCCTCCAAACGCATTGGGCAGTCCCGCATTGGGATAGCAACTGATAAAGCAGTCGGCGATGCGCGAGAGTTCCTCGATGTAGGGACGCATTTCAGCGGCACCGAGAGCGCAGTTGATACCGACTGCAAGGGGCTTGGAATGACGGACGGAGTTCCAGAATGCCTCCACGGTCTGGCCTGAAAGCGTGCGACCCGAGGCATCAGTGATCGTCACCGAGAGAATGATCGGCCAGCGCATGCCACGGCGCTCAAAGACCTCCTCACAGGCAAAGATTGCAGCTTTGAGATTGAGCGTGTCAAAGACGGTTTCCAGTAGCAGTAGATCCACTCCCCCGTCCAACAGAGCCTCAATCTGCTCGGCATAGGCAATCACCAGTCCGTCAAAATGAACGGCACGGTAGCCGGGATTATTCACATCCGGCGACATAGAGGCAGTACGATTGGTCGGCCCCACTGATCCCGCCACATAGACCCGTTTACCCGGATGAGCCGCCATGAATTCCTCAGCTGCTTCCCGGGCAACCTTGGCTCCCGCAAGATTGATCTCACGCACAGCATCCTCAAGTCCGTAATCAGCTTGAGAAACGGTAGTCGTACTAAAAGTGTTGGTCTCGACGATGTCACTCCCCGCCTCGAAGTAGGCACGATGAATTCCCTTGATGATGTCGGGTCGCGTGATCGAGAGGAGGTCATTGTTTCCCTTGAGATCATGACTGTGCCCCTTGAACCGCTTCCCCCGGAAATCCTCTTCGGTGAGCGGGTGCCGCTGGATCATTGTTCCCATCGCTCCATCAAGGAAGGCAATGCGGCTGGAAAAAAGCTCATGGAGCTGAGTAAAGGACGGGGAGTTAGTGAGTGAGGTTGGCATGGTCAGGAGGTCTGGAGTAGCGTGGAAGTGTGGAGAATTTTTCCGAGAGCATCTGTTGTGGGAAAACTACCGTGCGCATCATCTGCCCAGCCTCCTTTGCTAAGAGAGGAACCCGGCGATTTCCCCTGCTGTTGACTCTTGGTACTTTGGATGCGGAGGCGTGTGCCGAGACGATTGCTCGTCTGAATGCTGAAGGAGTGCTGCCGGAGATGATCGTGGCACACATCACTCCAACAGATGGAGGAATGGACGGGATCGTGGCTGACCTGCAAGAAAAACTCCGCCTGCTTAATACTCACGCTACCCGCTGGATTTTGGGAACGGGTCATCAAGCGGTCCAAGCATTGGAAAGCGTGCTGGAAAGACCCGATCTCTTCGGCTCCTCTATCGGTCTTTCGACTTCCTTTGAGGGACTCGAGGGTGCTCCTCCTCTCCATTCTCCGATGCTTGGGAAACTGGACGAACTGGAAACCCTCCCGACGGGTGTTCGTCTCTACTTTGACTACGGAACACTGGGGCTGGATGAATGCTACGAACCGTATCATCGCGATCTCGGATCGATCCTGCGAAGCAAGGGGTGGCAGGATGGCAGAGAGTTCGAGATCAAGCGTAGTCCGGGTGGAGAGCAAACACCCGATTCGTGGCGGGTGCGTCTCGATCCTGCTCTTCGATGGCTTGCCGCGAAATGACATCAACTAACAGCTACAGAGTTGCGTTGCATGGCCGGTGACTGCTGTTCCAGCATCACGAATACGGCGGTGAAAAGAAGGTCTCCGATCAGACTATTTCGCAGAAACGACCAGGTGGGAGGATAGCCCGGCAGTCCCACAGTCAATGCCTGTATCCATCCTGCCCAATCTTGGGGATAGGCACTCTGTCCCATCCAGCATCCGGTATTCGTCACGATGTAAAATATCAACGAGGCAACAAGCGTTCCTGCCAACGCCGGAAGGCATGCAATTCTCCGCCCACGCAGCATCCAGCCGATACCGATTGCAAAGAGGTAGCAGGGAAGCGTCCAGAGAAGCTGCTTTGAAACCAGTGGTTCCCCATAGTGGAGATTAAGCAGGGCATCAGAGATCAGTAGGGCGACCAGAGGGATCACCAACCCCATGAACCCCGGAAGAAAGAGCGCTCCGCAGAGAGCTGCGGCCATGAGCGGGGAAAAGTTGGGCAGGACTTCCGGCGCCAGATCAACCCGGAGAACCCGGAAGAAAATCCCGCTGAGAAGCAGAACGCAGGCAAGGAGGGTGCTTCTTGAAAACAGAGACGATGAATGAGAAGGCATGGGCATGATTATTGAGGTGTCACGAGCGTGGGATCAAGTCGACCGATGTTGGCACCAGGCAGACGGGAATCAAGCGTTCCCGGCATCATGGGCAGATAACCGGCAGAGCCATTGGCATAACCGACCATGGCACTCCCGCCGACACGGAAATGGACGGTTTTTTCCGTTGTGTTGAAATAGTAAAATTCCTCGGCCATCGGATGCTTAGCGGAAGCCGGTGCCTGAAAGGTATTCACCTGGGCGCAGGTGGCAAAGACAGGCACCTTTCCTGGATTGGAAAAGGTCAGGGGATTTTTGCCCTGCAAGACCAGATTGTAACCGTAGGCAAAATGTGTGTGTCCATACTTTGGCTTGAAGACATTCCCCGTTCGAGTGAAGGAGGGATCTTCAGCCATTCCACCCGAGGCAGCTATATAGGGCCCGAGGGGCCCTTGATTCAGATCAAGCCATCGGCTCCCTTCCGGGGAACTCATGCTTGCCGCAGATTCATAGCCAAACCACCATTGGGTTCCCCCCGAAGCCGCCTGACGATATGGCCAGAAGGTCTGATCATTCTCGGCAAGATAGGATTGGGCCGCCGCATTGAGCTGGGAAATGACATGTGCACTCACGGCATCGGTGCTGGAAGCATAGACACTTCTCACTGCTGGAATCAGCAGAGCCGCGAGCAAGGCAATGATTGCCATGCTCACCAGCAATTCGGTCAGAGTGAAACCCGCGACTGGCAGGAGCGGGTTGGCCTGCGATGAACGAGCAACCCCACTGGGGCGAGCGGCTCGGGCGCGCCCGAGTCCAAGGCCTAGATTATTTCTTTTGGAGTGGTAGTTTTCCATCGGGTGAAAAGGAAGAGCGTCGCCACGGAAAGGAGAGTAAGTGGAATTATTGCAGGTTCTGGAACTGCAGAGATGGAAACGGAAGGTGGGGTATCAACTCCACTTGTTCCCCAACTTGCGAAACTCCAACCATCCCAAGAACCGGGAGCAATGGAACGAGATCCCATTCCGTTATTCGCATAATTCCACTGACTTGGTGAAGCGGGATCAACTGCGCCATCCAGCCCTCCCGATAAATAATAAGACCAATAGGTGCCTGACGAAAAATCAGGGGCTGTCGTTGATGTGACAGGATTACCCCCATAAGTCAGCGATGTCAGAGAATCACCAAACGAAAAGGTGGTGGTGCCAAGCACTAGCGGCGTACTGTTAGTCACCTGCTTAAGCAGATCATAACCGGTCAACGGATTATTGGCGTCGTAGGTGTAGTGATACACAAACTCCAAAGGAGTAGAATAGAGCGTCGATTCATCAATCACCAAAAAGGAAATATCCACGCCTGTTCCGACACTGATAATCGTAGGATCAACCCCCGTCAACACAGCTGAATGAAGGGAGGAAAGCCAAGAAATCCCTATCATGAAAGCGAGCGAAAATAAATGCCGCGCCTTTAATTGAATCAACATATTCATATTTGATGATATGTTTATGAAAAGAACAACTGAAATCTGAAAAAAGAACCAAATCCCTCAGCGAAAACAAATGACAGCACCGGCTTTGTTGCCGACGACGATGCCCCGAAGCTAGTCGAGGATTTCCAAAACCACCTTTTTCCCCTGCTTCTCACCAGCAGCATTCAGCAGCTCGCGGAGGGCATTGATAGTGGTCCCACCTTTGCCAATCAGGCGACCGACATCGCTCTTACGCAGGGAGAGCTGAAAAATGATTATTCCTGATTCTTCCCGATGGGTTAAAATTGCCTCATCGGGGTATTTGACGAGTTGCTGCACCACATAGCGCAGGAACTCGTCCATAAAATACTAGGCCGCCACCTCAGCAGGAGCCGAAGCTACCGCCTTACGAGCCTTGGTGATGAAACTCTGCACCGTCTGTGAGGGACGGGCTCCCACGCTAAGCCAATATTCAGCGCGATTCAGATTGATCTTGTAGTTCTCACCGGACTGCTTCGGATCGTAATGACCGATCAGTTCGATGAACTTGCCATCACGCGGACTGCGCTGGTCAGCCACCGCGATACGGTAGAAAGGATGGTTGCGGGCGCCTTCGCGTCGGAGTCGGATTGCTACTGCCATGGGAGTCGGTTAGGTAAGGTTTGTGAGTGATTTGGAGCGAGGCCTGGGATTCCGCCGGAAGCGAAACGAGACATCATTTTTTTCATTTTTCCCGTGTTCTTGGCGAGTTTTTTCATCTGGCCGAAGCGCAACAGGAGATTATTCACCTCAGTGACGGAATTGCCGCTGCCGCGGGCGATGCGTTGGCGACGGCGTGCGTTGAGAATCTCGGGGCGCTTCCGTTCGCCGGGCGTCATGGAGAGAATGATCGCCTCGACTCGCTGCAGTTCTTTTCCGTTCACTGCGGAACTAGGGAGACTAGCCGCCCCAGGGATCATGCCAAGCAGATTTTCCAAGGGGCCCATTCTCCTGATCATCCGAAGCTGTGCAAGGAAGTCTGAAAGGTCGAAAGAAGCATTTTTCATTTTTGCTTCCAAGCGTGTCATTTCCTCGACTTCCACCGCCTCGGCAGCCTTTTCCACAAGGCTCACCACATCACCCATTCCGAGAATGCGCCCGGCCAGTCGTTCAGGATAAAAAGGCTCAAATTGCTCCACCTTCTCACCGACACCGGCAAATTTGATCGGCTGTCCAGTGACCGAACGGAGGGATAGGGCAGCACCGCCACGGGCATCACCATCAAGCTTTGTGAGGATCAATCCGGTAAGTCCGAGAGCCGCATGGAACTTTTCCGCAACACTCACCGCCTGCTGTCCGGTAGCAGCATCGCAGACCAGCAGGATCTCTTCCGGCCGTAGCAACTCCTTGAGCCTCACCAGTTCGCCTACAAGATCGTCATCGATCTCACGACGGCCCGCCGTATCGTAAATTTCGACATTTCCACCCTGCGTCTCGCACCAGGCAAGGGCCCGGCGGGCGACTGCAAGAACATCGCTCTCGGATGGCTCGGGCTTGAAGACCGGCACCTCGATCTGCTGACCGAGCGTGGCAAGTTGCTCGATAGCGGCAGGACGCACCAGATCGAGTGCGATCAGGAGAGGGGATCGTGCCGTCTCCCCCTTCATGCTGCTGAAGAGGCTAGGACTTTTGAGCAGACGGGCAAGCTTAGCCGAAGAGGTTGTCTTACCCGCACCATTCAGACCAACTACGAGAATACGCGTCGGCTTGCCAAAATTGATCGGCTCGTTGTCGCCCCCCAGAAGTGCCGTCAGTTCATCATGAAAGATTTTAACAATCTGCTGACCTGGCGTGACACTCTTGAGGACTTCCTCGCCCATTGCCCGTTCCTTGACCTTGGCGATAAATTCCTTGGCGACGGCAAAATGGACATCGGCATCCAGCAGTGCCAACCGCACCTCGCGCAGGGCATCGGTGATGTTCGACTCCGAGAGCCGACCCTGCCCACGCAGATTCTTGAACGACTGCTGAAGCTTTTCTGAAAGTTGGGAAAACATGGATTTGGATTTTAGCCCAAGGAATCGCTGTTTTCCAGCTCCGTTACAGGTGCCGAGCAGGTGAAATTTTCACAACGGTAGAGGGCTACCTTACCATTGATGGGCACCATTCCTGCAATGGCTGGAACCCGTTCGGAAAGCCATTGCTGCGCCTCACCTCCATCAGCCAGCAGGAGAATTTGATCGGGATGAAAGTCTTTACGAATCTTGGCAAGCAGGGCTTCGGTATCGGGTAACCCCTGCTTCCCAGCCACCACCATCTGTCTTCCGGATCGTTGCATGCAGCCGAGAGCAACCAGAAGCTGCGGCACGACGGCGGGCATTTCCTCCAGCGTGCGAGATGTGAGTGCAACGATCTGATCAGCTTTGATTGCAGCTTCTTCATCGCCGAGCATCCGGGAAAATCTCAGCAGATTCATAGCAGCTACCGAATTTGCCGAAGGCTCGGCTCCATCATAATCTTCTTTCAGACGCACAAGCAGATGAGGGTCACCAGCAGCACTACTGAAATATCCTCCTGCTGACTCATCCCAGAAGAGCCGATCCATCGTGGCTTGCAATTCCACGGCCCACTTCAGCCACTCAATCTCAAATGTCGCCTCATAAAGATCCAGCAATCCCTGAATCAGGAAGGCATAATCTTCTGCAAAGGCACCTTCCATTACCCTTCCAGAACGCCAGCTTCTGCGCAATTCACCAGAACTCAGAGCACTCATTTGTAAACGAATAAACCGCGCCGCCTTCTCGGCAGAGGCGATGAATTCATTCTGTTGTAAGAGTGCCCCGGCCTTGGCAAATGCCGAAATCATCAGGCCATTCCAGGCACAGAGAATCTTGTCATCGAGATGAGGACTGGGGCGTTTTGCTCGCTCGTGAAAAAGCTTCCTGCGTGAAGCGTTCAATGACTCTGCGACAGCATCCACCGGAATCCCCAAATGGGCAGCAGTTCCTGAAACACTCCTTTGCTCCATGAGCACATTTTTTCCCGTCAGCTCACCATGCGGATCACTTGCCGGATCGACATTACCATTGGACCGCACCCCGTAATGTTCACAAAAGAGGGCGGCATCCCCCGTCTCAAGAACTGTCTCGATCTCTTCCAGAGTCCAGACAATGAAGGCTCCCTCGGCGTGTTCCTCCGAACCATGCCGGAGCAGACTGTCGGCATCCTCTGCGGAGTAAAACCCTCCCTCCGGCGCAGTCATCTCCCGCTGCACATAACCGAGAATATCACGCACCGTCTCGGCATACTCCGCACGATCCGTCACCTGCCCAGCCTCCAGATAGGCCATCGCCAGCTGTGCCTGATCATAGAGCATCTTCTCAAAGTGTGGCACATGCCACTGCCGATCGACCGAGTAGCGATGAAAGCCTCCACCAAGATGATCATGGATGCCTCCTGCCGCCATTCGGTCGAGAGTGCCGAGAGCAATGGTTTGGAGTTGCTTGCCAGCCTTTGTATCGGTTTTGGAAACTTCCCAAGCCTGACGGAGGAGAAAATAGAGTACCGATGGGCGGGGGAATTTCGGCGCGGAGCCAAATCCCCCCCATTCCTCGTCATAAGTTCGCAGAAAATAATCAGCAGCACGATTCAATGACGCGGAATGGTCAACACGATCAACTGACTCATTCCTTGTGCTCTCCTGAAGTGCTGCCAGCGAACGCGCTGCCTCGCGCTCTACGCTCTCACGACTCTCTCGCCAGACCTGTGCGATCTGTGTGAGGATGGAGGGGAATCCGGCCCGCCCATGCCGATTCTGCGGAGGAAAATAGGTTCCGCCAAAAAAGGGTTTCAGCTCCGGCGTAAGCCAGACACTCATCGGCCAGCCACCGCTTCCATTCAGTGCCTGCACAAAGGCCATGTAGAGCCGATCTACATCAGGCCTCTCTTCACGATCCACCTTCACGCAGATGAAATGTTCATTCATGAGTGCGGCAATCTCAGGATTCTCAAACGACTCATGCGCCATCACATGGCACCAGTGACAGGTCGAGTATCCGATCGAGAGAAAGATTGGCTTCTGCTCGTGTCGCGCCCGTGCAAACGCCCCCTCACCCCACGGATACCAATCAACCGGATTCTCCTGATGCTGGAGCAGGTAGGGAGAGGTGCAGGAAGAGAGGGAGTTCATTGGGGATAGGCTGAAGCGGTTTAGACTGAAGGCTTTTAGTTAAGAACTTGAAGAGGCGTCCGTTGTTTTCCTAACAGCCTAATAGTCTTCAGCCTAGAAAGCTAAGCTTGCCTCCCTATGGGAGTAGGTCGGGCTGTGCGTCGGACGCCCTGTTACGCGGTGCGGGGAGTCCTAGTTTCCTGTAAGCCTTGGGCATCGCGACGCGGCCTTGCGGCGTGCGGGAGAGATACCCCTGCATGATGAGATAGGGTTCGTGGACATCTTCAAGTGTTCCCGCCTCCTCGCCAACGGCAACGGCAAGGGAGTTCACTCCGACGGGTCCACCGCCGAACTTGTGGATGATCGCCTCAATGATCCGCAGATCCATCTCGTCGAATCCCTCTTCATCAATGTCGAGCATTGCAAGCGCTCTCGATGCGGAGTCCTTATTGATTACGCCTTGAGCACGGACTTGGGCAAAGTCGCGCACCCAGCGCAGGAGATTATTGGCAATACGGGGGGTGCCGCGGGAACGGCGGGCGACTTCCAGTGCTCCCTCTTCGTCGATGTCCACTTCAAGCAGTCCTCCTGTGCGCAGCACAATCTTCTTCAACTGCTCCGCCTCGTAATAATCAAGCCGGCAATTCATGCCAAAACGGGAGCGCAGAGGAGCGCTGATCATGCCTGCCCTTGTTGTTGCACCGATCAAAGTGAAACGGGCAAGGTTCAGCCGCACACTGCGGGCATTCGGCCCCTGGTCAATCATGATGTCGACTCGGAAGTCTTCCATCGCCGGATAGAGGTACTCCTCGATGGCAGGCTGCAAGCGATGGATCTCATCAATGAATAGCACTCCCCCGCGCGGCATCGTTGTGAGCAGGCCCGCCAGATCGCCAGCCTTCTCGATCGTGGGTCCGCTGGTTGTGCGCACCTCGGCTCCCATGGCATTGCCCAGAATGTAGGCCAGCGTTGTCTTACCGAGTCCCGGAGGTCCACTTAGAAGAATATGCTGCAAAGGCTCATCGCGTTGACGGGCGGCTTCGACAAGAAGTTGCAATCGCTCGATGGTGCGTTCCTGTCCGCAGAATTCCTCAAAGAGCGGTGGCCTCAGCGAGACATCAAACGGCGTGTCGGGAGCTTCCGGATCTATAGAAAAATCGTCACTCATATCAAAGGTGTTTAGACTGTAGCCTGTTAGACTCTTAGGAAAGAATAGCCTCCTCAAACGCGGCAAGCCCGTAGCGGATGCCTTTGGGATCACGCAGGAGAGATGTGCCCACCAAGGCAGCATGGAAGCGATCCCGAACCACCGAGATATTCCCGGCACTCAGTCCGCTCTCAGCCACGCGAATAGTTCCTTCAGGCAATCGGCTGACCAGATCAAAGACTTCCAGATTGATGGTAAAATCTTTTTTCGATGATCCGGTCGCTCCGACAAATCCCGCCGATTCCTCGGGGGCTTTGAACTTGCGACTGTTGATGCCGACAATACGGGCCGTAGCTGGCAATGATGCAATCTCGGTCTCATCATGCACCTCGAAGAGGGCTTCCATACCGAGTTCCAACACAAGTTCGTGGTATCCTTTAAGTCGGGATGCATCCAGCACACTCGCCATGAGCAGGATCGCGTCAGCTCCAAAGGCCCGTGCCTCCCGAATCTGGTACTCGCTAATGATGAAGTCCTTCCGAAGCACCGGCTTGGAGACATGGTTGCGAACCGTGCGCAGATATTCGGGGCTGCCGCCAAAATGCCGTTCATTCGTAAGAATCGAAAGTGCCTTCACCAGAGGACTCTCCTCATACGCCATCGGTGCATCAGCTACATTTTCTGAGCGCATCATACCGACACTGGGTGAGCATTCCTTGATCTCGGCGATCAGACCAAAAGAGCCTTCCAAAGCCCGTGGCAACGGACGCACCGGCGGGGCATCGGCAACCATTCCGCGGAGATCAGCCTCTGATCGACGAAGTTTGGCTGTGGAGACTTCCTCCGCCACATCGGCAAGTAGACGGTCGAGAATAGTTGGTGATGAATCGGACATGGAAGTGGTTACTCTAACGCCGAATCTGTTTTGCTCAAAGATTCCTTTACCCACAAAAGATAGCGATTGGAGACATCCTCTGGATGAAGTACCACGATTTCGGGTGTGTCATAAAGATGGAGTTCTGCCAGACGCGCCATGCAGAATTTGCTGCGCTCCTGATCCGTTTTGAGAAACACAATGACCTCCGCTGCCTCCTCCACAACTCTCTTCCAGTGATAGATGGATCGGGCACCCGGGAGAATTGTTCCACAGGCAATCAAACGCTCTTCCAGCAACTGCCTCACCCCGGTAGCTGCATCGGCTTCACTGGAAAAGGTCGTGAGGATAATTCTCAGATCACTCATCGGATTGCTCGCTGCAACACCCGTTCATAGGCATCGAGGGATCGTTCAAGGTCGAATCTTGGAGCCATTGCGAGAGACACCATACGGGCGCGAAGTAATGTTTGAGGATCAAGAAGGTAGGGTTTTAATGCCCCAGCCATTCCTTCAGCCCCTTCCTGCAATTCAAAGAGGCGAGCATTGCCATTCTCACCCTCTTGGGCAACATCAGCGAGTCCTCCGATCCTGCTTCCTATAAGGGCCAATCCGTTGGCAAGTGCTTCGATGGCGACCATGGGAAGCCCTTCCGATAGGGACGGAATGAGGAGAACATCCGACTGCCTCATTGCTTCTGTAACCTCCGATGCAGAGGCCCAACCTCGAAACTCAATGCGTGAGGAAATCCCAAGCCGCACTGCCTCCGCACGGACTTCTGCAAGTAAGGGCCCGTCCCCAATCAGGGTGCAGTGCCAAGGAATGTCCTGGAGGAGCGCCAACGCTTTCATGCTCAAAAGGGAATTTTTCTGAACGCTCATCCGTCCCACCATCAGGAGGCGCGTCGGCTCATGAACGATCACCGCGGGAGGCGGAGGCAATACCATGCCATTGAGAATAATCTCCGGTTGCAGACCATACGCCTTGCCTGCCAGATTTGCCACAAAGCTACTCACGGCAGTGGTTGCTGCAGCCTTGTTCCAGATCGGCGCTATGCACGGCCCCAAATAGCGGAAAAGTGTGTCTGTCTGCTCCGGCACACCACCCGGAACATCGCCAAGGTGGGCTGTCAGCACATAAGGGACTCCCGTGAGACAATGAGCCACCCAGGCCACCACTCCGGTCGGCACTGCAAAGTGGGCATGAATGATATCTGGCTTCCAGCGGCGAATTTCACTGAGGGCCGAAGGGATGGCAGCCAAGACCCAAGCTCCCATTTCAGCCACACTGCAAGTATCCTCCTTCTGACGAAAAGCTCTTAGCCTCCGAATTTCCATCCCCTCTTCCATCGCCTCCCTGGGCAGATGCTCCATGCCTGCACTCAGCACGCGCACCTGATGGCCGCGCGTTACAAGTCCCGCTCCTAGCTTAGCCGCCAAGCGCCCTCCCCCTCCTCCGATTGGGGGATGCTCGTAATTAAGGATGAGGATTCTCATGGGTTGATCCCTCGCGCTTTCCTCCATGATTCTAAAACAAGCTGCGACCAGAGAAAGAGGCGTTCATCTGATTTGCCGGAACGATGGGATTGCAATGCTTTACGCACCATCTCATTCCCGACTTGGGACGTAACCTCTGGGGCTATGGCTCCATCACGCAACCAAGAGCCGGTTGGAGTGCCGAATCCCTTTTTCTTCCGGTAGAGGATTGATGCGGGAAGGAGCGGCTCCAAAGCTTTCTTCAGGATCCATTTGGTCGTTCCCTCGCGCAGTTTCACGGTATGGGGAAGTCGCCTTGCAAAATCAACAACGTCCAGATCAAGGAAGGGAGATCTCGCCTCCAAACCGTGCAGCATACTGGCGCGATCCACCTTGGCCATAATGCCATCCTGCAAATAGAGACGGGTGAAGAACTGCAAGGCACGATCCACAGATTGTGCCTGCTCTCCGGCAGATTCCCATGCTGCGATCGCCTCACTGTAGAGGACTTCCTCGTCGGTATGATCGCCGAAGCAGTCATCGATCTCACTCGGTTCGAGGGGACCCATCCAGACTGGTAGGCGCAGTTCCTCACGGTAGGAGAGACCGCGCAGGGTACGCTTGATCTTGAAATCAAGGCTGATATTCGCATGGGAAACGGGAAGGCGCGAGGCCAGCAATCGAATCGCCGGATGGATCGCACGGGGAACAAGGCGTGCGTAGAGATCGGCCTTTTCAAGCGCCTTGAAGGGATCATATCCAGCGAAAAGTTCATCCCCACCGTCGCCGCCAAGCGCCACCGTGACATGTCGCCGCGTAAAGCCTGAGAGCAACCAGGTCGGCAGAATAGAGGCATCTCCCATCGGCTCGTCAAGTCTTGCCAGCAATCCCGGTAGCAGATCGCGGGCCTTTTCGAGATCCAGAATTTCCAACTGATGGTCGCAACCGATGAAGGCTGCGGCTTCACGGGCATAGACTGACTCGTCAAAGCTCGGATCTGTGAAGCCGATGCTGAAGGTACGGAGCCTCCCTTTTGGAAGGTGGCGTGCAGCAAGCGCAGCCACCGCGGACGAATCAATACCCCCACTCAGAAAAACCCCGAGCGGCACATCGGCCATGAGTCTCCGTTTTACAGCGCCATCAAGTTTTTCCAGCAACTCGGCAGCCCAAGCATTGCAGCGTACAGGTGTTACCTCCTCCAAGGAGGGCTCCAACACGAACTCCCACCATTTTTTAGTGTTCCACTCTCCACTGGCAAGGTCGAGTGTGCCACACCAGCCACCGGGGAGTTTGTTGATTCCATCAATGATGGAATACGGCGCGGGGATGTAGCCGTAGGCAAAGTATTTTTTAAGGGCCAGGCTCGACACATTTCGAGGTGCCGATGGGTGATGAAGCAGAGCTGTGAGTTCGGAAGCGAATCCAAAGACTCCCTCCTGCTGAAACCAATAAAGCGGTTTTTTTCCAAAACGATCCCGAGCCACAAAAAGTCGCTCCCTCTGCCGATCATAGAGGGCAAATGCGAACATCCCATTGAGCCGATCCAGCATGGATTCCCCCCAGGCTCGATACCCCTCCAGCAGAACCTCAGTATCCGAATGATCGGTCTGAAAGACATGCCCCATCGCCTGCAACTCTGCTCGCAATGAAGCGTGGTTATAGATCTCTCCGTTGAAGACAATCGAGAATTCCCCATCGGCTGTGGACATCGGCTGTATCCCTCCAGAAAGATCAACAATCGAGAGTCGGCGATGACCGAGGTGAACTCCCTTCTCCGGCAGGATCAGGTACCCCTCGGCATCAGGCCCCCTGTGAGCCAGAGCACGCGTCATCCTTTCCAGAACCTCCCGATCTCCCGCACCGCGGTGAGCGACAAATCCTGCGATGCCACACATTAGCGTTTTTTAAGGGGTTGGAAGATTTTTGGTTTCCTTCACCAGATAGATGGACTTGCCCTGAGACTCGTAGAAGGTGCGGGTGATCATTTCAGCCAGCAGTCCCATTAGAATGCAGAGTCCGCCTGCCATGAAAGAGAGCAAGCAGAACGATGGAACAGGGGTAGTGATCAGTGGCTTGTGGGCAAAGATAAGGAGCCCCAATGCCCAGAGACCGAATCCGAGTGCGGCGACGAGGCTTATCACCCCGCACATTCCAAAAACATACATCGGCTTCTGCTGATGCCGGTCGAGAAACTTCACCACCATGAGATCGAGGATCACCTTAATCACCCGCTCCAATCCATACTTGGATTTTCCGGTGCGACGGGCGAAATGATTCACCGGAATCTCAGTAATCCTGGCCCCATGCCAGCGCGTATAAATCGGGAGAAAACGATGCATCTCGCCGTACAGGCGCACCCCTTCAACAACCTCGCGGCGATAAGCTTTGAGCGAGCACCCGAAATCATGCAACGGCACGCCGGAAATCCAGGAAATCAGACGATTTGCCAGCATACTCGGAAAATTGCGCTGGATTGCATTGTCCTGACGATCGCGTCTCCAGCCAGAGATCACATCATACCCCTCCTCCAGCTTCGCGAGCATCTTGGGAATATCCTCGGGGTCATTCTGGTAATCCCCGTCCATGGGAATGATCACCTCACCGGTGGCATGGTCGAATCCTGCCATCATGGCCGCCGTCTGGCCGAAATTGCGCCGGAAGTGGATCACCTTGGCCTCAGGGTTGGCGGCAGCGATCTGATTCAAGAGCGTGGTACTCCCATCGGTGCTCCCGTCATTAACAAAGATCACCTCCCAAGGACGACCCAGACGATCCATCACTTCCTTGATTTTGGCAAAGAGTGCCTCGATCGCTCCATGCTCGTTATAAATCGGAATGGTGATGGAAATCATGGAAAAATGCATTCGTCAGCAAAACGGAAGCTCTCGCCAAGGTCAAGGGAAGGTCTTGAGTTGTTCTGATTTGCTGACAAGTGGCTGTCAAGAGGTGATAGTATTTCCTGCCTGCAATGCTTGAACCTCCCCTTTCATCCAAAGCCATAGCGCTCCAAAAAAAGCTGCGGGATGTGCCTCACAAGCCCGGAGTTTATCTGATCAGGGATCGCTTTGCGAAGATCATCTATGTCGGCAAGGCGCGCGATCTACGTCGCCGCCTGGCCAACTACTTCACTCCATCCAGCAGGAACCGGGTCGATCTTAAGACTCGTGCCCTGATCGACAGTGCCGAAGATTATGAATGGCATGTCGTCAAGAGTGATGCCGAAGCGGTCCTCTATGAGGGAAAGCTCATCAAGGAATGGCGCCCGAAATACAACATTAGCTTCCGCGATGATAAGCGTTTCCTTCTCGTCCGGGTGCAGATGGGCGACCCGATGCCTCGATTCGAACTCACACGCATCCGACGCGAGGATGGAGCACGCTATTTCGGCCCTTTTGCCAATGCGGGTGCTGTGCGTTCCTCTCTTCAGGCGATCAGAAAGCAATTCGGCATCCGCTCCTGCCGTCCCCTGGAGCCGGGAGAAAGAGATTTCAAACACTGCCTCGACCATGTGATCAAGAACTGTTCAGCCCCCTGCGTCGACCGCATTTCCCGTGAGGATTACCTCCAGCGGGTCGAGCAGGCGTGCGAGGTACTCGAAGGCAAATCGCGTGAAATGATCAGCACCATTGAAATGGAAATGGAAAAAGCCGCAGGGAAGCTCGACTTTGAAAAAGCAGCTTCGTTGCGCAACCTCCTCCACGATTTGCGCGAAACAAGCAAACCGATGAAGCGATTCACCCGCACGACTCTTCCCTCCGGTATCAATCCCCAGGAAGACATCATCGAGTTGAGGGATGCTCTCGGCCTCTCTCAGACACCGAGGACGATGGAGTGCTTTGACATCAGCAATATCTCCGACAACCACATTGTCGCCTCTATGGTGCGTTTCCGTGATGGAGTTCCGGAAAGGGAAAGCTACCGCCGATATCGGATCACATCCACCAAGGGACAGAATGACTTTGCCAGCATGGCTGAGGTTATCCGTCGGCGTTATCGACGACTACTCGGTGAGGCTGCCCAGGATTTTTCCGGACTGGCGGATACACAGGAACAGTCCGAGGAGGCCCTTGATCGAAACAGCCATCTCCATGGAAAAGAAAACCCCCTTCCCGATCTCATCATTGTTGATGGAGGGAAGGGACAGTTAGGTATGGCATGCCGTGAACTTCAGGCACTCGGACTTCACAATCAGCAGATCATCGGACTGGCCAAGGAGTTCGAGGAAATCTATCGCCCCGGAGAGTCCGATTCAGTCCGTCTTGATAAGGACTCGGGAGCACTGCGCCTCCTTCAGCGTATCCGTGATGAGGCTCACCGAGTTGCTAACGGTTACAATGAACTCCTGTTGCGTCGTCGCATCTCAGAAAGCCGACTCGACGAAATTCCCGGAGTAAGTGAGGCAAAGAAAAAACTACTACTCAAAAAATTCGGAAGCATCACGCGGTTGCGCAAGGCTAGCGCGACCGAGCTTGCCGCGACACCGGGCATCAGCGCCACACTTGCAACACTGATTCAGGAACAGTTAGCTAAACGCTAAGGAAGCGCTGAGTAACCCGATCAGTTGGCGGGTGCGAAAGCTCCGTTAGGGAGCAACCGATACAATGGTCGTCCGGGAGGATACGAAGGGACATAGCTTCCGTCGGACTGCTGGATATAACGAAGTTTCACCGGGGCAAACGACCCGTCTTCAGTCCGAGTGTAGAGGTATGGCCCGACCTGCTGCTGGGCTACAGGCTGTGAAGAACCTGCTTTGGGTATCAGTGCACCTATTGCCTGTGATCCGACACTTCCGGCACCTGCTGAAATCGCACCCGCAGCCACAGAATTCATATGTGGCATGAGGGCACCGGTACCAGCACCTATCCCAGCAGCCGCAAGACTTTGCAAAGCAGCCGCTCCAAGGGGAGTCATTACGGATCGCGATTGTCCATTGGGGCCAACTTCCGTGGTGCAACCTACGACAAAGAGAGTTGCAACTCCAGCAAGTGAAAGGGGAATGCGGTTGTTCATGAGCATAGATCTACCCATTTTCAAAGTCTTCTTGCAACCCAAGAGACAATGAACGGATCTGCCCAGATGGAAACTTCACTCCAGGACAACGGCGATTTTGATTCCCTCCAGAGCAATGTTTGTCTGCATGGCCTTGTTGATCTCCTCAAGAGGGAATTGATGCGTTACGAGATCCTCAATCGGAACTCCGGTTTGGGCCAGACGACGGATCATGGCTATAGCAATCGGATATTCTTGCGCCGAGTAAACCCATGAGCCAACGGCGGTGATTTCCTTTTTGCAGAGATCCTCATGGGGATTGATGGCACAGGTTCCGTTGTCCATGAAGAAACCAACCTCGCACAGTCCGCCTCCGCGACGGACAAACTTCCAGATCTGGGCAGCTGCCGTAGGCACGCCGGTACACTGGAAGGCGAAATCGACTCCCCTCCCCTTGGTGACTTCCTGCACCTTGGCAAGAAGGCTTGCGGGATCGAGTTTTGTGACATTCAGCGTGATTGAGGCCCCCATCTTCGTGGCCATCTCAAGTCGGGCCGGAACACCATCCAGTGCGATGATGTTGGAAATCCCGTACGCATTCAGTGTAGCGATCATCATCAATCCAATCGGCCCGCACCCCTGCACCAAAACCATGCAGGAAAAGTTCAGCAACTGCGTCGTCTTGGCCCGCTCCAAAGCATGCACCGTTACTGCAAATGGCTCGATCAGGATACGCTGTTTCAAGCTCATCCCATTCACCTTGAATACCGTGGATCCTCCGCGGATCACAAGATGCGTGGCAAAAAATCCGTTCAGATGATAGTCGGGCGAATCCTTAAAAAGCCCATAAACACCGAGGCCGTCGCTCAGGTTTGCATGAGCAGGGAAGTCCTTTGTGAAGGGACAATCCTCGGGTACAAGCACCGAGGTGACCACCTGATCTCCGACCGTAAGGGGCTTACCTTCAAAATCTGTTTTGACGGCGGCACCCAATGCAATAATCGTCCCGGTACCCTCGTGCCCAAGGACGACAGGGATTAAACCGAACGGGTCGCGTTTGTATTCGTGCACATCCGTCCCGCAAATTCCGCACCCCTCGACCCGCACAAGGATCTCATCGTCCTTAATCTTGGGTATGGGAAATTCACGAATTTCGATCTGTTGCGGGCCGTTCAGAACTGCAGCCTGCGCATTGGAAGGTAGAGACGGATTATTCATAAGGCCCTCCATAACAGAAGAACGAGCCGACCAATTCAAGAATCAATCATCCTGATTGGTAATTCGTCCGCCTACCCTACCTCTTGATTTTTTGAAAACCAGCCCCCCCGACCATCCGACTGATGCACTCCACCGTCTTGTGAATCCATGTTGAAAAGATGTATCCACTGGTTGGAGACAAGATTGGCGACATTCGGGTGATTGCCAAGCACGCGGTCTATACTCTCGCGGGATGCCTCAATGAAGATACTTAATCTTAGAGGTTCGTGCATCCATTGTGAACCGTCATGAAGAGATTGCATCGGCAACCCCACCTGAAGATCACCACCGTTCCCCTGCCAGATCCCGAGGTTTCCGACAACATTGTGGATGGTCTTGTTGCCACTGCCAAAAAGGGGATTGTTTACGGTTGAGGCAAAATACTGAAGATTGATCCAACTGGTGACGATCATCGGAGCCGTCATAATCAGCTCGAGTATCTTTCCGTCATGATCCTTCTCCTTGTCATAGTCATGAAGAAAGGTTCTGCCGTGAAATTGAGTCCCCTTAGTCCGTTTCCGGTCGGCAACAAGGAATGCTGCATTGTTGGCAAGACCCCACTCAGGACGAGTCTGCGACCAGTCCCTGGATCTCTTCCCGATGGCTTTGGCGAGGACTTCGGATGCACCAGATTGCAGTCCGAGTCTTGGAGCCCTTTCCTCCCGGGTAGCTTGCGATGCGGCCTGCAACCACTCCTGCAGAGTCCGCAAGTCTCCCCGATGGGAATCTGGAATCTTACCCGCATCCTGAACACTGACGACATCCGTTGTGGTGTCATGCAGTCCGGCCAGAAACAGGGTCTCTTCCGGGATGAAAATGCCTACCTTCCTGAGCTCGGTCCTGACCTCTGGATCGTTCAGAATGAGAGCTGCCACGCGGGCATTGGCATCCCCTGCATGCCCCCCGCAGGCACCGCAATCGAGACCTGCTCCGTAGGGGTTGTTGGCCGTTGTGCTGCCATGACCACAGATAAGAACCAGTCGTGCAAAGTCGATGGTGAGGCCCATTCCCCGGAGAGCTCCCTCGGCAAGGGCGATTCGATCCTTCAATCCGATACCCGAAGCTTTATTACCGTGTCCACACCCATTGAGATCAGGTGCTGCAGGCGGATGATCAACGCCCTCCCTTCCTTTTAGTTTTAGACTATCCTTCAGAAGTTTGATACCAAACAGGAGTCCGGTTGTTTCAACGAATGAGAAACAGGTGATAGCAGAAGTTTTGAACGCATTCCATGCATCATGGCGTGATGATTTCTCGGCCAGATTTTGAAGGATAACCCTCTCAGCTTCGGCATTCTCATCCAGAAGTGATTCCGAGACTTGATATTGCGGGAGCAGAAGCACCGGGCATTGTGACACCGCCTGCTTCCTGCCAAAAGGAATGTAGTTAATCGGCATACCGAAGAACCCTGCAAAGCCAATCGTGCTGATCGCATCGGATTGAGCTTCCAAATGCCGTCTGTAGATTTCGGAGCGCACATCAATACAGAAGACTGCCTGGAGGCTTTTCTGTTGCGATTCCGAGACAACGGAAAGAAACCCATTTTTTAGCTTTGCCTTGATTTCTGACTGGTAAGCATTCTCCAGCGAGAGATGCGCCAGATAGCGTGGAAGAAGATCGAGCTGGGGATCCTTCCGGCAGAGAGATTTAATACTATCTTTCCACGCCTGATCTACTCCCTGATCAAACATGTATTGCGCATGGAGAGCCAGATCATAGGAAAGCCGTATTGCCAGAAACTCCTTGAGCGAGGGGTTTGCATTGCCCCTCATGCCATCTTCCCTGACCTTGCATTGGATATAGGAACCCCATCCGGAAACGGTCATCAGCGAGCGGTGGAGATACTCCTCAAGAGAGGGATCGGGTATCTGCAAACGCTCCATCGCAGTGCAAATGATGGCATCAGGATTGTCTGGCAAGCTGAGGATTGTCGCATGGAAATGGCTCCAACCGTTGATGGAAGGATTGTGATCCACGAGAGCCGCCTCCCTCCAGGCTTCAAAAAGCGGTAAATCCCTCCATGGCATTCGCCAGGACGACTGCCCTTCATCGTAATAGACCGAGCACCATTTCGAGATTTCCTCGATGATGAATAAATTTTTCTGCCCTCCGGAGTGCAGGTCGAGACACTCTGCAAATGTCAGAACCTTATGATAGCATTCGTTGCTCTCCGAATGACGCAATTGCGCCTCCAGGTCATCAAGATCCAACATTGGTAAATGCTCTTTCCAAGGAGAAGGAAATGTTGCCTTGGATTGTGTGAGCACAGCGGCAAGATGTTCTTGCCTGAGTTGGCCTGACGCTATTTTGTCCGCATAATACTCTGGAGACATCAGAATCTCACCATGGGCAACCCGTCTCAGCCGGGCTGCAGCTTCCAGAAAATGGTTTTGTGAAAGGCCCAAAAAAGGATTTACCGCCACAAAGTCTTTTAGCGGCCAAAGCGGAGGCATGAAGCCAAGTGCTCTTTCTGTTGTCGATACAGTGGAATCAATTGAGGAAGTCAAAAGGGTATCTGAGGTGCTGGTTCTTGGTGTCATGGTGTGTTTGTTCTTTGATGATTGCCCGACCCCCAGAGCAAGCTAACGAGTCGGTTGGCAAAAGTGCTGAAATAAAATCCGTTTCTGGCATGCACATAGAGGCTGCGGCAGAAGAGTGTTTTTTCCCATTGGGGGAGCTGAATCTGCAACAGGAGAACGCCGCCAAAAAGAACCAGAAGGATCAGCACAGGCATCGCCTGGGTGACAGACCACTCGGAAATGGTTTCCGGAGAGGATGCCGAGAGAAGGCGATAGAATATCCCATGAAGGGCCAGATAGACTGCCGACAATCCAAGTCCAGCGATCAAACCTATCAGCACCACGGAAGCATGTAATCCCTTGCTCCAATAACTCCAGAGCAGATAAGTCAGACTGATGACCAAAATTGAGATGAGGATAAAATCCCGTGGATTTTGAGTCGGAACAAGACCGAATGCCCTGACCATGGATAAAGCCAGGAGCACAGAGGTGGCGATTGTCAACGCGAAGATCCATGGATGCACGTGCGTCCGACCGGTGGGTATCCATCTCGATCTGCCCATGGCAGTGAGATCGCCGGTCGATAGAAAGGCGTGAGCCTTGTAAAGGGAATGGGCTGTCAGATGAAGCACCGCCAGAGAAAAGGCCCCCAACCCGCACTCAAGCATCATGAATCCCATCTGAGCTACGGTGGAAAATGCAAGAGCCCGCTTGATGCTGGCATGAGTGAGCATGGTCAGCGATGCGAAGAGTGCCGTGAATCCACCCAAAACAGTCAGAAGGGCAAGAGCCTCCGGCGAAAGCGAGACCAGCGGACTCATCCGAACGATCAGAAACCCTCCGGCATTGATGACGCCTGCATGCATCAGTGCCGAGACCGGTGTGGGGGTTTCCATCGTGTCTGGCAACCAGCAATGAAAGGGAAACTGGGCAGACTTAAGAACTGCTGTGCCGACTAGAAGAAAACAGATCGAGGTAACCATCCAGTCACCCGTCATCAGATTTTTTGCGTGAAGGGCGTGTGCCGCTGCAAAAAGTTCCTGAAAATCCCATGTATGAAACCTGAGCGATGTCAGGATGATCACGCCGAGCAAACAGGCATCACCAATCCGGCTAAAGAGGAATTTTTTCCGTGCCGCCTGCAGTGCTCCGGGCCGATCGCCGTAAAATGTCAGCAGGTGATGAAGACAGAGACTCGTGGAGGACCATGCCAGGGCAAAGAGAACCAGATTGCCTGAGATCACAATGAGCATCACCGAAGCGGATGTAAGACAGAGCCATTTGGTGAATCGCCCCTGCTCAGGATCTCCCTCCATGTAGGTGGCTGCGTAATGCGTGATGACGATGACAAGGAACGCAATCAATCCGAGAATGATCGCCGAGAGATTGTCAAAGTAGAACGAGATGGCAAACGGCCCGAGATTTCTAACGCAGGAATCAAGCGGCCCCATCTTCATCAGGCGGATGATCGCGGTTATCGTCAGGGCAAAACTTCCCAATCCCAGCCATGTTGAGAGTCTAGCAAAAAAACGGGGATTCCGATTCAGGAATTTCGAAGGTAGAAGTCCCGGAAGAGCTAGCAGCAGCGGGGCAAGCAGAAGAAGAATGCCGCTGAAAAGGTGGTTGTGTTGTTCGTGCATGTGTGTCGGAGTCGTGCACAGAACATAGGGAATAGCATTGCCTTCTTTCAAATATATATATTATATAAAATCGTTCTTTTTTATAAAACTATTGTGAGCTTCCTGAACTATCACCATCTCCGGTATTTCCGCGCTATTGCCAATGAGGGCAGCCTAACAAGGGCGGCCTCAAAGCTGGGAATTTCACAGTCTGCCATCAGCATCCAACTTCGAAAGCTGGAGGAAAGCCTTGGCGATGCTCTCTTCAGCCGTGATCACAAAACTCTCGTTCTCACTGAAGCGGGCCGGCTCGTGCTTGATTACGCAGAATCCATCTTCAAGACGGGTGAGGAACTGATGGATTGTCTCAGGAACAAAACCGTCGACGCCAGGCAGATTGTGAGAATCGGTGCCGTTTCCACCATGTCACGGAATTTTCAGCTTCAGTTTCTTCAACCTCTATTCCATAGGGACGATGTCGAACTGGTGCTGCGCTCTGGAGGACTCAATGATCTCCTGACCCAATTGGAAACCCACACTCTGGATCTCATCCTCTCAAATCTCCCGGTAAAGCGTGACTCCCAGACAGGTTGGCACTGCCAACTACTTGATGAACAGCCTGTCAGCCTGGTTGGTAAAAAATCGAAAGGATCAAAGAAATTTCGCTTCCCGGAGGATCTTCTTTCAACGCCGTTGATACTTCCAAGTCTGGAGAGCAATATTCGAGCAGGTTTTGATCTGTTGATGGAGCAGGCTGGAGTTCGTCCCATTATTGCCGCCGAAGTCGATGACATGGCCATGCTCAGGCTTCTGGCGACGACTGCCGACGCACTGACTCTGGTTCCGCCGATTGTCGTGAGGGATGAACTTAAGAAAGGCCTCTTAGTTGAAAAACATCGTTTTCCTCAGATCAAAAAGAATTTCTACGCCATCACGCCTAGGCGTCGGTTTCCTAACTCGATCGTCCAGGAACTTATTAGGAAGATGATGTAGGTAGAGAGGTACAGGTGATCTCCCGTAACTTGTGTCGGCATAGGGCGCCTAGCAGTAACGCGTCGCTTGGATTGTGGCCATGTAATGGCCTCCACAAAACGGAACCCAACACGGACTGGAAAATATCACAGTTAAAGAACCAGCCCTGAAGTGTGATACCTGATGGTGCTTGGTATCAGTTACCAAGTTTGATTCCCATACTGGCAACCTTCCAACCAGTCCCCATGAAGCGCAAATGGAGCTTTATCCCATTCACTTCAGCAGCAAACTCAGTCGGGCCAGTAAAAAAACCACGCGATGTCCGGGACCAGTCGATCGAACTATCCATCACTCCACTGAATGAGGGATCCGAAAGCTTCACTGTCCCGTGCGATTTTCCGATGAAGGAAACGATGCCGCTCGGAGTGACAAAATTATCGACCAGACCATTGATCAATGCCGGAGCAAATGCCTGAGCCATCAAGGTCAGCGGGTTATTTTGCCTCTCTTTGTCCTCGCCTAACTGAACGGAGAGTTGATTGCCAATCTGATCCTTCAGCGATTCCCTGACCGAGGGGAAATCAATCAATGATTCAATGCCGGAACGGTCATTCGAAGAGAGGGCTGATTTGAGTCTCCACAGGGTGCAGTAGGGTGACGCGACATAAACAGCAATGAGCAGGATCGCTCCGATCACTGCATAGACAATTGGGCTGATTCTCATCTTCGGAAGTTTTTCCACCTCGATCGTGATCTCTCCGGGTGGCTCTGGAAAGATGCTGCGGAGCGCTTTCCACTCCTCCCAACCTTCCCTCCATGCCCAATCATCGTAGGAATATGTCTTTTCCTTCAGCGCAGAAAGAATCGCAGCATCGTCAAAAGGACCAAGTTGCTGATCATTTTTGAAAATGTAGGTGCTCATGAGTATGGGGATTGAAGACTCTATAGCTCTTCTGCCACAAAATCAGAACCACAAAGCGGATGCCATCCCCAACTCATTGATCAACGACTGGCGCATCATCTCGCTGCTGAGAATCTTGCCATGAGGGAAGGGTTACACCCCATAGATGAACTTCAAGATCGGTCTAGTGTGTGGTTATGAAACTCTATTCAACCACAAATCCAAACATCAAAGTCTCACCAGCACTAGGAACGGATGAAGAAATGGAAGTCATCGTCGAAAAGCTCATTGCAGCTTCAGATGTTCATGATGCGAATGCTGAAAAGGTTT